>NZ_JAGXJT010000004.1:421538-603252 GCF_019091205.1 Bacillus sp. GbtcB14
AGAAGCTCCATCCCCCTACCATTCTGAACGAGCTGCTTACGCTTTTTACTTAATCCAGTTCCAATAGCTAGAATCTCCGGTCATTTCACTCTCTCACTCGAAGCAAAAAGCGCTTCAAGGTCGAGAGTTCCAATGCCCTGCGATTCTGAGCGAGCTGCTTCCACTTTTTATTTAACCCAGCTCCAGTGGCTAGAAGGGTCAGTCATTTCACCCCTTCCTGCGAGGCAAAAAACGCCTCTTCGTCAGGAGCTCCAATGCCTTCCCCTTCTGAGCAAGCCACCTCCACTTTTTACTTAATAACCAAGTTCGGTTTTTTATTCAAGCTATGGCGTCCGTCTACGAAGCGTACTGTGCCTGATTTTGCGCGCATAACAAGGGATTGTGTTGTTCCTACGCTACCTTTAAATTGAACGCCGCGTAATAGTTCTCCGTCTGTTACGCCTGTTGCTGCAAAGATTGCATCGTCACCTTTTACTAAGTCTTCCATGCGAAGGATACGATTTATATCTTCAATGCCCATTTTTTTACAACGAGCTAATTCAGCTTCATTTTGAGGCAGTAGCTTTCCATGGATTTCTCCACCTAAACATTTTAATGCAACTGCTGCTAATACACCCTCAGGCGCTCCACCAGATCCGAATAAAATGTCTACACCTGTACGATCAAATGCAGTGTTAATTGCTCCAGCCACATCTCCATCGTTAATTAATTTAATACGAGCACCAGCTTTACGAATTTCTTCGATAATCGCTTGATGACGTGGACGGTTTAAAACTGTCGCTACAACATCTTCAATATCTTTATTTTTCGCTTTCGCAACCGCACGTAAGTTATCGATAATAGGCGCATCAATATCGACCGCCCCAACCGCTTCTGGGCCAACCGCGATTTTATCCATGTACATGTCAGGAGCATGTAACAAATTACCATGATCTGCAATTGCAATAACAGCAAGAGCATTCCATCCACCAGCTGCCACGATGTTTGTCCCTTCTAAAGGATCAACTGCAACGTCTACACGTGGTCCATATCCCGTACCTAATTTCTCTCCGATATACAGCATTGGCGCTTCATCCATCTCACCTTCACCAATTACAACTGTACCTTTCATCGGAATTGTATCAAATACATCACGCATAGCTGATGTTGCTGCACCGTCTGCCTCATCCTTTTTCCCGCGTCCCATCCAACGCGCTGATGATAAAGCTGCAGCCTCTGTTACACGTACTAACTCCATAGATAAACTTCTTTCCACGATAATCCCTCTCCTTTAAGTCTTTATATATTCTGCCGTATTTTGTGAACTGTGTTTCTCTATAAATTATACTTCCGCAAGTAGTGATGCTTCGCTTCCCCCCTGCGGAAGTATCACTTATGCGTTCTTCATCTCTTCAATTTCTTGACTTGTCATTTGTTCTCGCCAAATGTTTGCGCCAAGACCTTTAAGCTTGTCTACTATATTTTCATAACCTCGATCAATATGCTCAAGTCCGGTTACTTCTGTAATTCCATCCGCCATTAACCCTGCAATAACAAGGGCTGCTCCAGCTCGCAAATCACTCGCTTTCACTTTTGCACCTTGCAATAAAACAGGACCAGTTACAATTGCCGAACGACCTTCTACTTTAATTTGTGCATTCATACGACGTAACTCATCAATGTGTTTAAAACGCGCGCCGTAAATCGTATCCGTTACAACACCCGTTCCATGCGCCTTTGTTAAAAGCGTCGTAAATGGTTGTTGTAAATCTGTTGGGAATCCTGGATATACAAGCGTTTTTATATCAACTACTTTTAACCTTCTATTACCGTTCACTGTAATTTGGTCATCGTTCGTTTCAACTTGGACACCAGCTTCTCTTAACTTCGCTGTAACTGACTCTAAATGCTGAGGAATAACATTATCAACCGTTACTTCTCCTCCTGATGCAGCTCCTAAAATCATATACGTACCCGCTTCAATACGATCCGGAATGATCGTGTGATGACAACCGTGCAGTGAATCCACACCATCAATTCGGATTACATCTGTGCCAGCACCTTTAATACGTGCACCCATGCTTGTTAACAATGTAGCTACATCAATAATCTCTGGTTCTTTCGCTGCGTTTTCAATAACAGTTCTACCCTTCGCTCGCACAGCTGCTAGCATAATATTAATCGTAGCTCCTACACTAACAACATCTAAATAAATACGTGCCCCGCGTAATTCATCTGCTCTTAAATAAATAGCACCCTGTTCATTCGTAACATGTGCGCCTAACGCTTCAAACCCTTTAATATGCTGATCAATCGGCCTCGGTCCTAAATGACATCCACCTGGAAGCCCAATAACAGCTTTTTTAAAACGGCCAAGCATCGCACCCATTAAATAATAAGAAGCACGCAATTTTTTCACTTTTCCATTTGGTAAAGGCATTGCAACCATGTTAGAAGGATCGACTACCATCTCTTCCTCCTGTCCATAAGTTACCCTTCCTCCAATTTCCTCTAGCAAGTCTCCTAACATTTTCACGTCCGAAATATTAGGGACACCACCAATAGTTACTGGAGTATCTGCTAAAATTGTCGCTGGAATTAGTGCAACGGCGCTGTTCTTTGCACCACTCACTCGAATTGTTCCATTTAAAGCTCTTCCGCCTTCAATTAGCAATTTTTCCATATTGAGCTCCCTTCTTGTGAATGTATTTACTTTCTATATCTTTATAGAAAGCTCCCCTTAAGAATCTCAATCACTCTTTCCACCCTAAAACTCAATAAATAGGAAACCATTATCTCCATTTCTCCTGTAATACGAATAGATAAAGATTAACTATTCATCGAATTTACTTTATCAATTTAGATACATTATCACATTTATTAATAGGACTATGCACATTATTTTCTGTTTCAAAAACAAAATGATAAAAATCTTTAGACTTGTTCACGCTTTCATTATACAACGAAAGGAAACCGTCTAAAAGACTAGACGGTTTCCAAAACGGAATTTTATTCTTACGCTTTACCGTTAGAACCGAATTCACGCATTTTACCAGCAACAGTTGCTTTAATAGCTTCGCGGCCAGGTCCAATATATTTACGAGGATCGTAAACTTCTTGGTCCTTGTTTAATGCTTCACGAACAGCTTTTGTAAACTCAATTTGGTTCTCAGTGTTTACGTTAATTTTTGAAGTACCTAAAGAGATAGCTTTTACGATATCTGCAGTTGGGATACCAGTACCACCGTGTAATACTAAAGGTACACCAGTGAAGTCACGAACTTGTTCCATTTCAGCGAATCCTAAGTTAGGCTCACCTTTGTAAGGACCGTGTACAGAACCTAAAGCTGGAGCTAGGCAATCGATACCTGTTGCTTCAACAAGGTGCTTACACTCTGCTGGATCAGCGTAAATTACGCCTTCAGCGATGATGTCGTCTTCTTGTCCGCCAACTGTTCCAAGCTCAGCTTCAACAGATACGTTACGAGCGTGTGCGTATTCTACTACTTTTTTAGTAGTTTCAACGTTTTCTTCGAATGGGTGGTGAGAAGCGTCGATCATTACAGATGTGAAACCTGCATCGATTGCTTCTTTACATTTTTCGAAGCTTGAACCATGGTCAAGGTGAATCGCTACAGGAACAGTGATGTTCATTTCTTCGATTAAAGCTTTAACCATAGCTACAACTGTTTTGAAACCAGTCATATGACGAGCTGCACCCTCAGATACACCTAGGATTACAGGAGATTTTTCTTCTTCCGCAGCAGCTAAGATAGCTTGAGTCCACTCTAAGTTGTTCATGTTGAATTGACCAACTGCGTATTTTCCTTCTAGTGCTGTGTTTAGCATTTCTTTCATAGAAACTAAAGGCATGGTGAATCCTCCTAAAAAACGTTTTTTGTATCCGATAAGTTCTTATCGCTGGTAGTATGACCAGAATAAGGTAAAATATGTATATTTACATACCGGACTTTTTTCTACACTCAATAGGATAACAACTTGTACTCAAAAACTCAACCGTATTCACCTGCTCAATAGTCCATGTAAACGCTTTTTTCCATATTTTTTATAAAAAATTCATTTTTTACGCCTCTACAGCAAGCTGATCTCTCACCGCTTGACGAATCTCATCAATATCAAACGGTTTAGCAAAGTGCATTAAAGCTCCTAAATCTTTTGCTTCTTGGATCATATCAAGCTCTCCATAAGCAGTCATTAAAATTACTTTAATACTCTCATCAATTTCCTTCACATGTTTTAAAATCTCTATACCATCCATACCTGGAATTTTCATATCTAACACTACTAAATCTGGATTATCTTTTTTCACGATATCTAAAGCTTGAAATCCATTCGCTGCTTGGAATGTCTGATAACCTTCTTTTTGGAACACTTCATGTAATAACACACGAATGCCATATTGATCATCAACGATTAAAATTTTCCCTTCCATAACTCCCAACCTTTCTGTGTAAATACAAGATTTAAAGCTTCTTATATCTTAACGATTAATTTTCGCTATTCTTTGGCAAATTCCTTCCTATTCTTTCTTATTTTACCGTTTCCTATTTTGTTATGCTACCCTTCGATTTCACCTTTCTGAAAAAATAAACTATAATGAAAGCCGGTAAACACGTACGAAAGGGAGTAACATTATGTTAAAAATTTTTTCAACTCAATTAAGTGGTTATTTCTCCAGAGTTTCTCAAAAAGAAGAAACGAATATAGAAGATAGCGCCCGTCTACTTGCTCAAGCATTAGTTGGCGACGGTTTTATTTATTTACATGGTACAAATGAAATGGAGGGCGTTGTTGCTGAAGCATTATTCGGTGCTGAACCAATGAAGCAAGCAAAACGATTATTGGAAAATGGTAAAGAAGTAGAAGTAACTTCTGCAGATCGTGTACTTCTTATTAGCCGTTTTTCAACAGATGAAGAAGTTGTAGCAATGGCAAAAAAACTTCAAGCAGATGGACACTCTATTGTCGGCATCTCTGCTATTCAAGAAGGTACTGAATCACTGGAACAATATACAGATGTACATATTGATACAAAGCTGTTAAAAGGCCTTATTCCAGACGATGAAGGCAATCGCTATGGATTTCCAAGTTTAATGATAGCTTTATTTGCATATCATGGGATCAAATTTACAATCGATGAAATGTTAAATGAATATTAAAAAAAGCGCCCTATTTCAGGCGCTTTTTTTTTACTTGCTCTCTTTATTCGTAATAGAAGCTCTTACGAAGTCATGGAACAATGGTTGTGGACGGTTTGGACGAGAAACTAGTTCCGGGTGGAACTGTGCTGCTACGAACCAAGGATGTTCTTTTAATTCAATGATTTCAACTAGACGGCCGTCTGGGCTTGTACCAGAGAATACAAATCCTTCTTTTTCCATATCCGGACGGAATTGATTGTTGAACTCATAACGATGACGATGACGCTCATATACAACCGGCTCATTGTAAGCATTGTAAGCATTTGTTTCTTCAGCAAGCTTACATGGATATAGGCCAAGACGAAGTGTACCACCTAAGTCTTCTACATCTTTTTGTTCTGGTAATAAGTCAATGATTGCATAAGGTGTGTCAGGATTAATTTCAGAAGAGTTAGCTCCTTCTAATCCTAATACGTTACGTGCAAATTCGATTGATGCAAGTTGCATACCTAAGCAAATTCCTAAGAATGGTACTTTGTTTTCACGAGCATATTGAATTGCAACGATTTTACCTTCTACACCACGATCGCCGAATCCACCAGGTACAAGGATACCATCTGTGTCACCAACTAATTCTTGTACGTTCTCTGGTGTTACGTGTTCAGCATTTACCCATTTCACTTCTACATCTGTGTCGAATGAATAACCCGCATGACGAAGTGCTTCTACAACAGAAATGTATGCATCTTGAAGCTCCACGTATTTACCAACAAGAGCGATTTTTGTTTTCTTAGAAAGGTTACGCACTTTATTAACTAAAGCAGTCCACTCTGTCATATCTGCAGCTGGATTGTCTAATTTTAAGTGATCGCAAACGATTTGGTCCATATTTTGCTCTTGAAGAGATAATGGAACCGCATATAAAGTATCTGCATCACGTGCTTCGATAACTGCTTTTGTATCAATGTCACAGAATAATGCAAGCTTGTCTTTCATATCTTGAGAAACAGGCAATTCTGTACGAACAACGATAATATTTGGTTGAATACCTAAGCTACGAAGCTCTTTAACGCTATGTTGCGTTGGTTTTGTTTTCATTTCACCCGCTGCTTTTAAGTACGGGATTAACGTACAGTGAATGTACATTACATTGTCACGACCGATGTCGCTCTTAATTTGACGGATTGCTTCTAAGAATGGTAAAGACTCGATGTCACCAACAGTTCCACCAATTTCTGTAATAACAACGTCCGCGTTTGTTTCGCGACCAGAACGGTATACACGCTCTTTAATTTCATTAGTAATGTGAGGAATAACTTGAACTGTTCCTCCTAGGTATTCACCACGACGCTCTTTTTGAAGAACTGAAGAGTAAATTTTACCTGTTGTTACGTTGCTGTATTTGTTTAAGTTGATGTCGATGAAACGCTCATAGTGACCAAGGTCTAAATCAGTTTCTGCACCGTCATCTGTTACGAATACCTCACCGTGTTGGTATGGGCTCATAGTCCCTGGGTCTACGTTAATGTATGGATCAAACTTTTGAATCGTTACGTTTAAACCACGATTTTTTAAAAGTCTTCCAAGAGATGCTGCTGTAATACCTTTTCCTAAAGACGATACTACACCGCCTGTTACAAAAATATACTTAGTCATGAAAAAGCTCCCTCCTATTTTGCTGTTATATAATCACCGTTGCAAAGCGCAACGTATGTAGATAACACTGTATCCATCTTATTGTTAGACTCTTTTTATTTTCTAAACAAAAAACAAAAAAGAAAATTGCTCCCCTCATCACATAAAGTAATAAGTAGGGAGCAATTTTCTTTTATATTTACACTTTAAAAGTATTATCGTCCTTTTTTAAAGAGCCCAAAAATGATTCTACATGGACGATAATGAAAAGTCAAGAACTACAGTTCTTCCTCTTCTTCTTCTTCAGTTTCATCGTACTCAAGTTCTTCTTCGGCGAAGTCATCGTCATCATCTTCATCTAAATCATCAAGATCATCGTCATCTCCGTCTTCTTCTTCAAGAACCTTGTCCAAATCTTCTACCTCTTCTTCTTCAGTTGCGTCTGCATCGTCGAAGTCTTCATCTTCTTCAATGTAGTCGTCAAAACCGTCTTCTTCAACTTTACGTTTCTTCTTCGGTTTTGGCTGAGGTAAGATTTCTTCATCAATTTGCTCATATGGGTACCAGCTGCGTAGCCCCCAACGATTTTCTCCTAAATTAATGAAACGTCCATCGATGTTTAAATCTGTATAAAATTGTGCGAGTTTCGCATTAACTTGCTCTTGAGATAGTCCCAGCACTTGAGCGATTTCTCGAACCAACTCGTTGAATGTCGTTGCTTGTCTTTTATCCCCTAAAACGCTATGTACAACTTCAATCATTGAACATTCTTTTAGCTCTTCTGGTGAATATTGCTTAAAATTCACTTATGCGGCACTTCCTTTCTTCAAATATAACCTTATATATAACGGTCTGCTTAAAAAAATCCATACTATTCATTATAAACAAAAGTCGCACAAATATGCTACAAAAAAAACGGGAAACTTTAATATGGTAATAAAATTATAATTTGTCTATTCCTTATTTCGGAAACATATGTGCTCCTTGCAATACATACCTAATTTGCATTTCTGTATATTCTTCAAGCGTATACAGTTTTTGCAGGGCCCAACGTCTAAATCCCCACATTTGTCCTTGTATGAAAATGTTATGTGCAAGAAGCTGTATCTCTTTTTTATTTAATGTAAATGTCCCATTTGCTGTACACTGCTCTAAAATATTCTCAAACATCCCGACCATTTGAAACTCTTTTTCCAATACATATGGGAGTGATTCTTTCGGTAAAAAACGTACCTCTTGATACATAATTAATACTTCCTCTTGCAATTCATCCATCACTTTAAAATAATTCGTTATCGCTATCTTTAAGCTTTCTATACTCCCCTTCTCTGTACACACTACTTCCTCTAATCTTTCTTTTACATGTTCATAAATACTATCACAAACTAAATATAAAACATCATCTTTTGTACGAATGTACTCATAAAGTGTTCCAATACTAAACCCAGCCGCCTTCGCAATCTCTCTCGTTGTTGTACGTGGGAACCCTTTTTGCTTAAACAATTGCACCGCACCTTTAATCATTTGTTCACGTCTTAACGCAACTAATTTTTCATCTTTCACGGACGCATGTACATTATGTTTAACCATCCCCTTCACCTCTCTCTATTATTTTTTGGAAGGAAAAAGCGTAGGAAAATACCTACGCTTTCGTTCCTACTTCGTTAACATACGAGAAATTACAAGCCTTTGAATCTCTTGTGTTCCCTCATATATTTGTGTAATCTTTGCATCGCGCATATAACGCTCTACTGGATAATCTTTCGTATAACCGTAACCACCAAATACTTGTACTGCTTCAGTTGTCACCTTCATCGCTGTATCGCCTGCAAATACTTTTGACATCGCTGACTCTTTCCCATACGGAAGCCCTTCCGATTCAAGCCAAGCCGCTTGGTATGTTAGAAGACGCGCCGCCTCCACATCCGTTGCCATATCTGCAAGTTTAAAGCCAATTCCTTGCTGCGCCGCAATTGGCTTCCCAAACTGATGACGCTCTCTTGCATATTCTACAGAAGCATCTAAAGCCCCTTGCGCAATACCGACTGCTTGCGCGGCAATACCATTACGGCCGCCATCTAATGTTTGCATCGCAACTTTAAATCCTTGGCCCTCTTCCCCGAGTAGGTTCTCTACAGGAATACGGCAATCTTCGAACATAATTTCAGTTGTTGGTGAAGAGCGAATCCCTAACTTGCTTTCCTTCTTCCCAACTGAAAATCCTGGTGTATCACTTTCCACAATAAACGCGCTCGTACCACGCTGCTTCGATTCGGGATCAGTTAATGCAAAAACAACATAAATATCAGCAATACCGCCATTTGTAATAAAGATTTTCGATCCATTTAAAATGTAATGGTCTCCATCTCGTTTCGCAGTTGTCCTCATTCCGCCAGCATCTGAACCAGAACTTGGCTCCGTTAAACCGTATGCGCCAATTTTCGTTCCTTCTGCCATCGGTCGTAAAAACTTTTGCTTTTGTTCTTCCGTTCCAAATTTAAAAATTGGCCAACCAGCAAGTGAAGTGTGTGCAGACAGCGTTACACCCGTTGAAGCACAAACACGAGATAATTCTTCGATAGCAATTACATACGCTAAGTAATCGCTTCCAATTCCACCGTATTCCTCAGGCCACGGAATACCGGTTAAACCAAGCTCTGCCATTTGATCGAATAAAGCGCGATCAAATCTCTCTTCTTCATCACGCTCAGCTGCCGTCGGTGCTACTTCGTTCTTAGCAAAATCCCGAACCATTTTTCTTATCATTTCATGTTCTTCTGATAGTTTAAAATGCATTCCCGTCTCCCCCTTGTCCTTTTATAAAGCTCGACTAATAACAAGTTTCTGTATCTCACTCGTTCCTTCATATATTTGCGTGATTTTCGCATCACGGAAAAATCGTTCTACTGGATAGTCTTTCGTATAACCGTAACCACCAAATACTTGCACCGCTTCAATCGCAACTTCAACAGCCGTCTTAGAAGCGAATAATTTCGCAATAGAAGCTTCTTTGCCGCATGGTAATCCTTGCGCTCTTAGCGATGCCGCTCTGTATACAAGTAATCGCGCTGCTTCTACGCTAGTCGCCATATCTGCAAGTTTGAAGCCGATTCCTTGCTGCGCCGCAATTGGCTTACCGAATTGCTCACGCTCTTTCGCATAATCAATCGCACATGCAAGCGCCGCTTCCGCAATTCCTAATGCCTGCGCTCCGATTCCAATTCGTCCAACATCTAAATTCGCCATTGCCACTTTAAATCCTTGTCCTTCTTCACCAAGTAAATTCTCGGCCGGCACTTTCATATCTTCAAACGTCAGTTGTACCGTGCGAGAACCAAGAAGTCCCATTTTATGCTCATCTTTGCCGATAATTAAGCCCGGTGTATCTTTCTCTACTATAAATGCAGAAATCCCACTTTTTCCTGCCTCTGGATTTGTAGAAGCGAATACAATGTATGTACTTGCTTCGCCGCCATTTGTAATAAATACTTTCGACCCATTAATAATGTAGTGATCGCCCTTTTTTACAGCTCTTGATTTCAAACTCCCTGCATCTGATCCTGCGTTCGGTTCTGTTAGAGCAAATGCACCTAAATACTCACCAGTCGCCAATTTAGAAACATATTTCTGCTTCTGTTCTTCTGTTCCGAAATATAAAATCGGATTCATTCCAACTGACGTATGTACAGCTAAAATTACACCAACAGTTGCACTTACCTTTGAAATTTCCTCAATTGCTAAAATGTAAGAAATAAAATCCATTTCTGCACCACCGTATTTTGCAGGTGCTGGAATTCCCATTAACCCAAGCTCACCCATCTTCTGCAAAATCTCTTTTGGGAACACCCTTTGTTCCATACTAGGAACAAAGGGAGCTATTTCCTTCTGTGCAAAATCCCGAACCATTTTCCTCATCATTTGCTGCTCTTCATTAAAACGAAAGTTCATATACTCCGCCTCCATTTGCTATATATCCTTTTAATAATTTGGTAAGACCACTATTTTGTAACAAAGGGGAATTTATTCGTAAACGTAGAAACCACGACCTGTTTTACGTCCTAACCATCCTGCATTTACGTACTTACGTAGTAATGGACATGGGCGATATTTACTATCACCTAATCCTTCATGCAACACTTCCATAATGTATAAACATGTATCTAAACCGATAAAATCAGCTAGCGTAAGCGGGCCCATCGGATGATTCATACCGAGTTTCATTACTTCATCAATCGCTTCTTTCGTCGCTACACCTTCATATAACGTATAGATTGCCTCGTTAATCATCGGTAATAAAATACGGTTCGATACAAACCCTGGGAAATCATTTACTTCAACTGGTACTTTCCCAATTTTCTTCGTAATATCTTCAATCGTTTCATATACCGCATCATCTGTAGCCAAACCACGAATAATTTCAACAAGCTTCATAACTGGAACGGGATTCATAAAGTGCATACCGATTACTTTTTCTGGACGCTTCGTTACCGCTGCAATTTCTGTAATTGGCAGCGATGACGTATTTGTCGCTAAAATTGCGTGTTCTGGAGCAATTTCATCTAGATTCGCAAAGATTTTCTTTTTAATATCCATTTTCTCAACAGCTGCTTCAATAATAAGATCCGCTTCCTTCACACAATCTAAATCAAGCGTTACTGTAAGACGATTTAAAGTTGCTTCTTTCTCTTCTTCCTTCATACGTCCTTTTTCTACTTGGCGCGCTAAGTTTTTCGTAATGATAGCCAATCCTCTATCTAATTGCTCTTGTTTTAAATCTTGTACCTTCACATCATATCCTGCCATTGCACATACTTGCGCAATTCCCGATCCCATTTGTCCCGCACCAATTACAACGATTTTTTGTACACCCATTTTTTCTTCCCCCTTAATTTTTAATAAACTATATACCTTCTAATCTTAATTAGTGAACTTCAATCATCACTGCATCGCCTTGGCCACCACCGCTACAAATCGAAGCAATTCCAATTCCGCCGCCGCGCTGCTTCAGTGCATGGATAAGTGTAACGATAATACGCGCTCCACTCGCTCCAATCGGATGTCCCATCGCCACTGCGCCGCCATTTACATTCAATTTGTCTGGGTCAATTCCTGCAATCTCTGTACTTGCAATTGCTACCGCTGCGAATGCTTCATTAATCTCGAATAAATCAATATCTTCAATTGTCTTGCCTGTTTTTTTCAACAATTCGTTAATTGCATAACCTGGCGTTCTTGGGAAATCTTTAGACTCCACTGCAATTGCTGTATGTGCCAAAATTGTCGCTAATGGCTTTCTTCCTTCTTGCTTCGCTCTGTCTTCGCTCATTAGTACAAGCGCAGCACCACCATCGTTTAGTCCTGGTGCATTTCCCGCTGTCACTGCTGACGTCTTATCAAATACAGGTTTTAATTTCGCTAATTTTTCAATCGTTGTATCTTCACGTGGCGCCTCATCTTTTGCAACGACAATCGGATCGCCTTTTCTTTGCGGAATCGTTACTGGCACGATTTCCTCTTCAAAACGTCCTTCTTTATGCGCGGAAACCGCACGTTGATGGCTACGATATGCCCATTCATCTTGCGCTTCGCGAGAGATTCCATCTTCCTTCGCAACTTCTCCCCCATAAACACCCATGTGTATACCTGAAAATGCACATGTTAAACCGTCAGCAACGTTTAAATCAATCACTTCGTTGTTTCCCATTCTGTATCCCCATCTTGCTCCGCGTAAAATGTAAGGACTGTTACTCATCGACTCCATACCACCAGCTACAATAAGTGATTGATCGCCAGTACGAATAATTTGATCCGCTAACGTAACTGCACGAAGCCCTGATGCACAAACTTTATTCACTGTTTCCGTCTGCACTTCCCAAGGAATTCCAGCAGCCCTCGCAGCTTGGCGTGATGGAATTTGTCCCTGTCCACCTTGGATAACTGTTCCGAATATAACTTCTTCCACATCATTAGCAGAAACGTTTGCTCTTTCAAGCGCTGCCTTAATTGCAATTCCCCCAAGTTCTGTTGCTTTCACGTCTTTTAAAGATCCTCCAAATTTCCCAACCGGTGTTCTTGCAGCACTTAAAATAACTGTTTTACTCATATCTATTTCCCCCATCTCTTTTTTTAGCACCGAGCGCTCGCTCGGTATTGTTACGTTGAGAAGAGGTGCAATGGTTGCACCTCTCTCTAAAGTTGTATTCACGCTTGCAAATTACATCGCTTCTTTCTTCTGTCCGATAACAGAGCGTTCTAAAATCTCTGTTACATCAAGAGTTTGAACCTTCTCTTCTACTTCTTTCGCTTTCGTCCCATCACTAATCATCGTTAAGCAATATGGACAACCTGTACCGATAATGGATGGTTGCACAGCTAGTGCTTGTTCTGTACGAGCAACGTTAATACGTGAACCTGCTGTCTCTTCCATCCACATTAAGCCACCACCTGCGCCACAACACATTCCTGTTTCACGGTTTCGTGCCATTTCTACAAGATTCACACCAGGAATTGCTTTCAAAATATCGCGTGGCGCTTCGTATACTTCGTTGTATCTTCCTAAATAACAGGAATCATGGTACGTAACTGTTTCCTCAATAGCGTGAACAGGTTTCAAGCGTCCTTCTTTCACCCACTGAGCTAACAATTCTGTATGATGATAGACTTCTGCTTGCAAGCCAAAGTCTGGATACTCATTTTTAAATGTGTTATAAGCGTGAGGATCAATCGTAACGATTTTCTTCACTCCTGCTTTTTCAAATTCCTCAATATTCTTTGTCGCCATCTCTTGGAAGACAAATTCATTTCCAAGACGTCGCGGTGTATCCCCAGAATTCTTTTCTTTATTACCAAGTATCGCGAATGAAATGCCTGCTTCGTTCATTAACTTCGCAAATGATATTGCAATCTTCTGACTACGATTATCATATGATCCCATTGAACCAACCCAGAATAAATATTCGAACTCCTCGCCAGCTTTCGATTTTTCTTTTACAGTTGGAACCGTTACTTCATCATCACCTTGGCGCCAAGTTTCACGCTCTTTACGATTCAGTCCCCACGGATTCCCTTGACGCTCGATGTTTGTCATCGCACGTTGCGCTTCCGCGTCCATCTTTCCTTCTGTTAAAACGAGGTAGCGGCGTAAATCGATAATTTTGTCAACATGCTCATTCATAACCGGACACTGGTCTTCACAGTTACGACACGTTGTACAAGCCCAAATCTCTTCCTCCGTAATAACATCTCCGATTAAACTCGGATCGTAAGCTAGCGTTGTAGCCGCTGATTCTTGTTGCCCTTTCCCAGCTGCCATCATCGCTAACTGATTTCCTTGCGTATTATTAAAAGCAACTACTGGAACCCACGGTGCTTTTGATGTCACTGCTGCTCCTTTATCAGTTAAATGATCGCGAAGTTTTAAAATTAAATCCATCGGCGATAACATTTTCCCTGTTCCTGTTGCCGGGCACATATTTGTACAGCGACCACACTCTACGCAAGCGTATAAATCGATAAGCTGATTTTGTCTAAAGTCTTCGATTTTACCAACACCAAATGTTTCTTGCGTTTCATCTTCAAAGTCAATCTTTTCAAGTTTCCCTGGATTTGAAAGACGACCGAAGAAAACGTTAGCTGGTCCCGCAATTAAATGCGCGTGTTTTGATTGTGGAACATACACTAAAAACGTTAACAAAATTAGTAGATGCACCCACCAAGAGAAGTAGAACACAGAAATGGCTACGGTTTCATTTATTCCCGAGAAAACGTAAGCGATTGCAGAAGCGATCGGTTCACTCCATGAAAGCTCCTCGCCGTGCCATATAATCCCCATCCCATTACCAAGTAGCACAGAAATCATTAAGCCACCGATAAAGATAAGAACAAGGCCTGATTTGAAATTACGTTTTAAACGAACTAGCTTCTCAACATAACGTCTATGAAAAGCCCAAAAGACTGCAATTAAAATAACAAGTGTGACAATTTCCTGGAAGAATGTAAATGCAGGGTATAGTGGTCCAAGTGGAAGATGTGATCCTGGTGCGAGTCCTTTCCAAACGAAGTCAATTGCTCCAAATTGGACAAGAATAAATCCGTAAAAGAACATAACGTGAATAATGCCGCTCTTCTTATCTTTCAGCAGCTTTTTCTGACCGAAAACATTGACCTTAAGAAGATCCCAACGCTCTTTAAAACGACGGTCAAATTCAATCTTTTTTCCTAACTGTATGTAGGCCATCCTCGTTCGTATAAGATACACAAACAAATATCCTGCATAAGCAATAACAGCAATGGCAGCCAGCCAATTCATGATCAGTAAGTTATTCATTTTTATGCTACCCCTCTCTTTGTAAGCCATCTTTCTTTTTTAGAATCTTCAAAAACATATAATTTTCTGAATTTTTCCCCTATCTTCATTATATAATGAGTGAGCATTCAGTCAACAGTTTTTTGTTATACAACAACATATTTTTTCATAAAGCTGTTTATTTCGGTGAAACTATAAAGTGAAACTTTAATCCGTAGGGGTGGTTCATCCCCCACTGATTATTAGTTGAACCAATCGGGCTTTTACGGGCAGTTGATTTCCAAACTAACTTCTATTTATTCATCAATTTTTGAAGTAGGAAGTTTACTGCCCGTTAAAGCGGGGTAAAGTGAAACTTTAATCAACCGGCAAAGTGAAGGTGAAAAGAATGCAAAGGAGGGAATTCACTCATGTTCTTCGTATCTCTCTTGTTAATATGCGTTACTCTTTGGATCACAATTGACCTTTTATATGGGAGGATTCTTCATTTAAAGCGTGTGCGCTCTCGTACTTTCCCTTTACGTCAAAGTAATTTTCACCTTTATACATACGGGCAAGATTTATATGATGCTTTATTTACTGATATACAACAAGCAAGGCACCATGTGCACGTTTTGTTTTTCATTGTAAAAAACGATAAAATCAGTCGTGAATTTTTAAAGTTACTTATCGATAAAGCAAAGGAAGGAATTGAAGTAAGACTTTTACTCGATCGATTGGGAAGCCATTATTTATCCAATGAGGCAATTCGTTCCCTACAAAAACACGGCGTCTCTTTTTCATTTTGTCATAAAGTGAAATTTCCTTTTCTTTTCTTTTCTGCAAATCAAAGAAACCATAGAAAAATTACAGTTATTGACGGGAAAATTGGTTATATTGGTGGATTTAATATTGGCGAAGAATATTTAGGGCATAATCAAAAATTAGGATTATGGCGCGATTATCATTTGCGTCTTACGGGAGAAGGAATACAAGATTTACAAAAGCAATTTTTACATGATTGGCTCGACGATACGGGTCAAAATTTATTAGATTCACCTCTTTATTTTCCTAAGCAACAACCAGGAATCATTCTACATCAATTTATTCCGACCGATGGGGCATATTTACAACATACTTTTTTACACTTAATTGAAAATACGAAAGAAGAACTCTTTATCGGTACACCATATTTCATTCCTGGAAAAAAAATTATGAACGCATTATTAAAAGCACGAAAACGTGGGGTTCAAATCACAATTCTCGTTCCAGAAAAAGCTGATCACGCCCTTGTTCGAGAAGCAAAATTCCCGTATTGCCGAAAGTTAATACAAGCCGGGTGTAATATTTACGCATTTCAACAAGGTTTTTTTCACGCTAAAGTTATTATAGCGGACGATTATATTTGTGATATCGGAACTGCAAACTTTGATATGAGAAGTTTATATATTAACCATGAAATCAACTGCCTTTTATATGATAAACATTTTATACAAACAGTAAAAAACAAATTCCATGAAGATTTAGAAAACGCGTCATTACTTTCCTTTAAAGATGTTAGCCCCCTTTCTCTTATTGATAGAGGAAAAGAATGGATAGGAACGATACTTTCTTTCTTCCTATAGGAAAGATAATGAATAAAGGAGATGTATTCCATATGATTATGCGGTTCGGATATGTCTCACATGCAATGGCACTTTGGGACTGTTCTCCTGCCAAAACGATGACATTTACAAGCTTTGAAAAGCTCAGTAAACAAGAACGTGAAGATAAATTGTACGATATTACAAGGCAGAATCTTGAGCATACAATACGTATTCTTCATTACAACATAGCGCATGAAATTCCGTTATATCGCTTATCTTCTTCCATTGTCCCGCTTGCAACGCATCCCGAAGTCAAGTTTGATTATATCGGGGCATTTACACCGCTTTGGCGTAAAATCGGGGCATTAATTACAGAACACAATTTACGAGTAAGTTTTCATCCCAATCAATTTACGCTATTTACAAGCGACAAGCCACACATTACAACTAACGCTATTACAGATATGACTTATCATTATAAAGTATTAGATGCAATAGGAATTGCAGATACTTCTTATATTAACATCCATGTAGGTGGTGCCTATGGAAATAAAGAAAAAGCGATTGGGCGTTTCCATGAAAACATAAAAAAACTTCCTGCACATATAAAAAAGCAAATGACACTTGAAAACGATGATAAAACATATACGACTGCTGAAACTTTATCTATTTGCCAAAAAGAAAAGATTCCATTCGTATTTGATTATCATCATCACATGGCAAACCTTTGCGTGGAACCGCTAGAATTGTTACTTCCTGCAATTTTTGAAACTTGGTCACATACAAATGTCCCTCCTAAAGTTCACATTTCCTCTCCTAAATCAAAAAAAGAATTTAGGGCTCACGCCGAATATATTGATTTAGAGTTTATTAAGCCTTTCTTACACATTGCAAAAAAAAACAATCATAATTTCGATATTATGATTGAAAGTAAACAGAAAGATTTAGCAATGTTGCAACTCATACATGAACTATCCTCCATAAGAGGGATAAAAAGAATAAATAGCTCAACATTACAATGGTAAATTGTAATGTTGAGCTATTTTTTTCAAAAAAAGTAATTTTTATAGTAAAAAACACCCTATTTTATATGCTATGATTGGAATTAGCATTTTCCACCTGTGATTCAACTTTATTGAAACGGAGTCATAATATGATTAATCAAAAAAAATATGTACAATTTGTCATGATGTATATAATTATATTTTCCCTTTGGATATTTCTTATCCCTAAGGACTTAAATATAAAAGAAATTGGAATTCTTTTTTTATTTTGTTTCGCTACACTCTTTTCTTGCTATTGCTTATATAAAGCAATTAAGAAAATGAAGCGCGGTGACAAACTATTTTGGATTTTAGTACTATGCACCTGCCTATGTGGATTGACAATGGAGATAACTTTGTTTCTTCATTCACTTTCTATATATGATCAAGTCATATTCTCATATAAGTCCTTGCCCTTTTTCATCGTACAATATATTTTACTCTTCTCTGGCTTTGCTATAAAGTTCATAAAACATTACTCTATTAGAGGCCTTGCTCAATTTTCATTCGATAGCATCTTTATTGTTATTATGAATATCTATTTTACCTTAACTTTTATTTTGGACGTTTCAAGCTTTCGTATGTTAACAACAGATCAATGGGTTTTAATTGGTTACTTTATTGCACAATCATTAGTAATTTACGCGGTTATTAGCCTATATAGAAGGGAACAATATTCTTCTAGTAGAATTTCATTAATTATCGGCTTTACTATCATACTTGTATACGGATATATACATCTGTTTCAATTAAACAGAGGTATGGAAACTTCTTCTGAAGTCTCTTACTTAATACATACTGCTTCAATTTTATTAATTGGTTTGTCGTCTATACTATATATTTTAGATAAACCAATACAGCATGAAACGAAAACAAAATATTATCGATTTGATTATGTGCGCTTTATATTACCTTACTTTAGTATAATCATTACTTTTTCTTTTATTATCTTTCAACCTTGGGATGATAAGTTCATGTTAATCGGTCTAGTATTATCACTCATCTTATTATTCCTACGACAACTTTATATGTGGAAGGATAATCGAGCACTAATCGATACATACGAACAGTTGACTACACAACTAGAAGGCAAAGTAGAAGAAGGTGCATCTGCGTTATCAAAGAGTGAACAACGCTACAAATCTTTATTCGAAGATCATCCTGATGCTGTTTTCTCTTTAAATATGTATGGTATTTTCCAACAATCTAATACAGCTTGTGAAAGCTTATTTACTGCCTACTATTGTGAAGTAGAAAGCTACTCCCTTTTACACTTTATTGACTCAAAAGACCATGATTTACTAAAGAAAGCTTTGCAAATAACGAAAGAAGGTAGACCACAAACTTTAGAAGTTCGTACAAAAGAAAAAGAAGGTTATTACTATTACCTTCACATTACGCTCATCCCTACTTTCATAAACAAAGAAGTTGTTGGGATGTTCGGCATAGCACGGGATATTACAACTTTATATGAAAAACAAAAACAAGTAGAACATTTAGCCTTTCATGATGCACTTACTGGGCTACCAAATCGCCGAAAGTTTGAAAAAGATTTAAAAAACATTTTAAACACAGCTCAAACTAGCGCAAATGATGTTGCCGTCATGTTCCTTGATTTAGATCGATTCAAAAAAATTAACGATAGACTTGGTCATGACGTTGGTGATTTATTATTAATTGAAGTAGCAAAAAGATTACGCAGTTGCTTGCGTTCAAAAGATGTCGTTGCTCGCCAGGGCGGAGATGAGTTTACGATTTTATTACCAGATATGTACTCAGAAAAGAGTGCAATATTTATAGCTGAACAGATTTTAACCATTTTAAACAAACCATTCTTCATTAAAGATGAGGAACTGTCTATTACACCGAGTATCGGAATTGCAATGTACCCTGATTATGGAACAGATGTAACAGAATTAATGAAAAATGCTGATATGGCTATGTATCGCGCGAAAGCAAATGGAAAAAATAGATTCGTTTTCTTCTCAAAAGAAATGAGTATTGCTCAAAATGAGAGTAACTTCTTAGAAGGAGAACTTTCAAAAGCATTACAACAAAATGAATTTTTCCTTGAATACCAGCCACAAGTAAGCACAAAAACAAAACAAATTATCGGTTTTGAAGCATTAATTCGTTGGAAACATCCAAAGCTCGGCATCGTATCTCCTGCCCAATTCATTCCTCTAGCAGAGGAAACTGGATTTATTATTGAACTTGGAAATTGGATTTTACGCACCGCTTGCTTAGAGGCAAAAAGATGGCATAATCAAGGTTTTTCTCACTTGAAAGTAGGTGTGAATTTATCTGTCGTTCAATTTAACCATGCAGATTTAATCCCAACCATTTCAAAAGTATTAGAAGAAACAGAGCTAAAACCAGAAGCATTAGACATTGAAATTACGGAAAGTATCGCAATTAATCAAAATCAATCTGTAGTTGCAAAGTTAGAACAGCTTCAAAATCTTGGTATTCAAATTTCAATCGATGACTTTGGAACTGGTTATAGTTCTTTAGCTTATTTAACAAAATATCCAATCAACACATTAAAAATTGCTCGAGAGTTTATTTGCGGCATTACAACTAGTCCTTTAGAGGAAGCAATTATCTCTTCCATAATTACACTATCAAAAGAACTACATTTAGAAGTGATTGCAGAAGGTGTAGAGACGGAAGATCAATGGAAGTTTTTATATGAACAAAACTGTGACCATATCCAAGGATTCTTTATTAGCAAACCCGTTTCTAGTAAAGACGTTTGGAGATTACTCCACAAAAAAACAACCGTCTAAGTAAGACGGTTGTTTTTTAATATTCAAAAGGTAGATCTCCAGCTAATTGTACCTCTTGATCATTATGAGAAATCACTTGACTTTTCTCTAATGCTGTATCGCCTAATGAAATACCCCATGCCATTGCTAACGTTAATAGACTACCAATAAGTAGTTTCTTCATACTCCATCACCCACATTTTTTATTTTAATATATCATGAAAATTTATCCACATCCTATGCAATTATGCATATCCATTTTTTGGATTTTTATTTACTGATTTTATTTGCGAGTGCTTCTTTATATGCATGCATTTCTAATATATCAAAAAAGAAACTTGCCTTTTTATATGCATCTTCAATCTCTGCCCCATCATACTCCAACTTCCCTAAACATTCACCTCTTTGATAATATAGCTGTCCAATTAATGCCATACTATTAATTTGGCATGATATTTCAATCGCTTTATTTACTTGATAAAGCGACTCCTCATATTGCTCATCTAAGTATAATGCTTTTGCATGATTATATCTTACCTTCACGTCAAACTCTTCATTATCATGTAATGTCTCTAATTGCTTTAGTATATCTTCAAATAGCTCAATACTCTTCTTAAAATAGCTATTTTCAGCATAAATATTTGCAATTGCATTTTCTATATAGAGATTTTGGTATACGTCTATTCCAGTTAATTGTTGATTTAACAATTTTTTTAATTCTAAAATGCAATATTCGTAATCGATTTTTTTCAATATGTAAGCTGCCACATGATATTGCCATTGAAGAAATTGTTGGAATTCAGGATGATATTCTTCCTTTTTCAGTTCATTCCATACTCTATTATAAATTTCCTTATATCTTTTTTGCTTACACAGCATAATGACTTGATCTTTAAACTGTTTTTTTCTTTCGATATCGGAATAAATGAGTACCTCATAAAAATGAATAATGGGAACTTGTAATTTCGCCGCAATACCTTGCAATATATCCATACTTGGGTACACTGCGCCCGATTCAATTCGACTCACTTCCGATTGATGACATATATTATCGGATAACTGTTTTTGTGTTAACCCTCTCATCATCCTAATCTTCTTAATTTCACTTCCTAATTTTTCTGCGTGCATACTTACTCACCATCCCATTATAACAATCTAATTTTTTGAGTTGTCATACCACTACAATAATGTGAATTCGACAATTTTTGATATGAAATAATGCATAATATATATAAAATTCGGCAAATTTTTCATACAATTCATCTCACATACAATAATAGATTAGGAGTGTTATAGATGAATTATAGAAAACTTGCCAGTGCCTTCGTTACATTCGGTCTTCTTTGTCCTTTATCAACAGAAGCTATTCACGCCCAAGAATTAGATAAAAATGAAGTAAAAGTTGAAATTGCTCAGCCTGGTTTAACAATCGGGAAATTAACACAACCTCAAAATGATACGAAAGAAAATATTGCGAAAAAGTATTTAAAAGGTGAGGTAAACGGGGCTAAAGCTCAACAAGAACAAGTCACTACTGAAAAAAATGTAGATTTCCAGCCTACCAATAAAGAAACAAAAGAAAATCAAACCGAAGTTCGCCTTGCACAAACATATAAAAACTATAAAGTATATGGCCAAGATCTCATTGTAAAAGTAGATAAAAATGGAGTGATCACAACTGTTAGTGGTAAAGTTGTTCAAAATTTAGATCAACAACCTAATCTTACTATAACAAATTTTTTGTCGAAAAATGAAGTAAAATCTAAATTACGCGATATAGTTCAAATTCCAAGTGATGCGGCTGAAACGGAATTCTCTAGCGAAACCGTTGTTTATAAGAAAAAAGATAGCTCTTATACATTCGCAACTGTTATTACATTTACTTATGAAAACAATGCACAAATTATAAACGGCAATGCAATCATTGATTTAAAAACTGGTGAAGTACTTTTCCAAGAAAAATTCATTAAAAATAAAGAGAATAAAACTATAAATCAAGTAACATCACCTAGCCTATCCTCTGCAAGCGAGCAAGGAACTGGGAAAAATGCACTTCAAGAAAACATCTCTTTCAATATTGCCAAAGGGACTGACGGAAAATTTTATTTAGCTGATTTATCACGCGGAAATGGTATTTATATTTACAATGCAAACTACGCTGATTCTCTCGGGGGATACAGTCAAGCTGGTTATCCAGGGACACTGATTTCAAGTAGCACTCCTAACTTTACAGATAAAGAAGCTGCTGGCGCCATGAAAAACATGAGTGATATTTATGATTACTTCAAGAAAGAACATAATTTAAAAAGTTACGATAATAAAGATTCAAAAGTTGTTGCTAGTGTACACGGTTTTGATTCTACTGAAGTTAGTGATGGTATAAAAGAAAACTATATAAACGCATTTTGGCACCCTGCTTGGAACCAAATGGTATTTGGTGATGGTTTAAACGGAAAACTAACATCAGCTCTTGACGTAACAGCTCATGAATTTGGACATGCTGTATTTAGCGGTACAACGAAAAATAAAATTGTGAGATATCCAAGCGCTGAAACATCTGCGCTAAATGAAGGGCTAGCAGATTTTTGGGGTACACAAATCGAATATTACGTAAAGAAAGATAAAGGAAACTGGATTATGGGCGATACGTTAGGTGGCTTAACAATTCGTGACATCCCAAGAGAAATTGGTGATGGTGGTCATAAACTATATACGAACTTACAAGATTTCTATAACGATGGAAATGATCAAGAATCGCACGTAAACTCTGGTATTATCAGCCACGTGTTATATCAATTAGCTGAAGGCAAAACTTATAACAATGTTGCCGTTCAAAAACAAGGTAATGAAAAAGTAAGTAAAGTTGTTATGCGGGCATTGCAAAATTACGCAACTTCAGCTGAAGATTTTGAATCACTTCAATCCCATATTGTACAAGCTGCAAAAGATTTATATGGCAATGCCGTATCAAATGAATTTGCAAAAGCATTTGAAGCACATGGTTACAAACCATTACAAAAAGTAAATAGAGTAATAGAAGTACAATAATTATAAAAAGAAGTTTACCTCTCATAGGTAAACTTCTTTTTATATCCATCCCTTTTCTTCCGCAATTGTAATTGCCTCAATTCTATTTTTCGCATCAAGCTTTGTTAATACTTCGGAAATGTAATTACGTACTGTACCCGGCGAAAGATAAAGTGCCTTCGCAATTTCATTTGCCGTCTTTCCTTCTTTCGCAAGTAGCAATACTTCTTTTTCGCGATCTGATAGTGGATTTTGCTCCTGCCATAAACCGAACATTAAATCTTGAGAGATTTCTCGCTTTCCTTTCATTACGTTACGAATCGATGCAGCTAAATCTTCACTTGGACTATCTTTTAATAAATATCCGTGCACGCCAGCTTTCATTGCTCGTTCAAAATATCCAGGGCGCGCAAATGTTGTTAAAATCATTACTTTGCATGCTGACTTTTCTTTCTGTAGCGTTTCCGCAACATCTAATCCGCTTTGAATTGGCATTTCAATATCCATAATGCTTACATCAGGTTGTAGCGATTCAATTAGTTTTAGCGCCTCTTCCCCGTTCGCAGCTTGCCCAATTACTTCAATATCGTCTTCTAAATCAAGCAGGGCCCCTAATGCACCACGAAGCATCCGCTGATCTTCTGCAATAATAATTCGAATCATGCCCTCACCTCATCTTTTCCTTCTCTAATAACAACTGGCACTTTTACTGTTAATAGTGTCCCTGGATTGATCGTGCCCAGTTCAACAAACCCATCAATAAGAGCAATACGCTCTTTCATACCACGAATGCCATTTCCATCGTGGTTTTGGTCCACTAAACCAACTCCATTATCTTCTACTATCAAAATTAATTCGCCTTGTGATTCTAGTACAGAAACTGTGCAACGCGTTGCCTTACTATGCTTTACAACATTTGTCACAGCCTCACGTAAACACATTCCTAAAATATTTTGTTCAATGGGTGATAATGAACTCGCACTTGTTTCTTGTTTGATCTCTAATTCAATAGTAGCAGCTTGTAAGATTGCTTTTATTTGCTCAAGCTCTTCCTCTACTGTAATCATGCGCATATCAGAAATTAATTCCCTTAGCTGCTTTAAAGCGGTACGAGATGTTTGTGTAATTTCCTTCGCTTCCACACTTGCACGCTCCGGATTTTTTACAATTAACTTCTCCACGAGCTGACTTTTTAAAGTAATGAGTGATAATGTATGCCCTAACGTATCATGAAGATCTCTTGCAATCCGCTGCCGTTCTTCACGTTTTACTAAGTCTTTAATTTGCTCATTCGCTTCGTTTAATTGGTTCTTTAACATCTTTTTTTGATTGAAATTACGCATACCAAATGGCGTAATAAGCATTAAAATAAACATCGGAATGATATTCACTAAATTTGGAATTGTTAGTTGGTTAATATTTAAAAATATAAAAGTTCCAAGCATTATAACTAATAAACATAACAATACGCGAAATACTTTCTTACTTGGTGCAAACCCCATCGCACTCGCCGTGAAATATCCAAACAATATCATGAAAGGATTATAAAACAAAGCAAATGAGAGGGTAAGGACCATTTGAATACACGCCCATAAAATGAACGTCTTCTTAACAAAATAAAGTTGTCGGTATGTGACAACGAAAACTATCAACATACCGATTCCGAGTACAAGTTTCCACCCCGATACTTGTGTCAAATTGTAAATTGGAAATAACAAATAAACGAGCCACATATACGGGAAAAAACCCAGCTGTTTCGGAAAAAATTCAAACCTCTTCGTCTCTATCATTTATACCGCTTCCTGTCTTTTTCTTATATATATTGATACTACAACAAATATAAGGAAATAACCTCCTAGTACCGCGATATTTTCCCAACCAACTGATTTTCCAGCTACAATATCCCATGCGCCGCTTCCGAAATGGTATGTCGGTGTCCATTCCCCAATCGTTCTTAATATTTTTGGGAATACTTCAATTGGCATCCATAACCCGCCAATTACAGCTAAACTCATGTTTAAAATATTTGCTAGGCCAGCAGCTGCATCCGCCTTTTTAATGGAACCTATTACTGTTCCAAGTGCTAAAAATGGTGTCACACCTAACAACAACCATAATCCAGCACCAATCCACTGCCCTACCGTTAACTCGACATGATTAATTAAAATTCCAGCCATAAAAATAACTAAGATTGAAAAAGCATTTACTACTGTTTGAGCGATAATTTTTGCTGTTAAATACGCTCCCTCTGGAAGTGGTGTAATTTTTAAAAGATGTGTCCATCCTTGCCCTTTTTCTTGAGAAATTCTAACACCGAAACTAAAAAGTGCAGTCCCTACAATACTGAAAGTTGCCATTGAGATTAAATAGTGTGCTTTCCACGCATCCCCGTTTTGTGGCACTTGAACAACATTCGTGAAAATGTAGTAAAACATAACCGGCATTAATAATGAGAAAAAGATAAATAATTTATTACGGAACGTACGTAAAATTTCTATTTTGCATTGCATCCATAAAGCTCTCATGCGATTTCCTCCTTCTGATTTGCAACAAACTGTTCAAATGCTTCATCAAGACTTCCACGTTCAACAGAAACGTCTGTTACAGGTAAGTTCTTTTGATAAATCGCTTTTAAAGTTGCATCCGTATCTTCAGTTGTTAAAGTGAAGTGCCCTTCGTTTGACTCTACTTCGGTTACATTTGGTAATTCCTTTAATAACTTTGTAGGAATGCTTTCCTTCGAATAAAACGAGATCGTTTTTCGCGAAATCGTCGCTTTCATCTCATCTGGTGTACCATCTGCGATAATCTTTCCGTTCGCAAACAATAAAATACGATCCGCCAATGCATCCGCTTCTTCTAAATAGTGCGTCGTTAAAATAATCGTTTTCCCCTCATTTACTAACTTTCGAATTGTTTCCCAAAATGTTCTTCGAGACGTAATATCCATTCCAACTGTCGGCTCATCTAAAAATAGCAAATCTGGATTTCCTGCAAGTGCGAGTGCAAAGTTTAATCTTCTTTTTTGCCCGCCTGATAATTTCTCACATCTTTGTTTTCGTTCCGATTCTAAATTTGATAACTGTAGTAACGTTGCTTTCTCTACCGGATTCGTATAATAACTACGGAATAACTCAATCGCCTCTTCCACTGTGATGCTATCAATGACACTTACTTCTTGTAACATCGCGCCGAGGCTATTACGCACATCTCTATGCTTTGGACTTTTTCCAAATATAGAAACAGTTCCTTCCGTCGGATCCTTTAATCCAAGCATCATCGACATCGTCGTCGTTTTCCCTGCACCATTCGGTCCAAGTAATGCTACGATTTCTCCTTTATTTACATGAAATGAAACGTTATTTACTGCTTTTTTA
The DNA here is from genome assembly GCF_019091205.1 of Bacillus sp. GbtcB14. Lineage (NCBI taxonomy): Bacteria > Bacillati > Bacillota > Bacilli > Caryophanales > Bacillaceae > Bacillus > Bacillus sp. GbtcB14. Next base: position 448,400 of record NZ_JAGXJT010000004.1, read on the forward strand.
TGTTTAAATGTTTTAGAAACACTATTTACTTCAATAATCTTTTCCATCTCTCCACCCCCGCTGTTTCTTATATTTATATTGTATGTGTTGGAAAACTTAGGAAACAGTATGATGCGTCATGACATCGATATGACAATTGTCATGTATTCCGTATGAGAGGAATCAACCCGCATACCGCAAGCGAGTAGCAGGACGAAAATAAACATGATACAATCGGGTAAGATATATATTCGAGGAAGGACAGTGGTTTTCATGATTATTCGTAATGAACAAGATTTAGAAGGCTTACGAAAAATCGGCCGCATCGTTGCGCTTGCACGTGAAGAAATGAAAAAAGAAGCGAAGCCAGGTATGACAACGAAAGAGCTTGATTTGATCGGTAAAAAAGTATTAGATGAGAATGGTGCTATTTCTGCACCTGAAAAAGAATATGATTTCCCTGGTGTAACTTGCATCAGTGTAAACGAAGAAGTTGCTCACGGTATTCCAGGAGATCGCGTATTAAAAGAAGGCGACCTTGTAAATGTCGACGTATCTGCTGCACTTGATGGTTATTATGCAGATACAGGTATTTCATTTGTACTTGGAGAAGATGAAGCAAAAGAAAAGCTTTGCCAAGCAGCTGTTGATGCATTTTGGGCAGCTATGAAAAAGGTTAAGGCTGGTTCAAAACAAAACCAAATTGGTCGTGCTGTTTCAAACTTTGCACATAAAAATGGATATAATGTGATTCAAAACTTAACTGGTCACGGTATTGGTCTTAGCTTACATGAAGCACCAAACCACATTTTAAGCTACTTTGATCCAATGGATAATGCGCTTCTAAAAGACGGTCTTGTTATCGCAGTAGAGCCATTCATTTCTATGAAAGCTGATCATATTATTGAGCGTGGTGACGATGGTTGGACATTCGTTACACCTGACAAAAGCCTTGTTGCACAATGTGAACATACAGTTGTTGTAACACGCGGTGAACCGATTATTTTAACAGAAATATAAAAAAGAACCGCTTCTTAGTAAGAAGCGGTTCTTTTTACATACTTTTTTGAAAAGAAGCAATACGGTTGAACTCTTTTCCATTTACGTATATAATTTTTAACGAAGGTTATTGATGATTATCTCTCATAAAAGATGATCAAGGGAGTACCTTCTTTTTTTATTTAATAGCATCGATTAAAGGAATGCGTTCTATTTATTATAAAACGCTATCTTCGCTTTAATCTACGAATTGTATACTCTTTTAGACAGTACATATTTTCTTCATCCTGACCAAATTCAAGCTACATTTTATTACTACCTCAATACCAAATATTTTTTACAATGGATACATTATTTTGGTTAGCATGTACCGTAAAACTCACCTTTATAACGATTCTTTGTACATCGAAGAGCACGAATCAAAAAATAGTGTACGCATCTGACTGCATATTTTTTGCATACACCTATTTTATGAAGATCCACTCAAAAAATCATACCCTATAAAGGTCTGATATCATTCCTTATCAGTATTTTATTCGACATTTTTTGTCGAAATTTGTATATTCACTCCCTATATTATTAAAATATACATTTGTTTTACGTTACAAAGCATCGAAGATGAACACTTTCCCTAGAGAGTATACGTAGTAAAGGGGGCATCACGTAAAGCACATTGATCCATGACAAATAATCCCTTCACAAAGCATTTTTATGCAATAGACGGATTCATAAAGGAGGCACAATGAAAAAACTTTTCAATATATGTTTAATTACATTCGTACTATTTTCGCAGCTTGCTAGTTTTCCATACAATCAAGTAAAAGCGGAAACATTAACAGGGAATTCATTATTTGACACTGTTGAAATGAAAGATGCAACAAATCATATTATTGATGAAGCATTAAATCCTAAAAACTTAATACAAGTAGGATCGACCATTCACCTAGAATACGCTTGGTCAATAAAAGATCATCAAACAGACTCAGCAGTGCTCCAAATACCTAACGCATTAAAAGTTAAAAGTAATCAACAAGGAAATTTGATGGCGGATCAGCAAATTATTGGTCAATATTTTGTTACAGCAAACGATAACAAAATGAAACTAGTATTTAACGACCAAGTAAAAGATTCCAAAGGTGCTAACGGAAAAATCAATTTTGATACAGTATTCAATCCTGATTTAAAACCTGGTGCAAAATCTGTTCAACTCTCATTCCCTCTAGGCACAACAGCTAAGTCTATTTCAGTTCCCGTTCAAGTAGATAACCCAGCTTCCCCTACTACGAATAAGGATACTGCCCAACAACCTACGGATGAGCAAAAGAACAGCGACGCTCAACAACCTGTGAATGAGCAAAAAAATGGTGAGACTCAGCAACCTGTGGATGAGCAAAAGAATGGCGACGCTCAGCAACCTGCGGATGAGCAAAAGAATGGTGAGACTCAGCAACCTGCGGATGAGCAAAAGAATGGCGATGCTCAGCAACCTGCGGATGAGCAAAAGAACGGTAATGCCCAGCAACCTGCGAATGAGCAAAAGAACGATAATGCTCAGCAACCTACGGAGAATCCTGGTGATAAAACAACAGAACAACCTGTTGGGAATCCGGACCCATCACCTAAGCAAATTACAGAAAACATTTTAACAGGTGTCACATTAACGGATAAAGACGGTAAGCCATTTAATAATACGGATAATCGTCCAAATCCAGATTCTATTACCAAAATCGATTTTACATGGGAAGTTTTGAAATCGCTGAACGTCAAAAAAGATGATTACTTTATTTTCCAACTCCCAGAATACTTTATTGTCCACAATACCATCACACAAGATTTAATAGATGGAAAAGGAAATACGATTGGATCATTCGTTGTTACACCTGATGGCAAAGTAACGATGACTTTTAACGAATATGTTGAAGATAATCCTAATCTAGCCGGTCATTTAAACATTCGTACGGAGTTTAATGAAGTAAAAATTACAGGGACTACAGAAAAACAAATCCCATTCCCTATTAAAGAAAAAGACGTTATTATCGAACTTGATTTCAAACCTAAAGTAAAACAATCTATAGATAAAAAAGGTGTACCTGATAGACCAACTAATACGAATCAAATTAATTGGACAGTAGAAATGAACAAGACAAAAGATAAACTGACAAATGCTGTCTTCCAAGATAACATTCCAAATGGAGCAAGTCTCCATGAAGATTCTATTAAGGTTTATTATTTAGAGGTAGATATTAACGGGAAAACAACTCGGGGAGCAGAAGTTCCTAAGGAAGAGTATGAACTTACTTCATCCTCTGATAAATTAAATATCGCTTTTAAAAATGAAACGAGTAAAGCTTATCAAATTGAATATGCAACAAAGATTACGGATGAAAGTGTTACTAGTTTCAAAAATGAAGCAAAGGTATCAAGCAAGAATCAAAAAGATGTATCTGCAAATGCAACTGTAACTGTAAAAAGAGGTACGCATCTAGAAAAAACTAGCAAGTATAACCCAAAAACACAAACAATCGAATGGACGATCACTTACAACGGTGACCAAAGAAAGATCAAAAAAGAGGCTGCTCTTTTAAAAGATATTCTAGATAAGGATCATAAAATTGATCAAAGTTCTATTGTTGTAAAAAATGCTTCTTATAATGATAGTGGGCAAATTGTCACTGGGGACGATGCTACAAACTTCACAGTAAAAGAAACGACTGAGGGATTTGATTTACAGTTTACTACCGATATTGATAGTGCCTACGTAATTACTTACACATCAAAGGCCGCGGGTGATGTCATCGCAGATGGAGAAATAGAAAATAAAATTATCGCAGATGGTGGTTCAAGTAAAACAAACAAAGTTACATTACAACAACAAAACATCATAAAGAAACATAATAAAAATGCAAAAGATACAGATTACAATGCGAAAACAACAAAATGGACGATTATTGTAAATGATAACAACTACGTGTTAAACGATGCTGTTATCAAGGATACATTTGACTTTGGTGGTCTAACGTTACAGGAAAATAGTTTCAAGATTACTGACGGATCAAATGAACTTAAATTAGGGCATGACTATACACTTCATGTAACCGATAAAGGATTCGAAGTGAAACTAACTGGTGATTATAAGTCTAATATGAATAAAACTTTAACTATCACATACACAACAGACTTTAATTACGAGAATCTATCCAAAGAGAAGGATAATAAATCATTCAAAAATACAGCAAATTTATCATGGAAAGATATAAATGGGAACGATAAAAATAGTTCATCAAATGATACATTCGATCCTGACGTCTATACAAAAGGAAACGGATTTAAATACGGTTCTTACAATGCCCAAACGAAAGAAATTAAATGGGAAATTGGATTTAACTATAATAATAGAACAATTAAGGATCCTTCTATTGTCGACGTATTAAAAGATAACCAAAAATTAATACCGGAATCTATTGAAGTTCGGCATATGAAATTAACTGGTGGTGCACATGGATTTGAAGTAGGTGATCCTGTTCCATCTAGCGAATATACGATAGAAACTCCAACAAAAGATAATAACAATACATTAACGATTCATTTTAAAAATGAAATTAAAACGGCGTACCATATTAGCTTTAAAACTTCACTTGCAGGTGAACAAATTAATAAGCGTTACGATAATTATGCCGATTTAAAAGATGGATCAGAAACTGTTACTACTATCCATGGTGCATTTGAGATTACAAACGGCGGTAGCGGTGTTACGAAAACAGCGAAACAAAATGACAAGTATATTGATTGGAGTGTTTCTATTAATGCAAGTCAATCAACTATCGAAAATGCTGTCGTAACAGACGAACCGACAGACAATCAAATGCTAGATGAAAAGTCCTTCCATCTATATCCGACAACAGTAGCCGTAGATGGAACTTTAACAAAAGATACAGCAAATGAATTAAAAGAAGGAACAGACTATAAACTCAAAGTAATAACAGACAACGATACGGGGAAACAACAGTTTAAAGTTGAATTCCTTCATACCATTGATCGAGCTTATATTTTAGAATACCGCTCACTCATTAATGCAGACCATAATGAAAGGGTAAGTAATAAAGCGACGATTACTGGTCATCGTTTAACATTAACGAAAACTGAAGATGTTAAGTTTGTTGAGGTTAAAGTATCTTCTGGATCTGGAGGTGGTTCTGCTAGTAAAGGACGCGGAAGCCTTCAAATTATAAAGGTTGATGATAAAGATAGAAAAGTACCATTAGCCGGAGCAGAATTTACTTTATATGATCAAACAGGTACAACCGCTATTCGACCAATTACAACAGGTGATGACGGTGTCGCTAAGTTTAACAACCTACGACGCGATAAATATATGATTAAAGAAACGAAAGCACCTAAAGGTTATGTAATTAGTAAAGAATTAAGAGAAGGTATACTTGTTGAGCTAGGTTCTGAAGAAATTACAACATATACCCTTACAAATAAGAAATTTGTCGGGAAAGTAGTACTTACAAAAACTGATGCTCACAGTGGGGAAAAACTCGAACATGCTGTTTTCTCTTTACTGGATCAAAACAAACAAGTCATTTCTGAACATAAAGAATTAACAACAAATGATCAAGGACAAATTACTGTAGATAATTTAAAGCCTGGAACTTACTACTTACAAGAAACAACGGCTCCTGAGCATTATAAATTAAACAGTACACCTATTAAATTTACAATCAAAGAAGATCAAACGACTGTAGTAAATCGACCTGCAACCAACAGTTTGATTCCAGGATCAGCTATTTTAACAAAAGTCGATAAAGACGGAAAAACTTTAGCAGGCGCGGAGTTCAGTGTACGGGACCGAAAAAACAAAATAATCCCCGGCTATGGAAAATTAACGACAAATGATCAAGGACAAATTGAAGCAAAAGATTTACGCCCTGGGGATTATCAATTTGTTGAAGAAAAAGCACCTAAAGATTACGACATAGATAAAAAACCAATTGAGTTTACAATTGTAAAAAGTCAACAGAAAGCAGTTACTGTTACTACGACGAATCACCTCATTAAAGGTGGCGTCACTTTAACGAAAGTTGATGATATCGATGGCACTGCCCTTGAAGGTGCTGTATTTAAAATTGTCGATGCGAATGACGAAAAACAAGTAATTCGCGAAAATATAAAAACAGGTTCAGATGGAAAAGTTACCGTTAAAGATTTAGAGCCTGGTGCTTATAAATTTATCGAAACAGAAGCTCCTAAGGATTATGTGTTAAATGCAAATCCTATCGAGTTTACAATCGATAAAAGCCAACAGTCTTTTGCTACCGTGAAGGCAACAAACGGTTTAAAAACAGGCGAGGTTGAATTATTAAAAGTTGATGAATTTGGTGAGAAAAAACCACTAGAAGGTGCTGTATTCAAACTTGTCGATACAAATAATAATGACGTTTCCCCTCACACTAACTTAACTACTGATAAACACGGTAAAGTTAAAGTTAGTAACCTACGTCCTGGTACGTATAAATTTATTGAAACAGCTGCTCCTGATCATTACGTTTTACGAGCAGAACCTATTGAATTTACAATCGATAGAAGTCAGAAAGAAACTCTACTTGTGAAAGCTGAAAATGCTTTAAAACCAGGAGATGTTGAATTAACAAAAGTTGATGATATCGATGGTACAGCTCTTGAAGGTGCTGTATTTAAAATTGTTGATGCAAATGATGAAAAGAAAGTCATTCGCGAAAATGTAAAAACTAGTGCGGATGGTAAAGCTATTGCTACTGGCTTACGCCCTGGCGATTATAAATTTATCGAAGTAACAGCACCGAAGTATTACGACAAAAATACAAAACCAATTAAATTTACGATTACAGAAAGTCAAACAACTCAGGCTACTGTTACCGCTAAAAACAGCTTAACGAAAGGCGGTATTGAGTTAACAAAAGTAAATGCTGCAGATGAAAAGGAAACACTTGAAGGTGCAGTATTTAAAATCGTTAATAGAGATACGAATGAAGATGTTCGTACGGACCTTGTTACGGATAGTAAAGGATTGCTAGTTGTAGATGACTTACGTCCTGGTAACTATAAACTTATCGAAACAAAGGCTCCAACTTATTACGATGTAAATGTAGAACCTATTGAATTTACAATCGAAAAAGGACAACAAAAACTTCTTCCACTTACATTTAAAAATAGTTTAACGAAAGGAAAAGTTAAACTTATTAAAGAAGATGATGTGGAAAGTAGTATTGCTCTTGCCGGCGCAGTGTTCACATTACAAGACGCAACTGGCACAGAAATTATGAAAGACTTAAAGACAGATGATTATGGAGTACTAGTTATTCCTGATTTAGCACCAGGAGATTACCAATTTATTGAAACATCAGCTCCTGAACATTATAAATTAGATCAAACACCTATTAAGTTCACAATTAAAAAAGGTAGCAAGGAAGATCTTCCTATCCCTGTAATCGTAAAAAATAGTTTACTTACAGGTGGCGTTACTTTAACAAAAGTAGATGATGTTGATGGCACTACTCTTGAAGGCGCAGAATTTATAATTGTTGATGCTCATGATACTAAAAAGGTAATTCGCAAAGACGTAAAGACCGATGAACACGGTAAAGTTACCGCTTCTGATTTACGTCCTGGAGACTATCAGTTTATCGAAGTAAAAGCTCCAAAAGACTATACGTTAAGCAACGATCCTATTCCGTTCACTATAGGAAAAAGTCAACAAGAAAACATTACTGTTACTGCTACTAACAGCTTAAAGAAAGGTGCAGTCACATTAACGAAAATTGATGACATCGATCGTACAATGCTGAAAGATGCAGTCTTTAAAATTGTTGATATGGATGGTAAAGAAGTTCGCACAAACCTTGTTACAGACGACAAAGGCGAAATTTCGGTTTCTGACTTACGCCCTGGAGACTATCAATTTATTGAAACGCAGGCTCCTGAACATTATGTGTTAGACGAAACAGCGATTCCGTTTACAATTGAAAGAAGTCAAACGAAAAAAATTACTGTTACAGGTAAAAACACGTTAAAAAAAGGTAGCGTGGAATTAACAAAGATTGATGATATCGATACAAACACTAAACTTGCTAATGCTGTATTTAATTTATTAGATGCAGACGGAGAGCTAGTTGAAGAAGGCTTAAAAACAAATGATGAAGGAAAAATTGTTGTTGAAAACCTACGTCCTGGTACGTATAAATTCGTGGAAACAATAGCTCCTGAACATTACGATTTAAATAAAACACCGATCGAATTTACAATTAAGAAAAGCCAAACTGAAACTCTTCATGTTACAGCTAAAAATGCTCTAACAAAAGGTGCAGTGGAACTTTCTAAAATTGATGACGTCGATGGTACTAAACTTGAAGGTGCAGTATTTAACATTGTTGATATGAATGGTACTGTAATTCATAAAGACCTTGTTACAAATGGTAACGGGAAGATCGAAATTAACGACCTACGTCCTGGTGATTACCAATTCATCGAAACAGAAGCTCCTAAGCATTACGTTTTAGATGAAACACCAATCAAATTCACTATTGAAAAAGGACAGAAGAAAGCTATTTCTTTAACTGCTACAAATAGCTTAAAACAAGGTAGTATCGAATTACTTAAAGTTGATGATTTAAACAATCAAACAAAACTTGCCGATGCGGTATTTAATTTACTAGATCAAGACGGCAAAGAACTTAAAACAAATTTAAAAACAAACAGTGAAGGTAAAATCGTTGTCGAAAACTTACGTCCTGGTACGTATCAATTCGTTGAAATAACGGCTCCTGAACACTATGATTTAGACAAAAAGCCAATTGTAGTTACAGTTGAGAAAAGCCAAAAAGATATTGCTACTGTTACTATGAAAAATAGTTTGACTAAAGGCGGCGTTGAACTTACTAAAGTGGATGACGTCGATAGCACTACTCTTGAAGGCGCAGTATTTAACATTGTTGATATGAATGGTACTATAATTCGCGAGAATCTTACTACAAATCCAGAAGGTAAAATTAGCGTTTCTGACTTACGTCCGGGTGATTATCAATTCATCGAGACAACGGCTCCGAAACACTACGATTTAAACAAAGAGCCAATTCCATTCACAATTACAAAGAGCCAAGCTGATCCTATCTCCGTTACAGCTACAAATAGCTTAACGAAAGGCGCTGTGGAACTTTCTAAAGTGGATGATGTAGATGGTACTGCTCTTAAAGATGCGGTATTTAAAATTACTGATATGAATGGTAACGACATTCGCACTGAGCTTACAACAGATATACATGGAAAAATTTCTGTTTCTGATTTACGTCCTGGGGACTATCAGTTTGTTGAAACGAAAGCTCCTGAACACTATAAATTAGATAGTACACCTATTAAGTTTACAATTAAGAAAAGCCAAAAAGAAAAGCTCCAAGTTACTGCTACAAATAGCTTAACTGAGGGTGCTGTAGAATTAATAAAAGTGGATGATATAAATCCAGATACAAAACTTCCTGATGCAGTATTTAATATCATTGATGCGAAAGGTAAAGTTGTTCGCACGAATTTAACTACTGATAAAGATGGGAAAGTTTCTGCTTCTAATTTACGTCCTGGAGATTATCAATTCGTTGAAACGAAAGCTCCGAAAGATTATGATTTAAATAAAACACCGATTCCTTTCACTATCGAGAAAAGCCAAATAGCTCACGTTTCTGTTACTGCTAAAAACGGCTTAACTAAGGGTGGCGTTGAATTAACGAAAGTTGACTCTCTAGATGCGAAAGAAACGCTGGAAGGTGCGGTATTTAAAATTACTGATATGAATGGTAACGATATTCGTACGAATTTAGTTACCAATAAAGACGGAAAAATCATCGCTAAAGACTTACAACCTGGAGACTATCAATTTATTGAAACGAAAGCTCCGAAACATTATGACTTAAATGAAAATCCTATTAAGTTCACAATTGAAAGAAGTCAAACAAAACATGTCTTCGTTACAGCTACTAACAGCTTAACGAAAGGTAGTGTGGAGTTAATTAAAGTTGATGATGTTGAAGAAAACACAACACTTGAGGGTGCGGTATTTAAAATTGTTAATAAGGATGGACACGACGTCCGTACTGATTTAACTACTGATAAAAACGGCCGTTTAGTTGTGGATGAATTACCACCAGGAGACTATGAGTTTATCGAAACAAAAGCTCCTAATCATTATGACTTAAACGAAACACCTATTAAGTTCACAGTTAAAAAAGGCCAAGAAAAAATCGCTTCCGTTACAGCTACAAATAGCTTAACGAAGGGCGCTGTTGAATTAACTAAAGTCGATGACATCGACGGCTCTACTCTTGAAGGGGCTATCTTTAAAATCGTTGATATGAACGGACACGACGTTCGCACAGATTTAACTACTGATAAAGATGGTAAAATCTCTGTTTCTGATTTACGTCCTGGAGACTATCAATTCGTTGAAACGAAGGCTCCTACTCATTACGACTTAAATCAAAACCCTATCAAGTTTACTGTTGAAAAGAGTCAAACGGCTATAGCTTCTGTTACAGCTACAAATAGCTTAACGAAGGGCGCTGTTGAATTAACTAAAGTCGATGATATCGACGGCTCTACTCTTGAAGGGGCTATCTTTAAAATCGTTGATATGAACGGACACGACGTTCGCACAGATTTAACTACTGATAAAGATGGTAAAATCTCTGTTTCTGATTTACGTCCTGGAGACTATCAGTTCGTTGAAACGAAGGCTCCTACTGGATACGATTTAAGCGCTAAGCCAATTCCTTTCACAATTACGAAAGGACAATCTCAAGCTACTTCTGTTACAGCTTTAAATAGTTTAACAACAGGTTCAATGGAGTTAACTAAAGTTGATATGGATCACCATGGAACACTTGAAGGTGCCATTTTCAACATTTTAGATCAAGACGGAAAAGTAGTACGAGAAGGTTTAAAAACAGACGGGCATGGTAAATTAATCGTGAATGATTTGAAACCTGGTAATTATCAATTAGTGGAAACAAAAGCTCCTGAAGGCTATCGATTAGATGCATCACCAATAAGCTTTACAATTGGAAAAGCTCAAGTTACACCACTACAAATTACAGTTTCAAATAAAAAAATCGATTCTTCATCAGGTGGAGATGATAAACCAATTACTCCTCCTAATAAAGAAGAGGAAACAGGGAAAGAAACTTCTGAAGAACTTGAAAAAGGAAATCCTGAAACACATGGGAAAGAAACTTCCGAAGAGCTAGAAAAAGGAAATCCTGAAACACATGGTAAGGAAACTTCTGAAGAACTTGAAAAAACAAACCCTGACACACAAATAAACAAACAGCAAGATGACCAGCATAAGGGTAAAGAACTTCCAAATACAGGTCACAAAAATGATCCTACTCAAACAGTAGGTATCGTACTTCTACTAGCTGGATTGTTAAGTATTTTAGCTACAAAACGAAAAAAATATTATTAATAGTTTTTCACACCCAATCAAGTGAACATTTGATTGGGTGTTTTTTTATGCAAAAAAGGACGATACATAGAGTATCGTCCTTTTAACGGGGTGAGGCTGTCCAAAAGTACGGAAAACCTTTGAACAGCCTCGTATTTTCATATGGATGCCTTACATATATCACTGATGATAAGTATGAAATGCGGAAACATATTTATCATCACATGATTCAAACATGAGAAAAGAAATCCTATAGTGGATTCTTTTCTCTACATAATCTAAAGTTTGGGTACACTAGATTCATGCAATGTAGGAGCTTTCCAAGCAGAAAGCGAACCTTCATTTAAAATGATAGCATACATATCTCCATCAAAAATATGCAAATATGCATATAGCGTTTTTTTATTTCTCAATGTCAGAATATTGAAAAATAATGAAGATAACGATAAAATGAAGTCATTATCCGTCTTCTTTTGTCAGTCAGAGAGAATAGAAGAATAGGAGAGGAAAAAATGAAAAAATCTTTGAAACAAAAAATAGTAAGCTCTTTGCTTGCTGTGTCACTCGCTGTTAGCTTAGCTCCAATTGGACAAGCCAAAGCTGATTCCACGTCAGAAATCACACAGACTTCACCTATCACAAAACAAGTTGATGCAAGCCGCGCCATCGAACATATCCGTTTCTTATCCGAAACAATTGGTCCTCGTCCTGGTGGGACAAAATCAGAAGAATGGGCTTCTCGCTACGTTGGTATGCAACTTAAATCAATGGGCTATGAAGTAGAATATCAACCATTTCAAGTGCCTGATCAATACGTTGGATTTATTGAATCACCATTATCCACAAAGCGTAATTGGCAAGCAGGCGCTGCCCCTAACGCACTAATTTCCACAGAAGCTGTTACAGCTCCTCTTATCTTTGTTCAAGGTGGGACAAAATTAGAGGACATCCCAAATGAAGTAAACGGAAAAATTGTTCTATTTGAAAGAGGAACAACAGTTACAGACTATAATAAACAAGTTGAAAATGCTGTTAGCAAAGGAGCAAAAGGTGTTCTTTTATACAGTTTAATTGGCGGCCGCGGAAATTATGGACAAACCTTTAATCCCCGCCTAACGAAAAAACAGTCTATCCCTGTCTTTGGTCTTGCTTATGCGCAAGGAAATGCATTTAAAGAAGAAATCGCTAAAAAAGGGTCAACCATTCTTTCCCTAAAAGCGAGACATGAATCTAATTTAAAATCCTTAAACGTCATCGCTAAAAAGAAACCAAAAAATAGTACAGGTAATGACAAAGCTGTCGTTGTAAGTTCGCACTACGATAGTGTTGTTGGAGCACCTGGAGCAAACGATAATGCCTCTGGTACAGGATTAGTATTAGAGTTAGCTCGTGCTTTTCAAAATGTAGAAACTGATAAAGAAATTCGTTTTATTGCGTTTGGTTCTGAGGAAACTGGCTTACTTGGCTCCGATTATTATGTGAATAGTCTATCCCAAAAAGAACGCGATCGAATTCTAGGTGTCTTTAATGCAGACATGGTTGCAACAAATTATGATAAAGCAAAGAATTTATATGCTATGACGCCTAACGGTTCTCCAAACCTTGTAACTGACGCAGCCTTACAAGCAGGGAAACAATTAAATAATGACCTCGTGCTGCAAGGGAAATTCGGCTCTAGTGATCACGTCCCATTTGCTGAAGTTGGTATTCCTGCCGCTCTATTTATTTGGATGGGTGTCGATAGTTGGAATCCATTAATCTATCATATCGAAAAGGTATATCACACACCTCAAGATAACGTATTTGAAAATATTTCACCTGAACGTATGAAAATGGCATTAGAGGTTATCGGGACAGGGGTTTATAATACACTTCAAAAACCTGTTACTCAAACTGAACAGAAAGCTGCTTAATCATTTAAAAGACCACTGATAAAAATCAGTGGTCTTTTATTGAGAAAAAATATATATGCATAAAAGCATATTTTCTCCTACTCATTATCGTATACAATATTAACTGTAACAAAAACAATTACAACTAATAAGGAGGCTTTTCTACTATGAAAAAAATGATTTTAGCTGGTGCGTTAACTTTAGCAGGAATTACTGGCGCTACCGCTTTTATTCCTGAAACAAAAGTCGCTGCTGCCGCTCAAGAACAAAGCTTTACAAAATTTTATTCCTTACAAACTGGAAGTAGTTCTGAACAAGAACCTATTTTCCTTCAAAAGGGGCAAGAGTTAACAATTCAACCTAACAGCAAAACTCCTAGTTACAGTGTTTATGACTCAAATCATAACCTTATTGGACGCTATTCTGATGGTTACGGCCGAATTTTCACTGCAAAAACAGATGGAAATATGTACGTTCAATTTCATGCACCTTACGTTTACTATAGTCCTGTTAGCTTTTCTGTTACGTATACTATTCAATAGAAAAGAGGCCCTTTACAAGGCCTCTTTTATTTCTCTCCCCAATTTACTTTTACAAATCCATCTTTCACCATTAAACCACTTATATTAAATATGTACTTTTCATTTGCTTTCAAGGTAACTGTAAAAGTACCTTTTTTCGATTCACAAATTTCTTTTAACTCTTTACTACTTTCCCCTTGTCTTTCATACAAACTAAAGCATAAGTTACCACGTTTTGCATCTGTCTCATAAAAAAATGTTACTTCTGTATCTTTTGCATACTCAAGTTCAATGTCCTTTCCAGCAATATCCCATGATGAGAATTTTGCTTCGTAACTTCTCTCTCCTTGCTTCTCACTTTCTAAATATATATCTCCAGCTCTCCACATATCATCTAACGTTTGAACGAAAGCAAAGCCGCTAAGTAATACAAACATTGCACTTGCAAATATGACAACTAATGTTATTTTTTGTTTTTTCCTATCCTTCATCTTATGTTCTCCTTCTATTTTCTTGTTACTTCTTCGTATCATATATAATAAAACTCCAATAAAAAATGGCAAGACAATCGCTATAACACTCCACCACCTACTTATTCCACGCGTTTTCGCATCTGTATACACCCATGATGCTACACATACTAAAAGTGCTATAAAAGCCAAAAGCATTGTAATCCCAGCTATCTGACATATTACAAATGGATTAACGAACTCTATCATGTAATTTATACTCCTTCTTTAAAAATGACTGTATAACAACGTATATAGGAATGTATAAGTGCACCATAATAACTATCGTTATAATGACAGATATTTTATGATCCAAATGGCTAACAAACTGCTCTATGATAACTGTTAATACAATCATCCAAATAGCATGAATGAAAATAACCCATCTCTTCTCTAATTTCCGAGCATTTCGCACGCTCTGTTTCGTATTATTTATTAGCTCTTCTCTAGGAACCATCTCTCCTGCTAAGCTACTTTTTATCTTCTGATCAAACTTATCTTCCTTCATAAACGAACCCCTCCAAATGTTCCCGCACTTGCTTCTTCGCATAATTAAGACGGTACTTCACCGTACCAATCGGTATATTTAATATTTCGCTCATTTCTTTATAAGAATATTGTTCATAATAGTAGAGTACGAGCACGGTTTTATATTTTTCATTCAATGACTGTATAACTTCCAGTATCATTTCCGCTTCCACTTTTTGAATAAATTCTTCTGATATATTCACTTCATCTGCGAAATCTATTTCTCCACCATCTTCTTTATGAAATAAATCCAATACACGATCTTTCCATCTTTTCTTCTTACGATAAAAGTCATAAAATGTACGAACACAAATTGTAGTAATCCATTTTTTATAATTCTCTATATAAGAAAGTTGGTGCCTAGAGGAAAAAACTTTTATCCAAGTCTCTTGAAAAATATCTTCTGCATCTTCTTTCGTTTTCGCTAATTTATAGCATAAGGAATATATTTGCTGCTTATATATATCAATTAATTCTTCTACCTTTTCTTCCATCATAAGCCTCCTGTCATTTATATAAGACGACGCAAATTCTCCTTTTGTTTGATAAAATTTTATTTTTTTATTATCTCCATATAAAAAGGCAATCACAACATCGTGTGATTGCCTTTTACTGAAAACGAAAGTCCGCTTCCGCTTTTCTTTATGTCTAGCTCTGCCTCCTAGCCCCTTCTGTCTAAGAACCTTCCCCACAAGAAGATAAAATGCATCTTCTGTAGGAAAGAACCTTAGCCTTCGGGACTAAACAGTCGGCTCCGCTTTTCTTTATTGTCTAGCTCCAGCGGCTAGAATACTCGGTGGCTTCGCGCCTTCCTCCGAGGCAAAGTACGCCTCTCTGTCAGGAGCTCCATCCCCCTCCTATTCTGAACGAGCCGCTTCCGCTTTTCTTCATTACATTTTTTCTGGTGCAGATACTCCTACGATTGCTAATGCATTTTGAAGTGTAGTGCGTACTGCTTTCATTAACTCATAGCGAGCTTTACTTAATTCTAAGTTATCTTGGTTTAATACTTTTTCTGCATTATAGAAGCTGTGTAATGCTGCTGCTAATTCAAATGCATAGCTTGTAATGCGGTGTGGCAGACGTTTTTGCGCTGCATCCGCAACTACAGCTGGGAATTCACCAAGTTTTTTCAGTAACTCTACTTCTTTCTCAGAAGTAACAAGTTTGTAGTTCACGTCTCCGCCTGTAGCTAATCCTAACTCTTCACCTTGACGAAGGATACTGCATACACGAGCATGAGCATATTGTGCATAGTATACTGGGTTTTCATTCGATTTTGATACAGCTAAGTCCATATCGAAATCTAAATGAGAATCACCGCTACGCATTGCGAAGAAGTAACGCATTGCGTCCACGCCTACTTCTTCCATAAGCTCACGAAGTGTAACTGCTTTACCTGTACGCTTACTCATTTTCATTTTTTCACCATTTTGGTACAGTTGTACCATTTGGATGATTTCCACTTCAAGTGTTTCTTTATCGTAACCAAGTGCTTGAATAGCAGCTTTCATACGAGGAATGTAACCGTGGTGGTCAGCACCCCAAATGTTGATTAACTTATCGAAACCACGCTCTAATTTATCACGGTGGTAAGCGATATCTGGCGTTAAGTATGTGTAAGAACCATCATTTTTAATTAATACACGGTTTTTGTCGTCACCGTAAGTCATAGAACGGAACCAAGTTGCACCGCCTTCTTCAAAGATCTCGTCACGCTCTTTTAATACTGCAAGTGCAGCATCGATTTTTCCGTTTTTGTATAATGATGTTTCTGAGAACCATACATCGAATTTAACACGGAAGCTTTCTAAGTCTTTTTGAAGTTTTGCTAACTCATATTTTAAACCGTATGAACGATAGAACTCATAGCTTTCTTCTGCATCAGCTTTTGCATAACGATCACCAAATTCTTCTGCTAAAAGCTTGCCAATTCCAATGATGTCCGCACCATGGTATCCGTCTTCTGGCATTTCTTTCTCTAGACCTAAAGCTTGCATGTAACGAGCTTCAACAGAAAGAGCTAAGTTATGAATTTGGTTACCAGCGTCATTAATATAGTACTCACGAGATACATCATACCCTGCTTTTGCTAATACGTTACATAAAGTGTCACCTACTGCTGCACCACGTGCATGTCCTAAGTGAAGGTCCCCTGTTGGGTTCGCAGATACGAACTCAATTTGTACTTTTTCACCTTTACCAGTATTCGTTTCACCGTAAGCTTCGCCAGCATTAACGATTGTTGGGATTAAGTCTGTTAAGTAGCCATTATCCATGTAGAAGTTAATGAAACCAGGTCCTGCGATTTCAATTTTTTCAATAGAAGCTTTTGCTTTATCGAAGTTTGCAACTAATTCTTCTGCAATCATACGAGGTGCTTTTTTCGCAACGCGTGCAAGTTGCATTGCCATATTTGTAGAGAAGTCACCATTTGTTTTATCTTTTGGAGATTCTAATACAACGTTTGGAATCTGTTCTTCTGTCGCTAATTCTGCCTTTAATACAGCAGCTTGAATTTCTTCTTTAATTAATCCTTTTACTTGTTCTAAAGAATTCATTATTTTGCCTCCTTCAAATTAAGTGTAATTGTATATCTGCCAGCTTCTTGTTCACTTAGAAGCAATGCGTACGTTAAGAAGAGCTGTCCTTTTTTCTTTTCATCCGACCATTTAAAAAGAACGTTATCAGTTTTCGTTTGCAATGCAAACGTACCAAGTTCACTCGTATACGTACCAGTTGTCCATTCACCTTTCACATGCGTTTGACGCATTGAAACAGCACCTGAACGCATAATGAGAACTTGTTCACCTTGAATTTTAATAATTGTTTTCACTTCGCCCTGTTCGTTCGGCTCTTGGAATGTTACATATGTACCTTGACCTTTTACATAGTATTGACCATCTGCTTCAAAAGCAACGGTTTCTTTCCTCGCCCCTTCACGGATTTCTGTTACGAAATGAACGTGTACCGGCAAGCCTGCAAGTTGTTTCTCCACGTCTTGCACACCTTTCAAATGTTATAGATATTAAATACTACTTATAATAAATCACTTTTCCTATCATATCAAAAAAAACCTCTGTCTGTCTGCTGAAAAATCAGGAAAACTCCATTTCAAAAAATAATTCACTTCCACTTTATTTCATATGATAAAATGTTTTTTAAATCTAAATATTCTTTCATTTAAAGGGGTGAGTTATGTGCTACCAACAAAATTGAAAAAAGGTGATGAAATTAGAGTTATTTCACCCTCTTATAGTTTAAGTATTGTCTCAAATACCAACCAAGCGCTTGCTATAAAAAGATTAACCGACATAGGCTTTCAAGTTACATTCTCAACATATGCTGATGAGATAGATCGATTTGCTTCCTCTTCTATTTCTTCACGTGTTCAAGATCTTCATGATGCATTTAGAGATCCTAATGTAAAAGCCGTTTTGACAACACTTGGTGGATACAACTCTAATGGTTTACTAAAACATCTCGATTATGATTTAATTCGAGAAAACCCGAAGTTTTTCTGTGGCTATTCTGATATTACCGCTTTAAATAATGCAATTTACACAAAAGCAGGACTTGTTACATATTCAGGCCCCCATTTCTCTTCATTTGGAATGGAGAAAGGGCTCGAGTATACGACTGATTACTTTTTAAAATGCTTAACTTCTAATGAGCCTATTGAAGTCCTACCATCTGAAACATGGAGCGATGATTCTTGGTACATCGATCAGGAAAATCGAGAATTTATTAAAAATGAAGGTTATGTTTCGATTCATGAAGGCGAAGCAACTGGAGAGATTATCGGTGGTAATATGAGCACCTTGAATTTACTACAAGGTACACCATATATGCCAAACTTACAGGATAAAATATTATTTCTTGAGGAGGATAGTTTAACTGGAAATGCTACCCTTAACACCTTTGATCGTTATTTACATTCTCTTATGCAGCTACCTAACTTTGAACATGTAAAAGGCATTGTTATAGGAAGAATGCAAAAAGGAACAGAATGTACGATAGAAGACATTCAAGAAATGATTGCTTCAAAGCCTGAACTTGCACATATCCCTATCATTGCAAACGCAAGTTTCGGGCATACAACCCCGATTTTCACTTTCCCCATTGGTGGACGTGCAAAAATCATTTCTAATAAAGAAAAGACATCTATCACTATTTTAACTCACTAAAAAAGGAGCGAATGAATCGCTCCTTTTATGGTTTTTCTATTTTTTCCAACGCTTTTTGCGGAATTGACTCTTTCGAGATTTCAGCCCATCCTTTTCCTTGCATACCTTTTGCATAAATTTTTATAAACGCCCCCGTATGCAATTCACGGTTCATCATTCTTTTCACAACTTGTAACTTTCCGTCTTCTGTATACCCTTTAAAAGTGTACAAGTATTCTCCATCTTTTTTCTCGCCTTTATCTATAACCGCATAATAATCTTGTATTTCTTTATTTGAAAAGAAGTTGTCTACAAAAGCATGTACACCTTCTGTTTTTGTGTTTAAATAATATGCTGTTCCTCCTAAAATAATGGCGAACACAGCTAAAACTTTAATTACCAATTTCATAAATGCGCCTCCTGTTTGCACTTCTTTCTCACTAACCTTATGTCTATACATGTATTATACGAAAAACAACATACTATACTCTATCGAAACGCCTTACACTTTCCTTACATTATTGTAAGAGTTTTTCCCTTTATAGCAAATTCCCATCAAAAAAATTTTCCGTTTAACAAACTTTTATATTATTATTGAATGATACGAATTTTTATCCCGCATTAACGGGCAGTAAGACTCCCACCCCCAAATGCGGTGAATACGGGAAAAGTCGGTGGGAAACAACTGCCCGTAAATGCCCGATTGGTTCAACTAATAATCAGTGGGAAGGGACAAAACACCCACTGATTAAAGTTTCACTTTATTACAAAAATCAAAGGAGACAGTTTTCAAATGGCTATCTTGCAAGGTTTAGCACTATTACTTGTTGTACTTTGTCTATTTACACTTTTTAGTTACCGTGCTCCTTACGGCATGAAAGCAATGGGTGCTTTAGCTAATGCAGCAATCGCTAGTTTTCTTATTGAAGCATTTCACCGTTATATCGGTGGAGAAATGTTTCATAATGAATTTCTACAATCAGTAGGAGAAGCTTCTGGTAGTATGAGCGGCGTCGCAGCGGCAATTTTAGTCGCATTAGCAATCGGTGTTTCACCCGTATATGCTGTTTTAATCGGTATCGCTACTAGTGGGTTCGGTATTTTACCAGGATTTTTCGCTGGATACGTCTGTGCCTTCGTCGTAAAGTTCCTCGAAAAGAAATTACCGGCTGGTATAGAGTTTTTAGCAATCCTATTTATCGCTGCACCAATCTCACGCGGAATGGCCATGCTTATGGATCCGCTCGTAAATGCAACACTCGGTAAAATCGGTTCTATGATTTCAGTTGCAACTACAGAAAGTCCTATCATTATGGGCATTATGCTTGGTGGATTAATAACAGTTATTTCTACCTCTCCATTAAGTTCTATGGCACTAACTGCAATGCTTGGATTAACAGGTTTACCAATGGCAATTGGTAGTCTTGCCGTAGCAGCCTCAGCCCCAATGAACTTTATTTTCTTTAAGCGACTAAAAATTTGCTCAAAGAAAGACACAATCGCTGTAGCAATAGAGCCTTTAACACAAGCCGATGTTGTTTCAGCAAATCCAATTCCAATTTATGCGACAAACTTCGTTGGCGGTGCACTTGCTGGTATTATTACATCTCTGTTCCAACTCGTTAATAATGCACCAGGAACAGCATCACCAATCCCAGGACTTCTTGTCTTATTCGGATTTAATGACGTTGTAAAAGTAACGATTGCTGCTATATTATGTGGAATCGTTACCACGATTGTTGGATACATCGGATCAATCGTGTTCCGTAAATATCCAATTCGTTCTGCTGATGAAATTCGCGGCATTGCTTCGGAAGAGAAGGTTGCATAAGAAAAAGAGCTATTCTCATCATTTGAGAATAGCTCTTTTTTTCATGGCTCGCCATGTTTTTTTAATATATCGGCTTACCGACACATAACGAAAAAATAAGGGCCCCTATTCATGTAGGAGGTCCTTATTTTATCCAGCTACAGCGCGGCTAGAATGATCGGTGGCTTCACTTCTTCCTTCGAGGCAAAAAACGCCTCTACGTCTGAAGCTCCATCCCCCTCACATTCCGAACGAGCCGCTTCCGCTTTTACTTTATCCAGTTACGCCTTCTAGACCCTTGCGTCTAAGAACCTTCCCTGCCAAAAGGTAAAAAGCACCTTTTGCAGGAAAGAACCTTAGTCACCGGGTCTAAACAGTCGGCTTCACTTTTACTTTACCCAACCGAGCAGCATTTCCCGCACGAATTTGCTTGCTGCGACTGGTGTTTGATCACTATGGTCGTAGACAGGAGCTACTTCTACTAAGTCTGCTCCAACTACATTTATATTTGAATTTGCAATTGCTACGATGGAATCTAATAATTCTTTAGATGTGATACCTCCAGCTTCTAACGTTCCTGTTCCAGGAGCATGAGCTGGGTCTAATACGTCAATGTCAATTGTGACATAGACTGGGCGTCCTGCAAGTTTCGGCAATACTTCTTTTAACGGTTCTAATACGTCAAATTTATATAAGTTCATACCTACTTCTTTTGCCCATTCGAATTCTTCCTTCATTCCAGAACGAATACCGAAAGAATATACGTTTTCCGGACCAATTAAATCACACACTTTACGAATTGGTGTAGAGTGGGATAAAGGCTCCCCTTCATACGATTCTCGTAAATCAGTATGAGCATCCATATGGATGATAGCTAAATCCGGATATTTTTTTGCCATTGCCTTAAAAATTGGCCAAGACACTAAGTGCTCACCGCCGAGACCTAGTGGAAACTTATCGGCATCTAAAAGTTTTGATACATACTCTTCAATCATATCTATGCTGCGTTGTGCGTTTCCGAATGGTAATGGGATATCGCCCGCATCAAAATATTTTACCTCTTCTAGTTCACGATCTAAATATGGGCTATATTCTTCAAGACCGATTGATACTTCACGAATACGTGCAGGGCCAAAGCGAGATCCTGGACGGTAACTTACTGTCCAATCCATAGGCATCCCGTAAATAACTACCTTTGACTCTTCAAAACTTGGATGACTTTTAATAAATACTTTACCTGAATAAGCTTCATCAAAACGCATATTCTTTTCCTCCTTATGTGGAACTTAAGGTATCCCAACCTTTCATATTTCTCAAATTTGGAGCGAGCTGCTCCTCTTTCTCGATTTACCGGTGTCTTCTTTTTTAACAATAAGAAGACGATTTTCTTTACAGAAGTGTAAATAGCTAGCATGTTCAAGTCTTCTGGACAAACACCTTAAATGAGCTACTTACACTTTATTTGTTCAATACGATTCTCTTACTTAATTAGATCGCCAACAAATTTCGGTAATGCGAATGCTGCATTGTGTAATTCTTTTGTGTAGTATTTCGTGTCGATTTCGTGGAAACGCTCTTCACTTACTTCTAATGGATCATGTTTTTTAGATCCAATTGTGAACGTCCAAAGACCGCTTGGGTAAGTTGGAATGTTCGCTGTGTATAAACGAGTAATTGGGAAGATCTCTTTTACGTCTTTAAACACAGTTGTAATTAGTTCTGGTGTAAACCAAGGGTTGTCCGTTTGTGCAACGAAAATACCATCTTCTTTTAACGCTTTTGAAATTCCAGCGTAGAAGCCTTTTGTAAATAGGTTTACTGCTGGGCCTACTGGCTCAGTAGAATCTACCATAATTACGTCATATTCATTTTCACTTTCTGCGATGTGTAGGAAACCGTCTCCTACTTTTACTTCTACACGCTCATTATCTAATGCGCCTGCAATTGATGGTAAGTATTGTTTAGAGTACTCAATTACTTTTCCATCGATTTCAACAAGAGTTGCTTTCTTTACACTTGGGTGTTTTAACACTTCACGAATAACACCGCCATCGCCACCACCTACAACTAATACGTTTTCAGGGTTTGGATGTGTAAATAAAGGTACGTGCGCTACCATTTCATGATAAACGAACTCATCTTTTTCTGTTGTCATAACCATGCCATCTAAAATAAGCATGTTTCCGAACTCTTCCGTTTCAACCATATCAAGTTTTTGGAATTCTGTTTGCTCCGTATGTAATGTGCGGTTAATACGCGCCGTAATCCCAAAATGTTTTGTTTGTTTTTCAGTGAACCATAGTTCCATCGTACAATCACGCCTTTCAATGCAAATTTATAATAAGGACATCATTAATGTCCCCTAACAAAAATAAAACAAAACATCCAAAAAGTATAGTTAAAAGTACAAAAATACCGAAAATATATTTTAGTCAGAGGGTTCTAACATATATGTATAAAGAAAACCCTTTCTTAAGAAAGGGCTTTTCTCTCTACTTCTACCGGTTTTCGAATCGGAATTAAAATCATTACACAACCGACTAACACGACAATTCCACCAACTAAAAACGGACTTTGTGGTGAAACAGTGTGGCCGATGATTCCTGATAAGATTGGAGCAATTGCGCCACCTAACCAACGAACGAAGTTATAAACACCTGATGTAACAGATCTTTCATAAGGTGAAATATCCATTACATAACTTGTAAATAATGCATTATTTAATCCCGACGCTAATCCTGATAGAACAATTAATACAATTTGTAACCACATAACTTTCACAAAGAATAGTGCGATTAAGAAAAGCGCAAATACGAGTAAACTACCTTTCAACAATGCTTTCGGCTCATATTTACCTTCTAGCTTATGAGCTAAAATTGCAGAACCGTAAGCTAACGCTAATCCCCATCCGCAAAATACAAACCCTAATTGAATAGCAGATAAATGCATAATCAGTGGTGAATATGCTAACACAACGAAAAATCCATAGTAGTATAACATTCCTGAAATTGCACCTTGCATAAACGGTTTATATTTCACTAGGTTAAGTAATTCCCCTACGCCTGCCGCTTTACGCTTCACTTTTCGCTCCGGCTCTTTTACAAAAAAGAAAACTAAAATAAATGCTAAGAAAATTAAAATACTCGTCGCAAAAAATGGGTAACGCCAAGAATGTCCACCTAATATCCCGCCTAATAGCGGTCCGCCTGCCATCCCTAAACCGATAGCTGCTTCATATAATCCTACTGCTTCATGAACTTCTTTACTTAATGCAATCAATAATGTCATCGCCGTTGCGAAGAACATCGCATTTCCTAATCCCCATCCCGCACGGAAAAGAGATAATTGAGCAATCGTTTGCGATATACCACATATAAACGCAAATACAGTTACGATCGCAAGACCAATCGTCATCATTCGTTTATCACCAAATCTTGATGCGAATATTCCAGCTGGTAACATCATAATTGCCATCGTTAAAATATATGCTGTAAATAACATCTCTACTTGCCAATGCGATGCACCAATTTGCTCAGCGATGCTTGGTAAGATTGGGTCGACTACCCCTATACCCGAAAAGGCAAGGAAGGTAGCCACCACTGTAATCAATCTCCCTAGTTTTTGTTTGCTCTCCATTTTGATTACTCTCCTTTTGTATTCTCTAAAAATATAACTGCTCGATTTAAACTTTCTTGTAACTCTGCCTTCACACGCTGCATTTGCTCCATTTTCTCGTCTAGCGTTTGCACTTGTTTTTCAAGCATCTCTTTAATTTCTTGAATCACTTCACGGTCACGGGGATTCTCACTATTTCTTCTTTGCTCCATTCTTTCTTTTAACGATAAAAAATGTTGCATTTCTTGAAGCGTAATCCCCAACACTTCTTTCGCTTCCACAATTCTTTTAATTCTAGCGATATCCTCGTCTGTATACAGGCGAATGTTCCCCTCACTACGTTCAGGGGGATGAATTAAACCAATTTCCTCATAATAACGAAGTGTACGTTTTGTTAAACCAACTTGCTTTGTGACTTCATCAATTTTATACATGTTTATTCCTCCCTTCACTTGATTATTACATTTTACGTTAACGTTAACTTTTGTGCAACTGTTAGACTTTTGTAAATGTTTATCCCATTCAATTGTATTTTTCCAAAAGCAGTTTCATAATGAAAGAAAAGAAACGATAAGGAGATTTCCGTATGAATAAACCACTTATTTTCGCTCACCGCGGGGTAAAAGGAACACATCCAGAAAATACGATGATTGCCTTCCAAGAAGCAGAACGCGTTGGTGCCCATGGAATTGAACTTGATGTCCACCTATCAAAAGATGGTGAACTTGTCGTAATTCACGATGAAACGGTAGATCGCACAACAAATGGCATCGGTCTTGTTTCTGAAAAAACAGTAGCGGAATTACAAGCTTTAGATGCTGGCAGCCATAAAGACCCTTCTTTCCATGAAGCAAAAATCCCAACATTACGCGAAGTATTCATTTGGCTATCTACAACAAGTTTACAACTCAATATTGAATTAAAAACAGACGTGATTCACTATCCAAATATTGAAGAAAAAGTTGTGGCTCTTGTTCGAGAATATCATCTATCAAATCAAATTGTATTCTCCTCATTTAACCACGAATCTGTTTCATTATTAGCAGAGATTGCTCCTGAGATCCCAAGAGCGATTTTATATGATACACCACTTGCTGATGCTATCGCTGAAGCAAAAACTAGAGAAGCAACTGGTTTACACCCAAACTTTCAACTGCTAACAAAGGAATTTGTTCAACTAGCGCAAAAACAAGGGTACGTTTTCCGCCCTTATACAATTAACGAATACAAAGATTTACAAACTATGATTGACTATGGCGTAGATGTCATTATTACCGATTGGCCAGCACGTGCCTTTGAGCTCCTTTCTTAATTGAAGGAGCTTTTTGTTTTCGAAATTTCATTGTTTAAAATAACCGAAAACCCTCAATACTAATACAATAATGTGTGTATTAGTATTGAGGGGCTGAAAAAGATGGATCAAACTATGAATCCGAAACTTAAAAAATATAAACGTCTTTTCTTCACCGTAATGTTTTCTTCTGTTCTTTTTTTCGTTTTTTCCTTTTTTGTTATTATTATAGTTGCAAAAATTATGGGACCTCCTCCTGTTGCTGTCCCGCAAACAAGTGTCTTTTACGCTAATGATGACACTGTTATCGGACAAAGTAATGAAATGCAAAAACGTTACAATGTATCTCTCAATGAAATCTCTCCTTATGTAAAAGAGGCGACACTATCTATCGAAGATCAACGATTCTACAAACATCATGGCTTTGACATGAAACGTATTGCTGGTGCTATTGTTGCCGATTTAAAAGCGATGGCAAAGGTCCAAGGTGCTAGTACGATTACACAACAGTATGCTCGTAACCTATACTTAGATCATGATAAAACGTGGAAACGTAAACTATTAGAAGCGATGTACACAATTCGCCTTGAAGTGAACTATAATAAAAATCATATTTTAGAAGGATATTTAAATACAATTTATTACGGGCATGGTGCTTACGGAATCGAAGCTGCGTCTCGTCTATATTTCGATAAAACAGCAAAAGAACTAACATTAGCTGAAGCTAGTATGCTCGCAGGTATTCCGAAAGGACCTAGTGTCTACTCTCCCTTTTTAAAAGGGGATCGCGCGAAAGGACGGCAATCTCTCATATTAGATGAAATGGTAGAACAGGGTTACATTACAAAGAAACAAGCAACTTCAGCGAAGAAAGAGCCACTAACTTTCGCCTCATTAGATACGAAAAAAGTGGCAGAGGTCGCACCTTATTTCCAAGATGCTGTACAAGCTTCTCTTCTTCGTGATATCGGATTAGATGAACAAGCATTACAAAAAGGTGGTTTGCGTATTTATACAACGCTAGACCCTAAATTACAATCGGTCGCAGAGCAAGCTGTAAAAGATCACATACCCGACACAACAAACATACAAACTGCGCTCGTCTCTATGAATCCAAAAACAGGTGAAGTAGCTGCCCTTGTTGGTGGAACTGATTATAATACGAGTCAATTTAACAGGGCTACACAGGCTGCTCGACAACCCGGCTCTACGTTTAAGCCATTCCTGTATTACGCGGCATTAGAACGAGGATTCACCCCTGCTACGCGCTTAAAAAGCGAATATACCGTATTCACTTTAGGTGACGGTGTTTCCAAGTATAAACCGAAAAACTATAAAGACTATTATGCAGACGATTTTGTAACAATGGCGCAAGCTCTTGCGGTCTCTGATAACGTATATGCCGTGAAGACCAATTTATTTTTAGGCGAAGACATTCTTACAAAGACAGCGAAGCAATTCGGTATTACTACCGCATTAAAAGATGTTCCGTCTCTTGCTCTCGGTACATCTCCTGTAAAACCAATTGAAATGGTTAACGCTTATAGCATGTTCGCAAACGGTGGAAAAGAAGTAAAACCAGTGTTTATTCGCCGCATTATGGACCATGAAGGAAATATGTTATACGATGCTCATTTGGAAAGTAAGCAAGTTCTTGATAAGAGCAAAGCGTTTGTGATGGAAGAAATGATGACGGGTATGTTTAATAAAAAACTAAGCAGTTACGCTGCTGTAACTGGTCAATCGATGTTATCAAAGCTATCAAGAACATATGCCGGAAAGTCTGGTTCTACTGAAACAGATAGTTGGATGATTGGATTTACCCCGCAAATCGTCACTGGTGTATGGGTTGGATACGATCAACCTAAATCGATTTCAAATGTAGCAGAACAAGGATATGCAAAAAGAATATGGACCGATACGATGGAAAAAGGCTTAGATGGACAACCTAAAAAAGAGTTTAAACAGCCAAGTGACGTCGTTGCAGTCGATATTAACCCTGAAAACGGAAAAATCGCTACAAAAAACTGTCCCATTTCAGTTAAAATGTATTTCGCAAAAGGTACAGAACCAACTGAATATTGTATGGATCATGTTGATGATAAAGAAGAATTTGAAAAGACAACTGAAGAAAAGAAAAAAACAAGTTGGTGGAAAAAATATCTTCCTTGGTAAAAAAAATAGCTGACGGGTATCCGTCAGCTATTTTTTATTCACTTAATAATGCACGGCGCAATTCTTCACTAGATTCGTTCCAAATTGCTTCATTATGTTCTTTCAAGAACGTACCAAGTACTTTTTTAGATGATTCATCCATATGGTCAACCATAATGTGACGCTTCATTGATTTATCCATTTTGTTTACGTGCTCTGGAAGTGATTTATATCCGCGGCGAATTTCACGGTCAACTGTCATTTCACAAGCTGTTACACCTGCATAATAAGCACCTGTCGCAGTTCTTTCAATCGTTACCCACACAAGCCAAAATGGTTTTCCGTTTGGAACTTCATCTTTATTTGTTAAAAACTTAATACCTTTTTCGACTGTACTACGCGCATGCATCGCACCGATATCAACAAATGCTGTTTTCTCTAGTACATCGACAAATACAGGCGAAATGTTTTCTAGACTTAATGCCCCAACGCCAAAACCACCATGTCCATCTGTTGAATCATTTTTCACGATATTAAAACCGATTTTTTTCTTTTTCTCTGTCATATGTAAAGTCCTCCTCGCTTACTGATTAGAAAAGCCTGAAAATAGGCGCAATGATATTTTGTAAAAACATTAATACATGCGGAATAACTACTTGGAAAATAGGTTGGATCGTGTAATTGCTAAGCGGTGTAATAACGAGAATTAATAACGCAATTGCTCCATATTTTTCATACTGC
The DNA here is from genome assembly GCF_019091205.1 of Bacillus sp. GbtcB14. Classification (NCBI taxonomy): domain Bacteria; kingdom Bacillati; phylum Bacillota; class Bacilli; order Caryophanales; family Bacillaceae; genus Bacillus; species Bacillus sp. GbtcB14. The sequence goes on from NZ_JAGXJT010000004.1 coordinate 477,073, forward strand.
GTCATTTTCGCACGAATATTTGCTGGCGCTAAATCCTCCACGACGCGATATCCATCAAGTGGTGGGATTGGTAATAAGTTGAATACAAGTAAAACAATATTTAACATTATAAAGAGTTCAAAGAATCTCTCTAATGTATCAGCTACTGCAACTGGAATTGCATCAAATATTCCGAATACTATTAAGCTATACAAAATAATTAAACCAATTGCACTTAAAATTAAATTACTAATTGGCCCTGCAATCGAAACTAATATTCCCGCAAGACGTGGTCTTTTAAAATTATACGGATTAACTGGTACCGGTCTTGCCCAACCGAAACCAAGAATTAATACAGCAATCATCCCGATAGGATCTAAGTGTGCCATCGGTGATAAAGTTAAACGGCCTTGCCTCTTTGCTGTATCGTCTCCAAATTTATATGCAACATATGCATGCGCAAATTCATGCACTGATAATGCAATAATAATCGCCATTGCTACCAACGGGATTTCTTGCAATGGATATCTAAATAACTGATCCATACTCCAACTCCTCTTCAATATGTCCAAAAAAGAAAATATTTGTTTTTTCGATTGTTCTTCCCCATAATCCGCTATAATAAGAGTGTAACTTACATAAAAGGAGCGATTATATATGCCATACGTAACAGTGAAAATGCTAGAAGGACGCACAGAAGAACAAAAGAAAGCTCTTGCTGAGAAAGTAACAGCAGCAGTAAGCGAAACAACTGGTGCTCCTGAAGAAAACATCGTTGTTTTCATCGAAGAAATGTCTAAAAACCATTATGCAGTTGGCGGAAAACGCTTAAGCGACAAATAATTTCAAGTTCTTTCATAAGAAGCAGCTCTTAGCTGCTTCTTATTTTTTTCCTTCTAGTAACTCGATGATTCTCTCTTTATATTTTCCTTTTCTTCCATCTTCATAGATTAAATCATGCGGATAGAATAATTTTTGATCTCTTCTCTTCTTGCCAGTAATTGCTTCAACAATATCCGATTCACGTGAAAGCTCTCTAAGCTCCCCATTTGGCATAAGAAGTAAGATTGGCAGACGTTCTTCTTCTTCACCAGCACGGTAAAAATCATACGGTAAGTCGGATGTTGAATCAACTACTAAATAGTATTCTGGATCAAGCCCAATCTTTTTAAATAAACTACTTAATTCCATCCAATTATCTAAACCGTGCTGATCTGTAAACTCTACATATTTAAATAAGTTTCGATTCATAAAACGACGGCATAAATCACTTAAAATTGGATCTTCTTCGTCTTGCCATACTTGGAAGTAATAATACATAACGTTCTCGTCTAACTTTAAATAATCCTCTACTGTTACTTCTTCTTCAAATAAAGAATAGAAATGAACCGGATGATTTTTAAATGTATAATACTTCTCGTGCAATGATTTTGCACGGTGTAAAATCTTCGTTAAAATAACTTCGGCACTGCGCGTTACCGGGTGGAAATATACTTGCCAATACATTTGATAACGACTCATAATATAATGCTCAACAGCATGCATACCACTATTTTTAATAACTACTTGATTGCCGTATGGACGCATGACACGCAGTATACGTTCCATATCAAAATTTCCATACTTTACGCCAGTGAAATACGCATCTCTTAATAAATAGTCCATACGATCTGCATCAATTTGACTGGAAATCATGCTAATCGCTAATTTATTAGTAGATGTTTTTGCGATTACATCGGCCACCTTTTGTGGAAAGTCTTTATCCACACGACTTAATACGCGATTAATTTCCGTATCTCCAACGATGATTTTTTGCGTAAATTTCTCATGATCTAATGAAAATACTTTTTCAAACGAGTGAGAAAATGGGCCGTGACCGACATCATGAAGTAAGGACGCACATAAACATAACAATCTATCTTCAGCATTCCAGTTCGGTCTGCCATCAAACACATCATCAATCATACGACGAATAATTTCATATACACCTAACGAATGAGTAAAGCGACTATGCTCTGCACCGTGAAATGTAAAAAATGTCGTTCCAAGCTGCTTAATACGGCGCAAGCGTTGAAATTCTTTCGTTCCGATTAAATCCCAAATAACACGATCGCGCACGTGCACATATTTATGTACCGGGTCTTTAAACACTTTTGTTTCGCTGAGTTTGTCGTTTAAATATACCACCTTCCGACATCCCCCTTTCTTTACTGCATTCTTACTATATATTATAAACGAAATAGGAAACAGAAAGAAATGAAAGACTATATTAATTGCCCTTATATAAAGAAAAAATCACTTTTACCGAAGTAAAAGTGATTTCTTTTTATATATTATTTCCCTAAAACGAATTCAGCAACTTCATCTAAGATCATTTCTTTACCTAGAGGGAAGTAACCTTTGTTTAAGTCTTCGTTTTTAATTGTAAATACGTGGTTGTTTTTAACAGCATTCATATTTTTCCAAATCGATTCTTCTTGGAATTCTTTTAGACGCTGAGAACCGTCACCAGTTGTAAATACAAATAGGTAATCGGGGTTGTAATCGATTAAAGCTTCTTTTTGTACTTGTACTAATGGTTTATCTGTTGGTGTACCTTTAACTGCTGGTAATTTCAAGTCATTAAAGATTACGCTACCGTAACCGTAGTCACCGTATACACGGAAAGCATTTGGATATGCAGCCATTTTCATGAATGTTGCATCGCCAGTTTTCGCAACGATTTTGTCATGTAATTTGCTTGCTTTTTCATCATACTGTTTGAACCATTCTTTTGTTTCTTTCTCTTTACCGAAGATCTGACCTACTTCTTCGAATTTTGGACGCCATTGGTCTAATGGAGTTTTCAACATAACTGTTGGTGCAATTTTAGATAATTGATCATAGATCTTTTCTTGACGATTGTTTACAAGAATTAAGTCTGGCTTTGCAGCAGCTACTGCTTCGATGTTAATTTTATCGCCCCAAGCAGAGCCAACTGGTTTTACGTCTTTTAATTTCTTTTCAATATGTGCATCAATTTTTTCTTGAGATGTATTAGCAGTAATAATTGGTTTCATACCAAAAATTAATAATTCTTCTGTTGAACCACTAAGGTCAGCAATTTTCTTTGGATTTGCAGGGATTTTAATTTCCCCTTTTGCGTGTTGTACAGTGCGCTCTTCAGTTTTCGCATCCTTCGCATCTGCTTTCTTCGCTTCTTCTTTGTTAGAACAAGCTGCAAATAGTACAGAAGTAACGACTAGTACCATTGCTAATAGTGCCATTTTAAAATTCTTCATGTTCCCACTCCTTCTAGCTGTATTTCTCTTATAAGTTACAATGAACTATAAGAAACGAGGATAACATTCAATCAATATATACTTATTAATTGTTGTTATTAACCCATTCTAAAGGGCGTTCAACTTCCCATTCGTATATAAGAAGCTCAACGTCCATTAGAAGTCCCCCTCTCTAAGAGGGGGGCTATTTATGCTTTTTTACGTAATTGATTATTAATCATCATTAAATCGTATGTTAAACAAATTGGCTTACAGTTTACTGGACATGGAACGATTTGAGCTTCAATCTCAAATACGTTACGAAGTGTTTCACTCGTCATCACTTCGTCTGGCGTTCCTTGTTTCATTAACTTACCTGCTTTTAATGCAATCATATGATCTGAGAAACGAGAAGCATGGTTTAAATCATGGATAACCATAACAATCGTTCTACCTTCTTCTTCATTTAACTTTTTCAATAAGTTTAATACTTCTAATTGATGCGCCATATCTAAGTACGTTGTCGGTTCATCTAATACAAGTAATTCTGTTCCTTGTGCAAGAGCCATCGCAATCCATACGCGTTGACGTTGCCCACCTGATAACGCCTCTGCTGGACGATTTGCGAATTCTGTCATTCCCGTCACTTCAAGTGCCCAATGAATGTAACGATAATCCTCTTCTTTCAACGTTCCAAATCCTTTTTGATGAGGAAAGCGTCCATATGAAACAAGCTCAAACACAGTAAGGCCAGTTGGCACTTCTGCAGTCTGTGGTAAAATCGCCATTTTCTTTGCGATTTCTTTCGTTGGTTGTTTCTCAATTGCTTTTCCGTCAAGGTAAACAGTACCTTTTTTCGCCTTCAAAATACGAGAAGCCGTTTTTAATAATGTGGACTTCCCACAACCATTTGGTCCAATAATTGTTGTAATTTTCCCTTCCGGAATTTCAACTGTTAATCCATCAATAATTAACCCTTCATTATAGCCAACAGATACCGCATCAACCGCTAAAGTTGCCATACAAAAAGCCTCCCTTTATTTTGTCTTCATAAGTAAGTATATGAAATATGGTGCACCAATTACAGAAATAACAAGACCGACTGGTATTTCTGAAGTTGTTAACACACTTCTTGAAATTACGTCTGCGAATAAAAGTAAAAACGTCCCTATTAGTGCAGCAGTAGGCAGCATAATTTGATGTTTACCACCAACAAGACGCCTCGCTAAATGCGGAGCCATTAAACCGATAAAACCAATTCCTCCGGCAACAGCGACAGATGCCCCAGCTAAACAAACTGCAATAAATAATAATTTACGTCTTTCTTTTTCTACATTTACACCAAGGCCAACAGCTGTAGAGTCGCCTAGGTTCATTACATTTAATATGTGCGCCTTACTAATAGCAAGTGGCAAGAAAATAACCATCCACGGAAGTACACTTAGCACGAACTTCCAATCTGTTCCCCACAAACTTCCTGCTAACCAAATCGTCGCAAAACGGAAATCGTTAGATGTCATCTTCATAGAAAAAATTAAACTAACAGCACCAAACCCAGCTGCAACAGCGATACCAACTAGTATTAATCTCGTTGATGAAACGCCGTCTTTCCATGCTAGTAAATAAATAATAACTGCTGCTAATATCGCACCAACTAACGCGAAGAATGGAAGGATAAATACAGATAAAAATGTACCAGTCCCAACTTTCCCGAAGAAAAAGTAGACGAATATAACAACTGTTAATCCCGCTCCAGCGTTAATACCGATAATACCTGGATCAGCAAGTGGATTTCGTGATAACCCTTGCAAAATCGCACCTGACATCGCTAAAGCAGATCCGACTAATATAGCAATAACCATGCGTGGCATACGGAATTCAAATAAAATAACAGACTGATCTTCAGCCCCAAGTCCAACCAATGACTTTAATACGTCCATTGGTGGTATTTTAAATGTCCCTGTATTTAAACTTACTAAAAATACAGTAACGATTAATCCTACTAAAATTGTTAAAACCGAAACGTTCTTTTTTGTTAAGACACTTGTCCTCACATTTTCCCTCTCCCTTCGTTACGTGCTAAGTAGAGGAAGAATGGAACCCCAATTAGCGCTGTAATTGCTCCAATTGGCGTTTCAAACGGTGGATTAATAACGCGAGATAACATATCTGCACATTCAATTAACAGTCCGCCTAAGACCGCAGAACATGGAATAACCCATCTATAGTCTGAGCCTACAAGGAAACGAGTCATATGTGGGATTACAAGACCAACAAATCCAACCGATCCTGCCATAGAAACTGCAGAACCTGTTAACACAAGAACAAGTACTGTTCCGATAAATTTAATTAATGTCGTATTTTGACCAAGTCCAATCGCAATTTCTTCACCGAAGCTTAAAATTGTAATATACCTTGACATTATAATTGCAATAAAGAGACAAACAAGACCAATCGGTACTAACATATTAATACTTTCCCATTTCACTCCAGCAACTCCGCCTGCATTCCACATACTCACCTCTTGAGCAAGGTTGAAATATAACGCAATTCCAGATGAAATGGCCCCTAATAAAGCACTAATTGCCGCTCCTGCTAAAGCTAACTTCACAGGCGTTAATCCACCTGGTGAAGAAGACCCAACACCATATACAATGGCCGCCCCAAACGCCGCTCCAATAAAAGATGCGATAACGAACATTAAATAAGGTGAATTAGGGAAGAATGCATACATAATTGCAATCCCAAATACAGCCCCATCTGTAATCCCCATTAATGATGGAGAAGCAAGTGGATTTCGCGTCATACCTTGCATAATTGCCCCCGATACCGCTAAAAAGGCACCTGCAACTACGCCCCCTATTGCTCTAGGCATGCGAAGTTCTTGAATTACGTTATGATGCGTAATAGAACCGTCAAACTGAAACACAGCTTGCCATACAGTCTTTAAACTAATATCTGCCGCTCCAAACGAAATAGAAACTGCCATGCTTAAAGCTAACAAAATTGTACCTACTATTAAAATAATAGAAGCAATGAGCGGTCTGCTCTTAATCTCTTTAACATTCACATCTTGCTGTTCTATACTCCTTGCGCTCGCTTCCATCCCTCAACCATCCTAACCAACAACATATATTTAATGAAATGAAATTTATTCTCAAATAGCAATAAAAAAATTAGATGAATTGTTCTTTTCCTGATAATGATTCTCAGAATCAGACACCTTCTATTCTACCTATCGCTTCAAAAGACTGTCAACCATTATTTTGAAATATAAATTTATATAAATTGAAATTCGAATGAACAGATAATGCCCCTCCTTCATTGAATGTTAATCTACTCAATTGTATTTTCGTAGAATAACTCATTCCTCTTATGGGCATAAAAAAAGAAGAGTAATCTGTTCACTCTTCCTTTTCTTACTTATTTAACTTTGCTTCAATTTTTACAATTAATTCATCTTCTGTTGGAGCCGCAACTGGACGATTATTTACAAATGCGAATGATTTTTTACGACCAGGGCCACAGTAAGACTGACACGCAACTTCAATCGTTGCACATGAATCTACTTTTTTCAACTTCGGAATCAATGTTTTAACGTTCGTTGCCTGACAATCATCACACACACGAAATTCGTTCCCCATTATATAACACTTCCTCTATTTTAAACTTTTCTCAAGTACATTTAAAAATAAACACTAAATGGTATTTTACCGCTCTTTGAAGCTCGTTGCAAGTTTCCCTATAAAGCTCTTTCTTCATATAATGCTACATATTTATATGTTCTCCTACAGAAGCTTACGTCATTCTTGGCAAAATTTATACCTTTCATCGAAATCTACCATATTTTTAAAAGCTTTGTATAAAAGCTCATTTTTTTGCCCATTATAAAAATAGGAAGTTCATAAAAAGAAAGGGAGTTGAATCTATGAAAGTAAGACAAGATGCTTGGACGGATGAGGATGATTTATTACTTGCTGAAACTGTACTTCGTCACGTTCGAGAAGGAAGTACTCAATTAAATGCATTTGAAGAAGTGGGTGATCAATTAAATCGTACATCGGCTGCCTGTGGTTTCCGTTGGAATGCTGTTGTCCGCTATAGCTATGAACAAGCTCTTCAACTAGCAAAAAAACATCGTAAAGATAAAATGCGTGCTGCAAGCGGTGAACAAGCGAAAAAACGTTTACTTTATACACCACCAGCTTCAGATTCGATAACTGACTATGAAGAATTCGTGCAAGAGGAATCAATTGTACAATATAAAGAAGCTATTCCATATCAAGAACCTACTGTTCCTACTGCAAAAGGCTCTATGACAATGCAAGATGTTATTTATTTTTTACAAACCGTCGGATCTTCAAATATAAAAGTAACAGCTCTTGAAAACGAGAATACGAGATTGAAACAAGAAATTAAATCACAAATCCTTCGAAATGAAGAACTAGAAAAGAAACTAGAAAAATTAGAAGCACAATCTCATACTGTACAAGAAGATTATGAAACACTTATGAACATTATGAACCGCGCTCGTAAGTTGGCAGTCATGGATGACGAAGAACGTTCTCAAACATCTTTCCGAATGGATCGAAACGGTAATTTAGAAAAAATCGCAGAATAAAAAGGATGCATTACATGCATCCTTTTTATTATTTCACTTCCACCATATGTGCTTCTTCTACGTTAGAACCTTTCTTTATATCTGGGAAAATCTTTTCCTTTGGATTTTCTTTAAAGGCTGCTAATCCAATCGTTTTTACCGGTTCATTTATCTTTGTATATTCGGCATCACTAACAACCGCATACATATCTGTATATTTACGCGCATCACCGATTACTACATTACCTTCATACTTCATTTTCTTTCCATCAATTACTACATCTTTTTGTTCCTCTTTAGCGAATACTACTCCCACTTCATCTGAAACAGATGGCAATGCTTTAATTGGTTCCACATCTTCTTTTACTACCTTTTTCAGCATATTTTCTTTTACCATTTTTTCAGCTGTTGTTTTATTCATAATTAAAACCTTTTTCTCATTGACAGTACCTAGTTTTGCTTCAAATTTACTTTGGGATTCAATTTTATCTTTATATTGATCCATTGTTTTTTGAACGCCAGTTTCATCTCCATACATAACAACGCCCTTTGCTTGTGGTGCAATCATATCCATAATAGAACAACCACTAAATACAGCAGCTGACATAATCGCTACGAGTCCTAATTTCACTTTTTTCATTTGTATTCCTCCTGAAATCATAATTACATTTCTTAGTTTAACCACCGCAGCTAGTTTAACCAATTCACTTTCCTTACAACAACCTTACAATTCAGTAAGGTTCCCTCTTAAAAACTAATTTCATTATTTTTTGCTATAATAGAGATTGTCATTTTAAAGATAAGGGGTTAGTTATATGAGCAATTCCCGTTCCATTTTATCTCAGCCAGAGTGGCGTATTGTAGATCAGTCTAGTTTGGGACCAACATTCCATGCATTGCAGTCATTCGCAATGGATGACACATTATGTACAAGTATCGGAAATGGTCAATCAGCTGCAACAATGCGTTCTTGGGTTCATCACAATACAATTGTTCTTGGCATTCAAGATTCACGCCTACCACACTTGGAAGAAGGTATTTCCTTTTTACAAGAAAACAACTTCAATGTTATCGTTCGTAATTCCGGTGGACTTGCAGTCGTACTTGATGAAGGGGTTTTAAACGTATCACTTTTATTCCAAGAGACGGAAAAAGGTATTGATATTGATCTTGGATACGATACAATGTGGCATTTAATTAAGGAAATGTTAAACGATTACGATGTTACAATCGAGGCAAAAGAAATCGTTGGTTCTTACTGTCCTGGTAGCTATGACTTAAGTATTCGCAATCAAAAATTTGCTGGCATTTCACAGCGCCGTATTCGCGGCGGTGTCGCTGTCCAGATTTATCTTTGTGCTACAGGAAGTGGTGCTGAACGTGCCGCACTCGTTCGTGATTTCTACAACCTAGCAATCCAAGGAGAAGAAACACGCTTTACGTATCCTGAAATTGTACCGAGCACGATGGCTTCACTTTCAGAATTACTTGGCGAAACCATTACAGTACAAGATTTAATGATGCGCCTTTTAAAAACACTGCAGCAATTCGCTCCAAAGTTAACACCATCTCAATTAACAGTAGATGAAGTTCCTTTATATGAGACGAATTTACAACGTATTATTGATCGTAACAATAAAGCACTTGGCTTAGAAAAATAAAGACCGTCGCTATAATAGCGACGGTCTTTATTTCAATTCATTATAGAATTAAAGTGCTTGAGCTGCTGTAATTAAAGCTAACTTGTACACTTCTTCTTCGTTACATCCGCGAGACAGGTCATTTACAGGCATATTTAAACCTTGTAAGATTGGTCCTACTGCTTCGAAGTTACCTAAACGTTGAGCGATTTTGTAGCCAATATTACCAGCTTCTAAGCTTGGGAATACGAATACGTTAGCATCACCTTGAATTGTAGAACCTGGAGCTTTTTTCTCAGCTACAGATGGTACGAATGCAGCATCGAATTGGAATTCTCCATCTAAAGTTAATTCAGGAGCCATTTCTTTTGCAATGCGAGTTGCTTCTACAACTTTTTCTGTTTCTGGAGATTTCGCAGAACCTTTTGTAGAGAAGCTTAACATAGCAACGCGTGGATCAATACCGAATAGTTCAGCAGTTTTCGCACTTTCGATACCAATTTCAGCTAAATCTTGGCTGTTTGGTGCAATGTTAATTGCACAATCAGCGAATACATATTTCTCTTCTTCACGTACCATGATGAATACGCCAGAAGTTTTTGTAACGCCTGGTTTTGTTTTAATGATTTGAAGTGCTGGACGAACTGTATCAGCTGTAGAATGAGCTGCACCACTTACTAAACCGTGTGCTTTGCCCATGTATACAAGCATTGTACCGAAGTAGTTTTCGTCTTTAAGGATTTTGCGAGCGTCTTCTTCAGTTGCTTTACCTTTACGGCGTTCAACGAAAGATGCTACCATTGCATCCATTTCTTCGTATGTAGCTGGGTCGTAAATATCAACGCCTGCTAATGTTAAATTCATGCTAGCAGCTTTTGCGCTAATTTCTTCTTTATTACCAACTAAGATTGGTTTTACTAACTCTTCTTTTGCTAAACGCTCTGCAGCGCCTAAAATTCTTTCATCAGTTCCTTCAGGAAGTACGATAGAAATGCCTTTTCCTTGAACTTTTTCTTTTACTGTTGTAAATAAGTTGCTCACGAATAAACCCTCCTACATATGTTAAAAAACTCTATCTTTAAGAATACTGCTTTTCCTCTATATTTTAAACTTATAGCTCCCAAAAAATAGATAAAATGAAAATGATTATATTTTCATAAAATTCAGCCTAAAAATAAAGTCCCTTTAAGCCTTGTCTCCTCCTATTTTAAAGCAAATTTAAATGTGACAATTTTATGCGCCAAGGTTTTATATAGATGATTTTAAAACTATATATGCTATAGTTAACGTGTAAAACTATCATTAACTGAGGTGAATAGAATGAGTGAAGCAACAACAACGTTAGATGGCTGGTATTGTTTACATGATTTACGTTCTATTGATTGGGCTGCATGGAAAACATTATCTAGCGACGAACGCGGACAAGCTGTGTCTGAATTTTTAAATGTCGTTGAAAAATGGAACAAAGTATCTACTGCGAAAAAAGGCAGTCATGCAATGTATACTGTTGTTGGCCAAAAAGCTGATATTATGCTTATGATTTTACGTCCAACAATGGAAGAGTTAAATGAAATTGAGACAGAATTGAATAAAACAACATTAGCTGAATATATGGTTCCTGCATACTCTTACGTATCTGTTGTTGAACTAAGCAACTACCTTCCAGCTGATGAAGATCCATATCAAAACCCACAAATCTTAGCTCGCTTATATCCAGAACTACCAAAGGCAAATCACATTTGCTTCTATCCAATGGACAAGCGCCGCCAAGGTGATGATAACTGGTACATGCTTCCTATGGAAGAACGTAAAAAAATGATGTACAGTCATAGTAAAATCGGTCGCCAGTACGCAGGTAAAGTACGCCAAGTTATTTCAGGATCAGTTGGATTCGATGATTTTGAGTGGGGCGTAACATTATTCGCTGACGATGTTCTTCAATTTAAAAAACTTATATATGAAATGCGCTTCGATGAAGTAAGTGCTCGTTATGGTGAATTCGGAACATTTTTCGTTGGGAACATTTTACCAGACGAAAAGGTAGAGAAATTTTTACACATATAAAGTGAAACTTTAATCAGCCCTCACCAATCGGGCTTTTACGGGCTGTTGATACCCCTCCTAACTTCTTTGCTTTCACTGAATTGCGAGGTAGGAATCTTACTGCCCGTTAATGCGGAGTAAATCGTAAAAAGGGAACGAATTTCGTTCCTTTTTTTATTATCCTCTATATTTCTCCTCAAAAAACTTCTTTCCTCTGCAAATTTGAACAAAAATCGACAAATTCCTTTCAAATTCCTTACAAAATTGTAACCTTTCTATATCCAAATTTATGCTAAAATGGTACGAGCTACATGCTAATAACGATGCGAAGGTGATAATCTATATGAAGAAAATCTTGTCTATTTTACTAGTACTTTTATTGTCAATTTCTTCCTTAGGAGTAACAACATCCCATGCGGAAGAAAAAATACACATTGAGGCAGCCGCCGCACTTCTATTTGATGCAGATACAGGAAAAATACTGCATGAACAAAATCCAGATGAATTACTAGCTATCGCTAGTATGTCAAAATTAATTGTTGTTTATGCTGTATTAGAAGCAATTAAAGAAGGAAAAACCACTTGGGATACAAAGGTAAACATTTCTGATTACGCGTATGAAGTTTCACGTAATAATGAATTCTCTAACGTTCCGTTTGAAAAGGGACGTCAATATACTGTAAGAGAATTATATCATTCTATCGTTATCTTCTCTGCAAACGGATCTAGTATTGCCTTAGCAGAACTTCTTGCAGGAAGTGAGAAAAACTTCTTAAATCTTGCAAATGAACATGCAAAAAAACTAGGGTTAAAGAAATATAAATTTGTAAACGCTACTGGGTTAAATAACGCTGACTTAAAGGGAAAACATCCTGAAGGAACGGATCCGAATGGAGAAAATTCCATGTCAGCTCGCGATATGGGTATGCTTTCAAAAGCAATAATTACAAAGTATCCAGAAATGCTAGAGGATACAAAACAAAGATTTAGAAACTTCCCAGATAATCATCCGAAACCAATTCGTATGGAAAACTGGAACTGGATGTTACCAGGTGCCGCTTTCTCTTATGAAGGAACAGATGGTTTAAAAACAGGAAGTTCTGATACAGCTGGATACGGATTTACTATTACTGCTAAACGTGGTGATGTACGTCTTATTTCAGTTATTATTAAAACAAAATCAATGGATGAGCGCTTCACAGAATCTCGTGAATTAATCGAATACGGGTTTAATAATTTCGAAAAACAAAAGCTAAAAGTGAATAAAAACAATACAATTTCTGTAGTAAAAGGGAAAGAAGATCAAGTAACTGTTGCACCGGAAAAAGAAATAACAGTAATTGCAAAAAAAGGTAGCAAAGATCCTTATAAAATTGGGACTGAAGTAGATAAATCTCTTGCTGAAGATGGACATTTAGTTGCTCCTATTAAGAAAGGTGCCAAAGTAGGCTCAATTACTTTAGAATCAACTGATAAGTATGGTTTCTTAGACGGTAGTAAAAGTATGAAAGTTACTGCAAAAACGACAGAAGAAGTTGAAAAAGCAAATTGGTTCGTATTAACAATGCGCTCTATTGGTGATTTCTTCTCAAACTTATGGTCTAAAGTATTTTAATGATGAAAAGCTAGCTCACGCTAGCTTTTTTTATTTTCCTCTCTCCATGTAAAACTTCGTTTGGTTGTCATATCTGAGTCCTTTTCCTCATACGTATGAACTAGTAATTGTTACACACTTCATCTAGAGATAAACCTCTTTCCACAAGGTATTCCAAAAAGAGAGGTGACACATAATGGGCGTTATTGCTTATAACGAAGAAGATGTAAAGTTATTAGCTAGACTAATGCGTGCTGAAGCCGAAGGAGAAGGGCAACAAGGAATGTTGATGGTCGGAAACGTTGGGGTAAATCGTGTCCGCGGAAATTGTTTAGATTTTAAAAAAATACGTAATTTACGGCAAATGGTTTATCAAAACCCTGGAGGTTTTGAGGCAACGCAAAAAGGGTATTTTTATCAACGTGCAAGAGAACAAGATATCGCATTAGCAAGGCGAACGATTCAAGGACAACGTTTTTGGCCTGCCAACTTTTCCTTATGGTTTTTTAGACCTGAAGGCCCTTGTCCACCGACTTGGTATAATCAACAAAACTCTGGTCGCTTCAAAAAGCACTGCTTCTTCCAGCCATCTGGTGAGGATTGTCCTGGCGTATATTAAGGATTGATAATAAGGAGGGATTTTTGAATGGCACAGCAACAAAATCCGTATTACGGAACAGGTTTCTATCAACCATCTGGAACTTACGTACAACCGCAACAAATGACCCCACAGCAACAGCAACAACAGCAAGCAATGCAACAACAAGCTGCGCAAGCTCAATATGCTGTTTCTCAAGGCATGTTACCTCTAGAACAGTCATATATTGAAAATATTCTTCGCTTGAACAAGGGCAAGCAAGCCACAGTTGTAATGACTTATGAGCGTGGTAGTTCACTCGGTACACAATCTTATACAGGTATTATCGAAGCAGCTGGTCGTGATCATATCGTAATTAGTGAGCCACAATCAGGGAAACGTTATTTACTATTAATGATTTACTTAGATTATGTAGAATTCCCAGAAGAAATTGCGTATTTACCTAGTCAACAAGCAAGTTATGCTCCAAGACCATAAAAAAAAGCTGGCGTATGCCAGCTTTTGTTTTTTATAATCCTTTTACAACTGCAGTTCCGACTAAGATCCATGCCACAATAAACGCTACACCACCAAGAGGTGTAATTGGGCCAAAGAACTTAATACCTGTCGTACTTAATGCATACAAACTACCTGAAAACATAATAATCCCGGCTACCATAAGCCAGCCAGCAGTAGTTAAAAGTGATGATTGAATTTTATCCATCAATAAAGCAACTACGAATAGTCCACCTGCATGAAACATTTGATATGTAACGCCTGTTTTCCAAACTTCTAACATTTTTGCAGAAACTTTATTTTCTAAACCGTGTGCTCCAAAAGCCCCTAACGCAACAGATAGCCCTGCCGCAATACAACCTAGTAAAAAGAAAATTTTCATCTTAATTCCCCTTTTTATTTTTATAATAAGCAATTTTCACATATAATCCAAACGATTTAATCCTTAAAAATCAAATAATGAATTACCATTTGCACCTTCTTCTTTTATATATACAGGTTCTCCAGAAACCGGCATAACTGGTTGAACTGTCGTCATAGGCTGAGATCCAATTACTTGTGATTGAACCTCAGGTTCTCTATACATAGAAGGCTCAGCTTGTTCATCTAATAATAAATCACATAACGCTCGCACAACTAATAAATGCGCCTTTGATTGTTGTCCTTCACTGCTTTTTGCCTTTGCAATTTCATTCGCCATTTTATTTAAAATCTTATCGCTCGATATTTGCATTCCTTATCACCTCTTACTTTGTAGTTCTTTCTCAAATTGTCCCAGCTTCTCTACTGAACCAAATACTATTATCATATCATGTTCTTGTAGTTTTTCCTGCCCCGTTGGATTATGTATAACATCCCCGTTTCTCAAAATCGCTAAAATTGTTACATCAAATTGATTTCTCACATCACTCTCTAGTAACGATTTACTAGCTAAAATAGAACCTATGCCGACTGCAATTTCTTCAATTACAAATGACTGCTCCACGCCATACAGTACTGTATCAATATAATGAACTGTTAACGGATTCGCAATACCTTTTGCAATGTGAATTCCTGCCATGCTAGATGGATTAATCACCTTATTTGCCCCAGCACGCTTTAATTTGTCTTCAGTTTCTGGTTTTTCTGCTCTTGCCACAATTTTAATTGCATCGTTTAATCCCCTTGCCGTTAATGTAATAAATACATTTTCAGCATCATTTGCTACGATAGCAACTAAACCAGCTGCCTTTGAAATTCCAGCATGATGTAACACTTGGTCTTCCGTTGCATCTCCGTGTACAAATAAAAGCTTTTCCTGCTCCAATATACTCTCATCTTTATCAACAACGACAAATGGGATTTTCTTTTCTTGCAATTCATGTACAACTTGAAGCCCCACTCTACCGCAACCACATACGATAATATGATTTTTCAACTGCGCTATTTGTTTATCCATCTTCTTCCTCCGTACTGCATGAAATAAATTCCCTTCAATAATCATAGCTGCCACTACCCCAATTGCATATGTAACAATACCGACGCCAACAGGTATAATAAGGAGTGCAAATACTTTCCCCGCTTGCGTTACAGGAACGGCATCTCCGTATCCAACAGTCAATACAGTAATCATCGTCATCCAAAATGCTTGAAACAAACTAATCTCTTCAATCATCATAAATCCTAGCGTTCCTAAAATTACAACAAAAGTCATACATATAACTGCTATCCATAATTGCTTACGTGCATTCATATCGCGCTTCAACTCTTTTCTCTATCTACAATCTTTGCCAGTAGAAATGAAATACATATATACTAGATACGGAATCTATGAAAGAGGTTGATATAATGAAAACATTTCTTTCCGCCTTACAATGGGCGCTATTTATTTTAGCTGGGAGCCTTATTGTACCAATTAGCGTCGCAACTAGTTATGGCCTCGATGGTGCTGAAGCTATTGCATTCGTACAAAGGACATTATTTGTTCTTGGCTTTGCTGGTCTACTGCAAGCTATATTTGGACATAAACTTCCTATTCAAGAAGGTCCTGCAGGCCTTTGGTGGGGAATTTTCTCCCTTTATGCAAGTTTAGGTGTCGTATTATTTGGATCCAGCAATGAAACGCTTAAAGTCCTTCAGTACGCCTTCCTATTAAGTGGTATCATTTGTATTATTCTTAGTGTTTTTGGACTCATCGATAAACTAGTCCGCTATTTTACACCGACAGTCATTGGAACATATTTATTTCTTCTTGTCGCGCAACTTAGCGGGGCCTTCTTAAAGGGAATGTTCGGCCTTGACGGACAACATACAGAAGTACAAGCTGACGTATTTATTCTTTCACTTATTGTTATTTTACTATCCTTTTTCATCATGAAGCTACCTATTATTGGACAATATTCCGTTCTTTTCAGTATCGTCTGCGGCTGGATATTATTCGCATGCTTTGGATTATCTAATCCAGTAACGCCTGTGACAGATATAATCCGTTTTCCATCTCTATTTGTTTTCGGAATGCCTCGCATTGAATGGAACATGGCAATTACGGTAGTTTTCGTTACACTATTACTTCTAACAAATATGTTAGCAAGTATTCGTGTTGTGCAAAAGATTGTCTCTAAGTATGAAGAGGATGCCGCACCCGATCGTTTCAAACAAGCCGGCATTATAACAGGAATCAATCAATTATTAGGCGGTCTATTCTCAGCTATTGGACCTGTTGCTATTTCTGGATCAGCAGGGTTTATTGCAACGACTAATATTTATAAGCGACTCCCATTTATGTTAGGATCAAGCTTTATTATTGCCGTTAGTATATTCCCACAGATCACTTCATTCTTTGCAGCAATCCCAGTTGCAGTTGGTTATGCTGCTATTTATCCTGTATTTGCAAGTATGATTGGTCTAGCTTTCCGTGAATACGACACAGTACAAAATAAAGAACGATTATTTAAAGTAGCGGGTCTTTCCATCTTTACAGGAGTCGGAGTTATGTTTGTTCCCGCAGGAGCATTTTCTACGCTCCCACCATTTTTAGCATCATTTTTAAGTAACGGGCTCGTTCTTGGGTCTGTAATGGCCATTTTGCTCGAAATACTATTTTCTCGTTCTACAGAAAAACAACCATCGTAAATTGGAAAACTTCCATTATTGCACTCTATCTTTATAGTTGTTACGATAATGATAAAGTGAGAGCTAATCAAGCGTTAGCCGTATAAATTATCATGGGCAACATGCTCATGGTAATTTATACTAAAAATAAAGAACTTCTCCTAGCTTCACATAAAGAAGTTCGATGTCTTACTATATATTCCCCAATATCTTCATAAAACTTTATTTCTATTTCAACAAAGAGAGGAATTTTCAATATGACTTATAAAATGATTGTTTTAGATTTAGATGATACTTTATTACGTGACGACCATACTATTTCATCTCGTACGAAAGTAGCTCTAATGACTGCACAAGAGCAAGGTATAAAAGTTGTACTTGCTTCTGGGCGTCCAACATTTGCAATGCGTGCAATCGCAAAAGAATTACATTTAGAAGAGTACGGTAGCTTCATTCTTTCGTTTAACGGCGCAAAAATTATTGACTGTAAAACAGATAAAGAATTATTCAGTAGTACGTTATCTCCTGAAATCGTTCACAGTCTATACGATATTAGTAAAGAAGAAAATGTATGGATTCACACATACATTGATGACGACATTATCACCGAGAAAAATAACTCTTATACAGAAATTGAAGGTCAAATTACGGGTATGCCAATCGTAGAAGTAAATAACCTGAAAGAAGCTGTGCAACAACCAGTTGTAAAAGTATTAATGGTAGAAAATCCAGAACATTTACAAACGGTAGAATCAAAACTACAAAAACAACTAGAAGGCCAATTAAGCGTTATGCGTTCTAAACCATTCTTCTTAGAATTTACTGAAGCTGGTGTTACAAAAGGAACAAGCTTAAACCAACTAATCCAAAAACTTGGAATTAAGCGTGAAGAAGTTATCGCAATGGGCGATAGCTATAACGACCAGGCGATGATCGAATTCGCTGGTCTTGGTGTTGCAATGGGCAATGCACCAGATGATATTAAAGAAATTGCAAACTACGTAACAGATACAAATATGAACGATGGCGTTGCAAAAGTCGTAGAGAAATTTGTACTAAAAAACGAAGTACTTGTTTAATATTTCCACTCACAAAACCTATTTGAAGTCAAACACTTCAAATAGGTTTTTATTTAAATTACCATGCTTTTGTGACTATATTTTGAACTTTGCACTATTCTCGTAGTGTAAACTTTCTTTTTGTATATAATGAAACAAAATAGACTATTTTATTTTGAAAAAGAATACAAATTTACTATATACAAGCATACATTAAAGGAGGCTACTTCATGTTATCTACACCAATCGGACGATTAAGAGCAATTGGACTTGTTGAGGGTATTTCTTTCCTACTACTATTATTTGTAGCAATGCCATTAAAATATTTTGCAGGATTTGCAACAGCCGTTAAAATTACAGGCATGGCTCATGGTGTTTTATTTATTCTATTCATCTTTGCGGTAATTCAAGTAACAATCGTACACCGTAAATCAATTTTATGGGCACTTGGAGCATTCGTTTCATCAGTTATCCCATTCGGTACGTTTGTACTAGATGCAAAATTAAAAAACGAACAACAATAATAACAAAAAGGTAGTTAACAACTGGTTAACTACCTTTTCTATTTATAGGTTTGGAATTTCCCAATCAATTTCTCTCTCGCCCATATTAGCTAAAATCGTATTTACTTTAGAGTATGGCTTACTACCAAAGAAACCACGTCTTGCCGATAGTGGGCTTGGATGTACAGACTCGATAATATGATGCTTCGTATTCGTAATTAATTTTTTCTTCGCCTGTGCATGACGTCCCCACAATATGAAAATAACCGATTTTTCACGTTCATTTAATAGCTCAATTACACGATCTGTGAAATACTCCCAACCTTTTCCCTTATGAGAATTGGCTTCACCTTGTCGAACTGTTAATACAGTATTTAATAATAAAACTCCTTGCTCTGCCCACTTTACTAAATAACCGTTATTCGGGATTTCATAACCATATTCATCTCGAAGTTCTTTATACATATTTAGCAATGATGGTGGCGTTTTAATGCCGGGCTGTACCGAAAAGCTTAAACCATGTGCTTGATCCGGTCCATGATATGGATCTTGCCCTAAAATAACGACCTTTGTATTTTCATAACTTGTATACTCTAGGGCGCTAAAAATATCTTCTATCCTTGGATAAACAACATGGGTACTGTACTCTTCTTTCAAAAAATCAGCCAGCTTGCGATAATATTCTTTCTCAAATTCTGGTGCCAATAATGGTTCCCAATCATTTTTTAAAACATTTTTCATGCTTTCACTTCCCGTCCAATTAATTCACCATATCCTGCTTTGTAAATACTACAAATGAAATAATAAGGGACACAACTGCCCATACCGTTAAATTCATTAAAGAGAACCCCATCGATAAGCCTTGTAATGCAGGTAATTTTCCTGATAGATAATCTGTTAATGATAAATTCACACTAAAAATATATTTCGCGCCTTCCCACGATGTTGCGAACGAGCTTAAAATGCCACCTGCGATTAATGCGGCTAACATAACGCCCATGCCGGCTGGTGTATTTCGAATTAAAACAGAAACCATAAATGATATAGTTCCGACAACGATAGCAACAAACCAAGCTAACCCATACGCCATCAAGACGTATTGCCACTGCGGAATAAGATGTACAAAATTCGTATTTAACGTTTCCTTATCAATAACAAACCCAGTTAAAACGGGTAAATTCCAGCCCGAGTATCCAAATACAAGCCCAGATAATATGTAAGCAAACAAACCGACAAGAAGCAGTATGAGTGAAATGAAAAATAACATCGTCACGTACTTACTAAGGAGTATTTTCCAGCGCCGAATCGGCCGTGTAAGTAACATCTTCATCGTTCCATCACTTCGTTCTCCTGAAACAATATCAATAGCGACAATCATTACGAGAAGCGGAATAAACAATGTAATTCCTTGCTCAATAAACGCCCTTACAAAAGTTGGTGCGCCCGGTGCCATCGGGTTAATATCATGATCTAAATAATATTGTTGTTGCTCCACCCTTACCTTTAGCCAATCACGCCATTCTTCTGGCAACCTAGAATTATTTAACCGATTCTGAGAATCGACAATTTGTTGTTGCAGTGACACTTTCCAATCAGTTGTCCCAAGTCGTTTTTGTGTCGTTTCTATTTCACGATACTGCGCATATACGAAAAGCGGGATCAAGATTGCTAAAATAAGCATGACAACAAAAATACGTTTCTTACGATAAATCTTTTCTGATTCATTCAAAACTAGATTCGCAAATTCACGCATGCTGCTCACCCCTTGTGAGTTCAATAAATAAATCTTCTAACGTAAATACAAGCTCCTTAACACTATGCACATCTATCTCGTTTTCTACAAAACGTTTATTCCAACTACTTATAGATACAATATCCATGCGGCATAGTAATCGATTACCTTCTATACTCACTTCTCTTACTTCCTCAGCATCTTCTAGCATATCTTTCGCCTTAGAAATTGGTGTAACAATCCATTCTACACGATCACTTGCTGTTTTAATTAACTCTTCAACCTTGGCAACTGTTATCATTTTTCCTTTATGAATAATCGCAACCCGATCACATATCATTTGTACTTCGCTTAGTAAGTGACTTGAAATAAACACACTCATATTTTCTTCTTTCACAAGCTTATGTATAAATTCCCTTAGTTCTCTAATTCCAGCTGGGTCTAAACCATTTGTTGGCTCATCTAATATGAGCAACTTGGGATTTCCAAGAAGCGCTTGCGCAATGCCAAGGCGCTGTTTCATACCGAGTGAGTATGTTTTTACCTTATCGTGAATTCTTTCATCCAAATGAACCATTTGAGCAATTTCAATAATACGTTCATCTGATATACCACCTAGCATACGGGCAAATTGTTTTAAATTTTCCCAGCCCGTTAAATATGTATACAGTTCTGGGTTTTCAACGATACTCCCAATTTGACGCATCGCTTCTCTGAAATTTTCCTTAATAGAATAACCACCAATAGAAATCGTACCTTCTGTTTCTTTAATCAATCCAACTAACATTCGAATGGTAGTTGTTTTTCCGGCACCATTCGGTCCTAGGAAGCCAAACACTTCTCCTTGTTTTACATCGAAGGAAATATTCTCTACAATTGTCTTCTTTCCAATTACCTTCTTCACGTCTCGTACGGAAAGTATCGTCGTCATTTTACCCCTCCTTGTTCTAGTTTTAATTTACTCGCAACATTTTGAACTAATCGGTCCGCCATATATGTATACCCTACTTCATTCGGATGGAAATGATCGGAGTATAATAAATCTTTCCCACGGTTTTGGAATAAATCAAATGTCGGTGTAATATACACATTTTTATCATTTACCGCCAGTTTTTCTAAAGATGCATTCCAGTCTACAACAATGTTTGAAGATCCTTTTAAATCTTCTACATCTTCAAAAGGGTTATATAAACCTAGCCAAAAAATAGGGCTATCTGTATTTAACTTACGAATTTCTTCTATAATTTTCTTCGCTTCATTCTGGAATGTTTCTGTATCAGGACGATATGTTTCTAAATCTATCTTTCCAAGCGATTCCCAGCCCGGAAATAAATCATTTCCTCCAATCGTTAAGACGATTACATCTGCTTGCTTAATTGAATATTGAGCGCCACTACTCTCAATTTGTTTTAATAAGTCAGGCATTTTCGCACCACTAACCGCTAAGTTAGTCAAAGCAACCTTTTGCTTATAATCTTTTTGTAAATCTTCCTTCACCCGTCCAATATAGCCAATTCCTTCTTTATCACCAACACCACGTGTTAATGAATCGCCTAAACTAACGATTTGTAACGTTCCCGTTTTCTTTTTCTCTTTTGCCACTACATCGGTCTTTTTAATTAAATTTGAAGCTTTCGGATTTAATACATCATTTACACCTGAAACAAAACCATATGCAAATAAACAGAAAGATGCAATTGTAATGAGTAGAATTACTTTTACCACTTTTGATCTCATATCAAAACCCCTTTTAGCCCTCATAGATTGTCCATAATTATACCAAACGCAATTTTGAAAAGCGATTTTCACAACTTCTCTATTATGTTGTTTCCCTATGTACTAATTCTGGTGATAACTCTACATGCTTTACATTTATATTCTCATCATTAATCTTTTCATATAATAATTCAAATGCCTTCACGCCAACATTTTTACTAGAATATGAAATCGTCGTAATGCCTAAAATATCTGCCACATCTTGATCATCACAACCGATAATCGTAATATCTTCTGGAATACGAATTCCTTGTTTTTTTGCTTCCGTTACCATCCCCGCCGCAATATGATTGCAAGATACAAGAAACGCAGTTGGTTTCACTGACATACAGACCCATTCCCTGATTACATTACGTCCATCTTCCACCGTAAAACAACCCTTAAACTTCCAGGCCTCTATCGGTGTTACAGCAATCGGTTGAAGCGAATCCTCATATGCTTGTTTTCTTCTCTGACTATTAATGCTATTACTTCTTCCAATGCAATACCCAATACTTGTATGACCGGCATCTATTAAGCTCTTCATCCCGCGCGAAAAGACTTTATAGTAATCAATATGCACACTCGAAATGAAATTCGATTCTATTTCTTCACACATAACAATTGGGCCAAATTTCGTATATTCTTCAAGCTTTTCCTTACTATTTGCCCGCGAACATATAATAACTCCATCAAGCTTTTTCATTTTTAACATATTCAAAATTTCTAATTCTCTTTCCTCACTATAATTCGTCTGACAAAGCATCATATTATAATTGTTCTTTGCTGTTTCCTTTGATATTCCCTCAATAATAGCGCTATAATATTGATCATTTACGTGCGGTAATAAAACGCCAATGACATTCGTTTTTCCTTTCACTAAATGAATTGCATTCACATTTTGCGTATAATTTAATTCTTCTATAATTGCTAAAATTTCTTTTCGTTTCTGTTCATTCACATATGGATGATTATTCAGTACACGTGAAACAGTTGAAACAGATACCCCAGCAAGTTCAGCAATCTTTCTTATATTCGTCATCTCACTTTCCCCTTCTCACAAAAATTCTCCCTTGACCTGGTAAGCTTTCCACAATATATCCTTGCCTAGCAAATACATTTTGAAAGGATATACAACTATGCTTCGATTCAAATTAGAATATATATTTTTCATTGGCGGTCTACTCATTCTCGCCATCGGTATTAATATGATGACGACAATTACTTCTTTTGGACTTAGCCCTTATGATTCCTTCTTTATTGCACTATATCAAAATTTTGGGATAAGTATCGGTTTTTGGATTTTTATGATTAACTTAGCTTTTACCTTTATCGTACTCTTTTGGAATAAAAAACAAATAACAATTGGTACAATTGTAACGATGGTTCTTATTTCTCTTTTTGTTGACTGGGTCGGTTCCATTACAACTATTATGGACGCTATCCGCTCTCTTCCAAAATATATAACACTTATTTGCGGAAATCTATTCGTTGGAGCTGGGATTGGTCTTTACGTCTCTACAAACCTTTGCGCAGCACCTCAAGAAGCTTTCGTTTTAACGGTTGCTGAAAAAAAGAAATGGACATTTAGAAGAACAGAAATTTCGTTAGCGTTTTTATTTTTAACATTAAGCTTCCTATTAGATGGACCTATCTATTTTGGAACAATCATCTTATCCTTTACAACAGGCTGGATTATCCAAGCATTTATTCAAATTGGTACGAAGATTTTAAATAGAAAAGAGCCTATTAAGCAAGCTGCTTAATAGGCTCTTTCTGTTTTACGATAAGGGATACTACTTAGCATCTCCTTCAATTCGATAATTTGCCTTCACACAATCTATTTCTTCATACCCCTGCAACGTATGTAGAATATAATCATAATCAGCAAGAGACGCACGATGCGTTACAATTACAATTTCAGCTTTTCCTTTCTCTTCAAGTGGCATTTGAATAATCTTTTCAAAGCTAACACCACGCTCAGAGAACAATGAAGTAATTTTTGCAAATACACCAATTTCATCTTTTACATGAAGTCTTAAAAATTTCTTCACAACAATTTCGTCTGGCTCTTTTAATACTTTTTTATACTGCGGGGATACCGCACTATTTCCGTTTACACCTAATCGAATATTTTGCATTACAGCTACTAAATCTGAAACAACAGCTGTTGCTGTTGGTAAACTTCCTGCGCCTGGCCCATAAAACATCGTTTCTCCGACCGCTTCGCCATACACATATACAGCATTATATTCGTTTTGCACGGCCGCGAGAGGATGTGTATTTGGAAGTAGTGTCGGTTCAACTGTAACCTCTAATTTTTCACCATCTCGCTTCGCAAGACCGATTAATTTGATCGTGTATCCTAAACTCTTACTGTATTCAATATCTTCTTCTGTAATAGATGTAATCCCTTTTACCTTCACATCTCCAAGCTCTACATTTGTAGAGAAACCAAGGGTAGCCAAAATCGTCATTTTTCTTGCTGCATCTAAACCTTCCACATCTGATGTTGGATCTGCTTCTGCAAATCCAAGTTGTTGGGCTTCTTTTAACACGTCGTTATATGCTCTCCCTTCATCTGACATTTTCGTCAAAATAAAATTTGTCGTTCCATTTACAATTCCCATTACTTTCGTAATAAGATCGGAAGAAAGTCCTTCTACAATGCTTCGTAAAATCGGAATCCCTCCGGCTACACTTGCTTCATAAAACAAATCAGCTTTATTATCTTTTGCTACCGCTAAGAGTTCCGCCCCGTGCAACGCCATTAAATCTTTATTGGCAGTCACAACATGCTTCCCACTTTGTAAAGCTTGCAAAATATATGCTTTTGCATCATCAATGCCACCCATCACTTCGATGACAACGTCAATATTTGGATTATCTAAAATTTCATTTGCATCTTGTGTTAATAGAGTAGAAGGTACCTCTACCTCTCTCTCTTTTTCAATATTTTGTACTAGTACTTTCGTTACTTTCACAGGACAACCTACTTGGTGTATAAGTCGCTCTTGATGATCTGTAATGATACGAACAACACCGCTACCAACTGTCCCAAGGCCTAATAAGCCAACTTGAATTTCTTTCATAATACTGTCCACCCCTCAAAAATTGTGTTTAGATGAAATTATATGAGCAAAAAATCTGAAAAACAATGTTTTTAGAACATTCGGAAAAATATAAGTTAATCTTTACAAAGAAAACGTTGCCACGTGTTACACAATCTTTTTTTATAATACATAAGGGGTTTCTTGATACACGTAATAATTTAGCCAATTAGAGAATAATAAGTTCCCATGACTCCTCCACCGTACAAGCGGTTTCTCATTTGGATTATTATGCTTAAAATAATTTTTTGGCACATCAATATTTAACCCTTTTTGACGGTCTCGTTCGTATTCTTGCTTTAACGTATCACAACTATATTCACTATGCCCGAGCGCAAATACTTGTCTCCCATCTTGCCCGATAACAAGATGAACACCTGCTTCTTCAGAGTTCGCCAACAATGTTAATTCTTTCACCTCTCTAATATCACTCTCTCGTACTTCTGTATGACGAGAATGCGGGGCGAAAAATAATTCATCAAACCCTTGTAACAATTTCACATGTTGCTCAAGGACTTCATGTTCAAATACGCCAAACATTTTTTCCTTCAGAGGATACTTTGGAACGCCATAATGATGATACAAACCAGCTTGTGCTCCCCAGCAAATGTGAAGCGTAGATGTTACATTCGTTTTTGAATACTCCATAATACGCCCAAGCTCTTCCCAATAATCTACCTCTTCAAAAGAAAGGGTTTCAACTGGTGCTCCTGTAATAATAAGTCCATCAAACCTCTCATTCTCAATATCACGGAATGTTTTATAGAAACTCGTTAAATGCTCCTGTGCTACATTACGAGACAAATGTGATTCCATATGAAGTAAATGAACATCTAATTGCAACGGTGTATTGCCAACTAAACGAAGTAATTGCGCTTCTGTTTCTTGCTTTGTAGGCATTAAATTTAATATAGCAATTTTCAAAGCCCGGATATCTTGTGTTTCTGCTCGCTCCTTCGTCATTACAAAAATATTTTCCTCCTGCAACACTTTGCGAGCTGGTAAATCTTTATCAATTATGATCGGCATGTTCTTTGCCTCCGACTAGCGCTGCTTCTAAATCTGCAATAATATCAGAAACATCTTCTATACCAACCGATAAGCGAATTAAATCTGATGTAACGCCAGCTAAACGCTGATCCTCAGCACTTAATTGTCTATGAGTTGTACTAGCAGGATGTATCACGCAAGTTCGTGCATCCGCTACATGCGTTACGAGAGTTGCTAGTTTTACATTTGCGATAAATTCTTTCGCAGATTCTAATCCTCCCTTAATGCCGAATGTTAACACACCACTAGCACCTTTTTTCAAATACTTTTGTGCTAACGAGTAATTTTCATTATTATCTAATCCCGGATAATTCACCCATTCAATACGTTCATGGTTAGCAAGCCACTTAGCAACTGCGAGAGCATTTTCACTATGACGTTCCATTCTTAAATGCAGCGTTTCTAAGCCAATATTGCTAATGTACGCATTGAATGGGCTCATACAGTTTCCGTAGTCTCTTAATAATTGAACACGCGCCTTCACAATATAAGCTGCTGCACCAAAATTTTGAACGTAACTTACGCCGTGATAACTTGGATCCGGTTCAACAAGTTCAGGATATTTCCCATTTGTCCAATCGAAGTTCCCTCCGTCAATGACAATGCCGCCTAAAGAACTTGCATGACCATCAATATATTTCGTCGTAGAATGAACGATAATATTTGCTCCGTGCTCAAATGCTTGGCATAAATAAGGAGTTGCTAATGTATTATCCACGATAAAAGGTACTTCTAACTCTTTCGCTGCATCTGAAAATTCTTTGAAATTTAAAACGTTCATCGCTGGATTTCCTAACGATTCTGCATAAACAAGTTTCGTCTTATCATTAGCAAGGGCCACAATTTCATCAGCAGTTAAATTCGGATTAAAGAACGTAACATCAATACCAAGCTTACGCAAACTCACTCCAAATAAATTAAACGTTCCGCCATAAACTGTGGAAGAACAAAGCAAGTGGTCTCCGCTACTACAAATATTTAAAACAGCAAGCATAATAGCAGCCTGCCCAGAAGCCGTTGCAACAGCTCCTACACCACCCTCTAAATCCGCTAACTTTTGCTCAAATGCAGCTAAAGTAGGATTTCCAATACGCGTATATATATATCCTTCTGCCTCTAAATTAAATAGCGCTGCTAAATCATCCGAAGTATCGTATTTATACGTTGTACTTTGATAAAGTGGCAAAACACGCGGTTCACCATTCTTTGGTGTATAGCCACCTTGCACACAAATTGTTCCTTTTCCCCATGATTCTCCCATCTCTCATTCTCCTTTCTTTTATACAAAATAAAAAAACTGCTCCTTTCCTGAAAACAAGAAAGGAGCAGTTTGAAAACACGCTCTAAAGGCTCTTTCTTATCTTTCAGGATTATTACCTGCAGGATTTGGCACAATTCCGTTATACGGCTGTTGCCAAGGTTTCATCGGGCCTGTCCCTCCACCTTTTCTTGATAAGACTATGCAATTACCGTTGATTTTATAGCAATAATTTCCTAATGTCAATCAGTTTTTCTGAATGTTCTAAATTAAATGCAAAGAATTTGACATGCATAACAAAAGAAATATATTCCATATTCATTTGAAAAAGACCTTTTAAAACCCACGATTACTATATAAAATTAAGTAAGTAGTTTAACTGTATACATTTCAAATTCTCACGAGACCTCAATATATTGAATAAGCCAACCTCTCAAAAAGATACTATACATATTCATTTCATTTCATTTCACAGTAGCATATTGAATCCTTTCGACATTACAACTTACATAACGGAGGTATAACATGACAAACACAAAGGACATGCACTATATACTCGTCCTATACGGCATTCTTTTAGGCTCTATAGTAGGAGCAACAGTCTGGCTATTTTTAGTTACGATAAATATCGGCATTCACTTTATTTGGGGATACTTACCTACTATTTTCTCTTCTCCTCCGTATTACACTATTTGTGTAACAACTATCGGTGGTATTCTCGTCGGTTTAACCCAAAAATACTTCGGCACATATCCACGTCTTATGCCGGAAGTGATGGGTGAATATAAAAAAACAGGTAGAATTGAATACCGTTTTGTACATAAAGCTACTTTAACTGCGATTATCGTTTTAATATTCGGGGCTAGCTTAGGTCCAGAAGCAGCACTTGTTGGCATTATCGGTGGACTTTGTACATGGATAGGGGATCGCTTTACATTCGCCTTAAAAGGAATGAATGAACTAACAGAGGTTGGAATTGGTGCTACTTTAAGTGTAATTTTTAACGCGCCATTATTCGGTTATTTAGCTCCAAATGAAAATGAGGGTGAGCAAATTAACGAATTTTCTAAAGGAAAAAAAGCAATTGTATATTTAGCTACCACTTTCGCTGGTTTTTCCGTTTATTTATTACTTAGTAAACTGGATAATCGTGGATCCTTTATCGTTGATTTTGGGGAAGGTTCCCTTTCTCTTAATGAATGGATTGCCTTTCTACCACTTGCTAGTATTGGTGCTATAGTTGGCTTCTTTTATTTCAAATTAGAATTCACATTAGAGAAATTAATTCATCCCTTAAAAGAATATAAACTATCACTCGGTATTATCGGTGGTATTTTATTAGGAATTACAGGAACTTTTCTCCCGTACACGTTATTCTCAGGAGAACATCAATTAAAAGATTTAGTCGTTGAATGGAGCCATTTATCCTTCTGGGTACTACTTCTTTCAGGGGTTTTAAAATTATGCATTACTGCCGTTTGTTTAAATACAGGTTGGCGCGGTGGACACATTTTCCCTATTATATTTGCTGGATCTAGTATCGGATATGCTATAGCGTCCATTATCCCTATAGATCCAATTGCTTCGGTAGCCATCGTCACGACAGCAATTTCAAGCTACGCATTAAGAAAACCAATTGCTATAACATTACTATTACTCATGTTTTTCCCGCTCAATTTACTATTACCGATGCTTGGAGCGGCAGCGATTGGTAATGCATTTCCACTTCCTAAAAATAACGAAGCTACAAACGAATAAAAATAGGCAGTAGGGACAAAAGTTCCACTGCCTATTTTTATTACACATGTTGCTTCAATAGTGCGTATAACTCTTCAAAATTTTGCACTTCATATGTTGGCACAATCTCGCTTTTATTTGATTTATTTGCTGGATTAAACCAACAAGTATCAATTCCCGCTACATATCCACCTTTCATATCAGCACTTAGCGAATCCCCAATAATGAGCCCTTTTTCAGGGGAAAAATTAGGAATCCGTTCAAAAACATAATCAAAATACTCTTTCATCGGCTTTTGGAATCCTGTATCTTCAGAAACGAAAATATCTTTAAACAAGGCATGTAATCCTGCATTACGTAAACGTTTATCTTGCGTCTTAGAAATACCATTTGTCACTATATATAAATCATACTTACTTTGAATTTGATTTATAAATTCAAACGCACCTTGCATAAGTTGGTCTCCTTCTTCTAAGTAACTGCGATAATTATTTTCGAATAATACCCCATCTACTTCTTCCCCGTACTCTTTAAACAAAATCGAAAACCGTGTATTTACAACCTCATCACGGTTTATTTCACCTTCCTCAAAAGCATCCCAAAGACTTTTATTAATTTTTTTATAGTGCCCTTCAACCTCGCTAGTTAGAGGAATCCCTTTCTCTTCAAACAGCATACGTAACGCCACTTTCTCCGCCTTCTGAAAATCTAACAATGTATCATCTACATCAAATAAAAGTGTTTTATATTTTCTCATAAACCCTTCACACTCTCTTTTCTACAAAAACAAATTTACATAAATCGTATCATTCTTTCTTGTAAAAATAATAGGAGATATCTCATACTAAACATGAGGTGAAAATATGAAAGTTAGCAAAAATAGCGAAGAAATCTCTCATTACATGCAAACTTCCAACTTCCATACTCTTTTTTCTTTTAATGTCTTACCGTATGCTGAACTACATTCTTTTAAAAAGAAAGAAAGGATATGTACTGAAGGAGTTGATGTTCCTTATCTTTATTACTTAATTTCCGGGCAGGCGAAAATATATATGAGTCATAAAAATGGAAGGGTCTCCTTAATTAACTTTATTCAAGCACCTTCTTTCATTGGAGAATTAGGGTTAATTGGCGTGGAATCCGTTACGAAAACAGTGGAAGTGATCGAAGATTGTATATGCTTAGCGCTCCCTCTTAAAGATTGTCGGCATCTTTTGTTGCAAGATGCTACCTTTCTACAGAAATTATGTAAATTTATCGGCGAAAAAACAATTAGCCGAACAGAAAGTTATGCCAAAAACAATAGTTACCCGTTCGAAAATCGATTAGCGGCGTTTATTCTATTAACAGAACAAAATAACAGTTATACAGAAAAACATACCGAGGTTTCGGAATACTTAAATGTCAGCTATCGCCATCTTTTATACGTATTAAACCAGTTTTGCCAGCAAAATTACTTAAAAAAAGACGGAAGAACCTATTACATACAAGATCGAATTCAATTAGAAAAACTTGCTGATGAACTTAAAATATAAAAAAAGTAGCATTAACGTTTACCTGTTAATGCTACTTTTTTCGAGTGACGATTCTATTTTCAATTAAAACTTGCTTGCTACTTTAGCTGCTTCTTCAAGACCAGCTGTAATGATCTCTTCTGCTTTATCTGGGAATTGGTTATGTCCTTCAATAACTACTGTTTCCATATTTGTTGCACCGAAGAAGCCCATCATGCTTGCTACGTATTTAACAGCCATTTCTACTTCAGCTGCTGGACCTTCTGAATATACGCCGCCTCGTGCATTTAATAATGCAATCTTCTTATCCCCGATTAGGCCAACTGGACCTTCTGGTGTATATTTGAACGTTTTACCAGCACGGTTTAAATAATCAATATATGTGTGTAGCACTGCTGGAATCGTTAAGTTCCATAATGGGAAGCCGAAAACAACTTTATCAGCTTCTAGGAATTGATTTAAATACTTATCAGCAACTGCTACTGCTTTTGCTTCCTCTTCAGTTAAATCAAATCCTTTACCTGCTTTGAATGTACCATTAATCATATCTACGCCTACATATGGCAATTCTTCTTTATATAAATCAAGTTCTACTACTGTATCATTTGGATGTGCTTCTTTATAGTTTGCTAAAAATGCCTCGTATAATTTCACACTAACTGCTTGTTCCGCTGGACGGTTGTTTGCTTTTACAAATAAAACTGTTGCCATTGTTTTTCCTCCTAGTACTCACTCTTCTGTTGTTATATGCTTTCAAAAAAGGTATCCCTTGTAATTGTTGTTTTGTTGCTTACAAACATATTTTATATTTATATCAAGACAATTTCGTCCTCACATAGACGTATTTTTCCATAAAAAAAGTCCACCTCCTAAAGGCGAACTAGGTCTTACGACTTTTGTCTTATACAATTCCATTTTTCACTGCATATAATGCCGCTTGTGTGCGATCAGATAAATTCAACTTACTCAAAATACTACTTACATGAGCTTTTACCGTTTTTTCTGTAATAACTAAAACGGAAGCGATTTCTTTATTACTCATCCCTTTCGCTAATAACTGCAACACTTCATTTTCTCTCGCTGTTAACACATCCACTTGAATAGAAGATTCTTCTTCTTTTTCTTCCACAGGTAATGTTTGAGAGAGAAGAGCATTTGCTATATCTGGATGTAATTGAATATTACCTTTATATGCGCTTCGAATAGCTTCAACAAGCTGATCCGGTTCTACATCTTTTAAAATATAGCCGCTTGCCCCCGCCCTTAACGCCGGTAAAACATGCGCCTGATCAGAAAAGCTAGTTAATACAATTACTTTCACATTTGGATATTCTTTTTTGATGCACGCCGTCGCCTCGACACCATCCATTTCGGGCATATATAAATCCATTAGTACCACATCAGGATTCGTCTCTCCTACTTTCACTAATGCTTCTTTCCCATTATTCGCTTCTCCAACTAACACTAAATCTTCCTGTGTACTTAAAAAAAATGCTAATCCTTTTAAAACGACTGTATGATCATCAACTAACAATACTTTTATTTTCACAAACTTCCCTCATTTTCGCATCATAATGGTACGTTTACTTTTACACTTGTTCTTTTCTTATCACTTATAATTTTAATTGTTCCACCAACTAATTCCACTCTTTCACGCATCGTAGTCATACCGAGTGATTTCTTCTCTTTTATATTCTTTTCTACAAAGCCGTTTCCTTGATCGACTATTTCTAATGATACATTCTTCTCCGTCACTTTGAAATAAATCGCCGCTTCTCTGACATTCGCATGTTTACTTACGTTATTTAAAGCTTCTTGTCCAATTCGCCATAGCGCTTCCTCTACTACGCGCGGCAAATCACGAACACCTGTAACTTGTTCCCGAATTTTCAATCCCAAACTTTCACCATATTGTTTTAAAGCTGGTAATAGTCCTTTCTCTAATCCTGCTGGACGTAGTTGCCAAATTAACGTCCTCATTTCTTTTAAAGCTCCTTGTGCTAGTTCACGCATCTCATGCAAAGATCGATCCACCTTTTCATTTTGACCTTTTAAAACTGCCTCAGCGCCTTTTGTCATAAAGGTTAACGAAAATAGTTTTTGTGAGACGGAGTCATGTAAATCCCTTGCTAACCGATTTCTCTCTTCCATTCGTACAAGTTCACGTCGTTGCTCATTTAACCTTAAATTTTCTATCACGAAAGAAATATGATTCGTTATGGCTTGAAGTACATCTATCGTATTCACATCAAATTCACCATTATTTGAACTAACACATAAAACACCAAATATATGACTTTGAATCTGTATTGGTGTAGCGATAACTGTCCTATTAGAGGCTATCTTATGACTAATTTGATGGTTTAATAAAATAAGTTCACCTTTTTCTAACGCTTCTTTCGCAGCTTCTTTTATATCCTCTGGCAATTCTTCCTCGCAATAAGATGCCCGCAAGGATAATTCTTTCTCTTCCCTAATAAAGAATGCGACTTGATTCCAGTGAAACACTTCACCTAATTGATTTACAACTTTTTCAGGCAATAGATTAAATTGATGAATCGTCCTTAAAACTTGAATGAACCGTTCTAATTTCACATAATAATGCGCTCTTCGCTTTTCATTTTCATATAACTTTGCTCGCTTTAAAGCCGTTCCAATTTGGAAAGCAACTGATTGAAGCAATACTAATTCTTCTTCTGAAAAATGTGTTTTACCTGGGCTTGCCACATTTAACAAACCAAATTTTTCTCCTCCAGCTTTTAAAGGAACCGTAGCATGATGAAGAATCCCTTCCGTATCACCCCAATTATATTCAATTGCATTATTAATTCTTTTACATTCAATGATATTAACAGCTCGCTCTAATTTCCCATCCACAAAGCCACGTAAACACCAACATTCACCTTCACACATCGGGCGTTTGTTTTCATATGTAAGTGCCTCTGGTAACTGGTAATCGATTAATTTTGTGTATCTCCCATTTTCATCCGCAAGAAAAATCCATCCTGTCGTTAAACCTGTTACACTAAGTAATTTTTCTAACACTGCTTGCAATACATGATATGTATCATTTGATGTATTTAGCGTTTCTGCAATTTCTTTTAATATAACTAATTCATTTGTACGATTATCTCGAAACATACCTAATCTCCTACATACAAGATTTTAAATCGCCCCTAAAGTAAATCATCTACTTTTCACTTTGTACTTATTCGTAACATTGATATAATGGTGAAAACATAGTTTTCATTATATCACTTGAGGGGGATTTCATAATGACATTAAATAAAGCACTTACTATCGCTGGTTCTGACACAAGTGGCGGTGCTGGTATACAAGCAGATTTAAAAACATTCCAAGAACTTGGTGTATACGGAATGACATCTCTTACGACAATCGTAACGATGGATCCACATAACGGTTGGGCACATAACGTATTCCCAATCCCAGCTTCTACATTAAAACCACAATTAGAAACGACAATTGAAGGTGTTGGAGTAGATGCTTTAAAAACAGGTATGCTTGGATCAGTAGAAATTATTGAAATGGTTGCTGAAACAATCGAAAAACATAATTTCAAAAATGTAGTAGTTGACCCTGTTATGGTATGTAAAGGTGCTGATGAAGCATTACATCCTGAAACGAATGATTGCTTACGTGACGTTCTTGTTCCAAAGGCATTAGTTGTAACACCAAACTTATTTGAAGCTTATCAATTAAGTGGCGTAAAGATTAATTCTCTTGAAGACATGAAAGAAGCAGCGAAAAAAATCCACGCTTTAGGCGCGAAATACGTTCTAATTAAAGGCGGTAGCAAGCTTGGTACGGAAACAGCAATCGACGTCCTATATGATGGAGAAACATTCGATCTTTTAGAATCAGAAAAAATCGATACAACAAATACACACGGCGCAGGTTGTACATATTCTGCTGCAATTACAGCAGAACTTGCAAAAG
Organism: Bacillus sp. GbtcB14; assembly: GCF_019091205.1. NCBI lineage: Bacteria > Bacillati > Bacillota > Bacilli > Caryophanales > Bacillaceae > Bacillus > Bacillus sp. GbtcB14. The sequence goes on from NZ_JAGXJT010000004.1 coordinate 512,046, forward strand.
GAAAGCCTGTGAAAGAAGCAGTAAAAACTGCTAAAGAATTTATCACAGCTGCTATCCGTTATTCATTTAAGATCAACGAATACGTAGGCCCAACACATCACGGTGCATATCGTAAATTCGTTGCATCAAAAGAACTTGTCTAACATATAAATGAAAACACCCACAGAGTTTATATATTTCCTCTCTGTGGGTGTTTTTTTATAAGCACTTCTGATCATCCTATCTTTAAGATGCAGAACTAACCTGATTTCTACCATTTCTTTTGGAGTAATATAATGCATCATCAGCAGCTTGAATAAATCGCTCTGGTGATTCTTCATACACTGAAATCCCTACTGAAACTGTAATTTTTATTTTTGTTCCATCTAGCAATTGAAATGGATGGTTTTCAACAGCCGTGCGAACTTGTTCCCCCATACGCATTCCATAAGCTAATCCCTTCTTTGGTATCAAAAGCGCGAACTCTTCTCCACCCTTTCGAAAAGTCAAATCCGGAAACATTGAAACTTCTCGTAAAATATGCCCCATTTGTTTTAATACTTCATCTCCCGCAGGATGCCCATACGTATCATTTACACACTTAAAATGATCAATATCTATAAGTAATAAACAAAGTGAATCATTTTTCATGCGCTTATTACCAATATGACGATTCATCTCTAAATCAAACTGTCTTACGTTTCCTAGACCTGTCAATGCGTCTATCGTTGCGTATTGCTTCATCGTTTGAAATAACTCATTGGATTGTAAAACGTAATTTGCACTTATGAATGTTATGTAGCCTGTAATAATACTAGAAATTAAATATAATCCCACTATGTTAATATCTTTAATTAACCATATATATAGTGAGGGGATTAGAATAGATAAAATATATGTATGTAACCATGCCCACTTTTCTCCTAGAGAAAGATTTAGACGCGAAATAAAGATACTCCCTACTCCTATCGTAATAATTGTATAAAAAGCTACTTGAGAAGCTAATGAATAATCCATAAATAATAACCTAGTTACTAAAATCATACTAACAGCAATAGTACTTGCTATTGAGCCTCCAATTATAACGGCTAGAATAACAGCTAAGTAGCGCAAATCCAATAGGGTGGTACCAACATGAACACCGAAATACATTAGTAATATACCTAATATTCCAGTAAGAATACCTACTACACATTTTTGCCAAAAAGAGAACCCTTCTTTTAGCGGTTTATCTCTTAAGAGCTGACCTCCAACAAAAATAAAGGAAAGAATAATTGTTGTGTTTACAAATAAATCCCTTAACATAAAATAATCTCCCTACTTTTCTATCTATCCCTTTCCTTATTTTATTGTATACGAGATACCTATAATTCCCAAAGCTTTTTATTTATTTTTTGCTGTTCCACGTGAAACAGCAAAAAATAAAAAAGGACGAAAATTCGCCCTTTTTATTAACAACAGCGTGATATCTTTCCGCCCTTTGCATTAAATCTAGCCTCTTGCGCTTCTGCAAAAAATTGTTTTTGACAGACAACCTCTTCTTCTGGATGATGCTTTTTCATATGCTCTACATATGTTTCATAACTTGGTACCCCAACAAGTAAACTAATAAAGTGTTTTCTTTGTCCCCATACTTTCCATAGTCGTTTAAGCATAATAGTTCCTCGACTCACTTTCATCTCTAGAAATATATGGCGCCTCTTTTAGCGGCATCGGCTTATTTCTTAATACTTGAATCCAAATTCGAATTGCAGAAATTAATACAGCGATTACAACTATCATAAAAATCCCGCAAAGCGCTGCATCAATATAATCATTGAAAATAATTTGCTTCATTTGAGCGACATTTTTAGCTGGTGCTAACACTTTTCCTTCATCTAATGCTCCTTGAAACACCTTTGCATGAGATAGAAATCCTATTTTAGGATTTTCATGAAATAGCTTTTGATACCCCGCCGTCATCGTTACAATAAGCAATCCGACAGTTGGAATAAGTGTTACCCAAACATATGCCTTTTTCCCCATTTTGAATAAAATTGTCGTTCCAAGTAATAATGCAATCCCTGCTAACATTTGATTTGCAATACCGAAAAGTGGCCATAATGTATTAATTCCACCAAGCGGATCTACTACCCCTTGGTATAAGAAATAACCCCATCCTAATACACATAACGTTGTAGCTATCACATTCGCTAATGTAGAATCCGTTTTCCCAAATGGCTTATATACATGCCCTAAAATATCTTGAATCATAAATCGGCCTACACGCGTTCCAGCATCAATCGTTGTTAAAATGAATAGTGCTTCAAAGAGAATCGCAAAATGATACCAAAAGGCCATCATGGCCGTTCCACCTATTACTTGTGAGAAAATATATGCCATACCTATCGCTAACGTTGGTGCACCACCTGTGCGTGATAAAATTGTTTGTTCTCCAACGTTTACAGCAAGATCTTTTAGTTCATTTGGTGTAATAGCAAATCCCCATGAAGAAATAACTTGAGCTGCCTGCGAGACATCCGTACCGATAAGTGCTGCGGGACTATTAATCGCAAAATACGTTCCTGGTGTTAATACACAAGCTGCAATCATCGCCATCGCCGCTACAAATGACTCCATTAACATTGCCCCATAACCGATTGGCTGTGCATGTCCCTCTTGTTCGATCATTTTTGGCGTCGTACCTGATGAAACGAGAGCATGGAATCCAGACACCGCACCACAAGCAATTGTAATAAATAAGAATGGGAATAAGTTTCCAGAGAAAACAGGACCTGTTCCATCGATAAATTTCGAAACTGCTGGCATTTGTAAATCTGGTGCTACAATTAAAATACCGATTGCTAATCCAACAATTGTTCCAACTTTTAAAAATGTGCTTAAATAATCACGTGGTGCTAAAAGCATCCAAACTGGTAAAGCCGATGCGATAAATCCATATACAATAAGCATAATAGCAATCGTTTCACCGCTAAACGTGAACATGCTTGCAAGCGTTGGATGTTCTGCTACATACTGTCCTCCAATAAGAGACAGTATAAGTAGAATAATTCCGATTACTGACCCTTCACCAACCCGGCCAGGCCTAATGTAGCGCATATACACTCCCATTAAAATAGCGATAGGAATCGTTGCTGCTATTGTAAACATTCCCCACGGACTTCCGACGAGCGCCTTTACTACTACTAATGCTAATACCGCTAATAAAATAATCATAATGCCTAAAATGCCTATCATTGCAATAAGCCCTGTAACAGGACCGATCTCATCTTTAATCATTTCTCCCAAAGATTTACCATTCCGTCTCATCGAAGCAAATAAAATTACAAAATCTTGTACAGCTCCAGCGACAACTACCCCAACAATAATCCATATTGTCCCTGGTAAATATCCCATTTGCGCTGCCAAAATAGGTCCTACTAAAGGGCCTGCCCCAGCAATTGCTGCAAAATGGTGCCCAAATAATACCCACTTATTTGTCGGAACATAATCTTTTCCATCGTTTAATGTATGGGCTGGCGTTTGCCGATTATTATCTAAACCAAATACCTTTCTCGCTATAAATCTACTATAAAATCGATAAGCAACTGCATACACACATACCGCAGCTACTAAGAGCCACACGGCATTAATGGTTTCACCTTGTGATAAAGCTATTACACCAAAAGCACCTGCGCCTACTGCTGCAATAACTCCCCATAGTAAAATCGACTTCAATGTTTTCACATACAATCCCCCCAATACTATTGCTTAGTGGGATTGTACTAAATTTTCTGAATATTTAATTTGAATCCTCCTTATCATGAAGGATTTTTAGTTTATCATGTTAAAAATTTCGCATTATCTACTATAATTCTATTTTATTTCGAAGTTTTTTCACGTAATTCCGACTAACTGGAATCGGTTGCTCATCATATTTATCTAAATACAAATTATATGTGCCATTATAATAAGGTTTTAGTTCTTGTACATATGACATATTAATTAAATAACTTTTATGTACGCGTAAAAAATCATATGCATTTAACTTATTTTCCAGCTCCTGCAGTGTATATGTTGAAATATACTGATTATTCGTTGTATAAATTGAAACCGTTTTGTTTTCCTTATTTTTGCTTATATATACAATATCTTCAGGGAAAATATATCTAATCCCCTCTTGACCTTCTATCGGTAGTTTTCGCAAATAACTCTTTGCTTTCTCGCCTTGCTCTTTACACATTCTATATAAAAGGAATTGCAAATCTTCCTCACGAAATGGGCGTAGTAAATAATAGAATGCTTGAAAACGAAATGCCGTAATCGACTCTTCTATATCTTCACCCATAAAAATCAATTTCGTATAACAATTTACTTCCCGTAATAAACTCGCATATTCAAAACCAGTTCCATCTAATAATTTTGAATTCAAGAAAACAAAATCTGGTGTATGCTTTTTCATGATAAATAATGATTCTGTTCCCGTATTCGCTTCAAAACATTCTACATTCTTTATATTTTCAGTGAATTTCTCAGCTAAACTTCTTCGCTCTTCTACTTCTTCCATGATCAGTAAAATTTTCATTTCTTCAACCACCTAATTCTTTTGTCCATATGTCCTGTTGTATACATTCGCTTTTATAAGAAACATTCCCTTTTTCTTACTATACCATTATTTATCTAAAAAAACAGAAAAAAGGAAACCACGACGGTTCCCCCTGCCCTTTTATTCCATTATTTGTAGGTAATAAAACTCACTGAATGCGAAGTTTTACTGCCCCAAAAACTCAATTGGTGCTGGCTAATAATCAGTGAGAGATACCCCCTCACCTTATGCTAATTCTCGCTGCTTCGTTTCTTGCCCAAGCGCAATTACAGCAACTACACCAATTAAAATTGATCCACAGAAAATCGTAAATATTAGTGATAATGAAGCCTGTGAAGCAACTAAATATCCTACTAATAGCGGCCCAAGAATACCACCAATACGACCGAATGCTGCTGCCATCCCTGCACCTGTACCACGAATAGTTGTTGGATACTGTTCCGGTGTATAAGCGTATAATGCACCCCAAGCACCTAAATTAAAGAAGGATAGTAACATGCCTGCTACAATTAATACTGTTAATGACTCCGCCACACCAAACAAGTAAGCACTACACGCTGTACCGATTAAATACGTAACTAAAACAAACTTACGACCAAGTCGTTCAATAAACCAAGCCGCTGTGAAATATCCTGGCAATTGAGCTAACGTCATAATAAGTACATACTGGAAACTTTTTATTAAACTAAATCCTTTTAATACCATTACACTAGGTAACCAAAGGAACATCCCATAGTAAGAAAAGACAACAGAAAACCATAGAATCCATAACATAATTGTTGCCCTACGATATTCCCCAGACCAAACTGACTTTATATTTTCAATAACGGATGGTCTTTTTTCAACCTTTTGGAATCTCGGTGAATCCGGTAAATTCCATCTTAAATATAAAGCATATAGTGCCGGAACCGCGCTCAACACCATTGCAACTTCCCAACCATATTTCGGAATTACAAAATACGAGATAAGAGCTGCAATTAACCAGCCACCCGCCCAAAAGCTTTCTAATAGCACAACTATTTTGCCACGTTCATGTGCTTCAACACTTTCTGATACTAATGTAGAAGCAACTGGAAGCTCTCCGCCAAGCCCCATACCAATTAAAAATCGTAACACAAGGAACATCGCAAGTGTCGTCGTTAAAGCAGTTAAACCACTACCGATAGAAAATAGTAATAATGTAATAATAAAGACTGATTTCCGCCCTATTTTATCTGATAGTATTCCAAAAACGAGTGCTCCGACAGCCATACCAATTGAATTAACGCTGCCTATCCATCCCATTTCTTGCGTACTTAATCCCCAATCTTTTTGCAATGCTACCATTACAAATGAAAGCATTCCAACATCCATTGCATCAAATAACCAACCAAGCCCTGCTATACCAAGTAGCTTTCGCTTCGAAATTTCTTTCACCTTGCCCATAAGAAGTCCTCCTTACACAGCTGTCTTTACACATCATTTTACATGTGTTAATTGTATAAGTAAAATACTTTCGTACAAAAAATTCTCCTTCATCATTCCCAAAAAGTAAAATACTTATCCCACTATTTGAGGGCAGTAAGACTCCCACCTCAAAATTCAGCTGAAGCAAAGAGGTTAGATAGAAGATCAACTGCCGTTAAACATCCGATCGGTGAGGGATAACGATCAGTGGTGGATGAGCAAAACCTCATTTTATTAAAAATGACCAAATAAAAAAGTAGCGATATTTCGCTACTTTTTCGAACGCATGACTTCTTTTAAAAATTCCGCTAATACTAACTGACGACGCCAGCGCGTCGGATTACTACACAATCTATAAAACCACTCTAAGTTAATCGCTTGAATCCATTTTGGTGCACGTTTTACCTCTCCAGCCCATACATCTAAACTTCCGCCCACTCCAACAGCCATCTTCGTTTCTAAACGATGCTTATTAGTTTGGATAAAGTTCTCTTGTCTTGGGAAACCAAGCGCGACGAGTAATAAATCTGGTTTTGCTTCTTGAATACGAGAAACGATATTCTCTTCTTCTTCTTGTTTAAAGTACCCATCTTGTGTACCCACAATAGATACAGCTGAATACGTCTTCTTTAAATGATCTGCTGCAGCTTGTACAACATGCGGTTTTGCACCAAGCAAGAACACAGATACCGGTTTCTTTTCTTCTGATAGCTTCGCAAATAGATTACACATTAAATCAAAACCTGCTACACGTTCCTTTACGGGTGTACCAAGTATACCACTTGCTTTTACAACACCAATACCGTCAGGTGTAATTAAATCTGTATTTAATAATGTTTTATGGAATGTTTCATCCTTTTTTGCACACATAACAATTTCAGGATTTGCTGTTACTACCTGAAAAGTATGAGTTCGCTCCAATTCTAGTTGTCCCTTCAAATATTGGATCGTTTCATCCATTGTCATTGTAGAAAAAGGAACACCTAGAATATCAACCGTTTTTACTTCCATGATTAACTATCCTCTCTATTTCAGTAAAAGTTTTTTATATGCATTATAAGTATCTTCATACAAATTCTTTAGCGAGAAATGAGTAGATGCATGATTATATAAACGATTTCCCATCGCTTCTAATTCACCATTCAACCATTTTTCATAAGCATTTTCTAACGCGCTTGCTAACGAATTCACATCACCGATCGGTACAATCCATCCATACGTATCATCAACTATTAACTTTTTCATATCCCCTACATTTGTTGCAATAGATGTTAAGCGTTGATTAGCTGCTTCTAATAAAACAAGAGGGAAGCTTTCGCTATAAGAGGTTAATAAATTAATGTGTGCAGATGCATATAATTCTTTTGAATCTGTACGAAAACCTAGAAAAATCACCTTATCCTCTAAGCCCTTTTGTTTCACCATCTCTTTTAATTCTGCTTCTATAGGCCCATCACCAAGCAAGAGCACCTTTATATTTGGAATTTTAATTTTTTGCAACGCTTCAAATAAAATATCGTGACCTTTAACAGGATGAAGACGCGCTACTTGAATCGCTGTAAATACTCCTTCATCGATGCCAAATTCACTTTTATCATAAGGTTTTGCTGGAGTATTATCATACTCGATTCCATTATAAACCGTACAAATCTTCTCTTCTGGTACACCTAGTTTTATTATGTTTCTCTTAAAATTTTCCGTAATTGCAAAGAATAAATCTACCTTCCTGAAAGAACGTAAATTTAACTTCGTAAATACCCATCCTTTTAATCCCCTCTTCATAAAATCCAAAGTTGGATCACTGTGGACAGTCATTATCCATTTCGCTTTTATACCTTTTTTCAAGAGGGAGAGATAGAAATTTGCTCGTGCGCCATGTGTATGCACAATGTCAAATTGATTTTCATTAATAAATGCTTTTATTTTTGAAAGAATTGATAGGTCGTACCGAGACGATTGGGTAAAAACATGCACTTGAATACCAAGGTTTCTCGCCTCTCTAGCAATCGCACCTTCTTCAAATACCATTAATTCCACTTCTTCCTTTGAAAATTGAGATAAAAGTGAAATAATATGTGTTTTCCCCCCACCTTCTTCTGCACCAGCATTCATATGCAACACTTTCATTTCTTACATCCCCCATTTTTTCTTTTTATTTACTATAACAAAATAAAAGCTAACATATGCTAGCTTTTATTTTTCTATCATTCAATTTCCAAGTCAACTATTAAATATGCCATGATTAATACTAAGTAGAAACTCACTCCAGGTGCAATTAAAATATGACCAGCCATGAATGAAATACCTAATCCAAGAAGTATTGCTGCAATCATCATTGCATATTTCACTGTGAATATTTGTTTAAATTTAGTAAATATACATGCAATAAATTTAATACCAAAGTATAAGAATGGAATTACAAGTAAAATGAACCCTATGATTCCGAAAGAATAGAACCAGTCATGGAAGTCACGTTCAATTAATTTCGGCTGTTCTTTATAGTTACCAGCATAACCCATTCCTAATAATTTTTGAGACATTGGGGCTTCATTATAGAAATCTTTATACATCTGTTCAAATAATTGACGCCCACTAAAAATAAGAGCTTGCGTTTCTTCTTTCTTCTCCGCTACTTTTTCTTTTGCTTTTTCTTTCTCTTTTTCTTGCTCTGTCACAGGAGGTTTGTGCTCTTTAGCTTCCTCCTTCTTTTTCTCTTCCTTTTTCGCACTCTGTTCTTGTTCAATTAATTGGAAATGGAATCCCATATTTTTCATAAACGGTGAAAAAGGTGTATATGCCAATATGCCTACAAATACAGTTATTGCAAGAAAACCATTTAATAAATAGGCATGTTTCTTTCCATCTTTACGCTGTGTAAATGCTTGAATAAAGCACATAACAACTGCGATAGCCATTGATCCAAAGATTGCTCCTACGCCAACCTTTGTCCCAATTGCAAATAGTGAATAAACAACTAAAATTGAAGGAATCCAATAGTATGCTTTACCTATACTTTTTGTTTTTTCGATTGAATACAAAATAACAATTGGACACATGATGGCTAAAATAGATCCTAGCTCATTACCTGCATAAAACCAACCGCGTGATCCTAACTTTACCCATTCATAACTATTATAATCTGTTCCAGTAGTAATCGAAGCTACCATTACTACTCCTATAATTAGCGATGCATACGTAATATAGTCACGCATTTTTGAATTTGAAGGGCTTTTTTCTTTTAAAGACTTAAATACAAACACATAACAAGTAAGCATAACAAACGGATATAATGCTTTTGCTATAAACTTAATTTCCTCTGTAAGTACCATAGGATCTTTTGTAAACTTATTATTTACCAATCCGATGGTGAAGACTATTCCTACTAAAATTATATACAATATATATTTTATATTTCCTTGTTTCTTCGTTTGAATTAAAATATATATCCCGCTTAGGAACATAACGAATAAGCGTGTAATAACTCCAATGGTCGTATCAATTTTTAAAACCATTATACAGAATGCCGTGAGCAAATCTAAAATTGGTTGCAACAAAATAAAGATTAATAGAAAATTTTCAAATTTATTACTTTTAATATTTTCGCTTAACATCTAGAACCTCCATAACTATTACCTAATTTCAATCTATACTGTTAATATTTTTTTCTTATCTCAAATATTTATTATAACATATATTTTTTAATTAAACGTCTCACATTTCTCCCCAATCTTACCTTATAGAAAAAAGCATATTTGCATTTTCAAGCGCTTTCTTTCCTCATTTTTTCTTTTTTTCTACATGTAAAGAAAATGCATTGTTATTTACATAACTTTAGTGTATATTTTTTCTCTGGAACATCTTTAGGAGGAAGGGATTACAGCAATGTTATTAATCGACATATTTACGTTTCTTGGCATTATCGCCGCTGCTATTTCCGGTACATTAGTTGGTTTAAAAAAAGATTTAGATTTATTCGGTGTCCTTTGTTTAGCTGTAGCTACTGCGCTCGGCGGCGGTATTATTCGTGATATTATGATCGGTAACCTGCCTCCTGTCGCATTTGTTAAACCCATTTACTTTTTCGTAAGCGTATTATCAGCATTATTCACTTGTATGTTTTTTGAGCGTATCAATAAACTGCAAGTCGTTATTATGCTTTCTGATGCTGTTGGCCTAGGTGTTTTTACAGCCATTGGTGCAAATGCGGCAATGTCACATCATGTTGATGCCTCATTCCTAGTTGTTTCAATGGGAGTCATTACAGGTATTGGAGGCGGTATTTTGCGTGACATTTGTGCTCAAGATATCCCTTACGTATTCCGAAAAGAGATTTACGCAATCGCTTCTATTTTAGGAGCAATTAGTTTCCTAATCACATATGCAATGGGGGCACACGTATTAGCTTTCTATGTTTGTTTATTAGTAACATTCACTATTCGTGTTGTCACTGTAATATATAATGTACATTTCCCAGTTTTCTTTAAAACACATGCTAAAATTAATAAAGGCCATTAAGAGAATTCTACATAGAATTCTCTTAATTTATATACTATTCTACACACTAATGTAGAGTAATTGTATATAAAAATATATAATTATAATAGAACCAAAAATGAAAACGCTTTATATACAGGGGGAAGAACGATGCTTGGGGTTTTTAAAAAACATACAAATAAAACAAACGCCAGTATACTTGAATTAAGTAAGGATCAACAAATCACTTTTAACGTGCCTACTAATTCTGAATTGAAAATTCAAATGGATATGCTACATATTTCAAAGGAAGATTTACAAATCGTAAAGATACTACAGCCCTTTATTTATGAAGAAATTGATTGGATTACGGAAAAATTCTATGCCAATATTACAAAACAGCCAAATTTAATTACTATTATTGAACGTTATAGTTCTATTCCAAAACTAAAGCAAACTTTAAAAACACATATAAAAGAATTATTCAGCGGAGATATGCATGAAGATTTTATTGAACAACGTGTTCGAATTGCAAAAAGACATGTACAAATTGGCTTACATAGAAAATGGTATACTGCCGCTTATCAAGAATTATTCCGCTCTATCATGAAGATATTGCAAACAAAATTTAAAACAATTGACGACTTTTCACATTCTATAAACGTGATAAATAAATTATTCACCCTTGAACAAGAACTTGTTATTTCGGCTTATGAATCTGAATATGAAAGAATGCAAAAAGAACATGAAAAAGAAAAAGAAATAACAGCTATGACTATTACGCATATTGCAACAGAACTAGCATCTGTATCTGAAAAAACGAGCGCTTCTATTCAACAGTTAACCGCTAAATCTGAAACTATTGTAGAAATTGCCAAAACAGGTACTTCATTAGCTACAACATCGGAAGAAAAAGCGAATAAAGGGAAAGAGCAATTAAATCAGCAAAATAAACGAATGGAATACATTCAAACGAACATGGAAACTATCATTACAGATACTCATGAACTTCTCGATATTTCTAACAAAATTAATGAAATCATAGATATTGTAAAATCAATTGCAGAGCAAACAAATTTACTCGCACTAAATGCTGCTATTGAATCTGCTCGTGCTGGGGAATTTGGTAAGGGCTTCTCTGTTGTAGCTGGAGAAATTCGCAAGTTATCGGAGCAAACGAAAGAATCTATATTCAACGTTACAAAGCTCGTTGAAAAAACAAATGAACAAATTATTCGTGTCTCTTCTTCAGTGAAACAAATCAGCTCCCTCGTATCTGAAGGAACGGATGGTATGTCTGCAACAGATCAATACTTCCAAGAAATTGTAAAAGATATGTCTAACTCAAAAGAACAGAATAAAAAAATTGAAAATGAGTTAGAAACCATTTCACAAGTAATGAAAGGAATTCAAGACGATTCCTCAAAAATGGCTCTAACAGCTGATAGTTTACAACTGGAACTAAACCGATAGAGTGAAACTTATGTCAGTAGAGATTCTTTATCTCCGCTAACTCTTAGTCTTCATCTTCCATCCATAAAAAAAAGAATCCAAACTGGATTCTTTTTATTTTCTAAAGAATATTTTTTGACAATACACATAACTCATATACACACCAAAGCTTTGCAAAATAAACAAGGCTGGCACGATAAGATTGTAATATGCCATATCTACTTGGAAGAGCCTTAACAATACGTATCCGCCAATTAACAAAACGAACAACATATACCCTTCGTTTTGTTGTTTCTTAATAAGAAAGTGTAATAAAGCTATAGACATAAATAATGTTACCGCTATGTATATAAGTTTTTCACATTTAAATAGAATAGAATGTATTCCCTCACCTGAGAATTGATTAATTACTGGCTTTAAAAGTTTAAATCTTTCTTCTTCAATCTCTTTTAGCTTTTGATCAATATGCTCTGTTACGCTTTGATTCTTTGTTGTTTTTTCCTCATTTTTACTTTTCCCAATTAAAACAGATTGAACATACGTCTCATTTGAAATTGTATATTGTGACATTCCCATTGTCTGAATTCCGTAACTCACACCAAAATGAACACTATAAAATAGAATAAGTATCCCTATCATCTTTAATAGTACTTTTTGCTTCGTTGCTGATTGAAAGAGTTCAATTAACAACACATATACAGCAATAAAAATAGGAAGAAATAACCCCATTGGGAAAATCATATTACTACATGCAAATAAAATTGCTGAAAGTACCCACATATAAGGATGATCTAAACCTTTATATAAAAGTATGTAACAAGCCAAATAAAATAAAAATATTGCGAGCGATTCTGATGTTAATAAGGAACTCATAAATATATTCGGAATATATAAAGCGTAAAATACAGAGGCAATACGGCCGCATTCTTCTCCAAAAACCATTGCTGCAATACGATAAATGAAAAATGCAGTCCCTGTGCAAAATAAAATATTAAATAACTGCAATGCGAATACTGTATCGCCAAATACACGAATAATAATTGATTCATAAATAATAAAGGGCAACTGCGCTATGTTCTCTACGTTATTACCAATTGCAATCTGCTTTGCAGACTCAAACATAGCTTTCATATCACCAATTATTGGAACATCTACAAATAGAACCATACTAAGCCTAACAATTATAGATGTACTTATAAGAAAAACAAGAAATTGTTTTTCTGTAAAACGATACTGTAAAATCGATGCTACTAACAGCATGAGAATAACAAAAATAACCAATACGATTGTTACACTTGTTGTACTGTCGCCAAAAAATTGTTTACTTGTTTCAAATGCTGACCAACAACTATAAACAAAAAATGCGAGCATCGCACCAATCATTATTTTACTGAAAAAAGACGAAAAATTTGTTTGTATATGATTCATATGTCCATTGCACCTCTATTTCCATTCATAACAAAACGATTCTATCATGAATAGGTACACAGCTGATAGGGAATTTCTATGACAAATACAGGGTCCTAATTTTTTCACTTGCAATGTAAGCGAATCCTCTTTTACACTACACTTTATATAGTAATAAATTTTCTTTCAGTTACATGAATACAAATACAGAAGTTTTACTAACCCTCTTCTGGAATTCTTTACTTCATTAAATATCTATCGATTTTTAATTTTTTGTACTCCACTTACAATACATGGAATTCTGATTGAAAACAGGAAATAGGGGCTGACCATATGGAAAAGAAATTTATGCGAGAATCCAAAGCAATTAAAACAACACGTGTTTTTCCAAACGATTTAAATAATCATCAAACACTTTTCGGAGGAAAATTATTAGCAGAAATTGATAGTATCGCTTCAATTGCAGCTGCAAGACACAGCCGGAAACATTGCGTAACGGCATCTATCGATTCTGTTGATTTTTTAACTCCAATTCACCAAGCTGATTCTGTTTGTTACGAAGCATTCGTATGTTATACAGGAAAGTCTTCAATGGAAGTGTTCGTAAAAGTAATTGCAGAGAATTTATTAGCTGGCGAACGTAGAATAGCTGCAACATGTTTCATTACATTCGTTGCATTAAAAGATGGAAAACCTTCATCTGTTCCACAAGTACTACCGGAAACTGAAGAAGAACATTGGCTACACACAACTGGTTCTGAGCGTGCAGAAAACAGGAAAAAAGGACGTGTAAAAAGCAAGGAAATGGCTGAAGTTTTAACTTTAAGTAAACCTTGGAGTATATAGACCTTCACCATTAAAACATCTTCTGAGCGAATAGCTATCACATATTCGCTCATTTTTTATAAACAATTCCACACCTTCATACAACCATTACTCCTTTTCACACATATTATGTAATATTTTTATACATACCCGCTCACTATTAACTTTTTCTAATTGATAAAATCTCATTTATCCCGCTATTTTCGAGCTGTAAAACTCCCATCTTAAAATTCGGCAGGAGCCCCGTTTCCCGTAAATGCCCGATTGGTGAGGGCTGATAATCAACGTGGGATGAACAAAACCCCACTGATTAAAGTTTCACTTTATAATACGCTTCTATCCCATCAACAGTTGCTTTACAAAGTTTATGTAGGGTACACTTATACGGGTGGTCAACAAAACAATTTAAGGATTTGTAAACAGTGTAGAAAACACCTTACACTTCATTATATTGAGAGAATTAACTCTAGTAAAAAAACCTTACTATGACATAGCAAGTATTTTAATGAAACTGGATTATTTTAATGGAAAGGTGAAATTATGCAGAAATCAATTGCTTCAAATATTTTTTATAAAATACTGCTCAACACGTTTAATATTATACTTCCAATTTTAGTTGGTCCTTACGCATATCGAACGTTAGGAGCAAGTTCAATCGGAACCGTTAATCTTGCTGAAACTTTTTTCAATTACTTCTTCGTGTTCGCCGTATTTGGTGTATATCAATATGGTTTACGTGAAATTAGCTTAATTAAAAACGATAAAAAGAAAGTTTCTAAATTATTTACAAGTCTCTATGTAATTAATTTCACAACTAGTATTTTGGCTTTATCAGGCTTTGTGCTCTTTAGTTATATTGGATACGGACATGAAAGTCTATTTCCTGTTCTTCTTATTTTCGGTTTTAACTTTATATCTAATATGTTTTATGTGGAATGGTTCAATGAAGCATATGAAAATTATGACTTCATCACTAAAAAAACAGTTATCGTTCGATTAATCTATGTCGTACTTCTTTTCTCTTTCATTCATGGGGTCGACGATTACAAAACATATGCTGGTTTATTAGTATTATCGACATTTTTAAACCACTCTATTAGCTTTATATATGTGAAACGCCAAGTGAAATTTGATTTTTCCGACTTAACGATTATTCCTCATTTGAAACCGTTACTATTAGTCTTAATTTTTTCAAATGCTAATATTTTATATACTCAATTAGATCGTCTTGTTTTAGGGGTATATGTTGGAAAAGAAGAAGTTGCATATTACGTAATGGCTTTTCAAATTATGATGATTATTAATACACTTATGTTAAGTGTTGTACAAGTAACCGTTCCAAGACTGTCTTACTTATCAGGGAACGCATCTGAAATGGAATACGAATCATTATTAAACAAAATTTCAAAAGTATATTTCATTACCCTATTCCCTGCCTCAATTGGTTTAATGCTCATTGCTCATGGAGCTGTTGTTATTTACGGTGGACAACAATTTGCTGAGGCTGGTAATACATTAATTGTTTTCGCCTTCTATATGATTACAGTCGGTATTGAGTCCATTTTATCGAATCAAATTATTTATGTAAAAAAGAAAGAAAGCATTTTAGTGCGATTTTTATTCATTTGTGGATTTATCAACTTAGCATCCAATATTGCACTAATATACTTCCATGTACTTACACCAACAACCGCAATTTTCACAACAACAATTGCGAATTGTTTCTTAATCACATTTGAATATATTTATGTGAAAAAGAAATTAAAAGTGAATTATACGTTATTCGATATACAAAAACTTAAATATCTATTTTATTCACTAACATTTGTACCGATAGCATTCGTTATTGATATGCTCGTATCCGGACAAATACTACAAGTTATCCTAGTAATAATGACGTGTGGATTAACATATGCCCTTATCCTCTTTATAACAAAGGATGACATTCTCTTTTCACTACTTGAAAAGATATTAGGACGATTCAAAAAGGCTTAAACGCAATCTCTAAAAGGAGCTGTTAAACTTGAAATTTTCTTTAATCATGGCTACTTGTGGCAGACGTGATGATATTCTTGACTTACTAAAATCACTTGAACAACAAACTTACAAAAACTTTGAACTTATCGTAGTAGATCAAAATGATACGCCAATCTCTGATTTATTTGATGAATATAAAGATAAATTTTCTATTCACTACATTTATACACCTATTAAAGGCCTATCGAGAGCTCGAAATGCAGGCTTAAAAGTAGCAGATGGTGATTTCATCGCTTTTCCAGATGATGATTGTATTTATGAAACAAATGTTTTAGAGAGTATATTAGAAACTTTCAACTCTAATAAAGATGTTCATTTCATCTCAACAAACACTACAAATGTGGAAGGAACGGGTTCTTTAATACACGCACCGGATACAGACATTATTTTAAATAATAAGTATGGATTCATGGGACCTTCTTTCACGCTATTCTTCACAAAGCAATTTGTACAAGATGTAGGTACATTTGATGAAGATTTAGGTGTTGGTTCTGGCACGATTTATGGAGCTGGTGAAGAAACTGACTTTGTGCTACGTGGAATGAAACAAAATTACACTGGCTTATTTAGAAAAGATCTGTTCGTATACCATCCTGTAAAAGAGGAAATTATTAATGAACAATCATTAAAACGTGCTATTTCTTATGCTGGTGGTTTTGGTAGAGTTATTCGCTTACACTATGGATTCCCTTATTTCTTACGCGCTGTCGCTGCCGCAACATTCCGTATGACACAAAATATTTCTAATGATAAGCGTAAATTCCACGCAAATCGCTTACGCGGTATTGTTCGTGGATATTTAAAATAAAAAAACAAGGTGTAACCACTTTTATTAAATGGTTACACCTTATTTTTTATTTCTCTTGCACCGCTTATTTCTGGAAAAGCAACCCATCATTCTTTGTAATTGCATCCCCCGCTGGTCAATTACATTATATATTTTTGAAATGATAGCATTATATCGAAGAATTTAGTATCATGATTCAAGACACTATTTAGAATTGAACGGAGGACATTATGAGCTTATTAACTGTTGAAAAATTAGGCCATACATTTGGTGATCGTACATTATTTAAAGATGTATCCATGCGCTTACTCGCAGGAGAACACGTTGGATTAGTTGGAGCAAACGGTGTTGGTAAATCAACATTTATGAATATAATTACTGGTCAACTTATCCATGATGAAGGCCGAGTTGAATGGACACCTGGTACAAATTATGGTTACTTAGACCAACATACAAATTTAACACCTGGCCGCACAATTCGTGACATATTAGCAGATGCATTTTTACCTTTATTTGAAAAAGAAAAAGCTTTAAATGAAGTTACAGAAAAAATGGGAACTGCTACACCTGAAGAATTAGAAGAGCTTCTTGAGCAAATGGCAGAAATACAAGATGCTCTTGAAGCAGGCGGTTTCTATTTATTAGATATGAAAATTGAGGAAGCAGCGCGCGGTCTTGGAATTGACGCAATTGGTTTAGATCGTGATGTTGCCGCATTAAGTGGCGGACAACGTACAAAAGTGTTACTTGCAAAGTTACTACTTGAACAACCAGAAGTATTACTATTAGATGAGCCTACCAACTATCTAGACGTTGAACATATTCATTGGTTAACAAATTATTTAAAAGAATATCCACATGCATTCCTATTAATTTCCCATGATACGGAATTTATGAATAAATGTGTCGATGTTATTTTCCATCTAGAGTTTACAAAAATGACGCGTTATACAGCGACATATGAAAAATTCCTAGAACTAGCGGAAATTAATAAAAATCAACATATTAATGCTTACGAAAAACAAAAAGAGTTTATTAAAAAGCAAGAAGATTTTATTGCAAAAAATAAAGCCCGTTACTCAACTACAGGCCGTGCGAAGAGCCGTCAAAAACAACTTGATCGCATGGAGCGTATCGATCGTCCTGAAACAGCTATTAAGCCTGAGTTCTCCTTTAAAGAAAGTCGTGCAAGTAGTCGATTTGTCTTCGAAGGGGAAAATGTAGAGATTGGATATACACATGCGTTATTACCAAAATTAACAATGACAATTGAACGTGGTGAAAAAATTGCAATTGTTGGATGTAATGGTGTCGGTAAGTCAACACTATTAAAAACGATTTTAGGTAAGATTAAACCATTAAGCGGAAAAACAAGTCTTGGTGACTTCTTAAACCCATCATACTTCGAGCAAGAAGTAAAAGCTGATAATATAACACCAATTGATGATGTTTGGAATACATTCCCTAGCTTAGACCAACATCAAGTACGTGCAATGTTAGCGAAATGCGGTTTAAAAAACGAACATATCTCTCGTCCACTGAATCAATTAAGCGGTGGCGAACAAGCAAAAGTTCGTTTATGTAAACTAATGGGCGAAGAAAGTAACTGGCTACTCTTTGATGAGCCAACAAACCACCTTG
Organism: Bacillus sp. GbtcB14; assembly: GCF_019091205.1. Classification (NCBI taxonomy): domain Bacteria; kingdom Bacillati; phylum Bacillota; class Bacilli; order Caryophanales; family Bacillaceae; genus Bacillus; species Bacillus sp. GbtcB14. The sequence continues at coordinate 530,678 of NZ_JAGXJT010000004.1, forward strand.
ATGTTACGGCAAAAGATGAGCTGAAAAAAGCGATGAAAGCATACAAAGGAACAATTCTTCTTGTATGCCACGAACCAGAATTTTATGAAGATTGGATAACAAAAACTTGGGATGTAGAAAAATGGGCCCAAGAAAATTCTTAATCCCCTAAAAAACATCCCTTTACACTGCTATTTAGCGTGCAAAGGGATTTCGTTTTAAAATACCATAAGGTTTGATAAGGAGTTTTTATATATAATGCAAAGTACATTTTTTCTAAAACTCAATACATTTTTTGTGAAATGTTTATTAGTACTATGTCTAATTATTTCTGCAGCTATTACATTGGACTCAGTATCCGTGGTTAGAGCACAGGCCGACACTCGTTTACTTATTATAATCCCAAGTATCATTTTAATAGGCCTTCTATTTATATTTGTTGGCTATATTGCCAATAAATATATGTCAAAACTACTATTCACTATTTCGCTTATCATTTTAGCCTTCTCTATTCGATTCATCTGGTTTCTTAATATCCAAACTCCCATCGAATCCGATTTTGCTATGATGTACAATGGAGCCGTGCAAGCAACTAAAGGCGATTTTAGTTTTGCTCAAAGCATATATTATACTTCTTGGGTTTATCAGCTTGGATTTACAATGTACCAAGCTTTGATTATTAATGTATTCGGTGAGGGGACTTTCTTTCTAAAGTTCTTAAATGTGTTATATTGCACAGGAACAACATTATTAGTTTACAAAATAACTTCTCACATATTTAATGAGTGGACTGGACGCGTGGCGGGATTAATATATGCATTATATATCCCAAGTATTGTATTAAGCTCAGTCCTAACAAATCAGCACCTTGCCACATTCCTATTTTACCTTGGATTTTATTTATTAATTACAAAAGGCTTAAGCCATAAATATATGTGGATTTTTATAGGGATATCGCTTTCTTTAGGAGACATTATGCGCCCACTTGGTGGCATCATCCTAATTGCAGTAACTATTTATTTCTTTTTACACGGTATGTTAGGGAAATCGAAACGAGATATTTTCACTTCTATTAAAAAACTTTGTGGGATTTTCGTCGTATTTTACCTTGTTCATTACATTATAAGTTATTCATTTATATCTGCCGGAATTACACAATACCCACTATCCAACCGTGATCCTCTCTGGAAATTCACAGTAGGACTTAATCATGAAACAAAAGGTGGTTATTCTACAGCAGATGCAGAATATATGATGTCCTTTGAGATTGGCGAAGAACGAAAAGCCGCTGAAAAGAAACTGATTCAAGAGCGACTAGCTGATCCACAGAAGGTTTTATCGTTATTCGGTGATAAGTTTACACTCATGTGGGCAGATTACGACTCCGCTCCATCATGGAGTCTACTAACACTGGGGAATACAGATAATAATATGATTACTTTACAAAATGACCTTACGAAATATGAAAAGTATATGTATATGACAGCTATGCTATTTGGTACGCTAGCACTTCTATATCTCATATTTACTAAGCAAAACAACACGCATTACACAATATTTTTACTATTAATAATCGGTTATGTAACTGTTCACTTCTTGATTGAATACCAAACAAGATATCGATACTTTATCATTCCTAGCTTTACAATCATTCAAAGTTATGGACTATATTTGTGCTATCGATTTATATCAGACAGAAAAACCTCCAAAGTACAAAATTAAACTTTAACCAGTGAAGAGTTAATCATCAAAACACATTAAACCGAACTAAAAAAGCATGAGCAAGGTGCAATACCGAGCTCATGCCTTTTCATGTATATCTACATTCTCTTTTTTATTGTAAGCATAATTTATACCAAATGTAGCAAAAATGATCATTGAAATTGTATCTGCACAATGATATCTTGATGCCACTTCTACTAACAACTATGCCATTATTAAACCTATTGCATATAAGTAAATAATAAATAGAGAAGATTTGTATTTATTTTTAATAGCCACCAATTTTTCTAGATACAGCGAACTTTTTCTAAGGATAAAACTTCCCACTATAGATAATAATAAAACACCCGCTAATAACGTTATCTCCATTACAAAAACATAATGAAAATTTAGGACTATTCATTTTTACCACAAAACCCAAAATACACATGTTATTTTTGTTCGCACTATACTTTTTAATTGGCGATAGTAAGTAAAATATATCATATATTCATCTATATTTTGTATATAATTCCTATTTTTTCTAATCACTTAAAAATCACTCTAATCAAAATAAATAACGTTTCAGTATAAAATATGCTATAATAAGTATTTGTTATGTACGAATAACCTTTCGACATTTCCTGTTTTATTTATATATTTTATAAAGATGAGGATACTATTATGGAGAAACTCTTAAAGTTTGGTTTAGTAGGAATCTTTAATACGCTCATTACCATTATTAGCTTTTGGATATTATTAAAATTTGGGATGAACTACCTTATTGCGAATACCATTGCCTATTTAATTGGTGTTGCCAATAGCTACTATTGGAATAAAAATTGGGTGTTTAAACCTAATAATAAAAGCACGTCAATGTTCTTTAAATTTCTAACTGTAAATTTAATTGTATTGGCTTTTAATACATTATGTTTATTTATATTAGTAGATAAACTTACCTTTAATGCGTTAATTGCACAGATTTTCGCAATTGGTGTCGGAATGGTTATCAATTTTGTCCTTAATAAAATTTGGACATTCAACCAAACTGAAAAGGCTACTAATTAAACTTAAACAACTTATTAAAACTACGGAGGATACAACATGCAAAAATTAATTTCGGTTGTAGTTCCTATGTACTTCGAGGAAGAAGTAGCACAGGAATGTTATAACCGTTTAAAGTCCGTTATGCTTCAAAATGATATTAATTACGAGTTTGTCTTTGTAAACGACGGTAGCACAGACCGTACAATGGAAATCTTATCTGAGATTGCAGCAAATGATTACCGTACAAAAATCGTTAATTTCGCACGTAACTTTGGACACCAAATAGCCGTTACAGCTGGTATTGCTGCTGCAAAAGGTGATGCTATTGTAATTATCGATGCAGACTTACAAGATCCACCTGAAGTTATTCCTGAACTTATTGCAAAATGGGAAGAAGGATATGAAGTTGTTTATGCGAAACGTAAACAACGTAAAGGTGAAACTTGGTTTAAACTTTTAACAGCTAAATATTTCTATAAATTCTTAAACTATATGTCTGATATCGATATCCCAAAAGATACTGGTGATTTCAGAATCATCGATCGCAAAGTAGCTGATGTTTTCAATCAAATGACTGAACGAAATCGCTTCATCCGCGGTATGATGTCTTGGGTTGGCTTCCGTCAAACGTATGTTGAATATGAACGTGATGAGCGCTTTGCTGGTGAAACAAAATATCCATTAAAGAAAATGATTAAATTTGCATCTGATGGCATTATTGCGTTTTCAACAAAACCGTTACGTATCGTTATGACTTTAGGGTTATTATCAGTTCTTATTTCAATAATTGTCTTACTATATACAATTACTGTGAAAATTATTGGCACTGGTACGCAAACAGGTTGGGCATCTATTATGGTTGCTATTACATTCTTTAGCGGTATTCAGTTACTTGGTCTTGGAATCGTTGGCCAATATATTGCTCGTATTTATGATGAGAGTAAAAACCGTCCGATTTATATTGTGAAAGAAACAATCAATATCGAGCAAGAAGAGACTACACAAACAAAAGAAAAAGTGAATGCATAATAAAAAAGGTAACAATGAAAACTATCATTGTTACCTTTTTATATTGTAATACCCCATAAGCCTCAAACGAAATTCTTTTAAATTTGGATATACCTCTAAATTAGATAACATCCCTTGAATGACCGGAATTCTTGGATTTTGCAATCTCATTTCTGCCTCCAAAACATCTAATGTCACAAGTAATTCCTCATCTTCTAATTGATCAGCTAATGTACGTTTAAAAACGATGATTTCTTTTAAAAAGTGTTCCTTAACTTGCTCCTTAATAAGCTCTGATTTGCAAAGAAATTCTCCAAGCTTTTCTTCATGTAACACAGGTTCTTCCGAAGATCCTACCAATCCATCTACTAAATCATCTACTCTTTTCAAAATAAAAGCAGAAACATAGGATAAGTCAATTTCTGACGCTTGTAAAATAATTAACTCTAAATATCCACGGCATATGCCTTCTACCATAATGACTAAATCTAATAAATAAGGCATAACCTTTTCACCATAAATAGACAATAAACTATTCCGATAAAATGCGTGAGACTCTAACTTCATCCTCATCATAAACTCTTCTACTTCTTTATTAAAAGGTATAGCATTTTCCCTCGCATGCATAATAATAAATTCTTTATGCTTTTGTATATCGTTAAACTGGCAATGCAATTGTTTTGCAAATTTTTCACGTGGTAATAATGATTCTTTTTCAATATCCATCATTTTTTTTTGAATCTTGTCATAGTAATATCGAAGTGTTGCTAATAAAAGCTCATCTTTCGATTTAAAGTATAAATAGAAAGCTCCCTTAGATATGCCACAAGCTGTCACAATTTCCTGTACTGATGTCGCATTTACACCCTTAGTCGCAAATAACTTCATAGCCATCTCTATAATTAAACGCTCTTTTTCTTTCATATCATGTCTCTCCTAAATTTAATCTCGCATCTTATTATGAATTTATTATACCATCCCTTTTCATTGACGGCTGACCAATCAGTCAGTTATATTATGTATTAGACTGACCAGTTGGTCAATACAATACAAAGGGAGCGCAAACATGAACAAAATCATTAATTTCTCGTTAAAAAATAAGTTCGCAGTTTGGCTACTAACCATTATTGTTACCATTGCAGGTATTTATTCTGGGCTGAATATGAAGCTGGAAACAATTCCTGATATTACAACACCGGTTGTAACAGTAACTACGGTTTATCCTGGTGCTACACCAGAAGAAGTAGCTGACAAAGTTTCAAAACCGATGGAAGAGCAACTACAAAATTTAAGTGGTGTAAATGTTGTTAGCTCATCATCTTTTCAAAACGCATCTTCTATTCAGGTAGAATATGATTTTGATAAAAACATGGAAAAAGCTGAAACAGAAATTAAAGAAGCTCTCGCAAACGTGAAGATGCCAGAAGGCGTAAAGGACCCTAAGGTTTCACGTGTAAACTTCAATGCCTTTCCAGTGATTTCGTTAAGCGTAGCAAGTAAAAATGAATCTTTAGCTACCTTAACTGAGAATGTAGAAAAGAATGTTGTTCCAGGATTAAAAGGACTTGATGGAGTCGCATCTGTTCAAATTTCAGGTCAACAAGTAGATGAAGTACAACTTGTCTTCAAAAAAGATAAGATGAAAGAATTAGGTTTAAGTGAAGATACTGTAAAAAATGTGATTAAAGGATCGGATGTATCTTTACCACTTGGCTTATATACATTTAAAGACACGGAAAAATCAGTTATTGTAGATGGAAATATTACAACAATTAAAGCATTAAAAGAGCTAAAAATCCCAGCTGTACCTTCAGCCCCTAGCGCTCAAGGTAGTCAAAATGCTGGAGCTGGTGCACAAACGCCGCAAATGAATCCAGCCGCTATGAATGGAATTCCAACCGTTACATTAGACGAAATTGCTGACATTAAAGAAGTTGGGAAAGCAGAATCTATATCTCGAACGAATGGAAAAGAAGCAATTGGAATTCAAATTGTGAAGGCCGCTGATGCAAATACGGTTGATGTTGTAAATGCAGTGAAAGATAAAGTAAAAGACCTTGAGAAAAAATATAAAGACTTAGAAATCATCTCAACATTCGACCAAGGTGCACCTATTGAGAAATCAGTAGAAACAATGCTGAGCAAAGCCATTTTCGGGGCTATCTTTGCGATTGTTATTATTATGTTGTTCCTACGAAATATCCGAACAACATTAATCTCTGTCGTTTCTATACCACTTTCTTTATTAATTGCTGTATTAGTCATAAAGCAAATGGATATTACGCTTAACATTATGACACTTGGAGCGATGACAGTCGCTATCGGGCGTGTTGTTGATGACTCCATTGTTGTTATTGAAAATATTTACCGACGTATGTCGTTATCAGAAGAGAAACTGCGCGGAAAAGATTTAATTCGTGAAGCTACGAAGGAAATGTTTGTTCCAATTATGTCTTCTACTATCGTAACCATTGCTGTATTCTTACCGCTTGGGCTAGTAAAAGGTATGATTGGTGAAATGTTCTTACCATTTGCCTTAACTATTGTCTTCGCTTTATTAGCATCGTTACTAGTAGCAGTTACAATCGTACCAATGCTAGCTCACTCTTTATTTAAGAAAGAGAGCATGAGGGAAAAAGAAGTACATCATGAAGAAAAACCAAGTAAATTAGCAAACGGGTATAAACGCATACTTGCATGGGCTTTAAATCACAAAATTATTACATCAAGTATCGCTGTCCTTCTATTAGTTGGTAGTCTTGCACTAGTGCCAATTATCGGTGTAAGTTTCTTACCATCTGAAGAAGAAAAGATGATCATTACAACATACAACCCTGAACCAGGGCAAACGTTAGAAGACGTTGGAAAAATTGCAACGAAAGCTGAGAAGCACTTCCAAGATAATAAAGACGTCAAAACAATTCAATTCTCATTAGGTGGCGAAAACCCAATGAGTCCTGGTCAATCCAACCAGGCAATGTTCTTCGTGCAATATGATAACGACACGAAAAACTTCGAAAAAGAGAAAGAACAAGTCGTTAAAGATTTACAGAAGATGTCTGGAAAAGGCGAATGGAAAAACCAAGATTTTGGAGCAAGTGGCGGTAGTAATGAAATTAAACTATACGTTTACGGAGATAGCTCGGAAGACATTAAGCCTGTCGTAAAAGATATTCAAACTATCATGAAAAAAAATAAAGACTTAAAAGATATAGACTCTAGTATTGCAAAAACGTACGCAGAGTATACTTTAGTCGCAGATCAAGAAAAACTAAGTAAAATGGGTCTAACGGCTGCACAAATTGGAATGGGACTCTCTAATCAACATGATCGCCCTGTTCTGACAACAATTAAAAAAGACGGTAAAGATGTCAATGTATATGTAGAAGCTGAAAAACAAAATTATGAAACAATCGATGACTTAACAAATCGAAAAATTACAACACCACTTGGTACTGAAGTGGCTGTGAAAGATGTTATGACTGTAAAAGAAGGTGAAACTTCTAATACAGTGAAACACCGCGATGGCCGCGTTTATGCGGAAGTAAGCGCAAAACTAATATCTGATGACGTTTCAAAAGCATCTGCCGCTGTTCAAAAAGAAGTAGATAAAATGGATCTTCCTTCGGGCGTAGATGTTTCTATGGGCGGCGTTACAAAAGATATTGAAGAATCATTCAAGCAACTTGGCTTAGCGATGTTAGCTGCGATTGCCATTGTATACTTCGTTCTTGTCGTTACATTTGGTGGTGCTCTTGCACCATTCGCAATTTTATTCTCGCTACCATTTACAATTATCGGAGCTCTTGTTGCCTTATTAATCTCTGGCGAAACGTTAAGTGTCTCTGCGATGATTGGTGCGCTTATGTTAATCGGTATTGTTGTAACAAACGCAATCGTGCTTATCGACCGCGTTATTCATAAAGAAAATGAAGGTCTATCAACACGTGAAGCTTTATTAGAGGCTGGTGCTACACGCCTTCGCCCAATTTTAATGACTGCAATTGCAACAATCGGGGCTCTTATCCCGCTTGCATTAGGATTTGAAGGTAGCGGCTTAATTTCTAAAGGCCTTGGTGTAACAGTAATTGGTGGATTAACAAGTTCAACGTTATTAACACTTCTTATTGTTCCAATCGTTTATGAAGTATTAAGCAAGTTCAAAAAGAAAAAAGAAAAATAACAAAAAAATAACCTCGCTAACTGCGAGGTTATTTTTTATTTCCAAACAAGATTAGGAAATCACCATAACCTTCTTTTTCTAATTCCTCTTTTGGAATAAATCGAAGAGCTGCGGAATTAATACAGTAACGAAGACCATTTGGTCCTGGACCGTCTGGAAATACGTGCCCCAGATGTGAATCTCCTTCCTTACTTCTCACTTCTGTACGCGTCATATTATGACTCACATCCATTTTTTCTTTCACACTTGCTGACATAACTGGCTTCATAAAACTAGGCCATCCACACCCGCTATCAAATTTATCTATAGAAGTAAACAAAGGCTCACCTGAAACGATGTCTACATAAAGACCTTCTTCTTTATGATTCCAATACTCATTTCGAAATGGTGGTTCTGTACCATTTTCCTGTGTTACATAAAACTGCATCTCATTGAGTTCTTCTTTTAAATGAGTATTATCTTTTGGCCAATGTTGTTTAATAAACGCATCTCGCCCTGAACCCTTACGGTATAACTCGTAACGAAATGTGTTTTTCTTATGATATCCTTGGTGATATTCCTCAGCCGGATAAAACGTAGTAGCTGATAATATTTGGGTCGCAATCGGCTTTGAAAAGCGTCCACTCTTTGCAAGCGCTTCTTTTGAAGTCTCTGCTTTTTTATGTTGTTCTTCATTATGATAAAAAATCACCGTTTCGTAAGACTGTCCGCGGTCGTGGAATTGCCCACCTATATCAGTCGGATCAATTTGTCTCCAATATATATTTAATAACTCTTCATACGGCATTTTATTTGCATCAAATGTAATTTGCACTGCCTCATAATGCCCCGTCGTTTCCGAGCATACTTCTTTATACGTTGGATTCTCTCTATGACCACCTGTATAGCCAGAAACAACCTTTATAATTCCTTCCATCTCTTCAAATGGCGAAACCATACACCAGAAGCACCCTCCAGCAAATGTAGCTAACTCTACCTTTTCATTTACAGCCATTATTTCACCCCTATTCTATCTTCTGCTTACAGTATGGCATAAAAAACATCATGTTATAAAAGAAAAAGCATCGAACATCGATGCTTTTTCTTTACTTCACCTTGTTTTTTTCCAAGTCCTGCTCCATTTCATCACTTGTCACATCTAAGACATCTAATAAGAAAATGAAGATTGGAATACCGATAATTAGTCCCCATACACCTAAGAAGTGTTCTGAGAAGATTAATACCATAAATGTATAGAAAATCGGTAAATTTGTTTTTTGCGACATAAACTTCGGATTTAGCACGTAACTTTCAAGTGCATGAATTACTGTTACGATAATTAAAATATAAACAACGTACATAATACCGCCGATATTGTAAGCAATCATACAAAGCGGGAATAACGAAATGATAACCCCAGCTACTGGAATTAAACCGAGCAAGAAGATCATTAACGCTAAACCTAATAATTGCGGAAATCCTAATATCCATAGTGCAATAACGGATAAAACACAGTTAACAACTGCAATTAAAAATTGTGCTTCGATTACTTTTCCGAATGAACGTGCAAATTTCTTACCGAAGTACTCAATTTCAGTATAGAAAATTGCAAGTCGGCTTTCTTTAAACTTTGCAGTAAAAGCAACGATACGAGCTTTCTCCAATAAGAAAAATAAACTTAAAATTAAAGAAAGTAACACTTGAAGGCCAAATTTCCCAACATTCGTAATCGATTTATACAAAATGTCAACGCCTTGTCCTACATATTTCGAAAGTTCCATATGATTAACAGCATTAACTGCATACTTAATTAATTCACTATCCGGTGGGTTTCTTAAAAATACGTTAAATTGATAAATCAATTGTGAAATTTGTATCGTTAATACTGGTAAATATTTAAATAGCGTAATAGCAATTCCACCAATTAACATTACATATAGAAATGCTATAATAATTTTTCGGTTAATGGGCATGAAATGATCTAATTTGCGGGAAATAAACTTTTGGAATCGATCCATTAAATACGTGAGAATAAACGTAATTAAAATTAAATTCAACATACTTTGCAGCCCGTATAACACGAGAGCAAGTATTACTAATACGAGAAACCTCTGAAATCCTTTGCTTTGAAACAGGTTTTTTATTTGCATAATCGACGAGTACTCTCTCCTGTCCTATAAAGTAAAACGTTAATAAGTAGATTTTTTCTCTCTTCTCTACCTTTAATTATTTATTCATATAAAGATTTTTACAAGCTTATTATAGATCTCCCTTAGCAGATCCTATAGTAGCTTACTTCTTATTTTACAATACAATGACCTAATTCAAAACGTATTCTACACAGTATTAATGAAGATTTAAGGAAACTTACATTTTATTAAAATAGGTCTTACCACTACTGTAACATAAAAAGCAAGCTATCAGTAGAAATCTGTCCTACAAATAGCTTGCTTTTCTCATTTTTTAAGTAAGTTTTACTAGCCAATGAATGGCATAAACATCGGTATGACAACTACAGTTACAACCCCTACTACTGTTACAGCAATACTTGCCATAGCTGCCTCTACTTCACCCATTTCAATTCCTACTGCCACTCCTAATGCGTGACCTGCTGTTCCAAGTGCTAAACCTTTTGCAATTGGATGCTTTACTCTAAATGTTTTTAAGAATAATGCTCCTAATGCGTATACAATAACCGCGTTAAAAATAACTGCAAACGATGTAATTGCTGGTATACCACCAATACTTTCAGAGATCGGTAACGCAATTGCTGTTGTTGCTGCTTGTGGTAACATTGAATTCATTACCGCTGTATCTAGACCAATTGCTTTTGCAACAATGAACACGACAATTACTGAGCAAATAGATCCAACCACAATAGCCGATAAAATTTGCCACCAATATTTTTTTAACTTGTCCACTTGTTTATATAATGGAATTGCAAACGCGATTGTTGCTGGTTCTAAGAAGAAACTAATCATTTTTCCGCCAGTATTATATTCTTCAAAAGTAAAGTTACCTACTTTTAGAAAGACAATCCCTAATACCATCGCTACGAATAATGGTGTGAATAAGAAGAATCCTTTTGAATGCTTAAATAATAATGTTCCGATTCCGTATGCAATTAATGAAACTACGATTCCGAAATATGGAGTCATTGTGCTTGCCATGTTCATTCCCTCCTAACAATATATACTAAATTGGTTACGCAACTTTTCCGTGCTTGCGTCCTTTATTTACTACTTTCAATTCTTTCGTATCTTCTATTTCTTTGTCATCTTTTCCTAAAATGAATTGTGCAAATAACCCTGTTACAGCGAGTAAAATAATTGTTGCAACAACAATTACAGTTAAAATTTGTACAAAATATTGTCCCATTACACCGAGAGAATTAATAACCGAAATACCTGATGGAACGAAAAGGAATCCGATAATACCTGTTAAAGCTGTTCCGAGTGATTCAACTTGTTCCAATTTAATAACTTTTAAACATAATAAGCTAAATAGAATAACTAATCCGATCACTGATGAAGGCATCGGAATTGGTAAATGTGTTGCAATAATATTAGAAACTAACATAATAGCTGAAAATATGAATGCTTGTGATAAGAAACTATATACTTTTTTCGTACTCATTTTGGCCACCTCTTTCGATTTGGTACCTTAATTGTATAAGATACAAACAAAACTGTAAGCGTTTACATAATAGAACGTCAAATATACAAAATTAGTTACAGAAATAGGCAGATGAAATACAAAAAGCTACTTCTTAAATACGAAGTAGCTTTTTGAGTTCTTTTGCATATGTACGGCTAACAGGTACTTTTGATCCTTCTTTCATAATTAAATTATATGTAGAATTGAACCATGGTTGTATTTCTGTAATATGATTAATATTTGCAATAAAACTACGATGGACACGCATAAAACTTGCTTGCGGCAACTTTTTTTCCAAAATGACAAGTGTATCGTGTGTTACATATGTTTCTCTCGTCGTTTTTACTGTCACCTTTCCGTCTACAAGTCCTACATATATAATATCTTCAATATTCACAAGTACAATCGATTCTTCAATTGGTAATGCTAATTTATGCATCTCGGTCGTTACGTCTATACTCTTTACTTCTTGTTTTGTTTCTAATTTTATTTGTTTTTGCTTTTTATATTTCTTTAATGTCTGTACGATACGTTCTTCATCAAATGGCTTTAAAATGTAGTCTAACGCATCTACTTCAAATGCTTGCAATGCATATTGATCATAGGCAGTAGCAAAGACAATTGCAGGGGGATTTTTCATCTTCTTTAATATATTTGCGATTTCAAATCCGTTATCATCAGATAATTGAATGTCTAGGAACACAATATCTGGCTTGTTTCTCATTAATTCCTCTAATGCATCCTCTACACAATCCGCCTCACCAATTATCTCTACTTCTTTCGTTTGCTCTAATAAATATTTCAATTCATCACGCGCTAACATTTCATCATCAACTACTAATACTTTTAACACTCCGTTTTTCCTCCCCTACTTTTTTCGGAATTACAAAGAGGATCTTTGTCCCTTGCTCTAATTCGCTTTCAATTTGAAGCATTGTCTCTTTCCCAAATAACCCGATAAGTCGTTCATTAATATTATATAAAGCCGTTCCAGTCCCTTTCTGTGATGGAACTACCATTTTTCCTAATTGTCCGAGACGTTCACTCTCAATCCCTTGTCCATTATCTTGGACTTCAAAATGCACCATCCCCTCCTTTTCAAACACATGTACCTCAACTTCGCACACTGGCTGCTTTTTCGGAAAAGCATGGCGCAATGCATTTTCAACTAATAGCTGCAGTACAAATGGTGGAACTAAAGTCGTCTTTAACTCTTCCTCAATGTACATCTTCACTTCATACTTATTTGGGAACCGTGCTTGTTCCAATGATAAATATGCATGTACATGGTTTAATTCTTGTTCTAGCGGAATCAATAACTGACGTGCCCCTTGCAAATTACAACGAAAATACACGCTAAGCTGTAATAATAACTTCCTTGCTTTTTCTACATCTGTTCGGCATAAAGCTGATACTGTATTAATCGCATTAAATAAAAAGTGCGGGTTAATTTGTGCTTGTAATGCCTTTATCTCTGCATCTTGTAATAATTTGCTTTGCAACTCAGCTTCACCTAATTCAAGCTGCGTGGAAAATATTTTTGCTAACCCTTCTGCTAGTTCCTCTTCAACACGACTTAACTGGTTAGGGTTCTTGAAATACAGTTTTAATGTCCCTATCGTATTTTCATGTGACGTTAATGGAATAACAATAGCTGCTTGCAGAGGACAGCCTTCATGTTGGCAATTAATAACCTCACGTGATTTCGCTTTCATTATTTTCCCTGTATGTAAAACCTCTTTCGATAAACCTGTTATTAAACTGTGTGAAGGAATATGATGATCTGATGCTAATCCAACGTGAGCTAATATTTTCTCTGTATCTGTTAAGGATACCGCATCTGTTCCCGTAAAACGGTGAATAATTTGTGCCACATGTTTACAAGACTCTTCTGTTAATCCTTGGCGAAAATATGGTAATGTCTTATCAGCAATTCGTAATACCTTATGTGTTTGCAAAGCTTTCGCATTTTCTTCCTGGCGTAAAATAGCTTGTATCATAGAAAGTAAAATAAAACTTCCGAAACTATTTACAAGGATCATTGGTATCGCAATTGTTTTCACGATACTAATTCCATCCTCTACGATTAATAGGATCATAATCATTTCTAAAGAAACGATAAACACGCTTAAAACTGCCGAAAACTTAGGCGTAATTGCACGATTATATTTTTTAAAAATGTATCCAATATACCCCGTTATAACACCTGCTAAAATTGACGAGATTGCACAACTTAGCGCTGTCGTCCCACCAAGCATATAACGGTGAATACCAGCAATCGATCCTACTCCAATTCCGACGATAGGACCACCAAGCAATCCACTAATCCCAACACCCATAATACGTGTATTCGCAATTGTACTCGATGATGAAACACCTTGTAGCCAATTTTCATTCATAATTGTATTCCCTGCAATTTCAATTCCCGTGTAATTACTTACAATTGTAAACACTGAAAAAATACAAATAAGCTTAAGCTTATCTACATATCCATCTTGTCTATGAAGAAGGCGCCTGAACGTTTTAATATGAGAAAGTAAAAATCCTAAAATAACAATAAGTCCGACACGTTCAATCATCATAAGTACTAAATTTAGCATCTGTGATTCATTCCTTTTTATATGAGTTAGTTTTATTATGGGAAAATAATGAAGTGGGCGTCAAGGAGAATGAAGTATCTTTTGAAATATTTTACACATAACAATACACTCTTTATTTGACAATCTAATAGAAGAGTGCTAAAAATAAGGTAATATAATACAGTCCTTTAACCCAACCCCGTGAGGTTGAGAAGGAAGTCGGAATATACTATACGTATGGTCTTTTTTAAGGATACGTATGCTTTTTTGGCCTTCTCATCATATCAGGTGAGAAGGCCTTTTGTTATTCTTCCATAGCGACTGTAGAAGAAAATAAGGAGGAGTAATGATGAACGTCACTACTGATGTACAATCAACAACAGAGGAGACGAAAGAGAAAAGATATAAAACATTATTTGGCTCTGCGCTAGGATATGCAGCAGAAGGTTTAGATATGTTGCTCTTATCTTTCGTACTCGTCTACATTTTAAAAGAATTTCATTTAAGCCCTGTTGAAGGTGGAAACTTAACATTAGCTACCACAATAGGAATGCTAATCGGGTCTTATTTATTTGGATTTATTGCTGATTTATTTGGGCGTATCCGTACGATGGCCTTTACAATCTTACTATTCTCACTAGCAACAGCACTTATTTATTTCGCAACAGATTATTGGCAATTATTAATTCTTCGCTTTTTAGTTGGAATGGGAGTTGGTGGTGAATTCGGGATTGGGATGGCCATCGTAACTGAAACCTGGTCTAAAGAAATGCGTGCTAAGGCGACATCCGTTGTTGCACTTGGATGGCAATTTGGCGTACTAGTCGCTTCACTCCTTCCAGCATTTATCGTCCCGCATTTCGGATGGAGAGCTGTTTTCTTATTTGGACTCATTCCCGCTTTACTAGCTGTCTATGTTCGCAAAAGTTTAAGTGAACCGAAAATATGGGAACAAAAACAACGATACAAAAAAGAATTGTTACAAAAAGAAGCTGAAGGGAATTTAACAACTACTGAGGCAGAACAACTAAAGCAAATGAAAAAGTTCCCACTTCGAAAGTTATTTGCCAATAAAAAAGTAACGATAACAACAATTGGTCTTATTATTATGTCATTCATCCAGAACTTCGGATATTATGGAATTTTCACATGGATGCCAACTATTTTAGCAAATAAATATAACTACACTTTAGCAAAAGCGAGCGGTTGGATGTTCATCTCTACGATCGGCATGCTAATTGGAATTGCGACTTTTGGTATTCTAGCCGATAAAATTGGTCGCCGTAAAACTTTTACAATCTATTATGTCGGTGGTACTATATACTGTCTCATTTACTTCTTCTTATTCACAGACTCAACATCATTGTTATGGGGAAGTGCATTGCTTGGATTCTTTGCCAATGGCATGATGGGAGGATTCGGAGCAGTTTTAGCTGAAAACTATCCTGCTGAAGCTCGCTCGACAGCAGAGAACTTTATTTTCGGAACAGGACGCGGTTTAGCTGGATTTGGGCCTGTTATTATCGGCTTACTTGCTGCAGGTGGAAATTTAATGGGAGCACTATCTCTCATCTTCATTATTTATCCAATCGGTTTAGTTACAATGCTACTATGTGTCCCAGAGACGAAAGATAAAGTATTAGAATAGATTGAAACTGTACAAAATATGATCCCCTTCGAGAAAAGTAGTTAAATAAATAGTAAAGAGGAAGCATCTCAAATGAAATGCTTCCTCTTTTTATATAACTACAATTATTTATTTTGATTTACTAGCTTTTTGGAACAAGAAGGAAGTTTTCTCTTCTTCTTTTACAATACCTTGTTTTAAGGCTAATTCGCCTGCAACTTTAGGCGCGAGCCATAGCATTGGGAATAACAGAATGGATACTGGGACAGCTGTTACTACGATGAATGATTGTAATGCGTTAATACTTCCCTCACCCATGTATAAAAGAATTGCTGCAACTGCTCCCATAATAAGCGACCAAAAAACTCGCAAGCTAATTCTAGGATCTCCATCTCCAGTCACTGCCATTGAAATCGAATAAGCCATTGAATCTCCTGTTGTTACTACAAATAAAATTGTTAATAAAAGAAATGCAGGTCCAATAATATTAGATAGTGGCAGTTGCTCTGTAATTGCAATCATAGCCGCTGGCATACCAGATTCACTTAATGCGGTCGAGATAGAACCAGGATTCATTAACTCATAAAATACACCCGATCCTCCCAAAATCGTAAACCAAAACGTTGTAATAATAGGTGCAATAATTCCAATTGCAACGATAATTTCTCGGATCGTTCTTCCTCTTGAAATACGGCTCACTAAAATTGCCATCATCGGTCCGTATCCAATAAACCATCCCCAGAAAAAGATTGTCCATGACCCTAACCAACCTGTATCACCACGATATGTGCTCATTGGAATAAATTCATTTATATAAAATCCAAACGAAGAAACAAATGAATCAATAATAAATCCACCTGGTCCAAACAGTAATACGAATACCATTAATAAAACTGCTAACCTAACATTTAAATTACTTATAATTTGGATCCCTTTATCAATTCCCGTTACCGCAGATATAGTAGAAACAGCTACTACACAAACAATAATGGCTAATTGAGTAGTAAACACATCAGGAATGTTAAACAATGCTTGTAACCCATAACTTGCTTGTAGTCCTAAAAATCCGATTGGACCAATTGTACCTGCAGCTACCGCAATAATGGCAAATACATCGATCATTGTTCCAAGCCAACTCTTTCGCAATTTCTCTCCAAAAATAGGATATAAAAGTGTTCGAGGTTTTAACGGCATACCTTTATGATAATGTCCGTACATCATAACTACCGCACTAATTGTACCTAAAATCGTCCAAGCGAGGAAACCCCAGTGCATATAGCTTTGTGCTAAAGCAGGCATTACCGCTTCTTTCGTTCCAGCAGTTATACCTTCATGTATTGGTGGAACCGTCATCAAATGGTACATCGGCTCTGCAGCTGCCCAAAAAACGCCACCTCCGGCAAGTAATGTAGACATAATAATAGCGAGCCATTTTGTCGTACTAATCTCAGGTTTTTCTAGCCCCCCAAGTTTAACTCTCCCATATTTTGAAAACGCCATGCACATTGCCACAATAAATGTACCAATTAATAAAACCTGCCAAAAGGCACCAAAATATTTAATTGAAGCTGCAAAACTGCTATTAATGACTCCCTCTACGTAACTTTTATTTAAAATAACTGCAATTACAAATAATAAAAGTGAGCCACCACTAATAAGAAATACAGGCCAATCCGTTTTTCGACTCTTCATTCTCATTTACACTTCCTCCTTCCTCAGCAATCTAAAAAAACAACTTTATTATGTTTTATCGTTTACACCCAAAACATAATGATTATATAAGCATAATAATTCATCGATTTTCTACACACTTATGTTGTCCCTAAAAATATGCTAAATCCCTTATTTAAAAGAAAATTTCTATTCCTATCACATAAAAAAGCAAAACAAAAGACCTTATATTTCTATAAGGTCTTCGAAACAGAAATTTGATTATAACATAAGGAACTCCTTGGTTCAAAAAGCTCCTTCCAAAAATAACCGAGAGTAAAGGCTTCCATTTGCTACGTAACAGTAATTAAAAAAAATTATATTTTGCATAAAAAACTATACTAAATATCATTTATGAAAGAAATTCGGCTTCAAAATTTCATTTGGATACGGTTTATGATAAATATGAGTGGTAGCTGGTGACAACGGTGGAATGAGCCACACCCAATTGCCTGTTACAACCCGTCCACATGCTGCTTCTTGCTTCTCGAATTGTTGAAATTGTTGTGCAGCTGTATGGTGATCCACAATACTAACTCCTTGTTTTTTGAAGGAATGTAAAACAGCTACGTTTAATTCAATTAATGCCTTATCTTTCCATAACGTACCGTTTCTCGATGTATCTAACTCCATCATCTCCGCAACAGCTGGAAGTAAATTATAACGATCATGATCCGCTAAGTTACGAGCCCCAATCTCGGTTCCCATATACCATCCATTGAACGGAGCTGCCGTATAGGAAATACCTCCAATTTCTAAGCGCATATCTGAAATCATTGGAACCCCATACCATTTTACCCCAAGCGACGAAATCGGGTATTCTGGATGTTCAATTGGTACTTCTTTCACTTCTTCTTTTGGAATATCTTTATATACAGGTGCATTTCCATCTATAGAAAACACAAGTGGTAATACATCGAAATTCGTACCTTCTCCTTGCCAGCCAAGTTCCTGACAAAAATCCGTAAATGCAGCGGCATGAGAGTCACCAATTACTCCCATTTCTGTTTTATATCCTGCATATCGAATCAATTGGTGATTATAAATTCGTATATTATTTTCTTCACCTTGATATTGCTTAAAAATCGTAATTGTCGGTTTAACTTTTCCGTCGTTCGTTGCATATTTAATATGATGAATTAATGCATTATATACACCTTCCTCATCATTTACTTCACGTGCATCTAATATGTGCATCTTACTCCAGAATAGTCTTCCGATACATCGATTACTATTGCGCCATGCCATTCGAGATCCATGAACAAGCTCTTCAAATGTATGCTCATACGTACCAGTTTTCTCTATCTCAACTTGAATTTCTTTCATGCGCTCTTCTATGAATTGTTCTTTATTCAGCTCTTTATAGCAAATCGTAATAAAATGACTCGCTTCCTCTATTAATTGTTTCGTTTTACTCATAAACGATCTCCTTCTATTTCAACAAAACGTTACTACTTTACAGTATAAGCAAAAAGAATAAGAGTCACAAATGAAAGTCGAAGTGTTACTTTTATTGTAATATTTTTCAGAAAATTAAAGAGATTACTATTGACTTGTATGAAAAACAGGTGTATTTTTGACTCAGGTAAAGTATTTTTACCTAGACCAACTTTTAGAAGAAAGGAGGGAATGTTATGTCTTCATTTCAATTGCCAAAGCTTTCATATGACTATGATGAACTAGAGCCATATATCGATAGCAACACGCTTTCTATTCATCATGGGAAGCACCATGCGACATACGTAAATAATTTGAATGCCGCTTTAGAAAACTATACGGAATTACATAATAAATCTTTAGAAGAATTACTATGTAATTTAGACACTTTACCAAAAGAAATTGTTACAGCTATCAGAAATAACGGTGGTGGACATTATTGTCATAGTCTTTTTTGGGAAGTAATGAGCCCGCGAGGTGGCGGCGATCCCAATGGAGACGTTGCAAAAGTAATTGATTATTATTTCAATACCTTTGACAACTTAAAAAATCAGCTGTCCAAAGCAGCTATTAGTCGTTTTGGAAGTGGATATGGATGGCTTGTCCTTGATGGTGAAGAACTTACTGTTATGAGTACACCTAATCAAGATACACCTTTGCAAGAAGGTAAAATTCCATTACTCGTCATCGACGTATGGGAACATGCCTATTATTTAAAGTATCAAAATCGGCGTCCAGAATTTGTTACCAACTGGTGGCATACAGTGAACTGGGACCGGGTAAATGAAAAGTATTTGCAAGCAATTCAATCACAAAAACATTAGTCGTGCGTATAAGGTAAGTTTGGTAATGTAAAATTAGTATTGTCGAAATCCTCCAGAATCCCCCGGATTGCCACCGGGGGATTTATGATTATTTCATTGCATGTATGTAATAACGTAATACTTGTTCTATTTCTATTTTCAACTCTCGGAACCGGTATCCTAATTCACTAGCTTTTCCATTATGTAATGTACAATTAATAACTTCATTATACGGCGCTACATTATCTCCTACTTCTTGAACGAGTGCTTTTATTCCCGTATTTTCTTCTATGAAATGAATAATTTCTCTAGTAGAAACTATCCCGTTGCTACAAGCATTAATTGGTCCTTCTATGCTTTCTGTCCCGCACCAGGCTAAAAACCCCCCCGCTGCTTCTTCATGTATAAATGACAACTCTCCATCTACATGAGTCACCGCGACAGGTTCTTGCCTCACAATATGTTCAACGTAAAATTGTAACCTTTTCGTATAATCGTTTTCTCCAATAACAACTGGAAAACGCACTGCAACGACTGGGAATGTTGCTTGTTGAAATAAAACCGATTCGGCTAATCGCTTGCCTTCACTATAATTGAAGCCATTTCTATCTCCATACGTAATAGCATACTCGTACGGATTAAAGTTCTCTTCTAACAAGCCTATCGCTGGCTCGTAAACAGCCATTGAAGATGTCATAATATACTTCTTTGTTTTTCCTTGTAACACTTCACATATTATCTTCGCTGCATTCGAGCTATAGCATAAATTATCGTATACGATATCATAACTTTTATCTTCTAGACGCTCTGCTAGTTGTTTTTCGTCTTCTCTATCTACAATAAATCTTTTTACCGTACTTCCAAAACAATCTTCCGTAATTCCTCTCGTCGCGATCGTTACATCGTGTCCATCTTGCAAAAGAGCTTCTACTAAATGTTTACCAAAAAATCTTGTTCCCCCTAGTACCAATACTTTTTTCAACTTCATCATCCCCATTTTGATAAATTGTAAAATACTACCTCTATATTATAAATGCTAATATATAAAAAGCATGGAATTAGTTTAACGATTCCATGCTTTTCTACAGAAAATATATTAACGTACTCGATATTTATAAATACAATAACAGAAGTATAAAATGGAAATTACGGATACATAAACCCATAGTTCATATACGAATCCCTCTCCCCATACTCCCATAAAATAAAAGAGTGAAGGCAATGTCAATGTTACCCATGATTGTACAAAAGCAATTCTGCCAAGGTATTGATTAATATTCTTTTTTTGCGCATTTAACACAAAGAATAAATACCAAAGTAATGCCCACATAAACCATGTTAACGCATTAACAATATCATGGAATTGAACAAATGAAACGACCATATAGAATAAAGCAATAATTGCTACCCACATACAGAACCAGCCTAGCCCACTACTATCCATTCCTTTAATAAACGTAACGCCTACATATAAATAAGTTAAACCAAATAAAAAAGTAGCTGCATATGAATATACCGTCCAATTACTTTGATCAGAAATCATAATTAAATAAAACGGTATAATAATTTGTAATGCCCCTACAAATAAATTAAAAACACCTGCGCTTTTCATCTCTACTTTTCCCAATATAACAAGACTATTTAAAAATAAAGCTGCACCTGAAAGTAATAATCCTACGTAACCCATATATCCTCATGTGAAAACCTTACATTTTCACACTGTCCCTCCCCATCTTGTAAAAATTATACTATTCCTTATTCTCTTTCTTACTTACAACTACATACAAAGTTTTTTCGAAAATAAGTCAGACTTCCTACCTTAAAAAACGATAAAAAAATCCCTTCGATACATGTCATACAGTAATCATGTCCATCGAAATGTATCACATAATAAAAACGCTTTCAATAATGTGTAACGCAATCAGAAAGCTAATAGGATTATTTGATTATAAACGCACTTTACCAATGATACAAGTACTGGAATATTATTCAATATTTCATTTTTTATTTCTATAAAAAATTACTAGAATAATGCATTTTCCCTATCTCATTCTATCAATGATCTGCATAGAATATTGTACAATCATATTAAATTAGAAAGGTCTGATATTTATGCCTCTTCATTATCCACATCAATCTGTTATTCATTCAACAGGTGTATTAACAAGAGAGCCTGCAACAGTTTCAGCAGTAATAAACATTGTAAATTTAGATGCATATTACGCACACTACGTAAATATAGAAGTGTGGGATTGGTCTAACTATTCTAATCCTGTAAAATTACCTGTACTAATTGGTGAAGATACAGTAGTAGAATTCCCCTACCTTTTACAAGGCAACAACCTAGCAGTATTTTATGCTAATTTAGATGAAGCTATTAATTTGTATGAAATTCGTATTTCTTATCCTACTCACTCCAATATTATTGCAAATTGTTTCGGACGAAGCGTACCGCCTTATACAAGCCAAGAAGGTAATACAGTATATCATAAACAACTTGTTCGCATTCATTAAAGGTCTCTTTTTCCTATCAACAATTTATAAATACATTCAATGGAGACGATTCTATTGAAATACTATGGTCAGTAATATTTCATTCATTTCTCTTTCCTAAAATGAGCATATTACTGACCTCAGGTAACATCATAAAAAACAGAATTCATTATATACATACAATAAAAATAAAGTATCCTATAAAAGAATACTTTACTAACTACCCTAAATCATTTGATAGCCATTTTTATTATTTACTTGCCATCTCCAAGAATCTACACACATCTCTTCTAACCCATATTCCGCTTCCCATCCTAATTCTCGTTTCGCTTTAGATACATCAGCGAAACAGATTGCTACATCACCAGGACGACGCCCTATCACTTTATAAGGTATTTTTTTACCCGAAACCTTTTCAAAAGCCTTTACCATCTCCAATACACTATACCCTTTACCTGTGCCAAGATTATATGCCTCTATTCCTTTCGTCTCAAGTACTTTTTTAAGTGCCTTTACATGTCCTTTTGCAAGGTCAACAACGTGAATATAATCACGGACACCTGTCCCGTCTTTTGTTGGATAATCGTTTCCGAATATATTTAGCTCCTTTAACTTGCCTACCGCCACCTGCGTTACATATGGCATTAAATTATTCGGAATCCCATTTGGATCTTCTCCAATACGGCCACTTTTATGTGCTCCAAATGGATTGAAATAACGAAGTAACGCAATACTCCATTCATCATCAGCTTTTGCTACATCACGCATAATTTGCTCAATCATTAATTTTGTTTGCCCATACGGATTTGTCACACTTAGCGGAAATTCCTCTGTAATTGGTGATGTTTTTGGAACTCCATATACAGTTGCAGATGAACTAAAAATAAATTTTTTAACATGATGTTTCTGCATCACATCACATAGTATAATCGCACTTATTATATTATTATAATAATATGTAATAGGAATTGCAGTCGATTCCCCTACTGCTTTAAATCCAGCAAAGTGTATAACCGCTTCAATGTTATTTTCCAAAAAAATCTCATTCATTTTTTCACGATTTAAAACACTTTCTTTATAAAATTCAAATTGTTTTCCTGTTATTTCTTTTACTCGGTTTAAAGACTCGATTGAACTATTTGAAAGATTATCTACGACTATAATTTTATAATTATTATTTAATAATTCTATACACGTATGACTACCAATATATCCTGCTCCACCCGTTATAAGTATCGCCATATATAGAGTCCCCCACTTATTATTAATTATAAAATTTTATAACCTCAATACACATCTATCCTACCACAAAAAGACTGATAATTTTAAAAATTTTTAAATTATTTTTTATATAAAAAAGAGCCACATAACCTTTACGTTATGTAACTCTTCAACATACATATGTGTCTATGTATTTATTTATTAATCAAGAAAAATAAAAATCACTCGGAAATTTCATATGGTTAAATTACATAGCAATATACACTTAAAAAGTGGGCAAGGCTTCCCAATAACACGAACACGTGAAAAATTTCATGATGCCCCATATGTTTAAACTCTAACCATTTTGGCTTTGTTCCATAAATAAATCCACCAATTGTATAAAGAATACCTCCAAACACTAGAAGCACGATACCTCCTGCACTTAGGTTAGCAGCCAACGGTGCAAAGAACAGAACAATTAACCAGCCCATTGTAATATAAATTGCTGTTGATAACCATCTCGGGCAACTAAACCAAAACATTTTAAAAACAATACCACAAATGGCAGTTGCATAAACTAAACAAAATAATAATAAACCGTTTGCGGAATGTAATGTAATTAAACAAAATGGTGCATATGTACCTGCAATCAATATAAAAATCATAGAGTGATCAAGCTTCCGAAAGAAATAAATAACACGTTCACTGGCTACAACGCTATGATATACAGCTGATGCTGTATACAGAACCATCATTCCGATGCCAAACAAAATAACAGCTGTAATTGCCGCAAAAGATGGCGTCTTAATAGAAACTTTTACAAGCATAGCTAATAATGCAATAAATGATAATACGGCTCCTCCCAAGTGGGTAAAAGCATTAACCGGTTCTCTTATATAAGCATTCATATATACACCCCTCATATAATTACATGTAGTTTTGATAACTACATGTAATTATATACGCATTATTATTAGAGGTCAACATTTACAATTCATTTGTTTCGTAATACCATATTTAGAGATACACTAAACATTATGCTCCACTAAGTTATAAAAGTGAGGGGTTCTACGTGGAAAATATAAATAAATTGCTTGAAACATTACATTTAGAAAAAAATATTACGCTTGAGGATATTCCAAATGTCGACTTGTATGTAGACCAGGTTGTCCAATTATTTGAAAATACTTATGCAGATACAAAAAGAACCGATGATGAAAAAGTATTAACAAAAACAATGATTAACAATTACGCAAAAGGTAAACTATTTATTCCAATCAAAAATAAAAAATACTCAAAAGAGCATATGATTTTAATTAGCTTAATTTATCAATTAAAAGGGGCCCTTTCCATTAATGACATAAAAAGCTCCTTAGCAAATATAAATGAATCCTTATTAAGCGATGATTCATTCGAATTAAATACGCTATATAAAGATTATCTTTCCCTTACCGAAAACAACGTCGAAAGCTTCACACAAGACGTAAATAACCGTATTTCAGAAGTAAGTGAGATTTCTTCCTTAGAAGATCCGAACTTAGAGAAATTTTTATTACTAACA
Source organism: Bacillus sp. GbtcB14 (assembly GCF_019091205.1). Classification (NCBI taxonomy): domain Bacteria; kingdom Bacillati; phylum Bacillota; class Bacilli; order Caryophanales; family Bacillaceae; genus Bacillus; species Bacillus sp. GbtcB14. The sequence continues at coordinate 555,645 of NZ_JAGXJT010000004.1, forward strand.
TCATTTGTGTCGATGAGTAATATGTATAGACGCTTAGCTGAGAAATTGATCGATGATTTAGAAGAAGCCTAATAACTATAAAACGCTACCTACTTTTAGGTAGCGTTTTATAGTTATTAGAATGAACTTCAACTATCCGAATGATTGTAGTATTTTAGAAATTATATTTTCTAAGTATCCTCTCCTGTTTATTTTTTCTATTGGGATTTTACTATTTCAATAGAAAAAAGCACATTCTGCATATTAGCAAAATGTACCTCCCCTTAAAATTATAATTTTTACTGTTTCTTTATTAGCAATTCAAAGCGATCATAATACTCTTTTACTAATAATTTACACATAGCGTAGAAAATGAAAACATTAATAATAACAATGAACATTCCCATATTCGTATTAGATCCCGCATACAGAACCATTACTATATTTAAAAAGATTGTTAACGTTAATCCTAGTGCTATTCCTGTCCACTTCATTTCATATATTAGTAAAAAGATGACAAATACTAATGCTGGGAAAGCATATCTCTCATGCATTTGCGTAGGTAACATAAAGAACGCAAAACTTATAAAAGTCGCTGCTTTTAATAGAACTGCCGTATTCATCTGACGATGGAAAAAGACATATAAACAAGTTAATGCCGCCGCAATAGACAAGAGTATTAATCCAACTGTTTTCAATGTAATATGCGGTAAAATTTGAATAGTATCCACTGTATTAGGATCCGTACCAATCGCGTAATACCAAATATTCATAGCAAATACAGTTACTGTTGGGAATGTACCCACCGCATTTAAATATGCTTGTTTTAACATCGTGATAAATGTTCCATGCGCTGCGAAATACAGGCCGAATATTAATAAAGGAATACAGAACCCCATTACAAATTTGGTTAATTGCTTGCCCTCTTTTTTTTCCCAAATGATTTTTAAGAAATACATAGCAAACACAGGCGCAATTACGATTGATTGGAATTTAGCTAGTAGCGCTATAGCGTAAATAGCACCAGACCAAGTTGGCTTAGACATTAGTAATAAAATAGAACTAACCATCAATATACTATGTAGCATATCTACTTGACCCCAAATAGTCCCATCCACTATAACCGCTGGGCTAAATGCAAAAAATGTTACTAATGCTGCTCTCATAATCGAATTGTCTATCCTTTTAGAAACTATAGCAAAAATAATTATAGCTACTACTTCAAATATAATGGATGGGACTCGAATTAAAACACCAGCAGCATCTACGTATATATTAAAAAATGACAATATTACTCCATAAATACCTAAAAGAGCTAAGAAAAACGGTGGGTAGTTTACTAAATCCCCATGTGCATACACATCACCTAATCCATATTTACCTACCGTATTCATCCAATCCACGAAAAATAGTTGATCTCGTTCATATCCTTCTAAATGAAATGCTAAATATATACGTAATAACAAAGATGCAACAACTACTACAATCAAATAAAAATGAAGCCATTTTAAACTCCACCTATCTTGAGTAAAATTCATTTAATAAAACACCGTCCTTACTTTTTATAGCTTACAACAATTAAAATTGATTTACTTATATAGAAATATACCCCTAAATGAATTAACAATTTCCCCATTCAATGGTAGAAAAAATTAAATAAAAATACTAACATACAAAAAAACAATCGTCAATCACGTATTAGTTAAAGTCCATTCAAATTGTCCGCTCTATAAGTAATCCTCAAAAAAATATCCACCTTTAGAGTGGATATTTTCATTTATTTAATTGCTTCATGAACTTTTAATTGTTTACCTTTTATCGTTGTATTTCTCATAACCTTTAAAACAAGTGGCCCTTTTCCGTTTAATATTTCAACATACGAAACATTATCTTGTATTGTAATAATACCTATATCATCAGCAGAAACACCTTGAATTTTAGCAATTGTACCAACAAAATCTACCGCCCTAATTTTCTTTTTCTTTCCGCCATTAAAGTACAATTTCATAATGCCTTTGTTTAGGTCTGCATTTTTATCTTTCTTTATAATTGGTTTAGCATATATCTTTTCTTCAAATACTGCTTTCCCTTTTATAACTTCTTCTTTTGAAGGTGCCAGTTCCTTTGGAATTTCAAATCCGATATATTCCTCAATCTCTTCTAAAAATCTATTTTCATAAGGCGTTATAAATGTAATAGCTTTTCCATTATTACCAGCTCTTCCTGTTCTTCCAGTACGGTGCACATAGCTTTCTTTTTCTAATGGAATGTCGTAATTAATAACATGTGTAATATTATCAATATCAATTCCTCTCGCAGCTACATCAGTTGCTACTAAATAACGGAACTTTCCTTTTCTAAAATCATCCATAACTTCAAAACGATCTTCCTGTACCATACCACCGTGTATTTTGTCACAAGGATAATTAACTCGTTTTAGCTGTCTATATACATGGTCTACGTTTTCTTGTGTACGACAAAAAATAATACAACTGTCTGGATTTTCAATCATAGTTACATCCTTAAGAAGTGAAAGCTTCTCTTCTTCCCTAACTTCAAAAAGGGTATGTTCGATTTTATCTGTTGTAATCCCAGCTGCTTTAATTTCAATATGAGTTGGTGCATTCATATATGTACGAGATAACTTTTCAACGTCTTTCGGTAGGGTTGCTGAAAATAGCATTGTCATTCTTTTTGTAGGTAATTCATCAATAATTGCCTCTACTTGATCAATAAAGCCCATATTTAGCATTTCATCTGCTTCATCAATCACTAAATATTTCAATCGCTCTAAAGAAAGGGTCCCTTTTTCAATATGATCCAACACACGTCCTGGGGTCCCCACTACAATATGCGTCTTTTGCTTTAACTCTAATTTTTGACGTGCAAATGGAGATTTACCATAAATTGCAGCAGCTTTAATTCTTTTGAATCGTCCTATATTCGTAATATCTTCTTTCACTTGAACAGCAAGTTCCCTCGTTGGTGTTAAAACTAATGCTTGTGGTTTATTCTCTTCCCACTCTACCATTTCACAAAGTGGTATTCCGAACGAAGCCGTTTTTCCACTTCCCGTTTGCGACTTTACAACAAGATCCTTCTTTTGCAATGCAACTGGAATAACCTCTCCTTGCACTTCTGTTGGATGCTCATATCCTAAACCAGTAAGTGCTCGTCTTACTTCTTTACTTAATGCATAATTACTAAAGCTTTTTTTACTCATATATTAACCTCATTTGATTTTTATATTTAACCTATTATGTTCTTCATACCTCACTTTAGACTATAGTAAGATACTATATTAATCCACTGTTTTCAATTCGGTTCAATCTAAATTTATCTAAGTATAACTTTAAAATAGGAAAGGGCAGCCTTAATAATAAGTCTGCCCCTTCTATACTATATTCATTTTTTACGGAACTAATTTTTTCACAACTGGTATTCTTTGCAATACTAACGTGATTATCAGACTAAGAACAATTGTAATCGTTACATTAATAGGTATTGCCAATATTGCATGTACACGCTCATTTACCTTAGGGAAAACCATGTACAACAAGTTATTTAACAAGAAGAAGTGAAGAATATAGATTCCAAGGCTTGCTTGATTTATAAAACGGAATAACAATGGTAATTCTCGTTCTGACTTTTGGAAAGCATATTTGAAAAATACAAATAATCCAATTGCCATCAGTACAACACCTGGTGCAAAATATCCGTACCAAAACTGCTCTAACTGTCCATTTGCTTTTACTGTATAGTAATATGTAATAAAGAATGTACTAATAAATCCTACAAGTCCTCCAACGTACGAAATATTTCTCCATTTTTTTGAAATATCGTAATTAGATAAATAATAACCAAGTAAGAAATACCCTACATAATTTGTAACGTAAAATAATTCAATGTTAAAGTTGATAGGATAATAATATTTCACTAAATTGACTACAACAGACGCATATAGCCATAAAATTAAAAAGTACTCTATCTCTCTTTTTTTAGCGTTCTTCACAAATATTTTCAGTAAAGGTGTAATTAAATATATCCCTACAATCATGTATAAGAACCATAAATGTCCACCAATAGTATCCGTTAAAAAGTGCTTTATCCCTTGCTTTAAAGATGCCGGGAAATATCCTGCATATGCTCCATATGTATAAAATATAGCGCTCCAAGCTACAAAAGGTATAATCACTTTACTTGCACGCTTCTGTAAAAATTCCCCGACTGAAATATCTTTCGTTCCTTTTAACAATAAAGCTCCACTAATCATCACAAAAATCGGGACACTCGCACGTGAAATCGATTCAAATAAGTTACCAGCCATCCAGCGTGATACGTTATTTGCATCTAACATAGAAACATAACCAGCAGAAACGTGAATTGTAACCACTGCGATTGTTGCTAATACACGCAACCAATCCATATATACTAAGCGCTTCATTAACAGCCCTCCTAAATTTACCTATTTAACTTTTCTTTTCCAAACATAATTTTACATCAAATAATGCTATGTTTAAACACATTTTAGTTATATGAACTTACAACATAGGCGGCTAAATTTTAATTTTAAAATATAAACATGAAAACCTTTGACTTATGGGTGAAAATAATGTAAATTATCTTTTGGACGAACATTTTTAAACAAACTGAATAAAATATTCGTATTTTAGGGGTGTAAATGATGGAAAACGTATTCGACTATGAAGATATTCAATTAATTCCTGCAAAATGTATTGTAAACAGCCGCTCTGAATGTGATACAACTGTCACTTTAGGTAAACATAAATTTAAATTACCTGTCGTACCTGCAAATATGCAAACGATTATCGATGAAAGAATCGCAACTTATTTAGCTGAAAACAATTACTTCTATATCATGCATCGTTTCCAACCAGAGAAACGTATCTCATTCATTAGAGATATGCAATCACGTGGATTAATCGCTTCTATTAGCGTTGGTGTAAAAGAGGACGAGTATGAATTCGTACAACAATTAGCTGCTGAGCAGCTTACACCTGAATACATCACGATTGATATTGCACACGGCCATTCTAATGCTGTAATCAACATGATTCAACATATTAAAAAGCATTTACCAGAAAGCTTCGTTATTGCTGGAAACGTTGGAACTCCAGAAGCGGTAAGAGAATTAGAAAACGCTGGTGCTGACGCAACAAAAGTTGGTATTGGACCTGGTAAAGTTTGTATTACTAAAATTAAAACAGGCTTTGGTACTGGTGGCTGGCAACTAGCTGCACTTCGCTGGTGCGCAAAAGCTGCAAGTAAGCCAATTATCGCTGACGGTGGTATTCGTACACACGGCGACGTAGCTAAATCTATTCGATTTGGGGCGACTATGGTTATGGTCGGTTCTCTATTCGCTGGTCATGAAGAGTCTCCAGGGGAAACAATCGAAAAAGACGGCAAACTTTATAAAGAGTACTTCGGTTCAGCTTCTGAATTCCAAAAAGGCGAGAAGAAAAACGTTGAAGGTAAGAAAATGTTCGTTGAGCATAAAGGTTCTTTAGAAGATACTTTAATCGAAATGGAACAAGATCTTCAATCTTCTATCTCTTATGCTGGTGGAACAAAATTAGATTCAATTCGTACTGTAGATTATGTAGTCGTGAAAAACTCTATTTTCAACGGTGATAAAGTATATTAATTTTTAAATTTAACTCGAAGGACAAGCATTTTTATGCTTGTCCTTCTTTTTCATATATAGAAATGTAAAATATTTTTATTTTACTGAATTTTCTAGTATCATGTTTTTAGATACTTATAATGAGGGGGATATAACAAATGAAAAATGTAATTGAGAAACGCCATATTCGCGCAGAAGTCCCTACTGAACTAACATGGGACCTCTCTGATTTATTCGAATCTGATAAAGATTGGGAAACTGCATTACGTGTATTAACAGACGATATAAAAAAACTTGATGCGTTTAAAGGACAATTACATACTAGCCCCACTACCTTATTACATTGCCTACTTTTAGAAGAAGAGCTTTTAATGAAGTTAACAAAACTATACTCCTATGCAAATTTAAAAGAATCAACTGATCGTACAAATCCAGTTATTCAAGCGAACTCTTCCAAAATTTCTGCTTTATGGACGAAAGTACATACTGCACTATCCTTTATCCATAATGAAATCCTCTCATTCGATGAAGGAACAATTGAAAAGTATTTACAAGAAGAAACAAAACTCGAACCTTTCCGTAAATCATTACTAGACATACTCAAAAAAAGGCAGCACACGCTCTCTCCTGAAACAGAAGAAGCCCTTGCTGCACTTGGCGAAGTACATAATTCTCCATACAAAATTTACGGTATGACTAAATTAGCCGATATGGATTTTACCTCCATACAAGATGAACAAGGAAACGAACTCCCTGTATCATTTGCATTATTTGAAAGCAAATATGAGTTCTCTCCAAGCGCAGACATACGTAGACAAGCATACTCATCATTTGTCTCCACCTTGAAACGATATAAAAATACAGTGGCAACAACATATGCGACTGAAGTAAAAAAACAAGTAACACTCTCTCGTTTACGCAAATTTGAATCTGTTACTCATATGCTTTTAGAACCTCAAAAAGTTCCACTTGAAATGTATAACAATCAACTTGATATTATTTATAAAGAATTAGCGCCTCATATGCGCCGTTTTGCAGATTTAAAAAAGAAAGTATTAGGACTCGATCAAATGCTGTTCTGCGACTTACATGCGCCTTTAGATCCTGAATTTAATCCAACCATCACATACGAAGAGGCTGGAAAACTCATTCAAGACTCTTTACAAGTATTGGGCGATGAATATGGTTCCATTATCGAAAAAGGATTTAAAGAGAGATGGGTCGATCTTGCAGATAATGTAGGGAAATCAACAGGGGCATTTTGTTCAAGTCCATATGGTTCCCATCCATACATTTTAATTACATGGCAAAATACGATGCGTGGATGCTTCACATTAGCCCATGAATTTGGGCATGCTGGTCATTTTTATTTAGCAAATAAAAACCAGCGTATTATGAATGTACGTCCATCTATGTACTTCGTTGAAGCACCATCTACGATGAACGAATTACTATTAGCCCAGCATTTATTAGCGACAACTGACGATAAGAGAATGCGTAGATGGGTAATTCTGCAACTACTCGGCACATATTATCATAACTTCGTTACTCACTTACTTGAGGGAGAATATCAAAGAAGAGTATACACGCTGGCAGAAGAAGGCGGAGCACTTACAGCTACAACTTTAACTGAAATAAAAACAAATGTACTTTCTACATTCTGGGGAAATTCTGTAGAAATTGACGAAGGCGCTGGCTTAACTTGGATGCGTCAACCTCATTACTATATGGGCTTATATTCTTACACCTATTCCGCAGGCCTCACTGCATCTACTGCGGTAGCTCAAATGATTAAAGAGGAAGGGCAACCTGCCGTTAATCGCTGGTTAGATGTACTTCGCGCTGGTGGTACAATGAAACCACTTGAATTAATGAAACATGCCGGAGTAGATATGTCAAAACCAGATGCAATCCGTAAAGCTGTTTCTTACGTTGGTTCCTTAATTGATGAATTAGAACGCTCTTATCAAGAATAAAAAATAAGCCCTCGCTTTATGAGGGCTTGTTTCATATTTATTTTCCAAATCTTTTACGGTATCCACATTTCCTGCATAGCTCTTCGACTGCAACTCTTTTCGAAAATCCATCGACAATATTTGTTGCTCTTTCACCTTCTATAATATTAGAAAATGAGTCATTATTAATATTCCCAAGGTTAATAATCCCCTCACCATCTAAACAACAAGGAATAACCGTTCCGTTCGCTAAAATACCTGCTTGATTTCGAAGACCATGACAGAATCCTTTTCCATCATCCTCTTCTTCATGTAATGCCGGCCACTGGAATTCATAGTCTTGATTAATAAAGACACGTTCCGCAATTTTTATACCTTTTCCTGGTGTAAGCTTCTCTTCGATTTGATAAGATAGACCAAACTCATTTTCAATGATAGATAATAAATCTCTATTTTTCTGGATTTCAGCATTCGTTTTATTATCTTGAGTTAAATTCCATAACCGTAGTGAAACAATTAAATCCGATTGACTTGTCGCCTCTCTAATAAAGGAAAGTATACTTCTTACATAACCCTCTTTATCTTGCGAACCTGGATGCCCATCAAAACTGTGCAGTGAAAAATTCATTTGTCTTAACGCAGGTTTATTTAACAGTCTATGCCTTCTCTTATTAATTAACGTTCCGTTCGTTGTAATATTAACTTTAAACCCTTTTTCATGGCTTAAATCTAACAATTGATCTATTTTTGGATGGAGCAATGGCTCACCCTTCACGTGCAAATAAATGTAGTCTGTGTGAGGTTTAATTTGGTCTAATCTTTTCGCAAAATCCTCCACAGAAATGAATTGCTTCTGCCTTTCCGTCGGCGGACAAAAGCTGCACGCAAGATTACATACACTCGTAATCTCCAAGTAAAACTTTTTAAACTTCTTCACCTTTAATTCCTCACTTCTATGACTACTTATACTTTTTTCCTCTTCATATTACATCACACTTTTTTAGAAATAGAAACATACTTATTTCAGGAAATAAAAGTTTACTACATAAAATACTTCTTTAACCTCTTTTTAATTTCCAGAAGTTGCATATAACCATCATGTTTTCTATCTTTAATCTCTTGAATACCTCTCTCAAGGATTTCTTTCGCTTTCTCTTCTTGCCCTGACATCATATAAAAATCACATACTTTTTCATAAAAAATAATCGGACTTCTTGTAGCATACTCTGCCGCAGTATTCCAATCATCAATTTGCGAATAATAGGGAATCCCAATATTCATTACATTCCCTACAAACACACTAAATTCCGTTTTATCACATTCTGAATTCGTGAGCTTCCAGTACTGGGCCTTCCCTTTCCATTCTGGAATATTCCACTCTGCATCTCCAGCTATTGCATCATTGACTGGTCTATCTCCCCATTGGTCTTTATACCATTTTGCATACTTTTTTGACGTAACATCCCACATAGTCCAAAACTCACAATAATTTTCAGAGTTCCATGTACTGAGCGAAAAGCTAAAGTTTAGTTCAAAGTCACCTTGTTTACGAGAAAATTTAGGTACACTCTTAGCATAACGAAAGCCCAATCTTTCTAGTTCATCCACTAAAAATTTTTCTATATGTAAACTTAGTAGTTGTTTTGGCTTCATACAGTTCCCCTATTACATATTATGAAATATAGAAAACGGCCACATCTGTAGCCGTTTGAATGTACTATTACTATTTATGATACGGTTCACCACGATTAATACGAAATGCCCTATACACTTGCTCAAGCAATACTAATCGCATTAATTGGTGTGGTAATGTCATCTTTGAAAAAGAAAGAGATTCATTTGAGCGCTTCATTACTTCTGAACTTAGTCCAAGTGATCCTCCAATTACAAATGCAACTTTACTCTTTCCATATGTAGCGAGACGATCTAAGCTTACTGCAAATTCTTCTGATGATTTTTGCTTTCCTTCTATTGCTAACGCAATGACATGCGTATCGTCAGAAATTTTATCCAGTATACGTATACCTTCTTTTTCTTTTACAATTAACATTTCTGCTTCACTTAAATTTTCTGGTGCCTTTTCATCCGGCAATTCAATTACTTCTACTTTTGCGTATGCAGATAATCGTTTTAAATATTCTGCTATACCTTGTTTTAAGTACTTTTCTTTTAATTTCCCAATTGAAATAATCGAGATATTCACATTTATTCCCCACCTTACAAACACGTTATCCACAGGACTTATCCACATATCCACAAATGTTACCCACATATTGTGTGAGAATCTGTGTTCGATACAACATATGTCGCCTCGTTTTGACAAAATTCACATGTTTTTTTCTCTTTTTTTGAGTTATCCACATTGTTGATAACCGGCGCGACTTCACACTCATCCACAATAATATCTAAAGCTAACTCAACATGCTCTAAACAACAAGGTAAATCCATATTCTTCACCTCACTTTTCTACAATAGAAAACAGGAGGTAGGCCCTCCTGTTTTTAATACTTTTGAATGCCTAGTTTAACCGTTGTTGTTGCTCGTTTTGTACCACGATAAAACGTAAGAGTCATTTTATCATTAATTTTTTTATCATATAAGGCCGTACGGAATCCGATAATATCGCGAACCGGTTTTCCATCTACTGCTACAATCACATCGTGTTCTCGTAAACCAGCATCTACACCTGGCGAAGGACTTTTCACATCTAAAATGCAAACTCCCTCTGTTACATTGCCTGGTAGATGCAATGTTTTTGCCCAATGGTAATTTGGAATCTCATTTAACGATCTAAGTTCAATTCCAATATACGGTCTCCTTACTTTTCCGTACTTCTCTAATTCATTCATAATTGGAACAGCCCTAGTAACTGGAATAGCTAGCCCAATTCCTTCTACTTCTTTTGCTGCAATTTTCATTGAGTTAATGCCAATTAATTGACCTGCCGCATTTACAAGCGCACCACCACTATTACCTGGATTAATTGCTGCGTCTGTTTGCAATACTTCTACTTGCCAATCGTAATGTCCATCTTGATCCAAATCTACAGGAACAATACGTTCCTTAGCCGAAATAATGCCTTGTGTGACGGTTCCAGAAAATTGCAGCCCGAGTGGGTTTCCAATCGCAATGACCGGTTCTCCTCTACGAACAGTATTAGAATCGCCAATCTCAATTATTTTTTTCACATGCTTTGCATCTATTTCTAGTACAGCCAAATCTGTGACTACATCGGTTCCTAATACTTTTCCCGGAACCTTCTTACCATCACTTAAACTTACTTCAATACGATTTGCTCCAGCAACAACATGATTATTCGTTACAATATAAGCTTGGCCATCTGCTTTTTTATAAATTACACCCGATCCTGTACCAGCTTCTGAATCTGCCTCTGAAAAATTATCTCGTTGAATATTAATAACACCAACAACAGCTTCAGATGCACGATCAACAGCATCAACAAAGCTAATCTGTTTAATTCCTTGAGCTTCGGCCATATTACTTCCACTTGCTTCAGCTTGCGGAAGCGCGCCCCCATCATTTGCAAATAAAGGGGCTCCAAATGCAAATAACGAAGCTCCTACAATTGTTCCTGCTATGCTAGAAATAACAATACCTTTATGCTTCTTTTTCCCTGCACGTTTCATACGATAATTTTCTTCATCAATAAAGGACATATTTGTTCACCCATCTTCCTGAAAACAACTATATTCACCTTTATTGTTTACTAAAATGAAGAATTATACGTATTGAATTTTTGTAGGCATTTTTGGATCGGTATCATGGATTTCAAAGGCTTCTCCTACTCCGAACCCTTTTTCCTCTAACACTTGTGATACTGACATACGCGCTAGTTCCTTCATGTTATTATCTAAACTTAAATGGGCTAAATAAATATGTTTTGTCTCATCTGTAATTACATCTGCCATCGCTAATGCAGCGTCTTCATTACAAACGTGCCCCACATCACTTAAAATACGTCGCTTAATACTCCACGGATAACGTCCCATACGAAGCATTTCCACGTCATGATTACTTTCAAACACGAAAGCATTAGCCCCCTTAATCACACCTTTCATACGGTCACTCACGTATCCCGTATCTGTAATAAGGGCTAACTTTCTATTATTGTTATGAAAAGCATAGAACATCGGCTCTGCCGCATCATGAGAAACCCCAAATGATTCAACCTCAATATCACCGAATGTTTTCACATCCCCAACTGAGAAAATAAACTTTTGCTCAGTTGGGATATTTCCTATTAAATGTTCCATTGCATTCCATGTTTTCTCATTTGCATAAACAGGTAAATCATATTTACGTGCCAATACACCTAAACCTTTAATATGATCACTATGTTCATGTGTTACAAGAATACCCGATACATCATTTATATTTAGTTCTGCCTGTTTAAATAAAGCCTCTGTTGCTTTACCACTTAAACCTGCATCGACAAGTAATTTTTTTTCATCTGTTCCTACATATAGCATATTCCCTGTACTTCCACTTGCAAGTACGCTAAAGTGCAAACCCATTCTTTCTCACTCCAGTATGTTCATCAACCACTTGATTTTCCCTTTCCCCTAATTCCATAACTTGTCCTTCAATTGCATTTACAAAGAAGTCCTGCTTCTGCTCCGTTTTTAAATTCCATGTTGGAGCGAGCACTTGATTATTAGAAGTAGATGCGGTAAGGGTCGCATAACCAATTTGTGCTTCTTTTACATGTGTATTCCCATGAACTTTATTTTTTAAATACAGATTTTCTAAAGCCGTTTGGGCAGTAATAATTTCTTGCTGTTTCGTTTTTTCACTTTCGCCCATTTCTTTTAAATCAGTTAGCATCGTCTGCGTGTACGACACAAGTTCATTTTTTTCATTTAAGTCCACAACAATCATTGCCTGATCGTTATAGAAAATAGGCTTATCTTTATATTTTTGGAAGAAGTAAATTTTGGAGTCTTTCATCGCCCCATACTCATACTTTTGTCCATCCAATACATAGTTCTTCAAAAAATCACTATACTTATCTTTAGATAATGATTTTGTATTTAAAAAGGGCTCTTTTAGCTTACTTTCTATCTTGTACATATTTTGTATATGCGCCGTTTGATTCTTTAAAGACTGTACATCTTCTTCTTTAAATGCCTTGTTTTCCGCTCTAATAAATGACTCTTTTTTCGGTTCTTTAGGGAAATTACCCATAGTAATTTTGTTTGCTTTTAATTCTTGATCTATCTTTGTTTCTGCAATAAGCTCCAATTGATTACTATCTTGCTTTTGAATGAATTGAAAAATGAGAAAGAGGTCCAAAACAAAAAAGGTCACAATAAATATGGTTTTAATCCGATCCCAATCCATTTAGTCCTCCCTCACTCCACTCATATATTTTTTGTTTGCCAGCTTCATCTTCAACAAACTTTACATACCAAATTGGCTCTAGTCGAGCTACCTGCCCATCTAGTGATAATTTGTATCCAATACCAACGTCTTTAATGAATCGTTTATCTACCGCGGCATTATTTTCTAAGGATGCTATTACAACGTGACCTGACGGAAGAGTAACCTTCTGTTCTATGCCTTTCGTATTTAAAGACAACAACGGTCTTTCATATTCCATTACTTCTTCTGATCCCCATACTTGTCTCAGTTCAGCTAATCCATCTGTATTGAATACGGAGTATCCATCTTCATGTAAACGGAATACCGTCTGTCCTTTATTCATATAGTCCAAACGATATGAATCCAAACTCCCACTGTGACCATTTACAAAATCAAAGCTTTTTTGTAAAAGCATTAAATTATCTGTCGTTTTCTCACTTGAAACAGAAGAATTTTTATACTTTAACATATGCTGGTCGTTTTCAATCTCCATGGACCTAATACCATCTGTAAATGTTTCTTTTGATTTCTCAGTAATAGGGCTTAAATAGCGTGGGTCACTAAAAAGGGCATTCTTAAATGTATCCACCGCTAAATTAGATGAAATATATGTTATATTACTTAATTCTGTCGTTCCATCTGGTAAAAATAGCTTTTTCATATCATTAATTTGATAGTCAAAATAAGGTTTTGCCGATACTATAAATTGATTTTGTGCATTTACAATATCTTTTAAATACACACCACTTAATTTTGCTTCATATATTCTAGAGTTATCACCATCAGAAACAAAATTAATTTTAATTTCTTGATCTCTACTTCTAGACGGATCAAGAATAATCCGATTAAAATGTTTAGGTTTATCTATACTTTTTGCTTTCATATTAAACATAGATTTAACTGCATCAAATGGGATGTTGGTAGGAAAAATAAGTTCAATTTTCCCTTCACCATGCACATAAGAAAGGAAATCAGCTTTAGCAATCGATATCTCTTTGAAATCATATAATTCCCCTGCTTCCAAAGGTTTATAGATTGATTCTATATCTCCCTCTCTTTTGCTCCCGTAATGATTTTTATCTTTATGCACGATGATAGAAGTAGGGCGGACAACATCAGCGATTTTAGTTTGAGTAGTTCCTTCATTCCCCTGCACAAATTTTGCGTTTTGCATGGACGTGGAATCTGGCACATACGTCCATAAGTTAAAAGTAAGAAATAGACTAATTACAACTAAATTAATTAAAACTATCGTTTTAACATTTTCCATACTCATTCCCAATCGTCCTCTTCATCCGCTGCCATTGGCAATGTGAAGTAAATAGTTGTCCCTTTTCCTTCCTCACTCTTTGCCCAAATCGAGCCGCCATGTGCCTCAATCATTTCTTTCGCAATTGCTAATCCAAGTCCTGTACCACCCATTTGTCTTGAACGTGCTTTATCTACGCGATAAAAACGTTCAAAGATTTTATCGACGTTTTCTTTTGGAATACCCATTCCTTGGTCACTTACACTAATCTCTAATAATTCCCCGCGATCACGTAAGCGATATGTTACTGTTCCACCTTCTGGTGAATACTTTAATGCATTCGAAATAATGTTATACAAAACTTGCGTAATTTTATCCGTATCCATATCAATAAATCGGGATTTCTTAGAGAAAGATCGTTTAAAACTTACGTTTTGCTCTTTAGACATTTCAAAACGATCAATAATGTTATTAAAGAAGTCAGTAAAGTCGACCCATTCTTTCATTAAACGATGCTCTGTACTATCGAGTTTAGAAAGTTGCAATAACGCATTTACAAGTCTAATCATTCTTTCGGTTTCTTCTTGTGTAACTGTTAAAAATTGCGGTGCAATATTCGGATCTTGCCACGCGCCATCTGTAAGTGCCTCTAAGTAACTGCGCATAGTTGTTAATGGCGTTCTTAATTCATGGGAAACGTTTGCTACAAACTCACGGCGTTCCCTTTCTATACGCTCCTGCTCAGTTACGTCATATAATACGGCTATTAAACCATTTGCTTTCCCTGTCTCTTTTTGAATAACAGAGAAACTAGCACGTAAAATATATGGTTCATTTCTCGTACTAAAATCTAACAAAACAGAATCAGGCTCTTCGTATAAATGATCGAGCGTAAACTCTTCTTGTATCCCTAATACTTCTAAAACAGATTGATCGAGCGCCGTTTCACGCGAAACATTTAGCATCTTTTCCGCAGGATCATTTAATAAAATAATGTCCCCTTTTCGGTCAGTAGCAATTACTCCATCTGTCATATGTGATAAAACGGATGATAATTTACGTCTTTCACTTTCCGTTGAAGAACGAGCTTGTTGTAATTTTTTTGATAAATTATTGAAAGATAATGCTAATTGTCCAATTTCATCATGGCTATGCACTTTTACTTTTCTTGAATAATTCCCTTTTGCCATTTCAATCGCTTGTCTTCGCATATCTGATATTGGTCTCGTAATCGTTTGAGCTAACAAAATTCCAAGTACAGCTGTTACGAGTAATGCAATAACAGTTCCAGTCGCAAAAATTTGATTAATATCCTTCATCTGTTTATAGACATCTTCCATAGATGCAACAATGTAAATAACACCAAGTGCATCTTTGCCGTTATCATCTATAATAGGCGTAAGCATAACTTGTACACGATGGCCTGTACGACCATCCTTCTCAATTTTCACTTCTGGCTTTTTCTGTACCAATACCCGCTGAACAGCTATATCAGTTGATGTTCTATTTACCTTGTTTTGCTTTGACTCATCTGAAATAGCAAGTAACTTTCTATTCGAATCAAATACTCTTACCTCTTGGATATCTTTCTTTCGATCAGAGGCAAATTTTCGAATTGAATTCTTAATCGTTTCATCTGTTGATTCTGTTTCTGCTTTTGTATGACTTTTTTTAAACTCTTGTTTCAAGTTATACGCTAATAAGTTCGTTTGCTGCGTTAAAGAATCCCTAAAGCCCTGTACAAGACTCTTTTCTAACTCCCTTACGAAATATACCCCAATAACTTGCATAGCTATTAATATTAATAGCATATATATGAGTACAAATTTTAAATGAATAGATTGAAAAAAACCGACTTTCTTCATATACTATTCCTGCTCTGGGTCACGCAAGTAATACCCTACTCCACGTCTAGTTACAATTAAAGTGGGGTGACTTGGATTATCTTCAATTTTTTCACGTAAACGACGCACTGTTACATCCACTGTACGTACATCTCCAAAATAGTCATAACCCCAAACTGTTTGCAATAAATGTTCACGAGTCATAACTTGTCCTAAATGTTTTGCTAAATAATGTAGTAGCTCAAATTCACGATGTGTAAGTTCAATATTTTCCTCACGTTTCGTTACACTATACGCATTTGGATTGATAACTATTGGTCCAATAACCATTTCCGTATTTTCTTCTTTTTCTGCAGCACCACCTTGTTGATGGCGACGTAAATTCGCCTTCACACGAGCAAGTAATTCCCTCGTACTAAATGGCTTCGTTACATAATCATCTGCTCCAAGCTCAAGCCCTAATACTTTATCAATTTCAGAGTCCTTTGCTGTAAGCATAATAATCGGCATTTCTGAGCTTTTACGTATTTCACGGCAAACCTCTAAGCCATCCTTACCTGGTAGCATAATATCTAATAAAACCATATCTGGCTGCTCTTCATTCGCTTTTTCAATCGCTTCATCACCATCATGCGCCATTACAATTTCAAAACCTTCTTTTTCTAGGTTGAACTTCAAAATATCCGCAATCGGCTTTTCATCATCAACTACTAAAATTTTCTTTCCCATCATCGTCTATTTCCTCCTTATAAAGTGAAACTTTAATCGGTGGTGGGGGCTTCATCCCCCACTGATTATTAGCCCGCATCAATCGGGCATTTACGGGCAGTTGATCCCGCACCTAACTTCTTTACCACCGCTGAATTTTAAGTTAGGGTCTTACTGCCCGTTGATGCGGTTGAAAAATATGGTCAATATCCCTAAACACATTGATGTCTACATAGTATGTCCCCATATGACCGCATCTTTTGCTTAAGTACTTTCTCCTCTATTCTCACAGACTCATGTATAATCCACTTTTACACGGAATCCTATACGATCTATAGAAAAACCTCTAGCTTCAACTGCTAGAGGCTCCTCGTTCTATTTTAAAATAACTACTCAGTTTTGTAAAATTACATAAATAAAAAGGATATTAAGTGGGCCCACTTAATATCCTGAGAGTGGCTCGGGACGGAATCGAACCGCCGACACGAGGATTTTCAGTCCTCTGCTCTACCGACTGAGCTACCGAGCCAAAACTATATATAAAACCACTAATGGTGGTATAAACAAAAGTGGCGGTCCCGACCGGGGTCGAACCGGCGATCTCCTGCGTGACAGGCAGGCATGTTAACCACTACACCACGGGACCAAAAATAAGCATAAAAAAACATGACCCGTACGGGATTCGAACCCGTGTTACCGCCGTGAAAGGGCGGTGTCTTAACCACTTGACCAACGGGCCACGAAAAATAAAATGGTGAGCCATGAAGGATTCGAACCTTCGACCCTCTGATTAAAAGTCAGATGCTCTACCAACTGAGCTAATGGCTCATACTCACCAACGTCATATTTTCGTGACGACAAGATGTATCATAACATGTTTTCTTTATTTTTTGCAACATCTTTTTTTATTTTTTTTATAAAAGATAAGAAAAAACTCATGCGGACATGAGTTTTTTCTCAAAAATATCAATTAAGCTTCGTATACGTTACGAACGATATTTGTTTGGTTACGATCTGGTCCAACTGAGAACATAGATAATTGAATTCCTGTTAACTCAGAAACACGTTCTACGTATTTGCGTGCATTTTCAGGAAGCTCGTCTAATGATTTTACACCAGTAATATCTTCTGTCCAACCTGGAAGTTCTTCATATACAGGCTCACATTTTGCTAAAATGTTTAAGTTTGCTGGAACTTCATCGATAACTTCGCCATTGTATTTGTAAGCAACACAAATTTTAAGAGTCGGAATACCCGTTAGAACGTCGATAGAATTTAACGATAGATCTGTTAAACCACTAACACGACGTGCATGTCTTACAACAACGCTATCGAACCAACCTACGCGGCGTGGACGACCAGTTGTCGTTCCGTACTCACGACCAACTTCACGAATTTGATGACCAATTTCATCATTAAGTTCAGTAGGGAATGGACCGTCACCTACGCGGCTTGTATATGCTTTACATACACCTACAACGCGAGTAACTTTCGCAGGGCCAACTCCAGTTCCAACTGTTACACCACCAGCAATCGGGTTAGAAGATGTAACGAATGGGTACGTACCGTGGTCGATATCAAGCATAACACCTTGTGCACCTTCAAATAATACACGGTGATTGTTATCTAGTGCATCATTTAATACAACAGATGTGTCGCATACATATTGTGCGATTTGTTGTCCGTACTCGAAGTACTCTTCGAAGATTTCTTCTACACTGAAACCTTCTGTATCGTACATTTTTTCAAATAAACGATTTTTTTCTACTAAATTGCGCTCAAGCTTTTCTTTAAATGCTTCACGGTCTAAAAGATCAGCCATACGAATACCAATACGAGCAGCTTTATCCATATATGCAGGACCGATACCTTTTTTCGTTGTACCGATTTTGTTATCACCTTTACTCGCTTCTTCTAACTCATCTTGTTTTAAGTGATAAGGTAAAATAACGTGCGCACGGTTACTTACACGTAAATTATCAGTACTTACACCACGATCATGTAAGTATTTTAACTCTTCAAGTAATGCTTTCGGATCTACTACTAAGCCATTTCCGATTACACAAATTTTCTCTTTATAGAAAATACCAGATGGAATTAAGTGTAATTTATATTTAACTCCGCCGAAAACAATTGTATGTCCCGCGTTATTTCCACCTTGATATCTTGCAACTACTTCCGCATGCTCAGAAAGAAAATCAGTGATTTTACCTTTTCCTTCGTCGCCCCATTGTGTTCCTACAACTACTACTGAAGACATTATTAAAGCACCTCCGCGATTTTCAAACGATCTATTCAAACAATATAATTGTACCAAAACCGAAAGAGAAGTCAACCAAAAAGCGAACATTTTTTTATTAAAAATCATTTTCGTTCGTAAGAATTATATTTTCACCTTATGAAAGCCTTATCTTTACCCCATAAAAAAAGAAACACATCTTATTATAAGAAATGCGTTTCTTTTTTATACTGCCTTTATGCCCCATCCTCAAAGCGTCGTTCTAAATTGACGAATTTATTAAATTCTTTAACAAACGCAAGCTCTACTGAACCTACCGGACCATTACGTTGTTTTGCAATGATAATTTCAATCGTATTTTTATTTTCCGTTTCACGGTCATAGTAATCTTCACGATATAGGAAAGCTACAATATCAGCATCCTGCTCAATACTTCCAGATTCACGAATATCAGACATCATCGGGCGTTTATCCTGACGAGATTCTACACCACGAGATAACTGTGATAAGGCAATAACAGGCACTTGCAATTCACGCGCAATTCCTTTTAATGTACGAGAAATCTCAGATACTTCCTGCTGACGGTTTTCTCCTGATTTCCCGCTTCCTTGAATAAGCTGTAAATAGTCAATCAAAACCATCCCAAGACCTTGTTCTTGCTTTAATCTACGACATTTCGCTCGAATCTCATTTACTTTAATCCCTGGTGTATCATCAATATAAATACCAGCATTAGAAAGGCTACCCATCGCCATCGTTAATTTCGCCCAATCATCAGAAGTCAATGAACCGGTACGAAGTCTTTGTGCATCAATATTTCCTTCCGCACAAAGCATACGCATAACAAGTTGATCAGAGCCCATCTCTAGACTAAAAATCGCTACATTTTCATCCGTTTTCGTCGCTACGTTTTGTGCGATATTTAATGAAAATGCAGTTTTCCCTACTGATGGACGTGCCGCTACGATGATTAAATCATTTCGCTGGAAACCTGCGGTCATCTTATCTAATTCAGTAAATCCAGTTGGTATCCCAGTAACTTCACCTTTTTGATTATGCAAAAGTTCAATTTTATCGTAAGCATCTACAAGAACATCTTTAATGTTTTGGAATGCTTTTGCATTCGTTTGGTGAGATACTTCTAATATTTTTTTCTCAGCCTCATTTAAAAGGCCATCCACGTCATCTTCTCTCTCATACCCATCAGACACGATATGAGTCGCTGTTCGAATCAAACGACGTAACAGCGCCTTTTCAGCGATGATTCGTGCATAATATTCTACGTTAGCAGCGGTTGGAACAACTTCTGCTAATTCTGCTAAATAAGACACTCCACCAACTTCTTCTAGTAATCCTTGATCAGCCATCGCTGATGTCATTATTACTAAGTCGATCGGTTCTCCTTTATCAGATAACCCAAGCATGACTTCAAAAATCTTTTGATGTTTCGTTCGATAGAATGAATCAGGTACCAATAACTCCGATGCTGACGTTAACGCATCTTGATCAATTAATATGGCCCCTAAAACCGCCTGCTCGGCCTCTATATTATGCGGAGGGGTACGATCAGCCATTACATCACTCATACGCAATCCTCCTTGCTTAACTTATTTTTATTGTTCACTAACATGAACTTTTACTGTTGCTGTTACTTGCGGATGCAATTTCACAGTAACGTTTGTATAGCCTAATGCACGAATTGCATCATCCATTTCAAATTTACGTTTATCAAGTTTAATTTTATGTGATTTTTGCATTGCATCTACAATTTGTTTACTTGTGATTGAACCAAATAGACGGCCACCTTCTCCAGATTTCGCCTTTACTTCTACAGTTAGTTTCTCTAACGTTTCTTTCAATTCTTTTGCATTTTCAACCTCTGCTGCTGCATCTTTTTCTTCTTTTCGCTTTTGAGCTTCTAAAGTTTTCATACTGCTATTTGTCGCTTCAGCAGCTAATCCTTGTTTTAGTAAGAAGTTATTTGCATAGCCATCTGGTACGTTTTTTATTTCCCCTTTTTTCCCTTTACCTTTTACGTCTTTTAGAAAAATTACTTTCATGATTGTGTGCCTCCCTGTAAATAGTCATCAATAACAAATCGAAGCTTCTCCTCAGCTTCATCTACTGTAACATTTTTCATTTGTGTGGCTGCATTCGTTAAATGCCCGCCACCACCTAAATTTTCCATAATTAGCTGCACGTTCACTTCACCTAAAGACCTGCCGCTAATTCCAATGAAATTCTCGCCACGTTTTGCAATAACAAATGACGCAATAATTCCTGTCATCGTTAATAATGTGTCCGCTGATTGCGCAATAAGCACTTGATCGTAGTAATCATCACTATCAACTTTCGCAATCGCAATTCCATTTGTATAAATGTACGCATTTTTAATAGCTTTTGCAACCCGCAAGTACTGATCCATATCTTCTTTTAAAAGCTCTTGTACAAGTACAGTATCTGCACCATGTGAGCGTAAATAAGAAGCAGCATCAAAAGTACGAGCACCTGTCCGGAATGTAAAGCTTTTCGTATCAACAATAATACCCGCTAACAATGCTGTTGCTTCTAACATTGTCATTTTTAAATTTTTTGGCTGGTATTCAAGTAATTCTGTAACAAGTTCCGCCGTAGAAGAAGCATATGGCTCCATGTAAACAAGCAATGGATCTTCAATAAAATCTTCTCCTCGGCGATGATGGTCAATAACAACTACATTTTCAATTTTGTGTAACAGCTTTTCTTCCATCACCATTGAAGGTTTATGCGTATCAACAACAACAAGTAAAGAATCATCATTTGCAAATTCCATCGCTTGTCCTGGTGTAATAAAGTGAGACCATAACTCTTCGTTTTGTTTCACTTTATCCATCAAACGCTTAATTCCCTTATCAGAATCATTTTCATCTAACACAATATATCCTTTGCGCTCATTTAATTGCGCTACCTTTAAAATACCAATCGCAGCACCAATTGCGTCCATATCAGGAGCCCTATGCCCCATTATAATGACGTTACTACTTTCTAATACTAAATCCTTTAATGCATGCGAAATAACTCTGGCACGTACACGAGTACGTTTTTCAACTGGATTTGTCTTACCACCATAAAACTTAACTTTACCTGTCGCTTGTTTAATAGCTACTTGATCTCCACCACGGCCAAGCGCAAGGTCTAAACCGGACTGAGCCATTGCTCCAAGCTCTGATAAAGGTAAATCACCTGATCCAACACCTACACTTAAGGTGAGTGGTATATTCCTTTTGGATGTTTCCTCACGCACCTGATCTAAAATGCTAAATTTACCTTTCTCCATTTGTGCTAAAATACTCTCATTTAGTACAACGAAGAATCTTTCTGAAGATGCACGTTTTAAATATGCCCCATACTTAACGGCCCATTCATTTAATCGTGACGTTACAAGACTTGTTATATTCGTGCGTAATTGATCATCTAGCCCTTGTGTAACTTCATCATAATTATCTAAATAAATGACAGCTAAAACAGTGCGTTGATCCTCGTACATTTTTTCAATCTCTGTTTGTTCCGTTACATCAAAGAAATAAATTAACTTTTCTTCTTTCCTTACAAAAACGCGAAACTTTCGGTTATTTAAAGAAACTATATCGTCGGAAGTTTCTCCCTTAATAAAAAGAAGTAACGTTTCTGATACATCATAAAGGTGCCATCCAGCTAATGCATGCTGTCCTAGACATGAAGATAAATAAGGATTCGCCCAATCAATCCCATAATCCTTATTGTATAACAAAATACCAATCGGCATTTGGTTAAATGCTTCATTACTCACTTTCTTTACTCTTGTAATCATATCTGTCGTATACTTTTCGAAATTCCTTTGAAAGGTCAGTTCAAAGCGTATAACAACAAAAAGTACAATGCAAAAAATAAAAAATGTGGATATCCCCATAATTAAATGAAAATAACAGAGGATCGCAATGAGCACAAACACGAAAAATGCCAATACATAAACAGGATATAAAAACCACTGTTTCTTATAAAATTCAGGCATGTATACAACTCCTATAAAGTAAAACTAACTCTCCTTCCAGTTAGTTAAACAGATTAAAATAGTATAAGGAATATTACTTTATCCTCCTATTTTAGAACGCAATGAAATCCCTAAATCAATTATACCTAAGATTGTCACAAGAGGAAACAGCATCGGAATAAACATGCAGACAATAAAACTAATAATAGGAACCCCTTTCGTAAAACCTTTGCTATGCGCTATAAAAGCGATAAATGTCAGACCTTGCAGTACTAGTAGTAAAGCAAATATGACATATAGGTTAGAAAATACCATATGTAAATATGATGTCGGTTCTACTTTTATAAAAGTTGATAGCAAAATAAATATAACGTAATACCAAACAATACTCTTTGGTAATTGTATATCTTTAAATTTAGGCCAAGGTATAACATCATGCTTTAGTTTTCTCAAAACACTACCTGATATCATAACTGTAATCCAAGAAAAACATACCGAGACCATTACAAGCAAACTTGGGAATAACGTTTGTAACACATCATTAAATTGTGCAAATAATTCTTTTTGCTCTTTACTAATAGGCATACCAGCAGCAGTGACTATCTTTTCACTTTGCGCCATACTTTCAGTAAGCATATTTTGCATTTGCTTCATTAAATCTATGTTAAAAAACTTTATACTTGCAACATAAATGAGCATAATACCAATTAAGTAAGCAAGTGTCCCCGCCATCAAAATTTCTACCGGTTTTTTTTGTTTTTTATACATATATCCTAAAACGATACCTATCAATCCAAACATAGTTGTCTTCACTAGGTTCATCGGTTGACTGACAATAACAGTAATAAAAAGCGCCGCCGTAAAAATTACAAAGGCGTTAGATAATCTATATCTTATCGTTAGCAATATAAACGGCAATGGCAATGCAAACGTTACAACTGTACCTAAAATTGGAACATACATAGATATAAGTAATAACATTGCATATATCGCTAACAGCGCTGCACCCTCAGTAATAAATTTCGTATTTTTCATCATCTAACCTCTCTTTCAAAAAAGAAAAGCATAGCAAAATGCACAGTAGAGTCCGACTCTACTGTGCATTTCATACGCTATTATTCACCAACATATGGTAAAAGTGCCATTTGACGAGCACGTTTAATTGCAACTGTAAGTTTGCGTTGGTATTTTGCGCTTGTTCCTGTTACACGACGAGGTAAAATTTTACCACGCTCAGAAACGAAACGTTTTAATAAATCAACATCTTTATAGTCAATGCGAGTGATGCCGTTAGATGTGAAGAAACACACCTTACGACGCTTCGCACGTCCACCTTTGCGTCCTGCCATGTCTATTCCCTCCATTCTTTGTTAAAACTAACTAATTTACTGTATTAGAACGGTAAATCGTCGTCGGAAATGTCGATCGGTTGACCTACATTTGAAAATGGATCGTCATTCTTCGTAAATCCAGAGTTACCTTGGTTACCTTGGTTACCTTGGTTGCCTGAATTACTAGATTGACCAAATGGGTTAGAGCTTTGGTTACCGAAACCAGCTCCTGATGGTTGCTGATTAAATGAACCACGTTGCTCCCCACCGCCATTACGCGGCTCTAAAAATTGTACGCTTTCCGCAAGAACTTCTGTTACATATACACGTTTACCATCTTGTCCATCGTAATTACGAGTTTGAAGACGTCCATCTACGCCTGCTAAGCTACCTTTTTTCAAATAATTTGCTACGTTTTCTGCTTGTTTACGCCATATTACACAATTAATAAAGTCAGCTTCACGCTCACCTTGTTGATTCGCAAATGCGCGATTCACAGCTAACGTAAAAGTAGCTACTGCAACACCATTGGGCGTGTAACGTAAGTCAGGGTCCTTAGTTAAACGACCAACGAGGATAACACGATTCATCAATCGAACCACTCTCCCTTATATATCAATTATTTTTCTTCTTCTTTAACAACGATATGACGAAGGATGTCTTCGTTGATCTTAGCTAAACGGTCGAATTCGTTAATCGCTTCTGCGTTAGAGTTCACGTTTAAGATCATGTAGAAACCTTCACGTAAGTCGTTGATTTCGTAAGCTAAACGACGCTTACCCCACTCTTTCGTGTTAATGATTTCTGCACCATTGTTTGTTAAAACACCTGCGAAACGTTCAACTAAAGCTTTTTGAGCTTCTTCTTCAACGCCAGGACGAATGATGTACATAATTTCGTACTTTCTCATTACACTTTCACCTCCTTTTGGTCTAAACGGCCCATAATGGGCAAGGAGCAATTAATTTATAGTAATTACTCACGAGTTTAGATTATATCATAGTAAGTTAGATGAATCAACTCACCCATGCATAAAAAACTTGGCAAACACATAATATATTCGCCAAGCTCATATCTTTATTTTTCCTAGGAAATATTAAATTAAACGTTGAAGCGGAAGTGCATAACGTCTCCGTCTTTTACGATATACTCTTTTCCTTCTAAACGAACTTTACCAGCTTCTTTTGCAGCTGTCATAGAACCGTTTGTCATTAAGTCTTCGTAAGAAACTGTTTCCGCACGAATAAATCCACGCTCAAAGTCTGTATGAATTACGCCCGCACATTGTGGTGCTTTCATACCTTGTTTAAACGTCCATGCACGTACTTCTTGCACACCTGCTGTGAAGTAAGTAGCAAGTCCTAATAAATCATATGCAGCACGAATTAATTGATCTAAACCAGATTCTTCAATGCCTAGTTCTTCAAGGAATACTTTTTTCTCTTCCTCGTCTAGCTCAGCGATTTCTTCTTCGATTTTTGCACATACAACGATTACTTGAGAATTTTCATTTGCAGCAAATTCTTTTACCATTTGTACGTATTTGTTTTCAGAAGGATCGATAATATCGTCCTCACTTACGTTTGCTACGTACAACATTTCTTTCGTTGTAAGTAAATGAAGACCTTTAACAATCTTCATTTGCTCTTCTGTAAATTCAACAGTACGAGCTGGTTTTCCCTCTTCAAAAGCTTCTTTTAAGCGAACTAAAATTTCATGCTCATATACTGCTTCTTTATCTTTTTGTCTTGCTAATTTCGCAACACGTTCGATACGTTTATCAACAGATTCCAAATCCGCTAAGATTAGCTCTAAGTTGATTGTTTCAATATCATCGATTGGATCTACTTTCCCTGAAACGTGTGTAATATTTTCGTCTTCAAAACAACGAACAACTTGGCAAATTGCATCTACTTGGCGAATGTGAGATAAGAATTTATTACCTAAACCTTCACCTTTACTAGCACCTTTTACGATACCTGCAATATCAGTAAATTCAAATACAGTCGGAACAGTTTTTTTCGGTTCTACTAATTCCGTTAATTTATTTAAACGCTCATCTGGTACTTCTACAATTCCTACGTTTGGATCAATTGTACAGAATGGATAGTTTGCAGATTCTGCTCCTGCTTGTGTAATTGCATTAAATAAAGTGGACTTCCCTACGTTAGGTAATCCAACAATCCCAGCCGTTAATCCCATATTTTTCACTCCTATGTCTTAATCTTTCATCATTATAGATAGTAACGAAAAAAATGACAAGTTTCCTCCAAACGAAAAAAAGTAACAGCTACCCACTGCAACTGTTACTTTCTCTCTATTCTTCGTGCTTCACAAGTATTTTTTTCACCTTACGATCAAACTCTCTTCGAGGAATCATTACTGAATGGTCACATCCCTCGCACTTAATGCGGATATCCATTCCCATACGAATAATCTTCCAGCGATTCTCACCACATGGGTGGGCTTTCTTCATTTCCACAACATCGTACAAGTTATACTGCTTTTGCTCCATTCTCCAAACCCCTCTCCATACTAAAGTGCTTTTCCACTCACCAATTCTTCACGATTATATAAAACCATACGTGGATATGGAATTTCAATACCATGTAAATCTAGACGATTTTTAATTTCTTTACGAAGTGCTCTTGCAATAACTGCATGTTGCATCGGTTCTACCTCAGCAATAACACGTAATACAACTTCCGATGCAGCTAATGTTTGCACACCTAATAGTTGAGGCGTCGTTATCATTTTCTCGTATTTTTCAGGTAATTCTACTAATAAATCTTCAATAACTTGCTCTGCTTTTGCTATGTCACCTTCATACGAAATAGATACATCAACAAATGCTACACTATTACTAACTGAATAGTTCGTAACTTGAATGATACTTCCGTTTGGTAAAGTATGAATTTCGCCTGTCCAGCTCTTTACTTTTGTTGTACGAAGTCCAATTTCTAGAACGACACCTTCAAACTGACCAATTTTTACATAGTCACCTACTGAAAATTGATCTTCTAGCAAAATAAATAACCCCGTAATAACATCTTTCACTAAACTTTGAGCACCAAATCCGACTGCTAAACCAATTACCCCCGCACCCGCTAATAAACCAGATGCATTAATATTAAACACACCCAAAATCGCAATTAACATAATGAACATAACAACGTATGCCACAATATTTTCAAGTAACTTCGCTACTGTAACTGTACGCCGTTCTGAAATTTGAATTGGCGAACGGCTTCCCATACGAAACGCATTTCGTACAATTGCACGCGCAACTCGCACAATAATTGCACCAAGTATTAAAATAACGACTATTTTTAGTGATTTCACACCTATATTCGTCCAATCAATGGACTCAAACCATTTCAACGCTAAATCCATGTACCTCTACCTCTCCAGCTAAAATTCCTTTTTAATTATCCTTCTCATTGTATCAGAAGTCACCCTGATTTCCGCAAAGTTTTTATGACTTTAATTGTATTTGTTAACTTCTGTGCAGGTATAAAATGGAACGAATATATATATACTAGTACTATTATTTCCGTTTTCACTCAAGTTTTACAGGAAATACGCACTTATAGTTTTCCATTTTACTCACCATATAACATATTTTGAAAATTTATTAAAAGGATGGATGCTTCATGAATATTGGAAGTTTTCGCTTACCCTTTTTCGAAAAAGAAACTCAAAATGTTATGCACCAAGACGTAGAAGCCTCCGAGACAATTAGTAACTTCTTACTTTCCCATATCCCTATTAAAACAACTATACCGATTATTCTCGTTTGTATCGGAACAGATCGTTCTACAGGCGATGCACTCGGTCCGTTAGTCGGTACGAAACTAGAACAAGTAGGAATTACAAACTTCCAAGTGTTCGGCACACTAGATGAGCCAGTGCATGCGCTAAATTTAGAAGAAAGAATTCAGAATATACAGAAAGATAATCCTACTTCATTTATAATTGCGGTTGATGCCTGTTTAGGAAAGTCTCAAAGTATCGGTTCCATCACTACCGGAATGGGGCCTAGTAAACCTGGAGCTGCTATGAATAAAAAATTACCTGCAGTTGGTGATTTACATATTCATGGCATCGTAAATCTAAATGGTTTTATGGAGTTTTTCGTCCTGCAAAATACAAGATTAAGTTTAGTCATGAAAATGGCTGATGTAATTGCACAAAGTATAAAAGAAACAGACCAAAAATTATCTGTATTAAAAAAAGCAAACCATCTATAAATAATAAGATGGTTTGCTTTTTAGTTTTTCTGCGCTAATAATTCTAAAATACGATTTAAATCTTCTTTATTGAAAAATTCAATTTCGATTTTACCTTTTTCTCTTTTTGTTTCTTTAATTTTCACATCTGTGCCAAACTTTTCTCTTAAGAACGTTTCGCGTTCTACAAAAAATATGTTTCTCTCTTTTTTCACTTGTTTTGTTTCACGTGAAACGCGTTGATTAATCTCCTGAACAATTTTCTCTAATTGACGAACATTTAATCCTTCTTTTTCGATTCGTTTCAATAAAGATTTCAATTGTTCTTCATCTTTTATCGTAAGCAAAGTTCTCCCATGAGCCATTGAAAGTTGCCCATTTGCAATCATATCTTGCACAAATGGAGGGAGGCTTAATAAACGCGTATAATTTGCAATGTAAGGTCTGCTCTTACCAAGACGTTTTGCTAATTGTTCTTGCGTTACATTTAGCTCATTCATTAACATTTGATATGCCATTGCTTCTTCCATTGGGTTTAAATCTTCTCGTTGTAAGTTTTCAAGCAATGCAAACTCCATCATTTGCTGCTCATTTAATTGTCTTACAACGGCAGGTACCTTCTCGAGCCCCGCCTCTTTGGCAGCACGATATCTTCTTTCACCTGCAACAATTTCATATCCTTTAATACTCTTCCTAGCAATTAACGGTTGCAATATGCCATGCTCTTTAATAGAAGCCGATAATTCTTGAATTGCCTCTTTATTAAAGTGTTTACGTGGTTGATATGGATTCGGTCTTAATTCAGTTATCATAATCTCCTGAATTGCCTCTTCTTCTTTCACATCTAAATCAGGAAAAAACACATTAATTCCTCTTCCTAATCCTTTAGCCACCTGCAATCACTTCCTCTGCTAAATCTATATATACTTCTGCCCCTCTTGATTTAGCGTCATACTGCATAATTGGTTTCCCATGACTTGGCGCTTCACTTAAACGAACATTACGAGGAATAATCGAACGGTATACTTTATCCCTAAAGTATTTTTTCACTTCATCTATAACCTGAATCCCTAAATTTGTACGGGCATCCAACATCGTTAGCAATACACCTTGAATTGCTAGATTTTTATTTAAGTGCTTTTGCACAAGTCGAACTGTATTTAATAGCTGACTTAATCCTTCTAGTGCGTAATATTCGCATTGAACAGGAATAATAACAGAATCTGCTGCGGTTAATGCATTAATCGTTAATAACCCTAAGGACGGGGGACAGTCGATAATAATATAGTCATATTCATCACGAACCGGCTGTAATGCCCTTTGCAAACGTACTTCCCGGGAAATAGTCGGTACCAATTCAATTTCAGCACCTGCCAATTGAATTGTAGCGGGTAGAACATCTAAGTTTTCAGTTGCGGTTTTCCGTATAACCCCTTGAACATCTGCATCTTCCACAAGAACGTTGTAAATACATTGATCTAATTCGGATTTTTCAATTCCCACACCAGTCGTTGCATTTCCTTGAGCATCAATATCTACAAGAAGGACCTTTTTACCTACTTGTGCCAATCCAGCCCCTAAATTAACAGATGTTGTTGTTTTTCCAACGCCACCTTTTTGATTGGCAATAGCAATGATTTTTCCCATGATGTCACCTACTTTCAACCTTTCTATCTTATTCTAGTAACAATTACGTTTATTGTAACATGAAATAAAAGTTTTTCTTTTACGTCCTTATTAAACTTCAAAATTTATTTCTAAACTCCTTCTTCATCTAACAAGAAAATATAGTAAAAGAGACCTATCCAATAGGATAAGGTCTCTAACACGCCATTATTATTTTTTCTTCGGAATTTTTATCGTAATTTGATAGTACTCATCAAATTCTTCTTCCTCAGAGTTAACATTTAAACCACTATCAGCAACCATTTGTAAGGACTGCCTAATTGTATTCATGGCAATTCTCGTATCTCTACTTACTGCTTTTTGCTTTGCCTTACGCTTCGGTTTTGCTTCCTCTAGTAATTTCGCAATTCGTTCCTCTGTTTGCTTTACATTCAGTTGCTTCTCCACAATCTCTTGTAAAACCTTCAGTTGCAATTCCTCATTTTTCAAAGGAATAAGGGCACGAGCATGCCGTTCTGTAATACTTTTTTCTAATAATGCACGTTTTATTTCTTCAGGCAACTTTAACAATCGCAACTTATTTGCGATTGTAGATTGTCCTTTTCCAAGTCGTTGTGCCAATGCTTCTTGTGTTAAATTATGTAACTCAATTAGCTTTTGATATGCCACAGCTTCCTCGATTGCTGTTAGTTCCTCACGTTGCAAGTTTTCAATTAAAGCTACAGAAGCTGTCTCTGTATCATTTAAGTTCTTTATAATTGCAGGAACCTTTTCCCACCCTAACTTTGTCGCCGCACGGAAGCGCCTTTCTCCAGCGATAATCTCGTACTTATCATCCTCATATTGCCTCACAACAATTGGCTGAATCAGTCCGTGTGTACGAATCGTTAATGCTAGCTCTTCAATACGCGCATCATCAAAAACTGTTCGTGGTTGATAACGATTAGGGGTAATATTTACTATCGGAATTTCTTGTATTTCTTCATATACCTTTTTATCTATTTCTTCATGGCTTTCGTCTTGTAATTCGAATTCGCTCTCTTTATCTCCAAAGCCAAATAAACGAGAAAACGTATTTTTCATACATATTCCACCACCTTTTAGGCCTATTGACTATTCTCCATAAAATGTTTCCTATGAAACATTTACGTTTTCATTTATATAATTTAATCTTACGTCTAATAAGATTTATTTTTCAATAGGTAATTTATTGGGTGTTCCCGGTTTGCGTGGATATTTCTTTGGTGTCTTGCGCTTTTTCTCGATTAATAAAATATTACGTTCGCTTTCTTCAAACGGTAATTGGAACGTAGACATTTCTTTTAAATTCCCGCCTAGCACCTCTAAAGCATACTTGCCATTTTCAATTTCTTCATTTGCTGCGGCACCTTTCATTGCAATGAATGTCCCCCCAACTTTTACAAGTGGTAAACATAGCTCACTCAATACCGAAAGACGGGCAACTGCACGTGCCATTACAATATCGTACGATTCACGCACATCTTCTTTTTTCCCAAATGTTTCAGCACGATCATGACAAAAGGCAACATCACTTAACTCTAATTTTTGCGCTAAGTGATTTAAGAAATTAATACGTTTTTGTAATGAATCTACAATTGTTACTTTTAAATGTGGGAAACAGATTTTCAGCGGAATACTTGGGAATCCAGCTCCTGCGCCAACATCACAAATAGAGAATGGTTTCGAAAAATCATAATAAAAAGCAGCTGTAATAGAATCAAAAAAGTGTTTTAAATATACTTCTTCCTTCTCCGTAATAGCTGTTAAATTCATTTTTTCATTCCACTCTACTAACGTTTCAAAGTAGATTTTGAACTGCTCTAATTGTCTAGAAGAGAGGGTGATACCCTTCTCTTCTAGCATAGATTGAAATTGTTCTATGTTCATCTAGCAATATCTCCTTACTATTTATTGGTTCGATACTCGTGCAATTTTTCCTTGTTCAATATACACAAGCAAAATGGAAACATCAGCTGGATTTACGCCAGAAATACGTGAAGCCTGCCCCATTGAAAGTGGACGAACATCTTTCAATTTCTGTCTCGCTTCTGAGGCAAGACTAGAAATCGCATCATAATCAATATCCACAGGGATTTTTTTATTTTCCATTTTCTTCATACGCTCTACTTGTTGTAAAGATTTTTCGATATATCCTTCGTACTTAATCTGAATTTCAACTTGTTCTGTAATTTCATCACTTAATTCTACTTCACTTGGTACTAAAAGATGAATATGCTCATATGTCATCTCTGGACGGCGTAATAGGTCACTTGCACGTATTCCATCTTTCAATTCACTTCCACCAATACTACGAATTAATTCTTGAACTTCAGGACGTGGTTTAATAATAATGCTACCTAAACGTTCCTTTTCCTGTTCAATTTTTAATTTTTTATTTGTAAATCGCTCATAGCGCTCTTCTTTAATTAATCCAATTTCACGACCAACCTCAGTTAAACGAAGATCAGCATTATCATGGCGTAATAATAGGCGATATTCTGCACGAGACGTTAATAAACGATATGGTTCATTTGTACCTTTCGTTACAAGATCATCAATTAAGACACCAATATAAGCATCCGCGCGACCTAAAATAACTTCTTTTTTACCTAAAGAACGACATGCTGCATTAATCCCAGCCATAAGCCCTTGTCCTGCCGCCTCTTCGTAACCAGAAGTTCCGTTAATTTGTCCTGCTGTATATAAATTTTTAATTTTTTTCGTTTCAAGTGTTGGCCATAGTTGTGTTGGCACAATTGCATCATATTCAATTGCATAACCTGTACGCATCATTTCAACATTTTCTAAGCCAGGTATTGTTCTAAGCATATCACGTTGCACATCTTCTGGTAAGCTTGTGGATAAACCTTGTACATACACTTCTTGTGTATTACGTCCTTCTGGCTCTAAGAAAATTTGATGACGTGGTTTATCATTAAACCTTACTACCTTGTCTTCAATTGAAGGACAATATCTAGGTCCTGTTCCCTTAATCATACCAGAATACATAGCTGAGCGATGTAGGTTTTCATCTATTAAACGATGTGTTTCCGTACTTGTATATGTCAACCAACATGGAATTTGATCCATAATAAATTTTGTCGTTTCAAAAGAGAAAGCTCGTGGTTTATCATCACCTGGTTGAATTTCTGTTTTACTGTAATCAATCGTATTACTATTTACGCGCGGAGGTGTACCTGTTTTAAATCTAACAAGATCAAATCCAAGCTCCTCTAAATGTTCGGATAAAGTAATAGATGGTTGTTGATTATTCGGACCGCTCGAATATTTTAAATCTCCCATAATAATCTCACCGCGTAAAAATGTTCCAGTCGTAATTACAACTGTTTTTGCTGTATATTCAGCACCAGCTTGCGTAATTACCCCTTTACATTCGCCATCTTCAACGATTAAACGCTCAACCATTCCTTGGAACAACGTTAAGTTTGGTGTTTCTTCAATTGTTTTTTTTAATTCATGCTGGTAAGAGAACTTATCTGCTTGTGCTCGAAGTGCGCGTACAGCTGGCCCTTTACCTGTATTTAACATACGCATTTGAATATACGTTTTATCAATGTTGCGTCCCATTTCTCCGCCTAATGCATCAATTTCACGAACAACAATCCCTTTTGCTGGTCCACCAACAGAAGGGTTACATGGCATAAACGCTACCATATCTAAATTAATTGTTAACATTAATGTGTTGGAGCCCATTCGTGCTGCCGCAAGACCAGCTTCACATCCTGCATGACCTGCACCGATCACTATGACATCGTATGAACCGGCATTGTATCCCATTGTTTATTCCTCCTAATAATCTCTATCTTTCTAAAACATCACTATATTATTTTCCTAAACAAAATTGAGAGAACAACTGGTCAATTAGGCTTTCATGGACAGTATCACCAGTAATTTCACCAAGTATTTCCCACGTTCTTGTTAAATCAATTTGCACCATATCAATTGGAACACCATTTTCTATCGCCTCGATTGCATCTCCAATTGTTTTTCCTGCTTGTGTTAATAATCCAATATGTCTCGCGTTAGAAACATATGTCACATCTGCAGAATCAATCGTTCCTTCAAAGAATAAATCAGCTATTGCCTTTTCAAGCTCATCTATTCCTTGTTCCTCAATTAACGACGTTGTAATAACACGATTTCCCGCTGCCAATTCTATAACACGTTCCATATCGATTGTTTGCGATAAATCTGTCTTATTTACAATAACAATGAAATCTTTTCCTTGTACCGCACGGAATAGATCTTCATCCTCATGCGTTAAAGCCTCGCTATAATTAACGACAACTAACACTAAATCAGCTTGGCTCATCATTTCTTTTGAACGCTCTACACCAATTCGTTCAACAACATCTTCTGTTTCACGAATACCGGCTGTATCTATAAGCTTAAGTGGTACACCACGCACATTAACGTACTCTTCAATAACATCACGAGTTGTTCCTGCAATATCAGTTACAATTGCCTTTTTCTCCTGAACGAGACTATTTAATAGCGATGATTTCCCAACGTTAGGTCTACCGATAATTGCAGTAGCAATACCTTCACGTAAAATCTTTCCTTGCTTGGATGTTTCTAATATTTTTGCAATTTCCGCACGAACATGTGTCGCTTTCTCAATTAAAATATTATGTGTCATTTCTTCCACATCATCATATTCCGGGTAATCTATGTTTACCTCAACATGAGCCAACGTTTCTAATATCTCCTGACGCAGACGGCCGATTAATTTAGATAATCGTCCTTCCATTTGGTTAATTGCTACGTTCATTGCACGATCTGTTTTTGCACGGATTAGGTCCATAACAGCTTCTGCTTGTGATAAATCAATACGGCCATTTAAAAAAGCACGTTTTGTAAATTCACCAGGCTCCGCTAATCGTACTCCTTGCGCTAAAATAAGCTGCAACACTTTATTTACCGAAACAAGTCCACCGTGGCAGTTAATTTCCACTATATTTTCACGTGTAAAAGTCCTTGGTGCACGCAGAATAGATACCATCACTTCTTCAATAACTTGATTTGTATCTAAATCGACAATATGACCATAATGAATTGTGTGAGAAGGAACCTCTGTTAAATCCTTCCCTTTAAAAATACGATTAACTTTTTCAACCGCATCATCCCCACTTACTCGAACAATGGCAATTGCACCTTCTCCAAGTGCTGTGGAAATCGCGGCAATTGTATCAAATTCCATGTCCTTTCACCTCACTTGCTTATTTATCTCTATTTCAACATGATTATTTTCTTCACTAAATTATTAGAATACCATAACGAACCTATCTACAAAAGAAGAATAACTCATTTTATTATGTCCTCATGTAAAAAACACTAAACTTATTCACAGTGGATAAGTTTAGTGTTTTTCAGTTATCCACACCTGTTTTCCCCTCAAAAAAACCGGCACTCAATTGAGTAACCGGTCACTTGGAAGATATTACAACATGTCGATGTGGTTCTTTTCCTTCAGAAGTTGTAATGATATTTCGATGATTAGATAATGCTTGGTGGATAATCTTTCGTTCAAAAGATGGCATAGGCTCTAACACAACTCTTTTTTTCGTACTTACCACTTGTTTTGCTAATCGATAAGAAAGTGCTTCTAATGTACCTTTTCTTTTACTACGATAATTTTCAGCATCTAGTGTGATACCAATATACTGCTTCGTATTACGATTCGCCACAAGTTTTGTTAAATACTGTAAAGAATTCAAGGTGTTCCCTCTTTTTCCAATCAAAACACCTATATTTTCGCCAGAAATTGTAAATTCAACTTCGCGTCCTTTTACAATTTTACTAATCTCAGCTTCCACACCCATATCGTGAATAACATTTTTTAAATATTCTTCACATTCTTGAATCGGATCTTTCTTCAATACAACTTCTACTACTGCAGGTCGATTCCCAAATAAACCTAGGAACCCTCTTTTACCCTCATCGATAATATTTATATCTACTCGGTCTTTCGGAACATTTAGTTGCCTTAAAGCATCTTGTACTGCCAGATCGACTGTTTGTCCTTTAGCAGTAATTACACTCACTTGCTTGATCCTCCTGCCTTACTAGCCTTAATTTCTGGCCCCTTGATCAAGTACATTTGAGCGATACCAAAGATATTACCAACAACCCAGTAAAGTGATAATGCAGCTGGGAAGTTAATTGCAAAGACTAAAATCATAATTGGCATAAGCCAAATCATCATTGCCATTTGCGGGTTTTGACCAGCTGTTCCTGCCATTGCAAGCTTTTGCTGAATAAATGTCGTAATTGCCGCGACAACCGGTAAGATATAGTACGGATCTGCCTGCCCTAAGTCGAACCATAAAAATGTATGCTTACTAATTTCTGCTGTTCTCATAATCGCATGGTAAAACGCGAATAAAATAGGCATCTGAACAAATATCGGTAAACATCCTGCTAATGGGTTTACACCATTTTTTTGATATAACTGCATCATTTCTTGTTGTAGTTTTTGCTGTGTTGCTTGATCTTTAGAACTATATTTCTCTTTTAACTTCACCATTTCTGGTTGTAACGCCTGCATTGCTTTCGTACTCTTCGTTTGTTTAATCATTAATGGTAATAATGCAAAACGAATGATAAGAGTTGTAACAACGATTGCTAAACCGTAATTACTACCAAATAAATTGGCAAAATACGTAATTAACTGAGAAAGCGGATATACGAAATATTCATTCCAAATTCCAGTACTTTTCGGTGTAATCGGCTGATTCACTTCACTACAGCCAGTAGCAATTGCCATTAATGCAATAACCATGGCTAGTAAACCTATTTTCTTTTTCAAAGCCTGCTCCTCCTTGTATCGGTATGTATATAGTGTAATTCATTTCCTTACGCTACTTTTTTATTCTTTTCATACCAGAGCGTTTAAAGACATGAATTAAGCTTTTCTTTAATTCTTCATATGTCATCTCTGCACAAGGCTTCCTTGCTATTATAACAAAATCTTTTCCAGAATCTATCTCATCTTTTAATTCTGTGATCGACTGGCGAATCATACGTTTAATTCGGTTACGCACTACTGCATTTCCTATTTTCTTGCTGACAGAAAGACCAATACGAAAGTTTGGCTGCTCTGCCTTATCTAGTTGATAGACAACAAGCTGACGATTCGCATTTGATTTTCCTTTTTGAAAAACCGTCTGGAATTCATCATTCTTTTTTATACGATGTGTTTTCTTCATATCAATTGACACTCCTGTAGTTCATCAGTGGAAATTCACTATTATTAGAAAAAAAGACCACTGAACGATCAGTGGTCTACGCAGATAATACTTTTCTTCCTTTACGACGACGAGCTGCTAGCACTTTACGTCCGTTCGCTGTGCTCATACGGCTGCGGAAACCATGTACTTTGCTGCGCTTACGTTTATTTGGTTGGTAAGTTCTTTTCATTATATGACACCTCCCTGAGGAATATCTGTTAAAGACAGTCCTATAAATTATAGTTAATCAACTAGGAAAATGTCAATGGTTCTCGAAATTTTCATCAAATATTCATTTTGAACCTATTCACATACTTTTTCACAGACCCTATATTTCCTTGTGGATAAATGTTTTTTCTTGTTTTTTATATCCACAAACTCTTTTCGTACTTTTACACAGTATATCGTGTTGTGGACAAGTTTATTCCACAAGGTATTGATTTTGTGGATAACTTTCTTAAATTCATTGCTATAGCTACTTTTTTTTGATATTATAGTTGTGTTTTCACTTTGAATAAGTTTTCCACATCTTTATCTTATCCACAATTTGTGTATAA
This sequence comes from Bacillus sp. GbtcB14, assembly GCF_019091205.1. Classification (NCBI taxonomy): domain Bacteria; kingdom Bacillati; phylum Bacillota; class Bacilli; order Caryophanales; family Bacillaceae; genus Bacillus; species Bacillus sp. GbtcB14. The sequence continues at coordinate 593,671 of NZ_JAGXJT010000004.1, forward strand.
CATGTGGACAGTTTTAATCACATGTGGGTAAATGATTATCCACATTTGCTTTTTTTGTCGAAAACCCTATCTCATATACAAACGACGTTTTTAGGTTTTAAAATACGTTTCGTATAAATATACATTTTATATTTATTTAGGTTGTACATTTGTTGCGCAACCTTATTCTTTTACCATCTTAGTAAAGGAGGGACACCTTTGGAAAACATCTCTGATTTATGGAACAGCGCCTTAAAAGAACTAGAAAAAAAGGTCAGTAAACCAAGTTATGAAACATGGTTAAAATCAACAACCGCACATAATTTAAAAAAAGACGTATTAACAATTACGGCTCCAAATGAATTCGCTCGTGATTGGTTAGAATCTCATTATTCAGAGCTAATTTCGGAAACACTTTATGATTTAACGGGGGCAAAATTAGCTATTCGCTTTATTATTCCCCAAAGTCAGGCTGAAGAGGAGATTGATCTTCCTCCTTCTAAACCAAATTCAGCACAAGATGATTCTAATCATTTACCACAGAGTATGCTAAATCCAAAATATACGTTTGATACATTTGTTATTGGCTCTGGTAACCGTTTTGCTCATGCTGCTTCATTGGCCGTAGCCGAAGCGCCAGCTAAAGCATATAATCCCCTCTTTATTTACGGGGGAGTTGGACTTGGAAAGACCCATTTAATGCATGCAATTGGTCATTATGTAATTGAACATAACCCAAACGCGAAGGTTGTATATTTATCATCAGAAAAATTTACAAATGAATTCATTAATTCTATTCGTGATAATAAAGCGGTCGATTTTCGTAATAAATACCGTAATGTAGATGTTTTATTGATAGATGATATTCAATTTCTAGCAGGAAAAGAACAAACTCAAGAGGAGTTTTTCCATACATTCAATGCATTACACGAAGAAAGTAAACAAATTGTAATTTCAAGTGATCGGCCACCAAAAGAAATTCCAACTTTAGAAGATCGTCTTCGTTCTCGCTTTGAATGGGGACTCATTACGGATATTACGCCACCAGATTTAGAAACACGAATTGCAATTTTACGTAAAAAAGCAAAGGCTGAAGGACTCGATATACCAAATGAGGTTATGCTTTATATTGCAAATCAAATTGATTCAAACATTCGTGAACTAGAAGGTGCACTCATCCGAGTTGTAGCTTACTCATCTTTAATTAACAAAGATATTAATGCTGATTTAGCAGCTGAAGCACTTAAAAATATTATTCCAAATTCTAAACCAAAAATTATCTCTATTTATGATATTCAAAAGGCTGTCGGGGATGTTTATCAAATAAAACTGGAAGATTTCAAGGCGAAAAAGCGAACAAAATCAGTTGCCTTCCCTCGCCAAATTGCAATGTATTTATCGCGCGAACTTACAGATTACTCCTTACCTAAAATAGGTGAAGAATTTGGTGGACGTGATCATACAACAGTTATCCATGCTCATGAAAAAATTTCTAAGCTACTTAAAACGGATACGCAATTACAAAAGCAAGTTGAAGAAATTAACGATATTTTAAAGTAGTAGCTGAATAGTGTGAATAACTCTCCTTGTTTTATGCACAGTCTATCCACATGTAGATAGACTGTTTTTACATCCTTTAATGGGGTTATCCACATATCCACAGGACCTATTACTATTACTACTATTTTTTATCTTTATTAATTAAATAAAATATTATACTTACCGGAGGTTTTTCTTTATGCGTTTTACAATACAAAAAGACTATCTTGTAAGAAGTGTACAAGATGTAATGAAGGCTGTTTCTTCTCGTACAACAATTCCGATCCTTACAGGAATTAAAGTTGTCGCTACGGAAGAAGGAGTAACGTTAACAGGAAGCGATGCTGATATTTCTATTGAATCTTTTATCCCAGTTGAAGACGATGGAAAAGAAATCGTAGAAGTAGCACAATCAGGAAGTATTATTTTACAAGCAAAATATTTTAGTGAGATTGTAAAAAAATTACCTAAAGAGACTGTCGAAATTTCTGTGGAAAATCATTTTATGACAAAAATAATTTCTGGAAAATCAGAGTTTAATTTAAATGGCTTAGATTCTGCTGAATATCCATTGTTACCACAAATTGAAGAACATCATGTTTTTAAGATTCCAACAGATTTACTGAAACATATGATCAGACAAACTGTATTTGCAGTTTCCACTTCTGAAACAAGACCGATCTTGACAGGTGTAAACTGGAAAGTATATAACAGCGAATTAACTTGCATTGCTACAGATAGTCACAGGTTGGCTCTTCGAAAAGCAAAAATCGAAGGAATCTCAGATGAATTCCAAGCGAATGTTGTTATTCCAGGTAAAAGCTTAAATGAATTAAGCAAAATTCTAGATGAGTCTGAAGAAATGGTAGATATCGTTATTACGGAGTATCAAGTATTATTCCGTACAAAGCATTTATTATTCTTCTCAAGATTATTAGAAGGGAATTATCCCGATACAACTCGTTTAATTCCAGCCGAGAGTAAAACAGATATTTTTGTAAACACAAAAGAATTTTTACAAGCAATTGATCGTGCATCTCTATTAGCAAGAGATGGTCGTAATAATGTTGTGAAATTATCAACTTTAGAACAAGAAATGCTAGAAATTTCTTCGAATTCACCAGAAATCGGGAAAGTAGTAGAAGAAGTTCAATGTGAAAAAGTAGATGGGGAAGAGTTAAAAATATCTTTTAGTGCAAAATATATGATGGATGCACTAAAAGCTTTAGATAGTACTGAAATTAAAATTAGCTTTACTGGCGCAATGAGACCATTCTTAATTCGTACAGTAAATGATGAGTCCATTATTCAATTAATTTTACCGGTTCGTACTTACTAAGTAAGAAGTAAGGGTTGCTAGTTTTCAGATACTAGTAGCCCTTATTTGATTTTTGGGTATTACTTTCCTAATGTTAGTTTATTTAGTACAATGAAAGAATGAACACTTTCAGAAAGTGAGCGATTTTATGAAACGTATTAAAATTTCAACAGAATATATTACACTAGGACAATTTTTAAAGTTAGCCGATGTAATTGATACAGGTGGCGCTGTAAAATGGTTTTTACAGGAATATGAAGTGTACGTGAATCAAGAACTTGAAAATAGAAGAGGTCGCAAATTATATGCGAACGATATTATCGAAATTCCAGGAAGCGGAAGTTTCCAAGTTCAGGCATAAAGGGGGAGCCCTTTGTTTATTTCAGAAATACAATTAAAAAACTATCGCAATTATGAAAAGTTAGAGCTTTCCTTTGAAGATAAAGTGAATGTGATTATCGGTGAAAACGCGCAAGGGAAAACGAATTTGATGGAAGCTATTTACGTTTTAGCGATGGCGAAATCTCATAGAACCTCTAATGATCGCGAGCTTATCCGCTGGGATGAAGATTTCGGTCAAATTAAAGGGAAATTACAAAAGAGAAATAGTTCTTTGTCTTTGGAATTAAATATTTCGAAAAAAGGTAAAAAGGCAAAATTAAATCAACTTGAACAACAAAAATTGAGTCAATATATTGGCATGATGAATGTTGTCATGTTTGCCCCAGAAGATTTAAATCTTGTAAAAGGAAGCCCTCAAGTAAGAAGACGCTTTTTAGATATGGAATTAGGTCAAATAGCTCCAGTCTATTTGTATGAATTGAGTCAATATCAAAAGGTGCTCACGCAACGAAATCACTTGCTGAAAAAGATGCAAGGGAATAGTAAGAATGAGGAAACGATGTTGGATGTATTTACACTTCAACTTATTGAGCATGGTGCAAAAATATTGCAAAAACGGTTTGAATTTTTGCATTTACTACAAGAATGGGCAGCTCCAATTCATCGCGGTATAAGCCGTGGATTAGAAGAATTAGAAATTGTCTATAAACCAAGTGTAGATGTATCAGAATCAATGGATTTGTCGAAAATAAAAGAAGTATACTATGAAAATTTTCAATCTGTGAAACAACGTGAGATTTTCCGTGGTACGACTTTAATTGGTCCTCATCGTGATGATTTACAATTCTTCGTTAACAGTAAAAATGTTCAAGTCTTTGGTTCACAAGGACAACAACGAACGACCGCACTGTCCCTAAAATTAGCTGAAATTGAATTGATTTACTCAGAAGTTAAGGAATATCCGATTCTTTTATTGGATGATGTATTATCAGAATTAGATGATTATCGTCAATCACATCTGTTAAATACAATTCAAGGAAAAGTGCAAACATTTGTGACAACGACGAGTGTCGACGGAATTGAACACGAAACATTAAAAGAAGCGAAAACAATTCATGTAACGAACGGCACGGTAGATTGTGAAATAGATAGGGCGTAATCCCTATCTTAAATGGAAAAGTAGGTGATCTTTGTGTCAATGGAACAAAAGCAAATGGAAGAAAACTCATATGATGAAAGTCAGATACAGGTACTTGAGGGGTTAGAAGCGGTTCGAAAACGCCCTGGGATGTATATTGGATCTACAAGTGGAAAAGGACTTCACCATCTTGTGTGGGAAATCGTCGATAATAGTATTGATGAAGCACTTGCAGGGTATTGTGATGAAATTAACGTCAGTATCGAAGAAGATAATAGTATTCTTGTAACGGATAATGGACGTGGTATTCCAGTTGGTATACAAGAAAAAATGGGACGTCCTGCTGTAGAAGTTATCATGACTGTCCTTCACGCCGGAGGTAAATTTGGCGGTGGCGGTTATAAGGTTTCTGGTGGTTTGCATGGTGTTGGTGCATCTGTTGTAAATGCCTTATCAACAGAACTAGAAGTATTTGTACATCGTGATGGGAAAATCCATTATCAAAAGTATGAAAGAGGTATTCCGGTTGCGGATTTAAAAGTCATCGGTGATACAGATAAAACTGGAACAATAACTCGTTTTAAGCCGGACCCAGAGATTTTTAAAGAGACGACAGAATATGAATTTGATACGTTAGCGACTCGTATGCGTGAGTTGGCATTTTTAAATCGTAATATTAAATTAACAATTGAAGATAAGCGTGAACATAAGCAAAAGAAAGAGTTTCACTATGAAGGTGGAATTAAATCATATGTTGAACATTTAAATCGTTCAAAACAACCAATTCATGAAGAACCTGTATATGTAGAAGGTTCAAAAGATGGTATTCAGGTTGAAGTTGCGCTTCAATATAACGAAGGATATACAAATCATATTTACTCATTTACAAATAATATTCATACGTATGAAGGTGGTACGCATGAGGTAGGATTTAAAACTGCCTTAACTCGCGTGATCAACGATTATGGTCGTAAAAATAATATTTTAAAAGATGCGGATAGTAATTTAACTGGTGAAGATGTTCGTGAAGGTTTAACAGCAATTGTGTCAATTAAACATCCGAACCCACAATTCGAAGGACAAACGAAGACGAAACTTGGAAATAGTGAAGCCAGAACAATTACAGAGTCAGTATTCTCAGAGGCATTTGAAAAGTTCTTACTGGAAAATCCAAATGTCGCACGTAAAATTATAGATAAAGGGACGATGGCAGCCCGTGCACGTGTAGCAGCTAAAAAGGCTCGTGAGTTAACTCGCCGAAAGAGTGCTTTAGAAGTTTCAAGTTTACCAGGGAAATTGGCAGACTGTTCTTCTAAAGATCCAGCAATTAGTGAAATTTATATCGTAGAGGGTGACTCTGCGGGTGGATCTGCGAAACAAGGGCGTGATCGTCATTTCCAAGCAATTTTACCGCTGAAGGGTAAAATTATTAATGTTGAAAAGGCACGCTTAGATAAGATTTTATCAAATGATGAAGTTCGTACAATTATTACGGCGATCGGTACAAATATCGGCGGAGACTTTGATATTGAAAAAGCACGCTATCATAAAGTTATTATTATGACCGATGCCGATGTTGATGGTGCGCATATTCGTACCCTATTATTAACGTTCTTCTATCGTTATATGCGTCAAATAATTGAGTGTGGATATATATATATTGCACAGCCACCTTTGTTTAAAGTACAACAAGGTAAGAAAATTCAATATGCTTACAACGATAAGGAACTTGAAAAAATCTTAGCGGAATTACCAGCACAACCTAAGCCGGGGATTCAGCGTTATAAAGGTCTAGGGGAAATGAATCCAACTCAGTTATGGGAGACGACAATGGACCCAGAAGTACGTTCATTACTTCAAGTTTCTCTTCAAGATGCAATTGAAGCGGATGAAACATTTGAAATTTTAATGGGAGATAAAGTAGAGCCACGTCGTAACTTTATCCAAGAAAATGCAAAATACGTGAAAAACCTTGATATTTAAATGAGTAATGACAGGAATCTAAGTATTCCTGTCTTCTACATATAAATCAATGTATGTGTAACGGAAATGTAAGAGGAGGTGCTCGTTGATGTCAGACAATCAACAACAAGCACGAATTCGAGAAATTAATATTAGTCATGAAATGCGTACTTCATTTTTAGATTACGCAATGAGTGTTATCGTATCTCGTGCATTACCAGATGTTCGTGATGGATTAAAACCTGTGCATCGTAGGGTTTTATATGCGATGAATGATTTAGGAATTACAGCTGATAAAGCGTATAAGAAATCAGCACGTATTGTCGGTGAAGTAATCGGTAAGTATCACCCTCACGGTGATTCAGCTGTTTACGAGACGATGGTACGTATGGCGCAAGATTTTAGTCAACGTTATATGCTTGTTGATGGACATGGTAACTTTGGTTCTGTTGATGGTGATTCAGCAGCAGCAATGCGTTATACAGAAGCAAGAATGTCTAAGATTTCTATGGAATTAATACGTGATATTTCAAAAAATACGATTGATTATCAAGATAACTATGATGGTTCTGAAAGAGAGCCAATTGTATTGCCGGCGCGTTTCCCTAATCTATTAGTGAATGGTACGACGGGTATTGCAGTTGGTATGGCAACAAACATTCCGCCGCATCAACTTGGTGAAGTAATTGATGGCGTATTGGCACTAAGCCATAACCCTGACATTACTATTGCGGAATTAATGGAGTTTATTCCAGGACCAGATTTTCCAACAGCAGGTTTAATTTTGGGACGAAGTGGGATTCGAAGAGCATATGAAACAGGTAGAGGCTCTATTATGCTTCGAGCTAAAGTTGAAATTGAAGAGAAGTCAAATGGTAAACAATCTATTCTCGTAACTGAACTACCTTATCAAGTTAATAAGGCGCGATTAATTGAAAAAATTGCGGAATTAGTTCGTGATAAGAAAATTGAAGGTATTACGGACTTACGTGATGAGTCAGATCGAAACGGTATGCGTATTGTTATGGAAGTACGTCGTGATGCCAATGCTAATGTACTATTAAATAATCTATATAAACATACAGCACTTCAAACAAGTTTCGGTATTAATATGTTGTCTCTTGTAAATGGAGAGCCACAAGTATTGAATTTAAAACAAAATTTATATCATTACTTGGAGCATCAGAAGGTAGTAATTCGTCGACGTACTGCTTATGAATTAGAAAAGGCAGAAGCGCGTGCTCATATTTTAGAAGGATTAAGAATTGCTTTAGACCATCTTGATGAAGTTATTACGTTAATTCGTAGTTCGAAAACAGCAGATATTGCAAAGCAAGGCTTAATGGAACGTTTCGGTTTAAGTGAGAAACAAGCACAAGCAATTTTAGATATGCGTCTGCAACGTTTAACAGGATTAGAACGGGAAAAAATTGAACAAGAATATCAAGACTTAATGAAGTTAATTGCTGAATTAAAAGCAATCTTAGCAGATGAAGAGAAAGTTCTTGAGATTATTCGTGAAGAATTAACGGAAGTAAAAGAGCGTTTTAATGATAAGAGACGAACAGAAATTACAATTGGTGGTATGGAATTTATTGAAGATGAAGATTTGATTCCAGAACAAAACATTGCAATTACGTTAACTCATAACGGTTATATTAAGAGGTTACCAGCTTCTACGTACAAAACGCAGAACCGTGGTGGGCGTGGTGTGCAAGGAATGGGAACAAATGATGATGATTTCGTAGAGCATCTATTGACTACTTCTACACATGATCATATTTTATTCTTTACTAATAAGGGTAAAGTATACCGTACGAAAGGATATGAAATCCCAGAGTATAGCCGTACAGCAAAAGGTATACCTATTATTAACTTATTAGGTGTAGATAAGGGTGAGTGGATTAACGCCATTATTCCAATTCGTGAATTTGGTGACGATGAATTCTTATTCTTCACAACAAAACAAGGTATTTCTAAGAGAACGCCACTTTCATCATTTGCGAATATACGTACGAATGGTTTAATTGCAATCTCTCTTCGTGAAGAGGATGAAGTAATATCTGTACGCTTAACATCTGGTGATAAGGATATTATTGTAGGAACAAGCAATGGTATGCTAATTCGCTTTAACGAGCAAGATGTGCGTTCTATGGGACGTAATGCGGCTGGTGTAAAAGCAATTACATTAGGTGACGAAGATCAAGTTGTAGGCATGGAAATTGTCGAAGAGGATGTAAATGTTCTAATTGTAACGAAAAATGGTTATGGAAAACGTACACCAATCGATGAATACCGTCTGCAAAGTCGTGGTGGTAAAGGTCTGAAGACTTGTAATATTACAGATAAAAACGGTAAGTTAGTAGCTGTTAAATCTGTAACAGGTGAAGAAGACATCATGTTAATTACGGCAGCGGGTGTTATTATTCGTATGCCAGTTGATCAAATCTCTCAAATGGGACGTAATACACAAGGTGTTCGTCTAATTCGTTTAGAGGATGAGCAAGAGGTAGCGACGGTAGCAAAAGCACAGAAAGATGAAGAAGAGGAATCTAATGAAGAGGTTTCTTCTGAAGAATAAGAGGGGGATTTTTCCCCCTCTTATTTTTTTATAATAATACTTGCATAGCAATAGAAAACTATATATAATAGGCAGAGTCAGCAAATGAGGGATACAAATTATCTTAAAAAACTTGTTGACGAAAATAATATACTATGATATATTATAAAAGTCGCTGAAACGCGATATTGAACTTTGAAAACTAAACGAAACAAACAACGTGAAACGTCAATTTTTATTTTTAGATGCTAGACAAACTAACTTTATTGGAGAGTTTGATCCTGGCTCAGGATGAACGCTGGCGGCGTGCCTAATACATGCAAGTCGAGCGAATGGATTAAGAGCTTGCTCTTATGAAGTTAGCGGCGGACGGGTGAGTAACACGTGGGTAACCTGCCCATAAGACTGGGATAACTCCGGGAAACCGGGGCTAATACCGGATAATATTTTGAACTGCATGGTTCGAAATTGAAAGGCGGCTTCGGCTGTCACTTATGGATGGACCCGCGTCGCATTAGCTAGTTGGTGAGGTAACGGCTCACCAAGGCAACGATGCGTAGCCGACCTGAGAGGGTGATCGGCCACACTGGGACTGAGACACGGCCCAGACTCCTACGGGAGGCAGCAGTAGGGAATCTTCCGCAATGGACGAAAGTCTGACGGAGCAACGCCGCGTGAGTGATGAAGGCTTTCGGGTCGTAAAACTCTGTTGTTAGGGAAGAACAAGTGCTAGTTGAATAAGCT
>NZ_JAGXJT010000040.1:0-2414 GCF_019091205.1 Bacillus sp. GbtcB14
GCATTGATAATGATGTTTAAAGCACTGGCTCTTTGCAATTGATGTTGTATAGTCCGTTCCCTAAGCTCACCTTGTTTTCCGAAGAAAATAGCTCTTGCTAATCCGTTCATGGCTTCTCCTTTATTTAATCCCCTTTGTATTTTTCTTCTTAATGATTCATCCGATATATAATTCAAAATAAAAATTGTTTTTTCTATTCGACCCATCTCACGTAAGGCTATAGCCAAGCTGTTTTGTCTTGAATAAGATCCTAGTTTCCCCATAATAAGGGATGCTGAAACTGTTCCTTCTCTTATTGAGTGAGCTAATCGCAAAACATCCTCATAATTTTCTTTAATGACCTTTGTATTTATTTGTCCACGTAAAATGGCTTCTAATTTTGGATACTCACTTGCTTTATCTATTGTAAATAATTTTGAGTCTGCTAAATCTCTTATTCTTGGGGCAAATTTAAATCCTAATAAATGAGTCAGTCCGAATATTTGATCTGTGTAACCAGCTGTGTCTGTATAATGCTCTTCTATGTTTAAATCCGTTTCATGGTGCAACAAACCATCTAAAACATGAATCGCATCCCTTGAATTAGTATGAATAATCTTTGTGTAGTAAGAAGAGAATTGATCACTAGTAAAACGGTAGATGGTGGCTCCTTTTCCAGTTCCATAATGTGGGTTTGCATCTGCATGTAGTGATGAAACACCTAACTGCATTCTCATACCGTCTGATGAGGATGTTGTACCGTCTCCCCAATAGGAAGACAATTGTAATTTGTGATGAAAATTTACTAATACGGCTTGGGCTTTATTCATTGCATCTTCATACATGCGCCATTGAGATACATTGGCTAATTGCTTATATGTAAGTCCGGGTGTTGCTTCAGCCATCTTGCTTACACCTATATTCATTCCCATTCCTAAAAGGGCAGCCATAATAATAATCGTTTCTTCTTTATCCGGTTTTCGATTATTGGAAGCATGAGTAAATTGCTCATGAAATCCTGTTATATAAGCAATATCCATCAGTAAATCGGTTAATTTTATTCTTGGTAGCATCTGATAAAGGCTTGCACTAAACTTTTTTGCTTCTTCTGGTACATCTTTTTCTAAGCGTGCAAGTGACAGCTTTCCTTTATCAAGAGAAACTCCATCTAACTTGTTGGAATTGGCAGTTAACCACTTTAACCTTTCATTAAGGCTGCTGGTTCTCTCCGTTATATAATCTTCGAATGATAAACTAACTGATAATCTCGTATTCTCTTTCGTTTGATTCCATGTAAATTCGGAAAACAAATATTCCTCAAAATCTCTATATTGTCTGCTGCCAACAATGGAAACATCTCCTGCCCGAACATGCTCCCGAAGTTCTGTTAAAACAGCCATTTCATAGTAATGACGATTGATTGTTGTACCATCATTCTCGTATAAATGCTTTTTCCAACGTTTTGAAATAAAATCCACAGGTGAGTCATCAGGTACTTTTCGTTTTCCGGATTCGTTCATTCCTCGGATAATCTCTACAGCTTGTAAAAGTGGCTCATTTGCCTTTGTAGAATGAAATTCCAACACCCTTAATAGCGTTGGCGTATATTTTCTTAGTGAATAAAATCGTTTTTGCAGTAAGTCTAAATAATCATAGTCAGCAGGACGTGCAAGCTCCTGGGCTTCTTCGACCGAAGAGACAAAAGAATTCCATTCAATAACGGATTCTAAAACCTCAAAAACGTCTAATTTTTCCTGTTTTGCTTTGATCAAAGCTTGTCCGATGTTCGTAAAGTGTATAACTTTCTCATTCAGCTTTTTACCGTTCAGTTTCTGAATTTCCTCTTGAGCCTTACGACCTTTTGATAAGAGACTAAGTATTTGTCTGTCATGAATTTCAAAAGCTTTATCCGTCAAATCTTGATTAAGATGTAATAAATAGACGGTTAGTATTGAATATCGTTTATTTTCCTGAAAATCACGGAATGCATAAGGTTCATATCTTGAACCCAAGCGAGACAGCTGTAACAGGCGATTGCGGTGCAAATGATTAATTTGCACCGTTTCTAATTCCATTCCTCGTATGTATTCGAGTCGTTCTATTACTTTTAAAAAGGTTTCGGGTGAAGGATGTCCCGGTGGTTCTTTTAACCAACCCAATATCGTTTTATTGGATTCTGACGAATGCTGCAAGGTAATAATATCTTCAAGTTTTTCTTTTTGTTCATTTGTTAGGGATTGACTAACCGTGTTAAATAGCTTCTTTTCAGCCATTGCCCTTGCTTCCCACACTATTCTTTCAAGTGTAGTGATAGCAGGCAGTATGATTTTGTTTTTTCTTAGAAAATCTATGCATTCATGTAGTAGATGAATGGCATCACCATTTTCCAAAGCCAATTGATGTAGGTGCTTAAATGTCATTCTATATTCTTTCAG
>NZ_JAGXJT010000041.1:0-2356 GCF_019091205.1 Bacillus sp. GbtcB14
GGACTAAATCCTTTCCCGCTTTGCACTTCAGCGAGTCCGGCTGTGATGCTAGCTGCTAATTGGAGGGCGGTGCTGTAATTGTTGCTGGACGTATGATTGAATTCATTTAAACTCTCTCCTTAATTTACAGAACCATTCGTAAACAGAAAAATAGTGGCAGTTGGATTCTCCAAACTACCACTATTTTCAATCTCTTTATTCATTAAATTCCTTATAATTTAGTTTTTCAGCGTTACTCATGATGCACAATTTCTTAATTTGCTCGTTATAGAACTTCCTCTACATCGACACTCTCTATCTTTACTTCATACATATTTGGAATATTTACTCCTTCCGGTACCCATGCATAATAGTTTTGATCATTCTCTAAAATAAATTGAACTAACTTTGTTTCTGATCCATTCCAGAAATTTTTAAGATTATCAATGTAATCCTCTAAATCCTCTTTATAGTCCAGTTGTAATATATAATCTCTTACGGTAAGGGCAAACACAATTAAACTTCCTAATAGATCCTTTTGCTCATTTTCTTCTTCATACTCTTGTGGTAAGAACCACACTTGACCTATTCCTATCGTTTTTTTGTATTTTTCATAAAAACTACTATCATCCATATTCTCATAATCATGAATCAATTCATTGACCAATGAATGCCATTTTGGCGGAATAATGTTTTCCAATGCAGGATTATTTTCAATTCCTTCTACTATATCCTCGATTTCTTCTGTCTCATCTTCATAGTGATATTCACTTAGGTCTATATGCTTAAATTTCATTTCATTTTTGTAATGCGACAAATCATATGGATAATGATTATTATCTTTTAAACTTATATCATCAAGTTCGAGTATCTTTACTAGTGCAGCTGTCTCAAAGCTCCAATACCCTACATATCCAGGTTCTTTATGCGCATTTTTCCATTCATAATCATAATGGCCTTTAAACCATTCTTTCTCCATATACGTTTGTAATCTTTTAGACGCTTCTTTTTTATCTGTTTGTGCAAGTTCTATAATCTCTCTCGTTTTTACATATGGATTCTCTTTATAATATCTATTCGTCATTTTTGTGTATCCGATATCACTAGCGCATAAGAGGAAATCAATTACTGCGTCGTTCATATTTTCCTTCTCAACTAGCTTGGCTAAACTTACAAGATTCTTTTTATCCGTTTCTAATAAAATCCCTAGAGATATCATCCAAATTAGATTTAAATATCCAACTTCATTTTCCCCTATATGCCCCAAATCAATAAGAGCGTTGTCAAAATCTCCTTCTATTGTATGGATAGCTTCTCCTATGGAATATTTCGCGTTAATATCCTCTAACTCATAATTAAAATTTAATAGATACCTTCCTTCTATAAGACTTTTATTATCTTTAGCCTTTCTTTGAATACCATTCCTTTCATCTTCTTCAAAACTTTTAATCTCCTCTCTATTTTCCTCAATAAACTCTTTATTATATTCTATTCCTTCTCTACATTTTTCTTCTATACATAAAGGATCTCTCATACTATTCAATTCCTCCTAGTGCCTTAAATTATGGCCATTCTCCAATTATGTCTCCCTTTGCATCTATTCTAAATGTTTTCACATTCCCACTACTATCAACCTTTGATAACACTCTCTCAACTTCCTGATCTTGTAATGCTTTCGTAATCTTTGATGCTAATTTTGCATCCCCATCAACTGCCTTCAATATCCTACTTTTTCGGGTCTTCGCACCATTCAACCAATCATTTGACATTTGTGGTCCATCTTTAGTTTTTCCTAATTGTGAACTACCAAACTTTGCTTCATCAATAACATATTTAATATTTGAATTTGGATTTGCATTTTCGTATAATCCATCAATCCCTTTTACTATTTTATCATCTATGCTTGATGGTGTACTTTTGCCGACTGGTTTCAAATCAAATCCAGCATCTTTTAAACTTTGATTATTCAATAAATTGTCACTAGATTTTATTTCACCATAATTACCTTTTTGCTTATTTGTAGCTGTTTTTGCATCAAAATTATCTACATTTGTATTTTTGTTACTGCTAGGTTTACCATTACCACCATCTTTAGATTTCGCAAACTTATAATAAGCTTCTATCAATTCACCTTGTGGTATTTTGGTTATAATAGTTCCACCAACACTAGAGAATGCATAGGAAGCCTCTCTCTTAAATGATTGTAACATTTCAAGCGTAGGCTTCAATTCTTTTGCTAGTGTTACTGCATTAGCAAATGTACTTACTCCACTTGATGCTTTTGCTCCTTTTGTGATATGGCCTACTTTATTTAGTGCCCTATCGCCTAATATTGTGGTAGCTATTTGTGTTAATCCATAGGTAGTCAATTCTGTAC
>NZ_JAGXJT010000042.1:0-2352 GCF_019091205.1 Bacillus sp. GbtcB14
GAAGATCCACACTTGCACCGAGAACATGAAGAGGATAAATTATCGATTTTAGATATTTCCGCTACATTAGATACAGGAACAAAGGTAAATGTAGAAATACAGCTGAATAACAATCATGACATGATTAAGAGAAGTTTGTATTACTGGGGAAGGCTATATACATCCCAACTACAAAAGGGAATGCCATATAGTTCTCTTCACAAAACCATTACGATTAATTTATTAAACTTTGTGATGTTTCCAGAATATGAAGCATTTCATACAACAGGAATCTTATGGAATCAGCAACAACAAAAGAAGTTAAGTGATGATATTGAAGTTCATATTGTGGAGATTCCAAAACTCATGCAACAGTGGCGGAATGAACAAGTTAATCCCTGGGAAGATTCTTTTGTTCGTTGGTTGTTATTACTTCCAGCGAATGAGGATGAACAATTAACTCAAACATTGGAGGATATTGCGATGAACCAAGACCCTATTTTACAAAAAGCGATGAATAAATGGGAACGTATGAGTCAAGATTCTTCTTTCCGACAAGCGTATGAAGCAAGGGAGAAAGCGTTGATGGATGAAGCCGCAAAGTTTGCTTATGCAGAACAAAAAGGGATTGAAAAAGGGAAAATGCAACTTATTCGTGGTATGCATAAAAACGGAATGCCAATAGAAGATATTGCAAAGTTTACAAATTTACGTATAGAAGAAATACGAAATATTTTACAAGCCTAAATAATTAAAAGTAACAACTACAAATACTGTAGGTATTATTTTTTAGTGACCGCCACCAGGAAGTATAGTTAATGTTTGAAATGATTTGAACTACTCCTACTTTCACTTCGTTTTACAAAAAAGAAGGACCAAGGTTGGAAATAGATAAATCATAATAAAAAACTACAGGTCTGTAATTGATTAAGAACCTGTAGTTTTTTTATGTTTATCCTATTTTATTTTCCATTTTTTTGCGTTTCAATAATAAATTTTGAAACTAATTCTGATAATGCTTCTACTTTTTCTTTTATGTTGTTAGATTGATTTGATACTTCCTCAATTGATGCCGCTTGTGATTGGATTGACTGTACAGTTTGAGTGGTTTCTTTAGCTATTTGTGTTGCAGTTTCAGAAACACTTGATATAGAAGCATTAACTTCTTCTGTACCAGCAGACATTTCTTCTGTTGCTGCAGATACCTCTTGAATTTGGCTAGTGATTTTATTAATAGCCACCATAATAGATGATAATGCTTGATCTGCTTGATAAGCAGCTTCTTTTCCTTCTGTAGCCTTTTGTTGACCTTTTTGCATGACATTCACCGTATCTTTTGTATCTGTTTGAATCAATTGTATTAAATGATTAATTTCATTTGCGGATTCTTTCGACTTCTCTGCTAAATTCCTTACTTCGGCTGCAACTACTGCAAACCCTTTTCCATTTTCTCCAGCACGCGCAGCTTCAATAGCAGCGTTTAATGCGAGAAGATTGGTTTGTTCGGCAATGTTAGTGATAGGTTCTTCCAGTTAATTTTTCATTAGAGAAGATTTGAATAATTGTACCTACTTTTATTGAATTTCCCACAAATTTCTCCTCCGCACTTAAATATGATACTTACTATTTTGTTGATTATTATAATCATTTGATTTTTTGTCCTAATAGCACCTCTATAAGGGTATTTATTCTTTTATCTTGCACACTATAATAAGTTTCGTATCCCTTTCTATTGCTAGCTAGTATTTTTTGTGATTTCATTATGGCTAGATGTTGAGATGTGGTAGACTGTGGCCTTTCTAAAAAGTCTGCTATTTGATTTACATTGCATGGACCTCTTTTAGTAAGTTCTATTATTATTTTGATTCTTATTGTATGTGATATTGCCTTTAAAAGGTTAGCGTATTCTTTGTAAATAGACATTTAAATTTTTCTCCCTAACGTGTATTTCTATTGCTGTTTAAATAAAAAATATAAAACTATATATAATGATTAATAACTTTATAAAAATATATTATAGAATGTTAACATTTTTATAAGTGAAATTGTGCTTGCCCTTTATCAAGTAGAGGATGAAAAAGCGTTGGTATTGTAAAGTAAGAGCGAATTTTAATAATTACTTCAAGGTATTTACTGATTCCTTTTCTATAAATAAAGAGAGGTCTTAAACCTTAAAGAACTTTTAATTTAACACCTATAAAATATGGTTATAAAACAAAATCCAACTATAAGGATAATGGATATTGTAATAAATTGATTGTAGTATCTTTGCAATTATTGTATTTATTTGAGGGGATGATATTATCCCCTTTAGGTAGACAGTGTGAAAAAGACCATGTATACACATGGATGTTACACTATTACGTGGAGGGG
>NZ_JAGXJT010000043.1:0-2288 GCF_019091205.1 Bacillus sp. GbtcB14
CCGCCCCAGTCAAACTGCCCACCTGACACTGTCTCCCGGGTCGATAAGACCCGTAGGTTAGAATTTCAATACAGTCAGGGCGGTATCCCACCAGCGCCTCCACCGAAGCTAGCGCTCCGGTTTCAATGGCTCCCGCCTATCCTGTACAAACTGTACCAAAATTCAATATCAGGCTACAGTAAAGCTCCACGGGGTCTTTCCGTCCTGTCGCGGGTAACCTGCATCTTCACAGGTACTATAATTTCACCGAGTCTCTGGTTGAGACAGTGCCCAAATCGTTACACCTTTCGTGCGGGTCGGAACTTACCCGACAAGGAATTTCGCTACCTTAGGACCGTTATAGTTACGGCCGCCGTTTACTGGGGCTTCAGTTCAGAGCTTCGCTTACGCTAACCCCTCTCCTTAACCTTCCAGCACCGGGCAGGTGTCAGCCCCTATACTTCGCCTTACGGCTTCGCAGAGACCTGTGTTTTTGCTAAACAGTCGCTTGGGCCTATTCACTGCGGCTTTCCGTTAAGAAAGCACCCCTTCTCCCGAAGTTACGGGGTCATTTTGCCGAGTTCCTTAACCAGAGTTCTCTCGCACACCTTAGGATTCTCTCCTCGCCTACCTGTGTCGGTTTGCGGTACAGGCACCTTTTATCTCGCTAGAAGCTTTTCTTGGCAGCGGGGAATCAAAGACTTCGCTCCATAAGGAGCTTCCCCATCACAGCTCAGCCTTCACGATAAGCGGATTTGCCTACTTATCAGCCTAACTGCTTGGACGTGCACAACCAATCGCACGCTTCTTCTATCCTTCTGCGTCCCTCCATTGCTCAAACGATAAAGAGGTGGTACAGGAATATCAACCTGTTGTCCATCGCCTACGCCTGTCGGCCTCGGCTTAGGTCCTGACTAACCCTGAGCGGACGAGCCTTCCTCAGGAAACCTTAGGCATTCGGTGGACGGGATTCTCACCCGTCTTTCGCTACTCATACCGGCATTCTCACTTCTAAGCGCTCCACCAGTCCTTCCGGTCTGACTTCACTGCACTTAGAACGCTCCCCTACCACTGATACCATTGGTATCAATTCGCAGCTTCGGTGGTGTATTTAGCCCCGGTACATTTTCGGCGCAGAGTCACTCGACTAGTGAGCTATTACGCACTCTTTAAATGGTGGCTGCTTCTAAGCCAACATCCTAGTTGTCTAAGCAACTCCACATCCTTTTCCACTTAATACACACTTTGGGACCTTAGCTGGCGATCTGGGCTGTTTCCCTCTTGACTACGGATCTTATCACTCGCAGTCTGACTCCTAAGGATAAGTCATTGGCATTCGGAGTTTGACTGAATTCGGTAATCCGATGAGGACCCCTAGTTCAATCAGTGCTCTACCTCCAAGACTCTTACACTTAAGGCTAGCCCTAAAGCTATTTCGGGGAGAACCAGCTATCTCCAGGTTCGATTGGAATTTCTCCGCTACCCACACCTCATCCCCGCACTTTTCAACGTGCGTGGGTTCGGGCCTCCATTCAGTGTTACCTGAACTTCACCCTGGACATGGGTAGATCACCTGGTTTCGGGTCTACGACCACGTACTAAACGCCCTATTCAGACTCGCTTTCGCTGCGGCTCCGCCTCTTCAGCTTAACCTCGCACGGGATCGTAACTCGCCGGTTCATTCTACAAAAGGCACGCCATCACCCATTAACGGGCTCTGACTATTTGTAGGCACACGGTTTCAGGATCTCTTTCACTCCCCTTCCGGGGTGCTTTTCACCTTTCCCTCACGGTACTGGTTCACTATCGATCACTAGGGAGTATTTAGCCTTGGGAGATGGTCCTCCCAGATTCCGACGGAATTTCA
This sequence comes from Bacillus sp. GbtcB14, assembly GCF_019091205.1. Lineage (NCBI taxonomy): Bacteria > Bacillati > Bacillota > Bacilli > Caryophanales > Bacillaceae > Bacillus > Bacillus sp. GbtcB14. The sequence continues at coordinate 1,847 of NZ_JAGXJT010000043.1, forward strand.
CGTGTTCCGCCGTACTCAGGATACATTCAAGAGAGAACGAAGTTTCGACTACGGGGTTGTTACCCTCTACGACGGACCTTTCCAGGTCGCTTCGTCTACCTCGTTCCTTTGTAACTCCGTATAGAATGTCCTACAACCCCAAGAGGCAAGCCTCTTGGTTTGGGCTATGTTCCGTTTCGCTCGCCGCTACTCAGGAAATCGCATTTGCTTTCTCTTCCTCCAGGTACTTAGATGTTTCAGTTCCCTGGGTCTGTCTTCCTTACCCTATGTATTCAGGTAAGGATACCATACCATTACGTATGGTGGGTTTCCCCATTCGGAAATCTTCGGATCAAAGCTTACTTACAGCTCCCCGAAGCATATCGGCGTTAGTCCCGTCCTTCATCGACTCCTAGTGTCAAGGCATCCACCGTGCGCCCTTTCTAACTTAACCAAACTAAAA
>NZ_JAGXJT010000044.1:0-2267 GCF_019091205.1 Bacillus sp. GbtcB14
GGCAGTGGAAGGTTCCACGCTTACAATGTGGTCCGGTTCCACATTCAACCGTATAGGTTCTCCGGTGCTGTGACAGGGTGACTCGATGTTGACCGAACGACCGATGAGTGCTGGAAATATAAGTGTGTCAAGGGCGCACCAGGCATATAGTTGCTTCCCATCAACCGTAAAGTGGTGAGGGGTAGGGATAAGGGTAAGACCTAAACCAACGACACGGCCTTGTTCGTCGATTTCCACGCTTGGCAGAGACTGGAGAACTTTCTTCACCTCTTCAACAGGTTTTCCGGTCGTTGTCGCCATATCTTCAATGGTGACAGACTCCCCCCCTGCTAGCATTTGTAACAACGGGCGAAACAGCCACTTCATGGATTCTCCTCCCTCTCCCTTGTTCGACTGTTGGTCAAGTCGGGTTACGATTTCCTGAATTTCAGTTTTCATGTCTTTTTCCTCCTTTGTTATTTTTTGTTCCTATTATTATTTTCGATATTACTTTTCATTACCTAAAAACTCCATTTGTTGGACTAATTGACCGATAAAAGCATCCTTTTCATAGCTTGTCTGATTTTTGAAACTTCATGGGCTCTACCCTATGATAAAAATTTTTTCAATTCGTTTCCAAAAGAGAGAGCTTGTTCCAAAGTCATAATTTCCCCTTGCAATTTTGGATGTTCTTCTTTCCACTTGTTTGCATGCTCAACTGAGCTAAAATAGTGAATTTGTTTACATGTTCCTCCGGCCCATGGAGCCTCAGAATCAAACGGCACTGTCCAGATTACTGTTGAATCAGGAGTTGTTTTTGCTAATTTTCCATTTCGGACAGTTACCTCAATCGGTTCACCTGTGTACGCACAACGGGAATGTATATCGACATCAGCAACCAGAGCAGTTGACAGCTCCAATGTCGATATTGCACACCAGGCAAATAAAGTTCGTCCTCCTAAATGAATCTGGTTAGTAGTCGGTATAATCGATAAGCCCAATGCCCCTACTATTTTTTGATCCGCCTCCCGAACGATCATCTGCCGTTGGGCTAATATCTTCACTACTGACTGAACTGTTTTTGTATTAATTCCCGTTTGATTTATTAAAGAACTTTCTGTAACTGCCTGCCCATCACGAATGGAGAAAAAAATTGTCCGAAGAATAGGCACTGATTCTTTAGGCAGCTTAGCTAACAATAGTTCATAAAATTTTTTGAGTTCTGTTTTATTCTTCATTGTTTAAATCCCTCCATTTGATTGAATGCCTCTTTCGGGGAATCAAGGTACGATTCAATGTGTTTACGCAACTTTTGTAGTTCGTTGATTTGTTCGTCTATCTTGGTCAGTTTATCTTTTAACAAATGTTGTAGATGCGGTTCTATCTCCACCGTATTTTTTTCGAAAATCACTATTAAATCTTTCATTTCCTCCAGTGATACGCCTAATGATCGGAGTTGTTTAATACCATTGATACAAAACACATGCTCTTGGTTATAAACGCGGTAATTACCTTCGCTACGCTTTATAGAAGGCAGTATCAATTCCTTTTCTTCATACAGTCGAATGGCTTTTCGACTGACTCCTGTTTGTTGGGCTAGTTGACCAATCGTTAAATCCTCCATTATCTCCCCCCTTTTCGTTAACTGGAAGACCATCACTGAATTAACTAGAGTTTACAACGTTCACCTTAGGGGAAGGTCAAGTGCAATTTTATAATTTAAATACAAAGTTTAATCAGGAGATAGAAGTAACATCATCTTTAAAATGGTGTTATTGCAACATTTCTATAATAAACTCGACATGAAAACCGTTTCCTTGATACTAGCGAGTATTATATGGTAACCCAAGGCTACCTTCGCGAATGGGTTTGCTTGGGGTAATGTAATTTATACATTCAGATTTTAAAGAATCCTCAATTAAAACAACTTATGGAAATCTATCGTCGGGATGTATGCGAACCCAATCTAACAGAGTTATATCAAATTTTAATTCGTCTTGGTTACACTGTTCCAGCTCCATATAATGCTATTTCGGAATCAAAAACAGTTAAGGAACTAGGAGATATTCAAACGCCTGTTTATAGATGACCAGAAGATACTCATTGGACATTATTTCGCCGTACAGGGATTTATGGACTTTGGAATACTGGGGCAATTTCGAGCCATCGAGCAGACGTAAGTGATGCATTTATTCGTAATTATCATCGTGCAAATCGTTGCACCTAGCCACTGACTCAATGGCTGTTAAAAAGGGATTTATTCCTCTGCCACCATTAGTCATTCCTCG
>NZ_JAGXJT010000045.1:0-2081 GCF_019091205.1 Bacillus sp. GbtcB14
GTTTAATTGATTCCGTTTATTCCCACACCTTTTTTTGTGTTGTGGTTGAGTTGTAGAAGCAAGTTGCGTCTTGTTTCAATTTTGAAAGGGCTTCTTTGAGCCGATTAGTGTATATAGCTTATTTTGCTATGCACATATTTAATCGACTTGAAGAAGCCCTTTTTGTGTTGTTTTCAAGTTTGCAGGCTGGGTTATGAATCATAACAAATTACAAAATAGAGGAGATATGAAAATGAAGAAAGATTGTAGACACTTACAACTAGTACCAACAGTAGAGGAACATAAAACACGAATGGAAAAAAATCAGAAATCATATGCTGCGTCAGCCATGTCATCTGAATTCAGAGCAAGAGTGAATCAAATGAGAGGATGTTTTGAAGCTGAAATTATATTACCAGATGGGAAATTTCAATACTTTAAACCAGATACTCTTAATGAAAAGGTGGCCATTCAAGAAATCGCTTTATACATTGAAGGCATACAGGAAGCAAAAGAAGGCTACGTAATCTTATGGCGCTTTGTCGGGCAACAAAGTTTTTACCATGGTACAAAGATCGTAGCTGAACCGAAGATTCGTACATTCCTACGTAAACTGAAAGACTATTTTTTTGATTACGAAGAAGTTGTATATGAACCTGAAAAATAAGAAGGATAGAGGGAAATGAAAATGAAAAAAGATAACACTTGGACAGAATTAGATGATCCAAAAGAGCAGGAAACAAGAAAGCAATCCCAAGAGCCGGATGATATTTTTGCTGGTATGGATGAGCTATCGGAGATTAAAGATGAAGAACTACCATTTTAAAAAAGTCGAGGTAGTTTATAGAGGGTAAAAGGAAGAACTAAGTGATGTATTTACTTGGATCTTCCTTTTTTTATTGTAAAAAAAGAACTTGGAGGGAACTATTATGCGGTGCGAGACGTTCTCGAGTAAGTAATGCGGGAGCATAGGCGACAACGAGGACTATTCTTAATTGTAGAAACATCGAAAACAATAAAGAGTAGGATAACTGTTCAGGCGAGTGAGAGGAATGAAGGAGTAACGCCCCGAAACTCTCCCAGTGAGATTCCCAACTGCATACACTCGGCAGAGTGAGATGTTGGAAGCAGGGTAAAACATGCGGTTACGGTTCGTAGTGTCTATATGGATAACCGAAAGCCAGCAGGAATAATAAACCGGCTGGAACTAACTAAGTACCGTATGCTGTCAACCGACAAGGTGAGAATGTGTAAACACTGACGAACTTGCGAATGTACACCTCGATAGGTTTACGGGTCAGAAATGATTCGGAGTCTGAAAATAAGACTTGTCTAATGGATTGGAAACATCGCATAGTGACCAATCCTAACGTTGTTACAGGCAACGGAGCTAGACACGGGGTAAAGCAAGCACCTAAATCGGAGATTGAAAGATCTTTAAAACAACGATAGTCTGAACGGAACGTCGAAAGCCACTAACGTTGGGTCTATGACTCTATCGGCGGATATAGTTGAATACGAAACGGGTAACCGAGGGAAGTATTCTTAATAGTGGTGAGAGTAGTGGCACGACCGTTGAAGATTCTGTAATGGAATTGGAGGAACAGCCACAAGCCTATTTGTAGGAACTGAAATTTCATCTAATCTTGCATGGATTCTGGTAAGACTCAAAAGGTCACCAAATCAATATGAGAGTAGGTGATAGACCATGAATGATAGAACTAAGTCCACGCCAAAGAATAAGAAACTAAGACACAACGAATACTACGGTATCCAAACTTTCTTAGATAACTTATACCAGAAGGCAACAAAGAAAAATTCTTTTAAAAATTTAATGCCTATCATTATATCAGATGAAAATATACTCCTCGCTACCATCATCAAGCCAAGTGTCCATACACTAATACACGCGACCAATATAGAAACCATAAACCAATTCCTCAATAAATTAAAACTCAACGAGGAACAGTTAGGCAAACTTAATAAATTGCGGAAATTAGTCAAAAATGAGGAAATCTGTATGTAATCACAAAATGGAGGGGATATGGGACATGAACAACTAGCGTTGTTTGCTTAGAGCTTATCATTATTAGATGGAATGA
>NZ_JAGXJT010000046.1:0-1976 GCF_019091205.1 Bacillus sp. GbtcB14
TTTTTAGCAGCATCTACCGCACAATTAATAAGTCACATTCTTACCCTAAGAAGAGAAAAGAAAAACTATAAGAAAGCATGTTATCAAAACTTATATTCACCAATAATTTTTAAATTAACCGATTATATAAAATCTGAGTCATATTATGATGATTTTTATGAACTGAACACTACTTACCAAAAACCTTCTGATATTTTTCATGAAGTATTGCAACACATTGAAAAGAATCTAGTTTATACAAGTGTGGATATTATTAATATCTATCAAGTGTGGAAAAGAGATTACTCGCATCCTTCAAGTAAAGATGAATTACCTAGCAACGTGAAACTAGAGAATCAAATGGATTTAAACATTTCATTTGCTAATATTTTTTTTGCACAGTTTTTAAAGATTAACAAGTCGTTAAAGTTTAAGCACAAAATAGTAAATGAGGAACTAAGAGCGCCTTATTTTTTCACTCACTTTTTCTTATTAATTAAGGAATGTACAAGGCCTTATTCTGTAACATTCGAGGAAATATTTTCTATATATGATTTAATAGAAGCTATCTTATTACCAAATAACAATTATACAGAGAGAATTATTTCTATTAGGAATAATTTAGACAAAGTTCAATCTACAAATCTTTATAAAAATGATGATCGGGTTCATGAAGCGTATCTTTCTGCGTACGAACTCTTATATGAAATCGTAAATGAGATGGCAATCATTAGTGAAGAAAGAGCAACAGATTTTAAAGATTTTCTCGACTCTCAGATTCAAAAGTAGTTTCCTTAGATGAAAAGGTTAAGAGATTAGAAGAGCAAATTTATAATATAGAAAAAGAGGCCTTTAAAATGCCTCTTTTTCTATGTGTCGTCTAACATTACTTAGAAGATGTACTTCTTGCCAAAATGCTGAGAACTGATATGAAATACATTGGAAATAGCAGACTTTTCACCATTGAGAACCTAAATTCATTGCCCCCATTGATTTTTATAGTAAAATTTGTAAAAATGTGGGAAGTATTTTTCTTCTACGATTTCCCTTGGTACACCAAGAGCATTCATTAAAAATGTAATTATTTCTTCTTTTTCCTCCTTGTTTCTCTTATGGAAAAGTATTGCTTGAGAGAATCTTCTTTCAAGTGCTTTCAGTAACTGTATTGGTGTCAAGAGTTCAAGATCCTTTGTATGTTGAGTAGCTTCTTCTTGATAATCAGAAGCCTTTCGTTCAGACGCTGCACCATGACTACGATTTGGGCGGGATTTAGCTAATATTAACCGTAAATAAATGCTTTCTGACTTCGCTTCTTCAACTTGTTTTTTACTAAACCAATGGTCAACATCAAACTTTTTGTCTTTTAGTTCTGTTGTTGATTGAAGTGTAATCTCCATTAATTTGATAAATTGGTCTTTATAATTATCATATGAACATAATGCCCATACTTCAGGAATTAGTAATGGACTACTAATATTATCAAAGTTAATTTTTGCAATTTTATTATCATTATAGTATTCCACACACGTTTGAAATTCCTTTGCGTATAATACTAATTTTTCTCTAGTAGCAGCAACTGGAACGCCCCAACATAATTGATCTGTGGCTGATAAAAATACTCTTTCTCCTTTTGTATTCATTACTTTACCTGGGGGCTCAACTACTCTACTAAGAATATTTTTGTTTGTAGTGCATAATACTCTTCTAATAACATATTTTTCACTCTCCTCATTCGGGATTATTCGACAATTTTTGGGTATACCCTTTATTTTAAGTTATATTTAGTAGTAAGTACGGATATGTAATAAAGTATTACGTTTAAAGCCCAATAGTTTTTTAAGATTGGAAGAACCAGATTTATAAATTAGAAAATATCTTGCTATCATTATATTTAATGTGTAATATATAGTTATAATGTTAGTTTAATTGATTCCGTTTATTCCCACACCTTTTTTTGTGTTGTGGTTGAGTTGTAGAAGCAAGTTGCGTCTTGTTTC
>NZ_JAGXJT010000047.1:0-1656 GCF_019091205.1 Bacillus sp. GbtcB14
AAAGTATCGACATATTGTAAGTCTCTTAATCCTTCAGTGTTTGGAGAACTAATATTAATGACAAAATAGTCACCATAGGAATATAGTGTTTCCAATCCCTTTTGATAGTCTAAAGTGGCATCTGAGTTTGGAGTATCTTTATTTTTCCCTAAATTTATCCCTAGAGGAATATTGGGACGTGGTAAAGTCATAAAGTTTTGCTTTGCTCTATTCAAGCCCTCACTATTAAAACCCATACGGTTAATAAGTGCCGTATCCTCAGGTAAACGATATAAGCGTGGTTTAGGATTTCCAGATTGAGGTTTAGGTGTGATAGAACCTACTTCAACTGATCCAAAACCAAGTGATGCAAGACCTGGGTATACATCAGCAAATTTGTCAAACCCTGCAGCCAAACCAATAGGATTAGGAAATTTAATATCTAGTAATTTACATTCCAATCTAGAATCATTTAATCTCATATTTTTATTGTACATATTTCTAGCAAATGAAAATGATTGCATCATTTTTAAAGCATGAATAGTTCTCGTATGAGCTTTTTCTGGGTCCATCTTAAATAATAAATTGCGGATATTTGCATACATCGTTAGAATCTTCCCTTCAAATAAAATAAAAAGAACGATAAAAACTCTTTATCTAAAATGAACAATGTAAAGTGTATTCTAGATGATTGATAATTAAAATTTTTGGATAAGTACAACGCCTATAATAACTAAAATAGCACCAAGAATACGGGGTAAGGACAATAGATGTATAGGCACATTAATTAGACCAAAATGATCTATTAATACAGATGCAACAATCTGCCCGGCAAGCACTAACGCAACGGTGGTTCCTGCTCCAATTCTTGGAATAAGAATAATGGTAGCCAGTACATAAAAAGCTCCCAAAACGCCACCAGTCCATACCCACCATGGTGCAGAAGCAATCCCTTTATTAAAACTAAAACCAGCTTTAAATAATGAAATGGTAAATAAAGTAATCGCCCCAACTATAAAGGAAATAGTCGCAGCTACAAGGGGGGATCCTACAAAAGTACGTAATTGAGCATTAATACTAAATTGAATAGGTAAAGCAAGTCCAGCCAGGAAGGCAAATATTAAGAATAAAATCCACATAATAAAATATCTCCTTACTTATATGAAATTGTTAAATATAGAATAAGTATGTAATATTATTTTTTAAAATTAATAGTATTTTATGAATAATCCGAGGGTGCCTCACCCATTATATTCCATAGATAGGTGTTATTCAAATGTTTTTTAGGCTGATTTTTCAGATGTAAAATTTATTTTTTAATATTTTTATGCAGAATAATTTAGAAAATAATAAAATTTATTTGTTATGATTATTAGTGTTAGCGATAATAATAGAGAAATATATTTTTAGAAATGAGGGGTTAAAATTATGAACTCAATATGTGTATTTTGCGGATCAAATTATGGGGAAAGTGAAGAGTATAAACATGCAGCAGAAAAGTTAGGTAAATATTTAGGTGAAAAAAATATCACATTAATTTATGGTGGAGGAAAAGTGGGATTAATGGGGAGTGTAGCAAATTCTGCCCTACAAGTTGGCGGGAATGTGGTAGGGATTATCCCAGAATTTTTACGAGATAAAGAAATTGCGCATCAAGGTATTACGGATTTAATAGTT
>NZ_JAGXJT010000048.1:0-1608 GCF_019091205.1 Bacillus sp. GbtcB14
TGGTAGTTGGGACCTTGTCCCTGTGAGAGTAGGACGTCGCCAAGCAAAAAACTAAGTCGATTCGACTTAGTTTTTTTGTGTTTATTTTTATGTATCATCTGTTAAAATCCATAAATTTAGTAATCTTAAAGATGAAATAGGGATTGTCTAAATTAAAATTTGAGCGATAATGCCGTAAAAGGTGATAAAGTAATACATTTAAATGTTAGTGTAAGGTAAGAATTACCTTTTTATGTTAACTAATTTGTAGAATGACTAAAAAATTTTGCTCTTTATATGAAAGCGTTATGTGAAAAATAACTATTCAGCTGTTTTTCACATAACGTTTTTTCATTTTTAAAGGATTTCACATAAGAAAAAATCTATAATTAAGATAGTTAACATATATTTTTTGATGGGTGTGGGGGATTATGAAAGAAATATGCATGTTATTAGTGGCTGTTATATTATGGGGGACAGCTATTGCGCCAACAAAGTGGGCATTAGAATCTATTCAGCCATTTACTTTGTTATTTATTCGTCTTTTCTTAGCTGGTGGAATCTGTTTACTATTCTCATTTAAACAATTAAAAAGATCAGTTGTACATAAACAAGTCCCGTGGAAAAGAATGAGTTTACTATCTTTTGCTGGTGTAGCTGGGTACTTTATGTTCACATCCTACGGTATTTCTTTAACAAGTGGATTGCATGTTAGTATTATTGATGCTGCTTTACCTTTAGTTACGATTCTTTTTTCAGCGTTCTTTTTGAAAGAAAAAATTCAGCTTAATTATTGGATCGGTATTGTACTCGGGGCTGCCGGAGTACTTCTTATTACAATTCCATCTAGTAATGTCGACCAAGAAGTATCTTTAATAGGAGATATCCTTATTTTATTAAGTACGTTCTTATTTGCTTTCTATACAGTATTGCTGAAACGTCCAAAACAAGAACAGTATCTATCAAACAAGGTTTTTACAACATTAACTTTAATTATTGGAGCTGTTATTCTATTACCATTTGCAATGGCAGAAACTTTTTACTATGGTTTTCCAAAAATCGAAACATGGAAGACAGGGTTTAGTGTAATATATCTTGTTATTGGGGCAACAATTTTAGCGTATTGGTTTTGGAATAGAGCATTAGAGACAGTCTCGGCATCAGTAAGTGGATTATATTTAAATGCGTTACCGTTAATAAGTATCGCTGCTTCAATTGTTCTATTAAATGAATCTTTGACGTGGAGAATAGGAATAGGTGGTAGCTTAGTTTTATTTGGAGTGATATGGGCGGATAAACGTAAATTAATTGATTTATTTATATCAGGCGAGCGAAATGTTAAAGGGAATGAAGAATGTTAAAGTTTATAAGAGTATGTATATAGTGTTTAATGAAAAGGACGCCTTGTATGTAATAGGATGTCCTTTTCATTATTTTCATTGAATTAGAGGAATTAAATAACTGAAACTCATATAGAAAATACCTTTGGAATTTTTTTTATTATTAATTGAATAAAAGGTGTTGACGATTAGGCTATAGAGGTGTAATATAAAACAAGTCGCCGATGCAATAACGCAGAACGCGGCAAACAAAATGAAAAACTTAGTTGACATTAACTAACGAAGATGT
>NZ_JAGXJT010000005.1:0-509261 GCF_019091205.1 Bacillus sp. GbtcB14
CCTGTATCGAAAATTACCAGGTAATCGTCGATACAAGCTTTATATTTTAATGTTTAATAATGGTTATATATATTTAACATATGGGTGTCTTTTTTTATTGAGAATATGTGAATAGGGCAAATTATTTAGCCTAATCGTTTGTCATACATTAGCTGAATTTGTATGCCGTAAGGATCTTCAATAATCCCATATGCTTCACTAAATATATTTTTTTCTAGTGGAGAGAGTATCTTCACGTTCTTATCGGAAGTTAAATTATTATAAAATCTTTGTATTTCTTCTAAATTAGCGCTTTGAATGCAAAGTGACATGTTATTTCCAACGTTATAACGTTCATTAGGATTCATTGTATTTTCAGCTATCATTAGCTTTGTATTCCCAATTTGTAAAACAGAGTGAGCAATATGATCTTTATTTTCACTTGTAATTTTAAAAGAACGATCTCTTTTCGCCAGTTCTTCATACGTAACAATCATTAACTGCTTAGCTTCTAAATTGCGTGTATAAAAATTAATTGCCTCTTTTGCATGCCCATTCATTGAAAGAAAAATAGCTATTTCTAATGTCATAAATATATAACTCCTTTATTAGTTAATAATTATAATATAGACTAAAAAGGTTTCAATACATGACACCTTTCGGGAGGGAAATATGAAAAAAACGGAACGAATTAATGATATGCTTATTTTCTTAAATAATAAAAGGCATTTTAATTTAAAGGATTTAATGGTTAGATATGCTATTTCTAAAAGTACCGCGTTGCGAGATATTCAATCATTGGAAGAAATAGGTGTACCAATATATTCTGAATTAGGTAGAAATGGAAGTTATAAAATTATAGAAAATAGTGTGCTATCGCCAATTTATTTTAGTGTGGATGAGATGTATGCGCTATACTTTTCGATTCTTACATTAAATGGATACAAGACGAAACCATTTAATATAGAAAGTATGGCGCTTGAAAATAAATTTAAACATGTATTACCTGATAATGTGAGTAAAAATATTTCAATTATGGAACGAACGCTTTCTTTTGAAGTAACAAATCATAGTAATTTTAGTCCGTTCTTAAAACAAATTTTACAGGGGATTTTTGCTGAGCGAGTTTATCATTTAATATACTTAAAAAAAGACGAGGAGAAAGCATTGGTTGCCCAATTTATTCGAATAGAATCTAAATTTGGTCAGTGGTATGCTAAAATCTTTAATTTTGAGACAAATCATGTTCAAATAATTAGATGTGATAAAATTCTTTCTATTGTGGAAACAAGTAATACGAATCCAAAAAATCTTGAAGAATTATTAAGTTATCTTACTACTTTTCATAGAAAACCTGATGCAACTGATTTTATTGTCATTGTTAATCAAAAAGGAAAAGATATTTTTGATAAAGAAAATTATCCTTCCATGGAGATACAAAAAGAAAATGAAAATTACATTATAACAGGCTACTTTAACAAACAAGAAGTTGATTTTATCTCGAACTATTTTCTGAATTTCGGTGAAACGATTATCTCAATTCAGCCAGTTATGCTAAAAGAGTTAATCTATAATAAGGTATTATCTATAAAGCAGCATTTAACTTCGTTAAGATAAAGTTAGTTTTAGTCATTTTTTTGACATGAAAAAAGCCCTGGAGTATTAAATATCCAAAGGGCTTTTTTGTGATTTTATTTCTTCTTTAGAAAAATTATTTTTGGGGGACGGACAGTCCATAAAAGAACATCGTAACGATATCTTGTATATGTTTTTCGCGATCTCCTTCAAGAAGCTGTGCCCCAAAATCATCACCTAACTTAGTGAACATTTGAATGTACAGTAACATCATTTCTTTAGTAAGGTGAGGGTTAATTTCATTTTTTTTCTGTGCTTGTTCTAATATTTCTATATACCAAGGCAGGATTTTTTCGCTTTGATACTTATAAATAAATTCTTTGAGTTCTTCGTCTCTTTGCATCATTTGTAGCAACATGTCAGGTTGGAATAACCCGCCCGTATTCATTTTTCTTACAATCATTTTTTGCATCATCTCATGAAAAGGTAATTTTTCTTCTGCAAGTTTTTTATAATATTGAAATTCAGATGTTATAAATTCCTGTATAAGTTCTCTAAATAACGCGTCTTTACTTCCGAAATGATTATAAATGGTAACTTGAGAAACATTTGCTTCCTTTGCAATATGCTCTATTTTCACCTCATTAAATCCGCGTTCTGAAAATAATAGGAAAGCTGCTTCTTTAATGGCACGTTTTTTCTTTTCTTTCACTCTTTCAAAGCCGTTCAATGCAATCACCTCAATTAAAATATACAAGAAAAAATAATGGAAAACAATATTTTTGAAATATGGACATATAAATATTTCAAAAAGTTGTTGCGGATATGAAAGATGAGGAGTACAATGATTTTGAAATATCACATATTAAATATTTCAAAAAATGAGGTGGAATTATGATTTCAGTTCAAAATGTCACAAAACAATTTTCAAATGGGAAAGGCTTGTTTCATATTACATTTGATGTAAAAGAAGGTGAAGTATTCGGTTACTTAGGACCAAATGGTGCCGGGAAATCCACAACAATTCGTAATTTAATGGGATTTATAAAACCAACAGCTGGTAAAGCGACAATTTTTGGATTAGATTGTTGGAAAGCTGCTGCAAAAATTCAAAGAGAAGTTGGCTATCTACCGGGTGAAATCTCTTTTATAGAAGGAATGAACGGATTAGAGTTTTTAAAGTTAATGCAAGGAATGCGTGGGCTAAAGGATACGAAAAGACGAGATGAATTAATAGAACGTCTACAATTTGATGTGAAAACACCGATTCGAAAAATGTCTAAAGGAATGAAACAAAAAGTAGGAATTGTTGCTGCTTTTATGCATGATCCGGAAGTGTTAATTTTAGATGAACCGACATCAGGACTCGATCCTCTTATGCAGCAAGTATTTATAGATTTAATAGTAGAGGAAAAACAAAGAGGAAAAACAATTCTTATGTCGTCGCATATTTTCACTGAAATTGAGCGTACGTGTGATCGAGTAGCGATTATTAAAGATGGTCGTCTTGTGACGGTTGAAAATATGCATGATTTACAAAGTGTGAGACGACAGGTAATAGATGTAACCGTATCATCGCAAGAAGAGATTGAATCTCTGGCGCAATGTAATTTGCAATTTGAAGCGGTGAAAGGAAGAGAAGCATCGATTATTGTACAAGGAAATTATCAAGCTGTTTTACAAACACTTTCAAACTATAATGTCACGGCACTTCAAACGAGAGCAATGGATTTAGAACATTTATTTATGCATTATTACGATAAGAAAGAAGGGATAAAGCATGAATAAGCAATTGTTTTTAGCTAGTTTGAAAGAAACACAAAAAAGTATTTTGAGTTATGCAACTGGTGCAGCGCTATATTTATGGTTGTTAATTTGGATATTCCCTTCAATGGTATCGGCGAAAGGATTAAATGAATTAATAAGTGCAATGCCTGATAGTGTGAAAAAAATTGTTGGCATGGAAAGTCCGATTCAAAACGTAATGGATTTTTTAGCTGGCGAATATTATAGTCTATTGTTTATTATCATATTAACAATTTTTTGTGTAACAGTTGCAACGCATTTAATTGCTCGTCATGTAGATAAAGGGGCGATGGCATACTTGCTCGCAACGCCTGTATCTAGAGTGCAAATTGCTATTACACAAGCGTCTATTCTCATATTGGGACTACTAATCATAGTAACTGTTACGTATGTAGCGGGTATAGTAGGTGCAGAGTGGTTTCTACAAGATAATAACTTAAATAAAGAATTATTTCTGAAGATAAATGTTGTTGGAGGGCTCATATTTTTAGTCGTTAGTGCTTATTCATTTTTCTTTTCTTGTATATGTAATGACGAAAGAAAGGCACTTAGCTACTCAGCGAGTTTAACTATTTTATTTTTCGCATTAGATATGGTAGGTAAATTAAGTGATAAGTTAGAGTGGATGAGAAATATATCATTATTTACGCTATTTCGTCCGAAAGAAATTGCTGAAGGAACGTATAATATATGGCCAGTGAGTATAGGTTTAATTGTTGGAGCACTTTGTATTTTCATCGTAGCGATTGTAGTGTTTAAGAAGAGGGATTTACCGTTGTAAAGTAGAAAGTCCACTGAAATAGTGGGCTTTTTTTGATGAGGAGGAAACGAATGAATCATTTGTTCCGGGTGCAGCTATATGTAAATGATATAGAAAAGTCAGCATTGTTCTATAAAGAAGTAATTGGTTTAAAGCTGTATAAAAAAGGTATGCATGGAGCACGTTTTAATCACGACCAGTTCTCTTTATTACTAGTTAGTGATTCAAGATTGAATGAAAATCACTATTTTTACGATCGAAAAGAAATGAAGGGGAATGGTTTTGAACTAATTATTGTTGTCAATCGGATTGAAGACGTATATGAACGTTGTAAAGAGAAGCGGTGCACAATACAAGAAGAAATTCAAGCTTACCCATGGGAGATGAGGGGATTTAAAGTTCTAGATCCAGATGGATATTTCCTTAGAATTACATCTGAGTAAAGGTAAACATGAAGAATGTTTATCTTTTTTGTGAAAATATTCAAAAAAAATGAACCTTTTTCTAGGCCCATCCGTCTAATACATGTAAAGTTAAATTTGAAGTGAGGATGAAACAGGAGGAGGAATTGTGAAAGTAATCCCTTTATATAAAATGATTGTAAAAGAAGAAACAGATGTTTCCTTAGCGAAAAAAGGTGATCATGAAGCGTTTATGGCGCTTATACATACAGAAAAAGTGAAGATGTATCGTATTGCAAAGGCTATGTTACGTGATGAGACAAATATAGAGGATGCGATACAGGCAACAATTTTAAAAGCCTATGAAAATATAAAAAAATTAAAAAAAGAAGAGTTTTTTCAAACTTGGTTAATTCGAATTTTAATGAATGAGTGTAACAATATTATTAGAACATATAAAAAGGTAATTGTGACAGAAGAGAATGATTACAATATGAGTGCGTGTGATCAGTATGAAGATATAGATTTGTGTAATGCGATTCAATCGTTACATGAAGAATTAAGAGCTGTTACGGTGCTTTATTATTATGAAGATATGAATCAAGAAAGTATTGCCAAGCTTTTAGAAATACCAAAAGGAACAGTGAAATCGAGATTGTCACGTGCGAGGGAACAACTGCAAAAGCGATTAAAGATGGAATAGGGGGTGCAAAGGATGGATGATGAAAAATTATTTGATGAAAAATTAAAAAAGAGAATAAAAGAAGAGAATGTGATAGTACCGCCAGAGTTAAATGAAAAGATTAATAGTACCCTTCATAATCTCCCGGTAAAAAAGAAAGGTTACAGAGTTTATATGATGGCTATAAGTGCTGCGGTTCTAGCACTTTCAATCGTATCTATGTCGGAGTTCTCTGATCAAATTTTTGCTCAAAATGGCGGAGTATTTCAATATGTAAAGAAAAAGGCGTTTTCTGATTATGAAAATGAAGAGGAAATAAAATCGAATGTAAATTATCCAGATAAAGAAAAAATTCATGAAAAGATGCTGGATTCTATTGATCATTTTAATAATATTTCAGGACAATTTGAGGAATATTCTAGCTCGTCAAGAATTGCTACAACATACAAATATGCGATTGATACGGAGCAACAAAGTGGGATCTCTTCGAAAGAAGATAAACTAGCGAGAAAACGAACAATTATATATAACGAGGGCAAGAAAAAAGAATTTGATGATGAGAAGTATACATATAAAGAGACAAAATGGAGCCCGAAAGAAAAAAACAATGAACTATTAAAATTAAATCCTACGGAAAGGTTATTGAGAAAATCAGGTGAGAAAAAAAGATATGATGATGAATATGTGGGATTCGCGAAGTATAGTATTCAATCAGAATTTACTGATCTATTAATTCGATATAAAGATTGGAATTATAAAGAAACGAAGTATCTTGGACTTGATTGCTACAAAATAGAAGGAACAATAAACATAGAAATGCCTGTAAGTACATCTGAAGATTTAAGAGGGAAATTTGAAATGGTTGTAGAGAAAAATACAGGGATTATGCTAAAATTCCTTAGTTTCCACGAGGGTATGATTCAATATTCGATTACGACCGAATGGATACAAATAAACAAAGGATTGAAAGAGAATACATTTCAAAAGGAAAGCGCTAATTATGAAAAATTGAAAAATATATTAGATGAATAGAAAACGGAGGAAAACATATGGAGAATCACTCTTCTTCAAGAGAAAAGAAAAATAAACGAAAATATAAGAAGACAACGATAATAAGTATATTGTTAGCAATATTACTATTTGGCGGAGTTGGATATGGTACTTACGTATATATGAAAACTTCTAATCTCGTACAAAAATCAAATGTTAATTTAGCGCGGGGTGAAAAATCAAATTTACGTGAGAAAGCCGTAAAACCAATTGCAAATAATGTTTCACTTTTAATTATGGGAATTGATGAAAATCAAGAACGACAAAAGGAGTATAATGGTGCATTTCATACAGATGCACTACTGTTAGCTACTTTTAATAAAGATGATAAGACTGTGAAATTAACGAGCATACCACGTGATACATACACATATGTTCCGGTTGAAAAGAAAAAAGATAAAATAACGCATGCATATGGAAGTGGTTTCGTTAAAAATGGTAAAGATGGAGGGCCGCAAGCTTCAGTGGAAGCGGTAGAAAAATTATTACAAGTGCCTGTTGATTATTTTGTGAAGTTTAATTTTAATTCATTTACTAAAATTGTTGATGGGTTAGATGGGATTGAAGTAGATGTCCCAGTTGAATTTACGGAGCAAAATAGTAAAGATGAGCCTGACGCAATTCATTTGAAAAAAGGACTACAAAAATTAACAGGGGAAGAAGCACTTGCACTAGCAAGAACGCGTCATATTGATAGTGATGCAATGAGAGGTCAGCGCCAACAGCTTGTTATTGAAGCGATGTTAAGTAAATTAAAAAGTGTAGGTTCGATTACGAAACTAGAAAAAATGGTTGAGGCGGTTGACGGTGATTTTAAAACAAACTTAGTAATGGATGATATTTTATCTTTTTATAAATACGGTTTAAACGGTTCAGTTGAAAAGATTCAATTGGGTGGGGATGATTTATATTTGCCAAATGGTCCAAATGGGCAACGTGTATATTACTATAACCCTAATAAAAAAGATCTACAGAGTTTGAGTAATACGCTTAGAACACATCTAGGATTAAGTGAAAAGCAGATTGAGGAGAATTAAAGCAGGCGAAATGTCTGTTTTTTTATTGTATTTAGTAGTATGTCATTTATCTTTTAATGTTATATACTATTTAAAAATAAAAGGAAATAGTGTAACGTAAAGTTGTGGTTTAAGGTAAATAACAAGGGGGTTATTACATAGAATAAATGTTAATGATTAATATAGTTTGGGAGAAATGAAAAAACAGGGGAGCATTAAAAATGAGAATTGCAAAAAATTTAACATTCCAAGTTATTATGGCAATTATTTGTGGTATTGCAGTAGGGGCAATTTGGCCTAGTGTTGGACAGCAGATGAAGCCAATTGGTGAAACGTTCATCAATATGATTAAAATGGTTATTGCACCGATTATTTTTTTAACAATTGTGCTTGGTATTGCAAGTATGGGAAGTATGAAAAAGGTAGGTCGTGTTGGTGGTAAGGCACTATTATATTTTGAAATTGTTACAACAGCGGCTTTAATTATAGGTATCATCGTAGCGAATGTTGTACGTCCCGGAGATGGATTAGATCCTTCAAAACTAAAGGGCGGAGATGTTTCACAATATGTACAAAGCGGGCAAGAAATGAAATGGATGGATTTCTTTTTACATATTGTTCCATCTAACATGTTTGAAGCATTTGCAAAAGGAGATATTTTACAAGTTCTGTTCTTCTCCATTTTATTCGGTGCAGGGTTAACGATGCTAGGGAAAAATGGACAACCGGTTATCGACTTTTTTGAAAGATTATCGAAAGTATTTTTTAATATTTTATCCATTGTTATGAAGTTAGCACCGGTTGGCGCATTCGGCGGGATGGCGTTTACAATTGGTAAATATGGTTTAAGTACACTTATTCCACTCGGTAAATTAATGATTTGTGTATATGCAACAATGGCATTATTTGTTTTTATCGTTTTAAATTTTATTTGTAAATTGTATAAATTTAGTTTGTGGAAATATTTGGCGCATATTAAAGAAGAATTACTCATTGTTCTCGGGACATCATCATCAGAATCAGTACTGCCGCGAATGATGACAAAGATGGAAGACTTCGGGTGTTCGAAGCCGGTAGTAGGTTTAGTCATTCCGACGGGATATTCTTTTAATTTAGACGGAACAACGATTTATTTATCGATGGCTACTATATTTTTAGCTCAAGTCTTTCACGTCGATCTTTCACTAGGTCAACAATTAACTATAATAGCTATTTTGTTAGTTACATCTAAAGGTGCAGCAGCAGTAACAGGTGGAGGGTTTATTGTATTAGCATCTACTCTATCTGCAATGAATGTTATTCCATTAGAAGGGTTAGCACTATTACTTGGTGTAGATCGTTTCATGTCAGAAGCACGTGCTATCGTCAACTTAATTGGTAACGGTATTGCGACTGTAGTTGTTGCAAAAAGTGAAAATGAATTTGATGATGAGAAGTATAAGAGGATAGTAGAAGAAATGAAAAGAGAGAAAATGGCCGGATAAAAAAGTCAGCTTTGCTGACTTTTTTTATTTTTGTAGAAAAGAGGTTTGTTACGATATACATTATTTATTAACAATAATTTACAAGTGTTTTATAGTGGAAGGATATAAAGGTTATTAAATCAATACATAGAATTCAATGAGATATAGTGTTTCAAAAGATTATGGAATTTTTATGAATATTACTGTAAAAAAATAATTTTTTAAAAATTTTCAATAATAACACTTTACAAAACTCAAAAAATTAGTAGAATAATAGTTAATAAGAATCTTCTGATAAATATATAAAGAAAAACAGAATTATCAGAAAATTCTTAAATGAGAGCGTTAAGAATTAGGGAGGGTACAGAAAGTGAAAAAGAAAAAAATCAAAAAATTAACAGCAGTTGTAGCACCAGTTTTAGCAATGAGTATGGCATTGACAGCATGTTCTACATCAGGCGGAGATAAGAAGACAAGCACAAATTCTAGCTCTGGCGGAGATAGCAAATCAGAAGAAAAATTAGCAGCGAAACAAGTACTAAATCGTACTGAAACAAATGAGATTCCGACAATGGATACTTCTAAAAATACCGATACATTAGGTTCTCAAATTTTAGGGAACACAATGGAAGGTTTATATCGATTAGATAAAGATAACAAACCAATCCCAGCTGCGGCAGAGTCAAGCACGAAGAGTGAGGATGGTAAAAAATATACATTCAAATTACGTAAAGATGCAAAATGGTCAAATGGTGATCCTGTAACAGCGAAAGATTTCGTATATGCTTGGCAACGTCTATTAGACCCAAAAACAGCTGCTGAGTATGCATTCATTGCATTCCCGATTAAAAATGCAGAAGCTGTTAATAAAGGGGAAAAACCTGTAACAGAACTAGGAGTAAAGGCAGTAGACGACCTTACTTTTGAAGTTGAATTAGAACAAGCAGTACCATACTTCTTAAACTTAGTAGCATTCCCATCGTACTATCCATTAAATGAGAAGTTCGTAAAAGAAAAAGGGGATAAATACGGTTTAGAGTCTGATACAACAGTATATAACGGACCGTTCGTTCTTACTGATTGGAAGCACGAGCAAGGCTGGAAACTAAAGAAAAACGATCAATATTGGGATAAAAAGACTGTAAAACTAGATGAAATTAACTATAGTGTAGTAAAAGAAGTAGCTACAAGAGTAAACTTATATGATACAAATGCAATTGATTTCGCGCTATTAACAGGTGAATTCGTTGATAAGTATAGAAGCAACAAAGAAGAGTTTGGCACATACTCACAAGTAAGTACTTACTTCTTACGTATGAACCAAAAACGTGGTGGACAAGATACACCGTTAAAGAGCCAAAAATTACGTGAAGCAATCGCATTATCAATCGATAAAAAGAATTTATCAAACGTTATTTTAAATGATGGATCTAAGCCTGCGGACTTCTTAGTACCGAAAGGATTAGCAACTGGACCAGACGGTAAAGACTTCCAAGAAACATTTAAAAATGGTATTAAACCAGATGCGAAAAAAGCAGCAGCTGCATGGGATGAAGCGAAAAAAGAGCTTGGGAAAGACCAAGTTACAATTGAGCTATTAAACTATGACACTGGTAATGCGAAAAAAGTTGGGGAATATGTAAAAGATCAAATTGAGAAAAACTTAAAAGGTGTAACTGTTAATATTAAACTTCAGCCATTCAAACAAAAGCTGAAATTAGAAACAGAGCAAGACTATGATTTATCATATGCTGGTTGGGGACCTGACTACGCTGACCCAATGACATTCTTAGATATGTTCCAGTCTAATCATTCTCATAACCAAATGAGCTTCGCTGATTCAAAATATGATGATATGATCAAAAAAGCTGGCGGAGAATTAATGGGTGACGCGAAGAAACGTTGGGAAGAGTTAGGAAAAGCTGAGAAATTACTTCTTGAGCAAGATGTAGCGCTTGTACCTTTATACCAACGTGGTGATGCATACGTTCAAAAACCAAATGCAAAAGGCATCGTTCACCATAACATTAGCCCAGAGTATAGCTTCAAGTGGGCGTACATGACTGAAAAAGATGGAAAATAATTTTTAAGCAGTGAGGCTATATTTAAGTGGATGCATATAAGTTTCTTAGCTTATTTTGTAGTGAGAATCTCGTTGTCCACAATAGAAAGATAAACTGAAAGAGCATTCCAAAAGTAGACTATTTACTTTTGGAATGCTCTTTTATTATGTTATCAAATGCAAATAAATCAATAGATATAAGAAAGATGGTACTTGCATAGTGCTAATTGTAAAAAATACGTTTTACTATCACAAAAAAATAATTTTTAGAATATTTTAAAAATAACTTTACAAAAGCTGAAAAATTAGTAGAATATTAATTAATAAGAATTTTCTGATAACTAATTATTAGAAAATCTATCAAAATTAGTTTCGTACATATAATTGGGGAGGGTACAAAAATGAAGAAAAAGATGAAAAAGTTCACGGCGGTTGTAGCGCCAGTTTTAGCGATGAGTATGGCGTTGACAGCGTGTTCTGGATCTGGTGGGGAGAAGAAATCAACTACGACGTCTAGTGGTGGTGGGGAAGAGAAAAAATCAGAAATTAAATACGCAGCGAAACAAGTGTTAAATCGTACAGAGAATCAAGAGATTCCGACGATGGATGTTTCGAAATCTACTGATACATTAGGTTCTCAAATTTTAGGGAACACAATGGAAGGTTTATATCGATTAGATAAAGATAATAAGCCGATCCCAGCTGCAGCAGAATCTAGCACGAAAAGCGAGGATGGCAAAAAATATACATTTAAACTACGTAAAGATGCAAAATGGTCAAACGGCGACCCTGTAACAGCGAAAGATTTCGTATACGGATGGCAACGCTTACTTGATAAAAATACAGCGGCAGAATATGCGTTTATCGCTTTCTACATTAAAAATGCAGAGGCAATTAATAAAGGCGAAAAGCCACTAACAGATTTAGGGGCAAAAGCGGTAGATGATTATACGCTAGAAGTAGAATTAGAAAAACCAGTACCATATTTCTTGAATTTAATGGCATTCCCATCTTACTATCCTTTAAATGAAAAGTTCGTAAAAGAAAAAGGAGATAAATTCGGTTTAGAAGCAGATACAACGTTGTATAACGGACCGTTTGTGATGGCTTCCTGGAAACACGAACAAGGATGGCAGCTAAAGAAAAATGATAAGTACTGGGATAATAAGACTGTAAAATTAGAAGAAATTAACTACAGTGTAGTAAAAGAAGTTGCGACGAAAGTAAACTTATATGATACAGGATCAATTGATTTCACATTATTATCAGGAGAATTCGTTGATAAATATAAATCGAACAAAGAGGAGTACGGTGAGTATTCTGAAGCGAGTACATTCTTCTTACGTTTAAACCAAAAACGTAACGGACAAGATACACCGTTAAAGAGCAAAAAACTGCGTGAAGCGATCGCATTATCAATTGATAAAAAAGGATTAGCAAACGTTATTTTAAATAACGGTTCAAAAGCAACAGATCAATTAGTACCAAAAGGACTTGCGACAGGACCAGACGGTAAAGATTACCAAGATACATTTAAAAACGGTCTAAAATATGATCCGAAAAAAGGTGCAGCAGCTTGGGATGCAGCGAAAAAAGAACTTGGAAAAGACCAAATTACAATTGAATTACTAAGCTATGATGATGGAACTGCGAAGAAAATTGCTGACTACTTTAAAGATCAAATTGAGAAAAACTTAAAAGGTGTAACGGTTAACACAAAAATTCAGCCGTTCAAACAAAAACTGAAATTAGAGTCGGCACAAGATTATGAAGTTTCATTTGCAGGCTGGAGCCCAGATTATTCGGATCCAATGACATTTATTGATATGTTTGAGTCGAAGAGCCCATATAACCAAATGAGTTATTCGAATCAAAAATATGATGAAATGGTTAAACAAGCAGGTAATGAATTATTGTCTGATCCGAAGAAGCGTTGGGAAACGTTAGGAAAAGCAGAAAAATTATTCCTTGAAGAAGATGCTGGATTAGTTCCTTTATACCAAACAGGAAGAGCGTATGTAATGAAGCCGAATGTAAAAGGAATTGTGAAACATAACATCAGTCCAGAATATAGCTTTAAGTGGGCTTATGTAACGGAAGGAAAATAATAAAAAAGAGCGTGTTTAAAAGTAAATAATTCACTTTTAACACGCTCTTTTTCTATTCAATTAAATAGAGAAGAATAAGAAAAGTAGTACTGACATATAGTAGATGGGGGAGAATCCGTATAGTAGTAATAGTAAAATACATAGTTACTATGAAAATAAAATAATGGAAACTTCAAAAATGAGGATAATTACCAAGATGTTAATTGGTGAAAAAGTACTAATAACTAAGTTCATAGAAAATCTCTCAAAGTTAGTTTCGTACATATAATTGGGGAGGGTACAAGAATGAAGAAAAAAATGAAAAAACTAACGGCAGTTGTAGTGCCAGTTTTAGCAATGAGTATGGCGTTAACAGCATGTTCTTCTGGATCTGGTGGGGAGAAGAAATCGACTACAACGTCTAATAATGGCGGGGAAGAGAAGAAATCTGATATAAAATATGCAGCGAAGCAAGTGCTAAATCGTACAGAAACGAATGAAATTCCGACGATGGATACTTCAAAAAGTACAGATACACTTGGCGCACAAATTTTAGGGAATACGATGGAAGGTTTATATCGCCTTGATAAAGATAATAAGCCAATCCCAGCTGTAGCAGAATCTAGCACAAAAAGCGAGGATGGTAAAAAATATACATTTAAATTACGGAAAGATGCAAAATGGTCAAACGGTGATCCAGTAACAGCGAAAGATTTCGTATTTGCATGGCAACGTCTAGTAGATCCAAAAACAGCTGCTGAGTATGCATTTATTGCTTATTATATTAAAAATGCAGAAACAATTAATCAAGGAAAAGGAGAAGTTGCTACATTAGGTGTAAAAGCGGTAGATGATTATACACTTGAAGTGGAACTGGAAAGACCGGTACCGTACTTCTTGAACTTAATGGCATTTGCGTCATACTATCCATTAAATGAAAAGTTTGTAAAAGAAAAAGGGAATAAGTTTGGTTTAGAGTCTGATACAACAGTATATAACGGACCGTTCGTTCTTACTGATTGGAAACATGAGCAAGGCTGGAAATTAAAGAAAAATGATCAGTATTGGGATAAAAAGACTGTAAAACTAGAAGAAATTAACTATAGCGTAGTAAAAGAACCAGCTACTAGAGTAAATTTATACGATACAGGTGCAATTGATTTCGCACTTTTATCAGGAGAGTTTGTTGATAAGTATAGAAATAATAAAGAGGAGTTTGGCGCATATTCGGAAACAAGTACGTTTTACTTACGTCTAAACCAAAAACGTGGCGGGCAAGATACACCGTTAAAGAGCAAAAAATTACGTGAAGCAATTGCATTATCAATTGATAAGAAAGCTTTAGCGAATGTCATTTTAAATGATGGTTCAAAACCAGTGGATTACTTAGTGCCAAAAGGTTTAGCGAGTGGACCAGATGGTAAAGATTTCGCAGAAACGTTCAAGAATGGTTTAAAACAAGACACTAAAAAGGCAGCAGCAGCTTGGGAAGAAGCGAAAAAAGAACTTGGAAAAGATCAAGTAACAATTGAACTGTTAAATTATGATACTGGTAATGCGAAAAAGGTTGGGGAGTATGTAAAAGATCAAGTTGAAAAAAATCTAAAAGGCGTGACAGTAAATATTAAACTGCAACCATTTAAGCAAAAGCTAAAATTAGAATCAGACCAAGATTATGATTTTTCATATGGTGGCTGGAATCCAGATTACGCGGATCCAATGACGTATCTTGATATGTTTGAAACGACAAATTCTCAGAACCAGATGAGCTACTCAGATTCAAAATATGATGACATTATTACTAAAAGTAAGACAGAATGGATGGCTGATGCAAAAAAACGTTGGACAGAGTTAGGGAAGGCGGAGAAATTGTTACTTGAAGATGATGTAGCGCTTGTACCTTTATACCAAAGTGCTAAATCATATGTTATGAAACCAAATATAAAGGGAATTGTGAAACATAATATTAGTCCGGAATATAGCTTCAAATGGGCGTATATTGAAGAGAAATAAAAAAGAGAAGAGCATTTTCAAGTTGCGGTATTATAGCACTTGAAAATGCTTTTTCTATGCACTTTTATTTCTTCCTTGAATATATAAAATAAAAAAGGGAGAATCCCATGGAACGAAATGCTTACATCGATTTCCTAGCTTATTATGGAATAGGAAGTGCTCATCCTGGTGGCTTTACGTTAACAAAACAATTGTTGACGCAACTACCTTTTAGATTTGGAGCGAATGTCCTTGAGATAGGGTGCGGTACGGGGAAAACAGCGGCATATATGACAAAAGAATGTGGTTATAAAGTAACGGCGGTTGAAAAGAATGAGATTATGATTCAAAAGGCGAAAGATAGATGGTTAATTGAAGGACTAGACATTCAATTAATAGAAGGAAATGTAGAGCAATTACCTTGTTTGCATGACTCATTTGAGTTCGTACTCGGAGAATCGATCCTAGCTTTTACAGAGAAAGAAAGGGTTATCTCGGAGTGCTATCGTGTACTACAGAAAGACGGTAAACTTGTTGTCATTGAAATGATTATTGATAGGCACATTGAGAAGAGTGAGGAAGCAAAAATTGCGCAATTATACGGGATGAAAGAACTATTAACTGAGAATGAGTGGGTACAATTATTTCAGAAAGCAAACTTTAATCGGGTTACCATTGCTGGTGGTGGTACAATTGCAGAAACAATCTCGGGCTATATAGAAGAGCCAGAATGGAATGTATCCTCGCATATTCCAAATGAATTATATGAGGCATGGGTACAGCATGAAAATGTACGACTTATGTACCAACATATTTTAGGGCATCGTATTTTTATATGTGAAAAATAAAGAAAGAGAGTTGGCTAAAGGTAGTCAACTCTTTACTATGTTAAATGAAAAATAATGCAGCTAATGTAATTCCGAAGATGAAACCAAATCCGAGTTCAACGCCCCAGCCACCGCCGCCCCAGCCGCCACAACTACCGCAACCACGACCGCCACATCCACAGCCGCTGAATCCACCACCACAACCAAATCCGCAACTATCACATCTGCTAAGGCCGCCGCAAAGATCGCAACCACCGTTTGTATAAGCGTCATAGTATCCAAATCCTGTATCAAAAGATGAGCGCTGTTGCACTGGTTCAATCCATACAGAGCTTTTTGTCACATCAATTATTTTGCCTAAATGAATGCGGCCATCACGATCTTCAATTCGAACGACTTTACCGAAATAACGTTGGCACGTATCGTAACATTTTTGTCTATGCATGTTCTTTCCTCCTTCCCCATTACAGTAATACGATATGTAAAGGGGACAAGTGCGGCTTGTACGAATGCCCTATCTATCATAATTGTTAAAGGAAAGGGGAAATATAGGAAGAGGATATATAAGGAGGAAAAGGTATGAAATCTACAGATCAGTTTCAGACATACGAAGTACCATGGGAAGAATTTATTGAAGCATTGCGAGAGGAAATGAAGAAGCAAGTAGGGGCAGATATAATTGATACAGTAGTTTGTAATTTAGAAGATGGCTTTGAAGTGTATACATATGTGCAGGGGGATTTGGATTTTGAATACAAGGAAGCACTTGAAAGGAAATACGGAAGCGATGCAAAAACGCCTAATGTGTTAACGATTATGTTATTAGCTAGCATTTATAGTACAAGTGAAGAGAATTTACGCTTGCATGCGGATAATAAAGAAAATCCGGTTGTTGAAGTGTATGTGAAGCAATGAAACACGCTGTGAAAGGCGTGTTTTTTATTTTTATGATAAAATGTTAGAAAATTAAGAAAGAAGGTGGCGGTTTGAAAATTAAACATCTTAATTTAACAGTTTCAGATGTAGTAGCTGCTAGAGAGTTTTTAGAGAAATATTTTGGTTTAACTTGTAGCGGAACAAGGGGAAATGGCTTTGCAGTTTTGCGTGATAATGCTGGGTTTATATTAACATTAATGAAAGGGAAAGACGTACAATATCCACAAACATTTCATGTAGGGTTTCCTCAAGAAAGTGAAGAACAAGTAAATAAGATGAATCAAAAATTGAAGGAGGATGGCTTTTTGGTCGAACCTCCTAAGCATGCACATGCGTATACGTTTTATGTTGAAGCACCTGGTGGATTTACAATTGAAGTGATGTGTTAATTCAAAATCAAACTTTTTGATATATGTTTTGAAGACGAAAAGTAGGAAAAGTCTGTTTTAAGTGTAGAGCTTAAACAGGCTTTTTTACTTATAGTATCGGATAGAAAACGATAGAAGGAATAATATTCAACTTATATAACTGTTTACATAATAAAGTTATGATGTGTTAGTTGTCCTAAAATACAAGTCATATATCTTGTATCCTCTCATAAATTTAAACATAGGAATTTGTCTACAAAGGTGGCGAAGCCTCATCATGAAAATTCGAATTTGTGCCACATTCATGTTGTTTCTATTTATATGGTTACATCCTTTTTGGACTTTTGCAAAAGGAGAGGAGGCAAAGGAAAGGGTCGTTTCACTTGTATATGATGATTCGGGCAGCATGAGAAATAACGATCGCTGGAAATATGCCAATTATGCTTTGCAAAGTTTAGTTGCGCTATTAGATGAAAAAGATAAATTTTCGTATGTTCCAATGAGCAAGCCGAATGATCCATTAGACATTTCGTTAACGAAGGATAAGAGACAAACAGAAATTGAGGGAATTGGGGCATGGAAAACGTATTTAAATACTCCGTTTAGCGCAGTAGAAACGGCGATGCAATCTATAAAAAAGGAAGCAGATATAGATGGAAAACGTGAATTTTGGCTTATTGTCTTAACTGACGGGGCATTTAATGATTTAGAGAAAGATAAGGTTGGCGGGAAAGAACAAATCTCGCAGAAGTTAGCACAGTTTAAGAAGGATATGGATGCAAAAAAGATATCGCTACATCCAATTTTAATTACGATGGAAGAGGATTTAGGACAGCAAGAAAAGGCACAACTAAATACGTTTAAAGAGATATGGAAGAAAGAGATAAACGGAGTTACGATGCCATCTAGTGGAGAGGATGGTATTGTAAAAAGTGTCAATCAAGTCGCAGCATTAGTTGCAAATCGTGATCCGTTCTCTTCTGTTGAATCAATTGTAAAAACGAAAGTAGTAGGGAAGAAAGTAGAGATTACAACACCATTTCCATTAAAGCGTATGACGCTTGTACGACAATCGCCTTCTTTGTCTAATTATCAGGTCACACAAATTTCTAAACCGTTACAATTACAATCTTCCTATTCCATACATGCACCAGGAGAAGCGAAATTATTCGGAAATATAGTTCATATCAGTACGGAAAATCAGGAAGTTATTAAACCAGGAACTTATACGATAGAGGTGGACCAGAATATTGAGAAAGAAGGACTACAAGTACTAGTTGAACCAGCGCTTAACTATACTGTTTCTACTTATGACAAAGATGATCGTAGTCAAAAAAATGTGGAAGAAATGTACGAAGGTGTTACCGCTGTTATTGAAGCGAAGCCTACCGAATTACCAATTCAGTCTTCATATTTTCAGGCAGAAGTAGAAATAGACGGAAAACAGTACCAGATGAAGTGGGACGATAAAAAACATGTATTTTACTACGAAACGAAGATTGATAAAGGGTTAGTGCGCGGGAAAGTTCATATGAACATAAAGGGATTTTACAGACAAACGAAAGAATTTAAAGTCGAAGTAACGGAAAAACCAAAATTATCATTGCAAACTATTACGAAAGATTATGAAGAAAAAGTAACAAATTTAGAGAATAGTAAACCTTTTATTATACAACCACAGTTAGATGGTAAGCTGATGACAGAAGAGGCTGTAAAGAAACTAATAAAATCTACTGGTGTCACATCTAAACAATCAATCAACTATGAAATAAAACAACATGGTAAACAAATTTATATTTATCCTCGACCTCATTACTCCGACACATTCAATTTTACAGATACCGGCACCGTAGAAGCTACCATCGTAGTGCAAGATTCAAAATTACAAGAAGTAAAGAAAAATATATCACTTCATATTCAAAATGCACCGTTTTATGAAAAATATGCGCTTATTTTTAAGTTTGTTATTCCTATCACTTTATTATTGTTAGTAGTAGGAATAATCATTTTAGGATGGATTGTTCGTCCAAGATTTCACCGAAAAGCACTATTGTATTATGAATGGGATCAAGAGGTAGCAAAAGATTGGTTATATCAATCTGAACCAGAGTTACTTAAAAATAAATGGTGGAAACACTATTTTGGCATTCCATTCCGAGCAGAAAGAAAGACTGTGCAATCCGTTACGTTTATAGCAAAGAAAGGGTCGAAATCAATATTTGTAGCGAAAGAGTCACAAGTAGTAGGAATGATTATTGATGGGATGTCTATAACAGAAGATGAGGTTGGAATGGAACATAAGACGCTATATCCAAATGAACTTTTAGTAATTGATAGAGGGTATGGTAAAGAAATTTACAAATATGAGTGTGAATAGTAGATAGGGAAAAGGAGGGAGTCTCATCTTTCTCCCCCTTTTTTCAAACAAGCAAGAATAGGAAGGTGGTTCACATGACGTTACAAGTTCCAACGATATTAATTGGTTTAGGTGGAATCGGTAGTACTGTGACACATCAAATATATGAAAGGCTACCTGAGGAGCGCCGAAAAAAGGTAGCAATGCACGTATTTGATACAGATGTGAATACATTGAGTAAATTTGATCATATTCGAAAGTTTAAGACGCAAACGAGTTCTAGTAAAACGCCAAGAGAGTATATTGCGGGAGATCCAACGATTCCAGAGTGGTTTCCGATGGACCCGACTATACTTGATAAACCACTGACAGAAGGGGCAGGACAGTTACGCGTCATTTCCCGTTTAGCGTTACTTGCTGCGATGAAAGAAGATAAATTGACATCCTTTTGGCAAGAAATTGAGAAGATTTTTCCAGTTACAAGCGATCAAACGGAGTATGGAGTACGTGTCATTATCGTAACGTCACTAGCGGGCGGAACAGGTTCAGGGATGTTTCTACAAATTGCATTATATTTACGTGAAATGCTTCGGAAAAAACTGCAGCATCACAACATTTTAATACGCGGTGCGTTTCTAATGCCGGATGTGTTAGTTAAGACGAGAACGGTTAGTGCGAAAGAGTTTGAAACGGTGCAAGCAAACGGCTATGCATCGTTAAAAGAATTACATGCCATTACGCTTGGCTCTACCGGAGAACTATCCAAACGCGGTGGCGTCACGATTGAATTAGAGTATCGTCCTGATCAAGTAGATGAAGACGGAAGAACGAATCATACGATTAAACAACATCATTTACCGTACAATTATTGTTTCCTATACGATTACGAAAATCTACATGGACACCATCTGCACAATTTATCAGATTATATGGAGCAAATGGCAAATACGATTTATTTACAGTTATTTAGTCCGATGTCTGCCAATCATTTTGCACAGGAAGATAATCAAATTCAGCAATTAGCAGAATCGAGCGGGAAAGGACGATATTGCGGGGCAGGAACGGCAAAGATTATTTATCCGTATGAGCACGTGTTAAAATATTGTGCTTTAAAATGGGCTGTGCAAGGTTTAGATGAATCGTGGCTTCATTTAGATCAACTGTTTCAAGAGAAGAAACAAAGATATGATCAAGATGTAAAACGTGGTATGCAACGCGAAAAGCCAGAGCGTGGGAAAAGTTATTTAGAAGACTTAGAACATCTTGCTACTCGTCCGGAACAGGCTCATATTTTCTATAGACAAATGTACAATGAAACGCGTGAGGGAGCAGAAGGCGGTAAGGTCGGGGTTGCAAAATCTAAACTGTTTTTAGAAGCTGTAGAAAGTTATGTACAGCGTACGGTGCAAAAAGATGAGGAATTAAACCGTCTGCAGCACGAGTGTAAAATTTCGGCTGCGAAGCTGAAAATGATGGAACAAATGAAAGGTGAAGTAGCAAGGGTGGATCATGCGGTTCGTTTATATGCGTATGCGATTCCGAGCCGCGTACATGAACATGTAACGACACTATTGTATGACATGATTGAATCAGACCGTTTTTCACCAAGTGGTTCTGAAGGCCAGTCATATCAACTAAATACATGGTTTTTAAAGAAAACAGATCCTGTTCATCCAGTATCAGCTCGTTTTATGTTGTATGAAATTCGAAAGCAGTTAGTAGAGAAAATGAATCGTCTACATGAAAATAATGAACAAAAGCGCAATTTAATTCAAAACTACGATAAGAAATTTAATGTAAGTAATATTGATGGGACGGTAACAGCTGTTCGCCGAGTAGAAATCGCGCAGCAACAAGGCTGGTTTGGAAAAATGATGAATAATCAGCAGCGTTTGTTTAAAAAAGAATTTGAAGATATTGTAACGCAGTACGTACACAAATTAAACGAGTATCGTAAAGAAATGCTATTAGAACTCGTTTATCAATCACTATATCAAGCAGTTAGTAAAATGATTCAATATTGGGAAAGGTTTTTTGATAATTTACACGAAACACGTGAAAATTTATTGTTCGAAATTCAAAAACGAAGCAAGGAATTTGAAGGGAAAACAAACCCAACGAATGTATATGTATTAGCAGAAGAGAAGTTACAAGAAAAAATATGGCAAGATATGCAGCAACATTTAAATTTAGGAGTATTACCGAAAGATATATCTGCGGAAATTTATATGAGTTTATACGGGGAATATTGCCGGGATGCAAAAACAGAAGAGATTCAATCGAAAAAGGTAGAAGACTTTTATCGTGAGCACATACTAAGTTATTGTTACGATGAATTACAAATACGTTATCGCGATAAATTAGAACTGAATATCGTTGAAGCACTAAGAAAAGAAGCCGATTATAAGAAACGTGATCGTGATGAGTATGTTCGTGAAAAAATTGAAGACTTGTTCCATTTAGCAAGTCCATTCGTGCCGAAAGTTTCCCATCATAGGGAATTACAATATTGGGGTATACATCCATCTTTAAAGAAAGAACTACAAGAAGAATTAATTCAAGAAATGTTTAAAGAAAAAGATACAGTACATGAAGCTTTTTCGCCATTTGAAGTCATTTGTTATCGTGCGCATTACGGTTTATCGTTGCAAGACTTCCCTAAGCTTTCGTCTGGACACATTGCAAATGGATTTATGAATGATAAAGGTGATTATTTTCAGTCATACTATCGCCGTGTGAACAAGTTGAATAGTAAAAAATCTAGTTTAACGCCGCACTTAGATAAGTATTGGCACTTACCAGCATTCATGCCAGACTTAAATGCAACGCAAACGAAGTTGGATTACGACAAATGTAATCGAGCTCTTCTATACGCGTATATGTATCGCTGGATTAGTTTAGTTGCTGTTGATGGTCAGTTCGTATATCAATATAACGGCGTTGGACGTAGCTTCTTAATTCAGTCGATGGGAAAAAATATTTCAAGCGAAAGTTATAAATTACACAGAGCGTTGCTTCATAACCCATTTATTTATGAAAACATTCTGTCCAGATTTGAAGAAGAACAAGAAAAAGCTATGATACAGGGCGGACATTTATATACACATCCGTTCGTATTAGGAGCTCAAGATATTAGATGGCTTCGTAAAGAGCATGTCCATAATATTTTAGATATGATTTTAATGTATGACCGTGAAGCGAAATATGACCCAACGCTAGAAGAAACTTCTGATGAATTATTAAGGCTATTCCTTGATGAAATTGAGTTATATTTCCAAAACTATTACGGTACAGGTGCCGATATGGTTGCAAAGAAAGAGAAAGAAATGTTTATTAAACAATTGTGGGATCGTTCGTATGCGAAAGGTTATGTAGATCCAAATAGTGCTCCTTATAAAAAGTGGCAAAATTTATTAAGCGTTCATGATGAAGAGGAAACGCCAAAAACGAATGTTTAATGAATGAAAAGGGAATCCTTAAAAGTGGCAATACAACTTTAGAAAAGAGGGATTCCGATGCCGTTTTTAGGAAGTGTATATCAAATATTTGGATTGTATCCAGAAATTTATTATGGAATGATTTCAGCTGAACTTGCGGAGCAGCAAAGATTGGAACAAGCGGAAAACGAAGAACCAGAAACAGAAGCGTAACTGTATAAGAAGTTTCAAAATAAAAATGATAACACGCTACTTACTCTTTACATGTATAAGAGTAAGTAGCGTGTTTGTATTATTTAATGATTCCGTTTTCTAAAATTTTAATAGTAGAAGTTACTTTCACATTAGCTTTTGAAAAGGCACTTGGCCAATCATCTTCGACAGTTTTCCATTCTTTATATTGAAATGCTCTCGCATAATCACCAAATCCGAATGGATCAAGTTGCTGTTTTTGAATGTTGTGGATTAATTCGTTTAAATCTTTGTTTAGTTGTTTTGTAATAAGTGCAGTTAATTTCTTTGTATCTTTATCTATATCCATATTGAATGTAATCTCAGATATGGCCACATTCAAATTCATTCCAACGTTGAACTTAAAATGGTTGTCATTATAGCCTGTGTTAATATAACGATTTATGCTAAAGACATTAATCGTTATAAAATCTTTTTCCTTTGTATCTTTTAGACGGTTATTATTTTTAACTGGAGCAGAAGGAATATGCATTGTAAGAGAGACCGGTGTATTAGCTTTTTCTTGTAACATAAGAAGAAGGGCACTTTCATATCGATTTAAGGACATCTTATAAATTCCACGAGAAGTTAAAAGTGCGGATCCAGTAACAGTAATTTCTTTCTTGTCTTTCTTTATTTCTGAAATTGCTGGTGTTATCCCTTTATTAAAAGTTTGTCTATGGAATTCATGAAATGTTGTATAAACTGTCCGATTGTATAATTTGTTTGTATTAATTAATTCAGTCA
Organism: Bacillus sp. GbtcB14; assembly: GCF_019091205.1. Classification (NCBI taxonomy): domain Bacteria; kingdom Bacillati; phylum Bacillota; class Bacilli; order Caryophanales; family Bacillaceae; genus Bacillus; species Bacillus sp. GbtcB14. The sequence continues at coordinate 23,776 of NZ_JAGXJT010000005.1, forward strand.
AATGTTCAGGGAGATCCGGTTTATCTTTAAAGTTATTATAAATTATAGAAGAAACTGGTCCTTGTACTGCTACAATACGCATATTACCAGTGTTTTTCGGATCTCGATACCAAACATCAAGATAGGGCATGGCCCCTTCTTGTTTCAAAAACGTATTGCTTAATAAGACGATTTGTAATTTTTCAGTAGATACTAAACCACTACTGGAACTATTAAACATCGCCTTTGCTTCTCTAGGTGTATGTACTTTTGTTTCATGTGTTTCGTACTTTTTCTCGACGTCCTTGTTAAAAACAGGTATTATTTGGTACACTTTCAGCATTTCTTTATTTTCTTTATCAAAACCGTAAACTAATGAGATGGATTGTTTTTCGAGATCCAGTCGATCTCCGCAGCCAGTCAAAAAGATTGTGAGGAAACAAAGTATAGTGAAATGAGTAAATCGTTTCATTTAAATGTTTCTCCTTTTCCAATACTGATAAAATGTAATGTATGAGAGGAATACGACCGGGAATAGAAAAACGATAAAATAACTGGCAGTTCCCCAGAAATCCCGTAAAGCATTGATTTGATAAGAAGAAGGGGTATAAAAAAGTAGGACGAAAATACACCCGAATAATAAAAGCCAAATAGGTAATGAACTGCCTTGTTTGTTAAGTAATTGATTGATTCCATCTGAAGCAGTGAAAATATAAGGAATGCAAGAATCAAAAATAATGAAGAGATAAAATGATAAAAATATAATTTCAAATCGCTCTAAGAATGAAAAATGAAATGGTGTAATGAGAGACAGAGTAGGCCATAAAAACTTCGTAATGCCATCTGGGCTAAAATAAACAAAAGAAACGAACGTAACTTGAAGATAAATAAATAGTGTAATTAAATTCGCAAGAACAATGCCTTTTTTTGCAGATGATTTGTTACTAAGATAAGGATAAAGGACAAATGCAAACTCAAATCCAAGAAACGCAATGATAGTTGATTTTACTGTATTTAAAACGGGTAACCACCCCTCTTTCAGAAGAGGAAGAAGGTATATCCAATGGCCATCTTTAAGTGGAATAAATAATAATAATGGCATCCAAATTGTAAAAAAAAGAGTGAAAACGGCATACCGACTTATAATGAGTACGCCTTTGCACGCCAACATAATCATTGGGATGGATAGCAAAATCATAATTAAAAACATAGGAGATCTAGGTAAAATCCAAATATGAACGATGTATAAGAGAGAGAATATTAAGGAAACAGCAGCAAGAACAGCATATAAAATCCAAAGAACCATCATTCCTTTTCCTAGCCATTTTCCAAGGTAACGTATTAACACATCAAGTAAAGTATAGCCAGGGTGTTTTGACATGATATGTACAATGCAAAGGCTAACTAAGATAGTTATAGCACATCCAATAATAACTGATATCCAACCGTCAGTATTGGCTCCTTCTGCAACTTCACGCGGAAGTGTAAGTAAACCGAATCCGACTTGAACACCACTAATAGTGAGAATGTATTGAAATAAAGTAATCTCCCTCTTTGCACGCTTCGTCACTTGTTTTCCTCCGTTTCTTCTACATTTCGTTGTCGATTTTCTTGTTTTAAGTTAAGGGATAGTGGGCGTTTCTTCATAATTTTCCACGGTAAACGTACAAGGGTATCTTTTAAATCCGAAGTAAATAAGGGAGAAAAAGGACTACCATAAGGAACACCGAGAGATTCCATGGACAGTATATGAATGATAATGATTGCCATCCCAACCATAATTCCAATGACGCCAAATAAAGAGGCACTTATCATCATTGGGAATCGAAGAAGCCGAATTCCTGCAGACATTTCCATGTTAGGAATAATGAAAGAAGCGACCGCGGTAATCGATACGACGATAACCATAACGTTACTGACAATTCCTGCTTGAACCGCAGCTTGTCCAATTACAATACCTCCTACAACACCGATTGTTTGTCCGACGGGACCAGGAAGCCGAACAGCAGCTTCACGAAGCATTTCAAGTACTAATTCCATTAACAATGCTTCTAGTATAGGGGGAAACGGAATTTTAGCTCGAGACTCTCCAATTGTTAATAATAACTTCAGTGGAATGACTTCATAATGAAAAGAAATCATAGCAATATAAAGAGCAGGAGCAAAAATTGCAATAAATAACCCGGTGAAACGAAGGAGTCGTATAAAAGATGGAATCATTGGCCTGAAGCTGTAATCATCTATCGTCTGAAAAAAATCTGAAAAGGTCATAGGGCCAATTAATACGCCTGGTGAGCGATCTACAACAACAGCGATTCGCCCATCTAGAATGTGATGGGCCGTTGTGTCAGGGCGTTCAGTGATGGATAATTGAGGAAAGAGAGTATAGGAATTATCTTCAACAAACCCTTCTAATTCTCCGGTAGTAATAATGGCGTCCACTTTTATTGATTCGATGCGGCATGCCATTTCTTGTACGACATCTTCGTTTGCAATATCTGCTAGATACAGCAAAAAAACCTTTGAAGTAGCTCTTTCACCAACAGTGAATTCCTTCACTTTCAATTCGCGATTTGGAATATATCTACGAATAAGTGCAAGACTGTCGCTCGCTACCTCATTAAATCCTTCGTGTGAGCTTTTTATGGAAGTTTCTGTTGTAGGTTCTTCAATACTTCTTTTTGGCGCCGATTGCGTATCTAGTTCTAATGCCATAAGTTGTCCATTTATGAATAAAATGCTTTTACCGTGTAAAAGGGACTGTTCAATGTCTGTCCACTGCTGAACTTTTTTTACATTTCCGATTGTAACGGAGGATTCCCAAAAATCGTCCTCATTCCACTCTTTAAATAGGAGGGGGCGAAGAATATCAATGTTAATAACAGTTTTATCTACAAGTCCTTCCATATATATAAGTGCAGCTTCTTGTCCGTTTTTTAACGGAAAAGTACGTGTAATTAATTCTGGAATACCGCTAAACAATTTGGACAAATGCTTTAGATTAAGGGAAAGAGAAGAAGAAATAGGTTTATTTAATGTATGATCAGCTTGCTCTTGTGCAGAAAAAGATTTTTCACCACGTATCCATTTGTTAAAAGATCCCATTTGTTTGCTTTCTCCTTGTTATTTTTTATCCCGCTATTTGCGGACAGCCCCACTGATTATAGTTTCATTTTATATGGGTTATTATGGATAGTTCCGCGCTGACATATGCGTAGTTTAAATTTTATATTGTATATTTCCACCTTTAACGCTATAATTATAGTGTTAAAGATGGAATCGTGATATGACCTGTTATGAATCTATCGTTTTATTTATGAATAAATGGATTGGTATTTTAGCAAGATGTGCTAATAAACTACTCCACCATGATAATAACGTGCCGAAATGTGGTGCGTATATTTTCGTGGTGGAGTTTTTTTTATTCTCAAAAAGGGGGAAAGACCATGAATAACAACATGGTTCATATTACAATTGACGGAAAAAAGTATACAGCGGAGCCTGGTTCAACGATATTGGGTGTTATTAATGAGAACGGGATTGAACATCCGCAAATTTGTTACGTGCCAGAAGTAGATCCTATTCAAACATGTGACACTTGTATTGTAGAGGTTGACGGAAAGTTAGTGCGCTCTTGTTCGGCAGTAGTGACAGAAGGGATGAACATTGAACGTAATTCTGCTCATGCCAAAGAAGCACAAACAGAGGCGATGGATCGGTTACTAGAAAATCATTTATTATACTGTACAGTATGTGACAACAACAATGGGAACTGTAAACTGCATAATACAGCAGAATTAATGGAAATCGAACATCAAAAATATCCTTATGAACCGAAAGTAGATGCAAGTGAAGTTGATATGACGCATCCGTTTTATCGTTATGACCCTAATCAATGTATTGCATGCGGTCAATGTGTTGAGGTGTGTCAAAACTTACAAGTAAATGAAACGTTATCAATAGACTGGGAAGCGGAACGCCCACGAGTTATTTGGGATGAAGGAGTAAATATAAATGATTCTTCATGCGTGAGCTGTGGTCAATGTGTAACCATTTGTCCTTGTAATGCTTTAATGGAGAAAACGATGCTCGGTGAAGCGGGATTTATGACGGGATTAAAACCAGATATTCTTGAACCGATGGTAGATTTAATTAAAGAAGTTGAGCCTGGATATAGCGGCATTTTTGCGGTATCAGAAGTGGAAGCGGCCATGCGTGATACTCGTACGAAAAAAACGAAAACAGTATGTACATTTTGTGGTGTAGGTTGTTCATTTGAAGTGTGGACGAAAGGGCGTAAAATTCTTAAAGTACAACCTTCTTCTGATGCGCCGGTTAACGCAATTTCTACTTGTGTAAAAGGAAAATTCGGTTGGGATTTCGTAAATTCTAAGGAACGAATTACGAAACCTTTAATTCGTAAAAATGGAGCGTTTGTTGAATCTACATGGGAAGAAGCACTGAATGTAGTTGCAAGTAAATTAGGATCGATTAAAGAAGAGTACGGTAAGGATGCTATCGGTTTTATTTCTTCATCAAAAATTACGAATGAAGACAATTATGTTATTCAAAAATTAGCTCGACAAGTATTTGAAACGAATAATATTGATAACTGCTCACGTTATTGTCAATCGCCAGCAACAGACGGATTATTCCGTACAATTGGTATGGGCGGAGATGCTGGAACGATTAAAGATATCGCAAAATCTGGTCTTGTTATGATTGTAGGTTGTAATCCGACAGAAGGTCATCCTGTTTTAGCTACACGTATTAAACGTGCGCATAAATTACACGGACAAAAATTAATTGTGGCTGATCTTCGGAGAACAGAAATGGCAGAGCGTTCAGACGTCTTTATTAGTCCAAAACAAGGAACAGATCAAGTATGGTTAATGGCTGTTACGAAATATATGATTGATCAAGGCTGGCACGATCAGCAATTTATTGATGCGAATGTAAACTTCTTTGAAGATTTCAAAGAGAGTCTTACAGAATATACACTTGAATATGCAGAAGAAATGACTGGTATTTCAAAAGAAACACTTATTCAAATGGCTGAAATGATTCGTGATGCAGATGGTACATGTATCCTTTGGGGTATGGGAGTAACGCAAAATACAGGTGGATCTGATACATCCGCTGCGATTTCAAACTTACTTCTTGCAACAGGTAATTATCGTCGTCCAGGTGCTGGTGCATATCCACTTCGAGGTCATAATAACGTACAAGGTGCTTGTGATATGGGTACTTTACCAGGATGGCTTCCAGGATATCAGCACGTTACTAACGATATGGAGCGCACGAAATTTGAAATGGCTTACGGAGTAAAAATTAATAGTGAACCAGGTCTTAATAATATTGAAATGCTTCATGCAATTGATGAAGGGGAAATGAAAGCTATGTATCTTGTTGGAGAGGATATGGCTCTTGTAGACTCTAATGCGAACCACGTACATGAAGTGTTATCAAGCCTTGATTTCTTCGTTGTGCAAGATGTTTTCTTATCTAAAACTGCTCAATATGCAGATGTTGTATTACCGGCAGCACCGTCTCTTGAGAAAGAAGGTACTTTCACAAATACAGAGCGCCGTGTACAAAGATTGTATCAAGTTCTTCCTACGCTTGGAGATGCGAAGCCAGACTGGTGGATTGTGCAGGAGATTGCGAATAAATTAGGTGCAAACTGGAATTATAGCCATCCAAGTGAAATTTTTGCTGAAATGGCAAGTTTATCACCACTATTCTCACAAGCAAATTATGAAGTACTTGAAGGGTGGAATAGTTTCCATTGGGGAAGTTTTGATGGAACGAATACGCCACTTCTGTTCCAAGATGGATTTAACTTCCCAGATAAAAGAGCTCGTTTTGCGATTGCTGATTGGGTACGTCCAGCTGAATTCCCAGCGGAGTTCGATCTTCACATTAATAACGGTCGTATGCTTGAGCATTTCCATGAAGGGAATATGACAAATAAATCAACAGGTATTCAAACGAAAGTACCTGGTGTGTTTGTTGAAATTTCTCCAGCGCTTGCAAAAGAACGTGGAGTGAAAACAGGTTCATTAGTTCGTCTTGTCTCTCCTTTTGGAGCATTAAAATTACGTGCGCTTGTAACAGACCGTGTAAAAGCGAATGAGTTATATTTACCGATGAACTCTACAGATAATGAAACAGCAATTAATTTCTTAACAGGTCCTGCTGTGGATGTACGTACAAATACACCTGCTTATAAACAGACGAAAGTGCGCATGGAAGTGCTAGAAGTTGATGGCGAAAATCCGATGCCAAAAGCAAATCCACGCAATAAAAAACGTCACCCTCAAGCTGGTATTGAAGTGGATCGTAAGTGGGCACGTCCAGGGTATGTGCATTTAACGGATAAGTAGGAGGAGAAAAATGTGGCTGCACCTATAAAAATGATTCAGAAACAAGAATTAACTGAGGAAGAAATAAAACAGCAAAAATTAGATGATTTAAAAGAGCTTCTAGCAAATAATGAAGACGCTCTAAATCAAATGTTTAATATAGTAGGGGAATTGAATGATATTGGCATGCTAGAAGCAGCTAATTCTATGCTAAAGGCGAAAGAACCAATCGCAAAAATTGTTCTTGGCCAAGTGACCCGTGAGCCTGTTACAAATTTAATTAATAATATGATGGGTGCTGCAGGTGCTTTAACAGAACTTGATCCGGAACTTACGAAAAAGCTTATAGGTAGCTTATTAGTAGGGCTAGAAGAAGGTAATGAACATCTAGAGAGTAATAAAAAAGTAGGGGTATTCGATCTTATGAAAGTATTGAAAGATCCAGACATTAACCGTGCCATCGGATTTGGGCTTCATTTCTTAAAAGGTATGGGTAAAGGGTTAAAAGACGAGTAACCTTCATGAAGTGAATCTTTTCGCCTAAATGATTGTATGAAATAGTTTGGGCGGAAGGCTCATTTTGGTAAAATATATAATAAAGTAAAATGAGGCTTTTGGGAGGAATAATTGTATGTCAAAAAAAGTACATGAATTTAATGATATGATACGAAAACTTCGAAAGGAACTTTTCGGAAAAGGACCAGAACGAATTCATACTGTTTTTGCTGAAAATATGGCGATTGCGACCCTTTATGGAAACTTAACACCTACTGAAAAATTCATTTCAAGTACGATGGACGGTGCGGAAATGGTTCATATGGCTAGAACGAAAATGATTCAAGAAGTGTATGCTGCGAATTCCCGTGAACATTTGGAGGAACTTGTTGGAGCGAAATTAGTGAATTTGTTTTCAGATATGAAAGTAGAAGAAGATATTGCAGTTTCGGTATTTGTTTTTGATAAAAATATAACGTGAGAGAAGGATACTGATCGTGAAACCGATACAGGTAGAAAGAGAAATCTTTCGTTATGAACAAGGGGCGTTTAAGCATATAGAGGACAGCATTGTAACAGAGTTTCCAGTCACGATTAAAATGAACGGACAGGAGTTTGTTACAATGGTTAGTACTCCAGAATATATAGAAGATATGGTAATAGGCTTTTTAGCATCTGAAGGAATTATTCGGAAGTATGAAGATATTGATGACATATGGGTACAAGAGAAAGAAGGATTTGTACATGTCACAACGAAAAAAGTGAATCCGTATTACGAACAAATGCAAAATAAACGTTATATTACTTCATGCTGTGGTATGAGTAGACAAGGGTTTGTGTTTGCAAATGATGCACTAAGCGCGAAGAAAATGAATGGCGTACATGTACAGGTTGCTGCAGAAGACTGCTTTCGGTTAATGAAAGAAATGCAGCAATCTGCAGAGACATTTCGTCATACAGGCGGCGTTCATAATGCATCTTTGTGTGATGTGAATGGCATTATTTTAAGCCGAATGGATATCGGTAGACATAATGCATTAGATAAAATTTACGGTTATTGCTTAAAAAATAATATTTCTATAAAAGATAAAATCATTGTTTTTAGTGGTCGTATTTCTTCGGAAATATTATTGAAAGTTGCAAAAATTGGTTGTGAAATTATACTGTCAAAATCAGCTCCAACAGAGTTGGCTTTGCAGCTAGCAGAAGAACTAGGTATTACTACGATAGGGTTTATTCGGAATGAATCCTTAAATGTATATACGCATCCAGAGCGTGTTTTAAATATAAAATAAGTAAAAGCGAGGCAATAAATATGAAATCTGTCACATTAGACAAACTACAACGTCCTTTAAAGGATTTACGTATTTCTGTTACTGATCGCTGTAATTTTCGCTGTCGTTATTGTATGCCAGAAGAAATATTTGGTCCTGATTATTCGTTTTTGTCTAATGATAAAATTTTATCTTTTGATGAGATTGAAAGGATAACACGTATTTTCGTTTCTTTAGGTGTGAGAAAGTTACGAATTACAGGCGGAGAACCGTTACTTCGAAGAGGTCTTCCACAGCTTATCGAGCGCCTTAATAAAATTGATGGTGTGGAGGATATCGGTTTAACAACCAATGGATCGTTACTTAAAAAGTTTGCTCCTGATTTATATAAGGCGGGTTTATCACGTGTGACAGTTAGTTTAGATTCCTTAGAAGAAGAGCGATTTTTCTATTTGAATGGTAATAGAAGCAAAGTGCAAAGAGTTTTGGAAGGAATACAGGCTGCAGCTGAAGTTGGTATGAAAATTAAAATAAACATGGTCGTTCAAAAGGGAAAAAACGAACAGGACATCTTGCAGATGGCACAATACTTTAAGGAAAATAAGCATATTCTTCGTTTTATTGAGTATATGGACGTTGGGAATTATAACGGTTGGGAATTAAAAGAGGTCGTCTCGAAACAAGAAATAGTAGATGCCATTCATCAAGTTATGCCATTAGAACGGATAGAAGCGAATTATGCAGGTGAAGTTGCGACTCGCTATCGTTATATTGGAAGTGATGAAGAGATAGGTATTATTTCATCAGTAACAGATTCCTTCTGTTCATCATGTACGAGAGCCCGTATTTCTGCAGAAGGAAAATTATATACTTGTTTGTTCGCTTCTAAAGGAACTGACTTGAGAGAACTGCTTCGATCTGAATACACTGGCGAGGAAATAACAGATGTCGTACGTGATATATGGAACAACCGAGAAGATCGTTATTCAGATGAACGCTTAAATCATACAAGTAAAAAAAGAGTGCCTAAAATTGAAATGTCACATATTGGTGGCTGATATATAAGAGTGACGCTTTGAGGAAGTATATACAAAATGGAAAGTATGCAACGTTTGTAGATTTTCTATTTTATAGTAAAAGTGATGATTGATATCTCTGTAAAAGATGTGCAGAGAAATTAAGCAGCATTCAAAAACCTTTATTTTGAGGAGGTTTTTTGAAGCTGCTTTTTTATTTGGAGAAAATGGAGGAATGGGTAATGGCATTTCATAAACCGGAACAAATTGCTGAACTCGTAATTGAGGCCGGTGTTCAAAAAGTAAGTCAGACGTTGCCAGCAATGCTTATTCTCGGTTTTTTAGGAGGAGCGTTTATTTCGTTAGGTTTTTTGCTTAATATTCGCGTTTTAGGTAATTTACCTGAGCGCTGGGGTAGTTTAGTCAATGTTTTAGGAGGAGCGGTTTTTCCTGTTGGATTAATGCTCGTCGTATTAGCAGGAGGAGAATTAATTACTGGAAATATGATGTCACTGTCTATGGCGCTTTATGCAAAGAAAATTACATTGGTAAGTGTGTTAAATAATTGGGTTTGGATTACTTTCATGAATTTCGTAGGAGCTATTTTCGTAGCGTATTGTTTCGGTCATCTTGGCGGATTAACAGAGGGAGATTATTTAAATAAAACAGTAGCGATAGCGGAAGGAAAATTACATGAATCATTTGGGAGAACTTTAATTTTAGCAATTGGATGTAATTGGCTCGTTTGTCTTGCACTTTGGCTCGCTTATGGGACGAGTGATTTGGTCGGAAAAATAATCGGAATTTGGATTCCGATTATGGCATTTGTAGTGATTGGATTTCAGCAAGTGGTAGCAAATATGTTTGTTATTTCGGCAGTTATTTTTGCAGGGCATCTGACGTGGATGGATCTTGCTAGAAATTTTGTTCCTGTTTTTATCGGAAATGTAATTGGGGGAGCTGGATTTGTTGGATTTGCTTACTTTGCTTGTTATCAAAAACAACATTCTAATATGAAATAGAGTTCGTGAGAGGAAGGGTATGTAATGGCTAAGCGGTATTCACGACAACAGTTGTTCAAACCGATTGGGAGTAAAGGACAAGAAAAAATTCGAAATAAACATGTGTTAATTGTAGGAGCAGGCGCATTAGGAAGTGCAAGTGCCGAAAGTTTCGTACGTGCAGGTATTGGCAAGTTGACGATTATTGATCGTGACTACGTTGAATGGAGCAATTTACAAAGGCAACAACTGTACTCTGAACAAGATGCGAGAGAGAAAATACCGAAAGCAATTGCTGCTAAAAATCGGTTAGAGCAAATTAATTCGGAAGTACACATAGATGCTTTCGTAATGGATGCAAGTGCAGAAAACATGGAAGACCTATTAAAAAGGGTAGATGTAATAATTGACGCAACAGATAATTTCGATATTCGATTTGTAATAAATGACTTATCACAAAAACATAATATTCCGTGGGTATACGGTTCTTGCGTTGGATCGTACGGTATGAGTTATACGGTTATTCCGCAAGAGAAACCATGTTTACATTGTGTGCTGAAGAATGTTCCTGTTACTGGTGTGACATGTGATACCGCTGGAATTATTAGCCCGACTGTCCAAATCGTCGCAGCGTATCAAGTGGCGGAAGCATTCAAAATTTTAGTAGGAGATTTCTCGGCAGTTAGAAAAACATTTTTCATGTTTGATATATGGAGTAATCAAAACCATTTTATAAAACTAGGGAAAATCAAAACAGACGATTGCCCTTCGTGCGGCTTAAATCGAACTTATCCTTATTTATCATACGAAAACCAAACGAAGGTAGCTGCTTTATGCGGAAGAAATACAGTACAAATTAGACCAGTAGAAAATAGAACGTACGATTTTGACGATATAGAAAAAGTATTTAACAAACTGGGGAAAGTAGATCAGAATCCGTATTTACTATCTTGCCAAATAGACGATTACCGCGTCGTTATTTTTCGGGATGGTCGTGTTTTCATTCATGGTACAAATGATATTTCGAAAGCAAAACAATTATATTATCGTGTATTCGGTTAACAGAAAGGGTTGTCAATAATGGAAAAAAGAGTGCCAATTACGGTTGAAGAAGCTGTTCGTAAAGTAATGGGATTTGCTAATGAGGGGTTAAAGGAGCTACTGCCTATTGAATTAGCTTACGGACGTATATTAGCAGAAGATTTAGTAGCTGACCATGATGTACCTTCATTCAATCGTTCACCGTATGATGGATTTGCTATTAGAGCAGAAGATACGAATGTAGCAAGTTATGAAACGCCAATTGTGCTTGAAGTAGTTGGTGAAATTGGCGCGGGATCACTATTCCACGAGAAAGTAGGTCCGTTTCAAGCAGTTCGAATTATGACAGGAGCACAAATTCCGAATGGGTGTGATGCGGTTGTTATGTTAGAGCTGACTCGTCAATATGAGGAGACTGGCAATAATTATATAGAAGTGAAGCGATCATTCAAAACGGGCGACAATATTTCTTTTCAAGGTGAAGACGCTCGTAAAGGAACGGTTCTTGCAAAGAAAGGATCATACATTCATCCAGGTATTTCAGCTCTTCTTGCTACGTTCGGGTATAACGAGGTGCCTGTGGCGAGAAAGCCTGTAATTGGATTGTTAGCGACTGGTAGTGAATTACTTGATGTAAATGATTCATTACAGCCAGGGAAAATCCGAAATAGTAATACGTATATGATATTGTCTCAAATTCGCAGAGCGGGTGGCAGAGTAAAATGTTTTGGGAAGTTTAGCGATGATTTTCATACATGTTTTACAGCTGTAAAAGAAGCACTAAGCCAAGTAGATATGCTCATTACAACAGGCGGTGTATCAGTAGGAGATTACGATTATTTACCAGCTATATATGAAAAATTAGGTGCCTCTGTTCTTTTTAATAAAGTTGCAATGCGACCAGGGAGTGTTACGACTGTAGCACAATTAAATGGCAAGCTATTATTTGGTTTATCAGGAAACCCATCTGCTTGTTACGTAGGGTTTGAATTATTTGTAAGACCTTGTATTCGGACGTATATGTTTAGTGAAAAAGCACATGTAAAAAGAGAAAAAGCATTATTAGGAGAAGATTTCCTGAAACCAAACCCATTTACAAGATTTGTACGAGCAAAACTGGCATATAAGGAAGGACAGTTAATCGCTTATCCGTCAGGGTTTGATAAATCTAGCTCGGTTTCTTCATTAGCAGAGACAAATATATTTATTGTACTTCCAGGTGGTACGAGAGGTTACAAAAAAGATATGTTCGTAGATGTTCTTTTGCTGGAAGATAATGAAGGTAGTGAATGGTCTTGGACGATTTGTAAAGTGAGAGGTGGTTCTAGTGGGACAAGCGCTATTTGAGATTGTAGATATACCGATTGTAGTTGAAGAAGTAACGAATAAAGTCGCAAGAAGAGAAGCAGGTGCAATTACAACATTTATTGGTACGGTGAGAGAATTAACAAAAGGAAAACGAACACTATATTTAGAGTATGAAGCATATAAACCGATGGCAGTAAAACAACTTACGAAAATTGGTAAAGAGATTAATGATAAGTGGCCGGATGCCAAAGTAGCAATTACACATCGTGTAGGGCGGCTAGAAATCATGGATATTGCGGTAGTCATTGCAGTTTCATCACCGCATCGTAAAGTAGCGTATGAAGCGAATGAATACGCGATTGAACGGATAAAACGAATCGTCCCAATTTGGAAAAAAGAATTTTGGGAAGATGGAACGATGTGGATTGGAGATCAGCTTGAAAATACGGCATATCCAGAAGGAAAACCGAAGAAGGAAGAATGAGAAGATGATTACAATTTTATTGTTCGCAAATTTGCGTGAGGAAGTCGGATCGGATCGATTCGTAATTTTTGAAAAACAAGAAATGACAGTTCAGCAATTAAAAGAATGGCTCAAAGCAAACTATTGTTTACAATCGCTTGATAGAGTGATGGTGGCTGTTAATGAAGAGTTTGTAACGAATGAAGAGATGATAAAAGCTGGAGATATAGTCGCATTAATCCCGCCTGTTAGCGGGGGATAAAAAGCTTTTTTGCCAAGAAAATGTTGTATATAAATTCGAATACGAGAAGGGATGAGTGCTATGATTACGCAAGAACAAATAATGAACGCATTAAAACATGTAGAGGATCCGGAGTTACACAAAAGTATTGTAGAATTAAATATGGTTAGAAATATACAAATGAATGGAACAGAGGTTAAACTTGAAGTAGTGCTAACGATTCAAGGTTGTCCATTAAAGGCAAAAATTCAACAAGATGTGGAAGAGTCTCTTCAGGCAATTGGTGCATCTAAAGTAGATTTGACATTTGGTTCTATGACACAAGAAGAACGAGCTGCGCTAACAGAGAAGTTAAAGAAGAATACTAGAACAGAAACGGGAATGCCGAGTATGCTTCGCCTGGATTCAGGGGTACGATTTATTACTGTAACGAGCGGTAAAGGTGGAGTTGGAAAATCAACGGTGACAATTAACCTTGCAACTGCTTTAGCTCGTATGGGCAAAAAAGTGGGGATATTAGATGCAGATATATATGGTTTTAGCATTCCAGCTATGATGGAAACGAATCAAAAAACGACGATGATTGATCAAACAGCAATTCCAGTTGTTAGTCACGGTGTTAAAATTATGTCGATGGGATTTTTTACGGAAGGAAATACCCCGGTTATGTGGCGCGGACCGATGTTAAATAAATGGATTCAAAATTTCCTTGCGAATACACACTGGGGAGAATTAGATTATTTACTTCTTGATTTACCACCTGGTACAGGAGATGTTGCTATTGATGTTGCAGCAATGATCCCACAGGCTCAAGAAATTATCGTTACAACACCACACAATGTAGCTTCATTCGTAGCATCTAGAGTAGGTGTAATGGCAAAACATACGAAACACGAGATTTTAGGGATTGTAGAAAATATGGCTTATTATGAAGAACAAGATGGATCAAAAAATTATCTCTTCGGAAAAGGTGGAGGCGAAATGCTTGCAGAACAATTGCAAACAGAAGTGATCGCACAAATACCTTTTGCAAAACGAGAAGAAAATAACGGCTCATCTGTATATGATGAAGAATCTCTTGTAGGAGAAGTGTTTACATCGTTAGCGGAAGATATTATTTATAGAGGATAGAGGGGGAAGTTTAGTATGGCGTGTAATATCGATCATTCTATGGAAGATGTAATGAATAAGCTTGAAAGTCAGAAGGTTTTTTTACCGGAAGGGATTTTTATAGGATTGAAGGGATTTTTGCAACGTAATCATTCACAGGAGATATTAAATGATGTCTTTCATCTTCTAAAGAAGTATGACTTAGTTAGTGAAGAAGAACGAGAGATGAGAAATACTCAATTATTGCTGATTATAAAATAAATACACGTTTGCTTTTGTTTTGTAACAGGAGGCGTATATGTAATGGATATGAAAAAGATGATTGAAATGGTAGAAGCAACTAAAGTGACTGACGAAGAATTATCGATTTCTACTTTACATCAAAAGCTTGTGAAGTTGTATAGTCAAAAAGATAGTGTAGAGTATACGGAGCTATTAAAATGTATTTTATCATTATCCGTGCAGATGGATTTACATTTCGTATTGAAATATTTTGGGGTGCGACCAGTTGTTGCTTCAGATGAGCGCATGCAATTTCAAGGGATATTTAAATGTCTAGCTAACAAAGATGAAAATGGCGAATGGTTTCTAAATTTCGTTTCTTTATATGTAGGACTAATTGTAGTTCTTCATTTTGATGAAAAAGAGATTGAGAGAAGTTTTTTCGATGATATGGCAGTGGGTGAGGGGAATGCAATATAAGATTCTGTTCATAACATCTTTCTATTTAATTGCTTTAACTGCAATTTTAGTTGGTTATTTAAATATAAAGGTAACTAATTAATAAAAAGTGTTCTTCAGTTGTTTCCATCGTTTTTTCATGTTACCATTAAGCGAATTTTTCATAGGGAGAGAAAGCGATGAAATGGACTTATTTCATTATTATTAACGTTATAGCTTTTAGCCTTATGGGGCTTGATAAACGAAAAGCGAAGAAAAAACAGTGGAGAACGCCAGAAAGTACGTTGTTTTTATCAGCGGCAGCTGGAGGCGCAGTTGGTGCTTGGATCGGTATGTATATGTTTCGCCATAAAACACATAAAAAGAAATTTGTTTTCGGTATACCGTTACTTGTCGTTATAACAGTATGTTTACTTTTTGCTGTATGAGAAATGTCGAAAGAATTGCAGATTGATTATTGGTAAAGTGAGCATGCGGGACCGTATAATGGAGAAAAATGAGAAGAGGAGAAAAGGGAAGATGGAGAGTCAATCAGCACAGCAAAAAAAAGGGATTATATATGCGGCTGGTGCATATACGATGTGGGGAATCCTACCAATCTATTGGAAATGGGTTGAGGAAGTTCCGGCAGATGAAATATTAGCACACCGCATCGTTTGGGCGTTTGTTTTTATGTTACTTGTATTAGGTGTTACGAAAAGGTTTCGTCAGTTTATTGGGGAGTTCGTGAATCTTTTTAAACGACCTAAATTATTAATGTCATTAACAATAGCTTCAGTCTTGATTAGCGGAAACTGGTTTGTTTACATATGGGCCGTTAATCATAATCATGTCATTGAAGCGAGTCTTGGCTATTATATTAATCCTCTTATTAGTATTTTACTTGGTACAGTCGTTTTAAAGGAAAAGTTAAACTTTTGGCAATATGTTGCAGTTGGGCTAGCTGGGGTAGGGGTTATCATTTTAACAGTGCGTTTCGGATCTATTCCGTGGGTTTCTTTATCACTTGCCTTTTCATTTGGATTATATGGATTAACAAAAAAATTGTTAAACTATGATGCGACAATTGGTCTTACGATGGAAACAATGTTAGTGACGCCGTTTGCGATTATCTATCTCGTTATGACAGGAGCGCATGGATTCGGTTCATTTGGATCTATTTCCATGTTATCGACGTTACTATTAATAGGAGCAGGCATTGTTACAGCTTTACCACTTTTTTATTTTGCAAAAGGAGCACAACTTATTCCGCTCTATATGGTAGGTTTTTTACAATATATTGCGCCAACAATTAGTTTAATTTTAGGTGTATTCGTATTTGGTGAACATTTCACATCTACTCATATGATGGCATTTTTCTGTATATGGGTTGCATTATTTGTGTTTTCAATAGCGAAAACAAAGTTTTTAGTGCAGAAACAACCGAAATTTATAAAAAATAAATCAGCAAAAGTATCATAATGCGTAGTATTTTCTACGCATTTTTCTTTATACTGATACTATATAGATTTCCATTATAGTCAGTAGGGAGCTGAGAACGTGGAAACAATTTTACATAATGATCCGCTTATGGCCGCTGTAATTTCATGGTTTCTAGCACAATTAACGAAAGTAGTCTTTAAATTATTCAAAACGGGTGAATTTGATTTTGCAAAGTTTTTCGCTTCAGGTGGGATGCCGAGTTCTCATGCTTCAACTGTTACAGCACTTGCGACAGGTGTTGGCGTTGTGGAAGGTGTGGAAAGTACTTTATTTGCTATTGCTGCTATCTTTGCAATAATTGTTATGTATGATGCTTCAGGAGTAAGACTTGCAGTTAGTAAGCAAGCGAAAATATTGAATGAGTTCTTTCACGGTAGACAAACAGAATATAAGAAGTTAAATGAACTTGTCGGGCATACACCGTATGAAGTAGTAGTCGGTGCTTTAGTAGGGATTATTGTCGGAGTGGGATATTGCTTATGAGCAGAACATTTTATATGTTCTGTTTTTCTTTATTTTCATACATATTTAGCTACCTTTTTGAATATCGTTATACGGATTTCGAAAGGGTGGGTGAGTAATTTGTTATTATATGAAAAAGTGCATGAAGAAATAGCGAGAAGAACAACTGCACTTCAAACGATGCAACGGCAAGATGGTACGTGGCAGTTTTGTTTTGAAGGAGCACCATTAACAGATTGCCATATGATTTTTTTATTAAAATTATTAGGTAGAGATAAAGAGATAGAACCGTTTGTAAAAAGATTAGCATCACTTCAAACAAATGAAGGAACATGGAAGTTGTATGAAGATGAAGTGGGTGGCAATTTATCTGCTACAATTCAATCTTATGCTGCCTTACTAGCTTCAAAAAAATATACAAAAGAAGATGCGAATATGAGGCGAGCCGAAATGTTTATTAAGGAACGTGGAGGCGTGGCGCGTGCTCATTTTATGACGAAGTTTTTATTAGCAATTCATGGAGAATATGAATACCCTTCGCTCTTTCATTTGCCAACACCGATTATGTTTCTGCAAAATGATTCACCCCTCAGTATATTTGAATTGAGTAGCTCAGCACGTATCCATTTAATTCCGATGATGGTTTGTTTAAATAAAAGATTTCGAGTAGGAAAAAAGTTACTGCCAAATTTAAATCATATCGCAGGCGGGGGCGGGGAATGGTTTCGGGAGGAGAGGTCTCCGTTGTTTCAAACGTTATTAGGTGATGTAAAACAAATCATATCGTATCCACTTTCTTTACACCACAAAGGATATGAGGAAGTCGAACGTTTTATGAAAGAGCGTATTGATGAAAATGGAACGTTATATAGTTACGCAACTGCCTCATTTTATATGATTTATGCTTTACTCGCGTTAGGACATTCTCTTCAATCATCGATGATTCAAAAAGCTATAGCTGGGATAACATCTTATATATGGAAGATGGAAAGAGGGGATCATTTGCAAAACTCTCCTTCAACTGTATGGGATACGGCTTTACTCAGCTATACGTTACAAGAGGCACACGCTTCGAAAGATAATAAGATGATTCAACATGCAGCAACATATGTATTAAAAAAACAACATACAAAAAAAGCTGATTGGAGCATACATGCTCCGGCGCTGACTCCAGGCGGTTGGGGTTTTTCGGATGTAAATACGACAATTCCAGATGTCGATGATACAACAGCTGTGCTAAGAGCGTTGGCAAGAAGTAGAGGGAACGAAAATGTAGATAATGCTTGGAAGAAAGGGGTCAATTGGGTTAAAGGATTACAAAATAATGATGGTGGCTGGGCAGCGTTTGAAAAAGGTGTGACAAGCAATTTATTAGCAAATTTACCAATCGAAAATGCAAGCGATATGATTACAGATCCCTCTACACCAGATATTACAGGAAGAGTGTTAGAGCTTTTCGGGACATATGCGCAAAATGAATTGCCTGAGAAGCAAAAACAAAGTGCGATAAATTGGTTAATGAATGTACAAGAGAAAAATGGATCATGGTACGGGAAATGGGGGATTTGTTATATATATGGTACGTGGGCGGTGATGACAGGTTTACGGTCACTCGGAATTCCATCTAGCAATCCTTCATTGAAAAGAGCAGCTTTATGGCTGGAACATATACAGCATGAAGATGGTGGGTGGGGAGAATCGTGCCACAGTAGTGTGGAAAAAAGGTTCGTTACTTTACCATTTAGTACACCATCCCAAACAGCGTGGGCATTAGATGCTCTCATTTCTTACCATGATAAAGAAACACCAACTATTCGAAAAGGTATTTCATATTTGCTTGCGAATCCTTATGTGAATGAAAAATATCCTACCGGAACAGGTTTGCCAGGCGGGTTTTATATTCGCTATCATAGCTATGCATATATATATCCGCTACTTACTTTAGCACATTATATAAAAAAATATAGAAAATAAACCGAGAGGATGTCTCTCGGTTTATTTTGTTGGGTAGTAGGTCCCTGTTGAAAAGAATAAGGTTGTGCGTCCCTTATTTTTCTGTTGACTGGCGTTTTTGACGTGCATCAGCGGCATTTGCACGTGCGTTTGCTTCTAAATCATTGTGGTCAGCGAGTTCACGAGAGAACTCAACGTCAATGCCATCAGCAGCTTTGTTTTGCTTGAAATTTTTTTTGTTCATTCGACACAATCTCCTTGTGTTTTATGCGACGTTGCAAAGTTAGTTTGACACAAATAGACTTTTTTATACAAAGAGGAATTGGGAAGCAAAGAGCCGAAATATACAGTATAAGTAATAGAAATGGGGGATAGGGATGGAGTTTTTAAATGGAAAAACTGCTGTAGTAACAGGAGCTGCACAGGGAATTGGAAAAGAGATTGCAAGGGTTTATGCAAAACTAGGGGCGAAAGTATTAATTAGCGATGTAAATGAAGAAAAGCTACAAAAAACGACACGTGAGTTATCAGATGAAGGGTATGAAGTGAAGCAGTATCGTTGTGATGTGAGTAATCAAAATGATGCGAAGTCCTTAATTGAATACGCTGTCCAAACATTTGGTACACTGCATATTTTAGTAAATAATGCAGGGATTACGCGAGATGCAATGTTACATAAGATGGAGAAACCTGCATGGGAACAAGTACTGCAAGTAAATTTAACAGGTGTTTTTTATTGTATGCAGCCAGCGCTTCTTTACATGAGACAACAAGGGTATGGACGCATTATTAATATATCTTCAATTAGTAGAGAAGGAAACATAGGTCAAGCGAATTATGCTGCTACAAAGGCAGGAGTTGTAGGTTTGACGAAAACAGCGGCGAAAGAAGTTGGAAGCTTCGGCATTACGTGTAATGCGATTTGTCCAGGGTTTATGGATACAGATATGACAAAAACGATACCAGATAAAGTAAAAGAAAAGATGGTTGGTGCGATTCCAGTTGGTAGAATTGGAACGCCAGAAGATATTGCGAACGCAGCGGCCTTTTTAGCGTCAGAATACGCATCCTATATTACAGGAGAAGTATTAAATGTTAGCGGGGGACTGCAAGTTTAAATGAATACATAATGAAAAGAACCTGACCGGATAGGCCAGGTTCTTTTCATTAGTTTAAGTTGAGCCAAACGCTCTTCACTTCTGTATAGTTATTTAATGCGTAAGATCCCATTTCACGACCAAGACCAGATTGTTTAAATCCTCCGAATGGAGATGCTGCATCAAATACGTTATAACAATTAACCCATACTGTACCTGCACGTACTTTACTTGCAACATAGTGTGCTGTTTTAACATTTTCTGTCCACACACCAGCCGCTAAGCCGAATTGTGATTTATTTGCACGTTCAATTACTTCATCAATATCGTTAAACGGTATTGCAGAAATAACCGGACCGAAAATTTCTTCTTTTGCGATCGTCATTTCATCATTTACGTCAGCGAATACGGTAGGAGAAACGAAGTAGCCTTGATCGAATGGATTACTACCTCCGCAAAGTACTTCAGCGCCTTCTTCAATCCCTTTTTCAATGTAGCCCATTACACGTTTTTGTTGTTCTTCGGAAACGAGAGGACCGATTGTTGTTTCAGGGTTAAGACCGACACCTTGATTTAGTTTTTTAGAATAGAGGACGAGATCAGCCATGACATTATCGTACATTTTCTTCGGAACAAATAAGCGTGATCCAGCAGAGCATACTTGTCCTTGGTTAAACATAACACCAGAAAGTGCACCAGGAATCGCGCGAGATAAATCAGCATCTGGCAAGATGATATTTGGTGATTTACCGCCTAACTCAAGTGTAACGCGTTTTAATGATTCGGATGCTTGTCGCATAATTTGTTTACCGACTGGAGTAGAACCGGTAAATGCAATTTTATCAACGAGTGGATGATTAACGAGAGCTTGTCCAGCTGATTCACCGAATCCAGGTACGATATTAATAACACCTTTCGGGAATCCAGCTTCTTCAATTAATTCAGCTAAGTATAGAGCAGATAGTGGAGTTTGTTCTGCAGGTTTTAAAACGATTGTACATCCTGTAGCAAGCGCTGCTCCCATTTTCCACATTGCCATAAGAAGCGGGAAGTTCCAAGGAATAATTTGACCGACGACACCAACAGCCTCATGGCGTGTATAGTTAAAGTAATCACCGGAAACAGGAATTGTTTGACCAACGATTTTCGTAGCCCAGCCAGCATAATAGCGCATATGCTCAATTGCGAGCGGTATGTCTGCTGCCATTGTTTCACGGATTGGCTTTCCGTTATCTAACGTTTCGAGTTGTGCAAGCTCTTCTTTATGTTCTTCCATTAAATCAGCTAACTTGTACATAAGGCGGCTTCGCTCAGCAGTGCTCATGCGAGACCAAGGACCTTCGTCAAAAGCCATGCGAGCTGCAACGACAGCTTTATGAATATCTTCGCGACCAGCTTCAGAAACGATGGCAAGTGTTTCGCCAGTTGCTGGGTTAGGTGTTTTAAAGGTTTTACCGGAAGCGCTTTCAATGAAAGATCCATTCACATATAACTTTTTTGTACCTTGAAGAAACTTTTCTACCTTTTCATGAAGATTTACAGCTAGTTGACTCATTGTATAACCCCCTTGAAAATATAATGTAAACGCAGTACGAGACGGCGTTTATTCCGAAATCAAGGATGTGGGAACTAGATGGAAAGCCTCTAATTAAAATCATAATTAATAAATACTGAAAATTCAAATTTCATTTGTGTTACAATTGTAAAAAATATGTAATGTAAGAGAATCTTCTATATGATTATAAAAAATCCTGCTTGTTTTTGCTTTCTAGTAGGAAAAACTAGAAGAACAATGGTACAATAATACATCGTGAGAGGAGGGGGAAAATGAAGAATTATCATGATGATCCACGCTTTCGAATTGCCCATAGAGAAGCGTTAATTGGTCTTGGACTTGCTATTATTAATTTTATAATATGGTACGGATTTGCTTATGGGCTTGGTAGTAAAAATCCAAGTGAATATACATATGTATTCGGTTTTCCGGCATGGTTTTTTTATAGCTGTATCGTTGGATTTATCGTTATGGTTATTTTACTTAGTTTAGTTGTTCGTTTTGTATTTCAAGATATTTCACTCGATGAGGAAGAAAAAAGTGAGGAATAATAGATGAATTGGTATGTAATCATTCCAATGATAATTTCGTTTATCGTTGTATTTTTAATTGGTGTATATGCTTCAAGACGCGTGCAAGCAACTGCTCATAATAAATTTTTGCAAGAATATTTTCTTGGCGGTCGTGAGCTTGGCGGTTTATTATTAGCGATGACAATGATTGCTACATACGGTAGTGCTAGTAGCTTTATTGGTGGTCCTGGTATTGCGTACAATATGGGGCTTGGATGGGTACTACTATCTGCGATTCAAGTTGTAACAGGGTATATCGTTTTAACGGTTATCGGTAAAAAGTTTGCAATTATCGCTAGGAAGATGGAAGCCATTACTCTTATCGATTATTTAAAGGGAAGGTACAATAATAAGGCAGTTGTTATACTGTCTGCGTTATGTATTATTATCTTCTTATTTTCAGCAACAGTAGCTCAGTGGGTCGGCGGTGGCCGATTAATTGAGTCGTTAACGGGTCTCTCTTATACAACAGCACTATTTTTATTTACTTTTTCTGTACTTGTGTACGTATTAATTGGTGGATTTCGTGCAGTTGCTTTATCAGATACGTTATTAGGAATCATTATGTTAGTTGGAACGACAATCATTTTAATTGCTACTGTCATTGCTGGTGGTGGAATTGAAAAGATTATGCAGGAACTTGTTCAAATTAACCCGAATTTAATTACACCATTCGGAGCGGATGGTAGTTTAACGAAATCATATGTGACATCATTTTGGATTTTAATTGGAATTGGCGTTGTTGGCTTACCGCAAATTAGTGTGCGTGCCATGTCTTATAAAAACTCAAAAGCTATGCATCAAGCGTTAATAATTGGTACGGTTGTTGTAGGTACCATTATGATTGGTATGCATTTAACAGGTGTATTTGCACGAGTCGTACTTCCGGGTATAACGGTACCGGATAAAGTCATGCCGCTACTCGCGATGGAAGTATTGCCACCTTGGCTAGCTGGTGTTTTCTTAGCTGCGCCAATGGCAGCAATTATGTCTACAGTAAATTCGTTATTGTTACTTGTAAGTTCATCAATTATTAAAGACATATACGTAAATTACATAAATAAAGATGCAGCAGACAGTACAATCAGAAAAGGAAGTTTGTGGATTACTGCTATCGTAGGGCTGCTCGTTTATGCAGCAGCAATTAAACCACCAGATTTTTTAATATGGTTAAATTTATTTTCTTTCGGTGGATTAGAAGCAGCATTCATTTGGCCAATCGTATTAGGGTTATATTGGAGAAAGGGAAATGCAACAGGAGCGCTTGCCTCTATTTTAGTTGGGGTAGGTTCATATATGTGTATTCACCTTTTCTATCCAAATCCGTTCGGTATACATACAGTTGTCTTCCCAATTTGTTTTGCGTTTATCGCTTATATCATTGGAAGTATGAGTGTTGTGAAGAAAAACAGTATAGGTTAGAGGGAGAACGTAGTCCTTATAGGACTGCGTTTTTTTCGTATAAATTTGTTCTTTTTTATTCTGTATGCCTATTGCGATTCATAAATTAATAACAATTGAGGGGATGGAGTTGAGGTCGATGAAAAAAGTATTATTTTTGGGAGACCCGGGAATTGATGACTCTTTAGCCATCATGTATGGAATTATGCATCCTGATATTGATATTGTTGGTGTTGTAACAGGATATGGAAATGTAACGCAAGAAAAGGCGACAAGTAATGCAGCATATTTATTACAAATAGCAGGGCGGGAAGATATACCTGTTATTAATGGTGCAAAAATCCCTTTATCTGGGGACTATGTAACGTATTATCCGGAAATTCATGGGGCAGATGGATTAGGACCGATTAAACCACCAAAAGCTTTTTCGCCAAATATAAAACCTTTTTGTGCTTTTTTTGATATTCTTGAAAAGTATAAAGGAGAATTAATCATTGTGGATGCTGGTAGATCAACGACACTAGCGACAGCATTTATTTTAGAAAAGCCGATGATGAAGTATGTGAAAGAATATTATATAATGGGCGGTGCTTTTTTAATGCCCGGCAATGTGACACCAGTCGCAGAGGCGAATTTTCATGGTGATCCGATTGCATCACAATTAGTTATGCAAAATGCCAAGAATGTGACATTAGTGCCACTTAACGTTACATCTGAAGCAATTATTACGCCAGAGATGGTGAAATATATTACGAAACACTCTAAAACGAATTTTAATAAATTAATTGAACCAATATTTGCGTATTATTATAAAGCGTATAAAAAGTTAAATCCCAAAATAACAGGTAGCCCAGTACATGACGTTGTTACAATGATGGTCGCGGCGAATCCGTCCCTTTTAGATTATGTATATCGCCGAGTCGATATAGATACAGTTGGAATTGCAAAGGGTGAAAGTATTGCTGATTTCCGTCCTCAACCTGACTCAAAAGCTTTAAAGAATTGGGTGCGAATCGGTTGGTCATTGCATTATAAAAAATTTCTCGAAGACTTCGTGAAAATTATGACGTAGACATAATAGGAGAATACAAGTTAAAATAATGGAGATGGTTATTTCAATAACCATCTCCATTATTTTGTTTTTTTAAGATAAATAGAGAAGAGTTACACAATAGGAGAGGAATTTTACTTGAAAAAAACTATAGTATGCGCAGTAATTGTGGGTATTTTCGTTTTGCTAATATCGGGTAATTTTTTAGTAAAAAAAGTGTGGAGTTCTAATAATGATGATGCACAGTATATCGCATCCTTTATTGAAGAACATAAAGATGAAAAAAATAGTGCGCTTCTAGTAAAGAGAAATGATAAAGTTGTTTATTCTGTCAATCCCAACGTTGTATTACCAGTTGCTAGTACGATGAAATTAATTGTGGCGCTTGAATATACGAAACAAGTTACAGAAGGGAAAATTGACCCGTCTAGTTTCGTTTCCATTAATGATCTGAATCGTTATTACGTACCGAATACAGATGGTGGTGCACAAGATAGATGGCAAAAGTATTTGCAAAAGACAGACAAGATAACAGAAGGAGCGGTTTCTTTAGAAGAAGTGGCAAAAGGAATGGTTAAATTTAGTTCGAATGCGAATGCTGAATATTTAATGGAAGTGTTAGGATTAGATAATATTAATCGTAATTTACAAAGTTTATCGCTTCCAGCACATCAGCCGCTATTTCCGATTGTTTCATCTTTATACATCCCTGGATATTTGCATAAAGAACTACATGTTCCGAAATATAAAATAGAGAAAAAGTTAAAAGAAATGTCTCAAGAGCAATATCGTGAATATGCGATGATCATTCATGAACGCTTAAAAAAGAAAGGGCCATTATTACAGAAGGAAATTCCTCTTTATTTAGAGGAACGTTACGATAAAATTTGGTCAGATCGATTACCAGCAGCTTCTGCAAATGATTATATGGTACTGCTTCAAAAGGCAAATCATAAAGGTGGCCTGACAGACGCTGAAGAAAAAGTGTGGGCGAATATCGTTGAAACAGATATGAGTGCTAAGAAATACCGTAAAACATTTAGACATGCAGGGCAAAAAAATGGCTATACGCCATGGACAGTTACAAAAGCAGTTTATGCGATGGATAAACGCGGGAACTGTACAGAAATTGTGTTCTTAGCAAATAATTTAAATGAGGACGACAGTGCAGAAATACGAAAACATTTAGCGAACTTACATTTCCAAGTGTTGCAAAGTGATAAGTATGATGCGACTTTTATTAAGTAAACTCGGTGCTTTCTGCATCGAGTTTATTTTTATATACAAGCACTTTTTTCCTATCTCTGGGTATGATGGGTAGTAATACTTAGGTGAGAGGGGAAAAGGTGATGAAACAAAGTAAAGAAGAGTTTATAAAGAGTGAAGGCGCTGATTTCCCTGGGAGAACATATGTAGATTGTGTATTACAACATGTATTTCATTTTCAGCGAGATTACTTATTAAAAGATATGTTTCAAGTGCATAAAGCGCATATTGCGATGCTGACGGAAGAGAATTTAATGAAAAAGGAAGAAGCTAAAGTTATATTACACGCACTAAAAAAGATAGAGGGAATTCCAAAAGATCAATTGCTATATACAGAGCAGCATGAAGATCTCTTTTTTTTAGTGGAACATTTAATTTCTCAAGAAGCGAAATGCGATTTTGTAAGTAATATGCATATTGGTAGAAGTAGAAATGATATGGGGGTAACGATGTATCGCATGAGTTTAAGGCGATACGTACTACGATTAATGGAGCACCATTTGTTATTGCAAGAAAGTGTATTGCAACTTGCTGCTGACCATAAGGAAACGATTATGCCAGCTTATACACATACACAACCAGCACAGCCAACAACATTTGGTCATTATACGTTAGCGATTTATGATACGATGCAAAGAGATTTAGAACGAATGAAAAGAACGTACAAACTTTTAAATCAGTCCCCAATGGGAGCCGCTGCTCTTTCTACAACAAGTTTCCCGATTAAACGAGACCGAGTGGCCTATTTACTTGGGTTTACAAATGTAATTGAGAACTCATATGATGCTGTTGCTGGAGCGGATTATTTATTAGAGGTTAGTTCGTTACTTATGGTAATTATGACGAATACGAGTAGATGGATTCATGACTTCTTACTATTAGCAACGAAAGAGTATGATGGTATTACTGTTGCGAAGCCATATGTACAAATTAGTAGTATTATGCCGCAAAAGCGAAATCCAGTTTCAATTGAGCATGCGCGTGCGATTACGAGTAGCGCTTTAGGAGAAGCATTTACAGTATTTCAAATGATCCATAATACACCATTTGGCGATATTGTCGATACGGAAGATGATTTGCAGCCGTATTTATATAAAGGAATTGAAAAGACTATTCGCGTTTTTTGTATTATGAATGCAGTTATTCGAACGATGAAAGTAGAAGAAGAAACGTTGAAAAGTCGATCTTATAAACATGCAATTACGATAACTGATTTCGCAGATGTTTTAACAAAAAACTATGACATTCCATTTCGGCATGCGCATCATGCAGCAAGTGTTATTGCAAATATGTCATTGGAGCAACAAAAGGAGCTACATGAATTACATTTAAAAGATGTAAACATATACTTACAAGAAAATTATAAAATACATTTATTAGAAAACGAGTGGGAAGAGATTGTATCGCCAGAAGCTTTCATTCAAAAAAGAAATGTATACGGTGGACCGAGTAAAAAAGAAATGGAGCGCATGATTAAAAATCGAAAAGAGTCATTTCAAAAAGAAGAAAAGGTATTTGAAAGGGAAAAACAAAGAATTTTACAAGCTGAAAATGATTTGACTACGTTAGCTTTGAATATTATTGAATCGTAAAAGAGGAATTTAGTGAATTAATCGCCAATACTTTATGAAACTATAAATAGAGAGAAGAGATTGTCGATGATTCAATTACATGTATATGAAGAGATTCTTACTTTTAAAGAAGAGGTTACGTCATTTTTAGAAAAGAATGAGCAGGAAAATAATCTCATATTAGGTGTATTACAAATGGTCCAACAACCGGTATTTATGGGGGTAGCAAAACAAGAGGAAGAAATAGCAGCTGTATTTCTTCAAACAGAAGAGAAGAAACAAATCATTGTTGCTACGTCTGAAATGGCAGAAGAGGAGATCGTGGAACTTGCAAACAAATTAACGAAAGTATATTCAAATGTTCCTGGATTGATTGGTAATAAGAAAATTGTACAGAAATTAGCGGAAGAGATTGCCGTGTTAGAAAATAAGAAAACGAATGTTGTAATGGAACAAGGTGTGTATGCATTACAACAGGTTAAGAAGAAGTGGAATGAGGATGGGGCTTTTCGAGAAATAGGTGGTGATGAGCTACCATTAATAGAACAGTGGATTTATCAATTTTGCGAAGATGTAAGGCTTCCTACTACGAAAGACGAAGCGAAACAAACCGCCCATACATTAATTACTAACCGTCGTCTATTTGGTCTAGAAGTAGAAGGAAAGCTTGTTTCTGTAGCTGCAAAAACGAGACCGACTACAAACAATATAACAGTTAATTTCGTATATACGCCGAAAGAAGCACGGAAAAAAGGATACGCATCTAGTTGCGTCGCTGCACTTAGTCAACGAATGCTAGACGAAGGTTACAAAACAACTACATTATATACGGATCTGGCAAATCCGACATCGAATAAAATTTATCAAGAGATTGGTTATGAACAAATTGCGGAGTCTGTGCTCATATTTTTAGAGAAGTAGAAAAAAAGCGTGCTATTTTAGCACGCTTTTTTGTTATTCATCAATTCTAATAACCTCGCCTTGAGGGAAGTCTTCAGTTTCTAGTAAATTACGAATAGCTTTTGCAACATATTCGGGTGATAATAGCTTTCCTTCTTCTTTTAGTACGATGAAGCGGTCTAAATTTATGAAGTCTTCTTTATTTGTTTCACGAATTTGTGCTTGCATACTTGTATCAACAACACCAGGTGCAAATGCGACGATTTTTACTGGATATTCTTTTTCTGCTTCTTCGGTTGCTACGCACTGTGTAAACATATTTACACCAGCTTTCGTTGTACAATAAGCGCCCCATCCAAAATAAGGATTTTTTCCTGCGCCAGATGAAATGTTTATAACACGTTTATCTACTTTCCAGTCTTTCGTATGTTTCATGAAAGTGGAGGTAAGAATCATAGGTGCAAGTAAATTAATGTGAACGTTCGTAATGAATTGTTCGCTTTCTACTTTTTCAATCGGCTTCATAGGTGCAACTGTACCCGCATTATTAATTAAATGAATAGAAGATACATTGTCTTCTTTAATGGATGAAATGATTTCGTTAAAGTTAGTTTCTAAATGATGTACATCTTGAAGATCTAAGGAATGGAAAATGCAATTGCTGTTATATTGCGCTGCAAGTTTAGTAAGATCTTTATTTTCTCTTCTAGAAATAGAGATGATGCTCGTATTTTTTTCTAATAATTGTGCGGCGATTGCCTCACCTAAACCTTGTGAAGTTCCTGTTATGATAACGTAGCGCATAGATTTATAAACTCCTCTCATATGTGCGGAATTTTGTTGGACAACGTACATTGTATAGTTTGTCTACATTTTATAGTATAGAGCACTTTTTACTATAAATGAAATGAGATGATTACGTGCCTTTTATGAATCGATTTACAACGACAGTAACTGGTGCCGTCACGTTCACTGGGAATACGTTGGGACTCAGTCCTACATCGCCTGCACCAGGCAATAATTTCGGTACGATTGATGTATTTACTACAGTAAATACATCGCTTCAAGTGCCAGGGTTCCCAGCAGGAACGACAAATGATTGGCCATTAAATTCTTCAAGTGCAATTTTAAACCTTCCAGCAGGGAGTAGTGTTTTATACGCAGAACTAGTGTGGGCGGGCACATACAGGACTGATACTGAGGATGTTACTGCATTTTTAAATGATAATATTTCGTTTACGACACCGGCAGGGACGTTTTCTGTTACACCAGATCCCGCTACTGCGCAGCAAGGGTCGGTTGGGCAACAGTTTTATTATGTTCGATCAGCTAACGTAACCAACCTTGTTAATGCTAGTGGGTCCGGTACGTATACAACTGGTGCCGTACCAGCTGCAAGAACGTCTTTTGATTCAACCATCAGCCGCTCAGTAGGTTGGACCCTCGAAGTCGTTTATCAAAATGCGAGTTTGCCACTGCGAAATTTATCGGTGTACGCAGGGCAAGAAATCATCGATGCTTCATCACCGCCAGTTAATGCAATTATTTCAGGTTTTGCAACGCCGTCTACGGGAACTGTTACAGGAAGAGTACTTGTAACTGCCCAAGAAGGTGATTCTAACATCGTTGGAGATCAACTTCGCTTTGGACCGAATGCTAATGCTACAGTTGCTTTATTCGGACCGAGAAATCCTGCAAATAATTTCTTTCAGTCACAAATTTGTAATGACAGTGGAAATCTAGATACGAGCGGCACGTTTGGAAATTTGAATCAGCCATTAGGAATAGCTTTGGCAGTTCGAAGACAAGGGTGGGATATTACGAATGTAGATGCCTCCTCGTCATTAGTAAACAATCAGACGTCAGCGACTGTTCGTTTCATTACAAATGGAGATGGGTATGCGGCGGCAGGTTTTGGTGTTCAAATTGATGCAACGGGGCCAATTATAAATCCTGTTAAATCGGTTGATAAAACAGTTGCAGCAGTTGGCGATATTCTTACCTATACGATTACCGTTCCGAATACAGGGACGGGAAGTGCGGATAACGTTGTATTACAAGACAGTATTCCGAATGGAACAACCTTTATTGCAGGTAGTGTCACAGTAGGTGGGGTAACCCAGCCGAGTGCAAATCCAGCCATTGGAATTAATTTAGGGACAATACCTAATAATGCTCAAAGAATTGTTACATTTCAAGTGAGAGTAACGTCATTCCCAAGTCCAAATCCAATTCCCAATCGTGCAATGGTTTCTTACCAATTCCGTCCTTTCGTTGGAAGTCCTCCTATCACGAGTACAGCATCTTCAAATACAGTACAGACGACGGTAAATCGTGCAAGTCTAAGTTTGCAAAAATCTGTAGATCTACAGACGGCAACACTTAATGACGTACTAACCTACACAGTGAATGTCACGAACAATGGGAATGTCGCTGCAAATAATGTTATTTTTGTTGATAGTATACCTGCTGGAACAACGTTTGTAACAAATAGTGTTACGGTAAATGGAGTAGCGCGTCCAGGAGCGAATCCAGCAAGTAGTATTAATCTTGGAAGCATTAATGCTTCGCAAACGACTGTAGTACGCTTTCAAGTTCGAGTGACATCTAATCCTCTTGTCAATCCAATTCCGAACCGTGCGAGTGTAACATTTAACTTTATTCCAGTGCCTGGTCAACAACCAGTTTCAGGCCAAGCGACGAGTAATACAGTATTTACTACAATAAATATAGCTGATATAAGAACGAGAAAAACAGTAGATAGAGCTTTTGCGACAGTTAATGACGTTCTTACGTATACAGTTACAATTGAAAATACAGGAAATGTACTGGCGACGAACGTTATTTTTCAAGATCCAATCCCAATTGGAACGACTTTTATACCAAATAGTGTAACTGTTGATGGAGTTTCACAACCTGGGGCAAATCCAGCGACTGGGTTTACAGTAGCGAATATATCTCCAGGTGGAAGTAGAACGGTGACTTTTCAAGTACGAGTTACATCTACCCCATCAGGAGGTACGATTGCGAATCGCGGTAATGTATCTGCTAATTTCGTCGTTATTCCGAATCAACCACCAGTAACGATTAATAGACAAACGAATACCGTTGTAACACAAGTTAATACAGGTGGTTTAAATGTAATAAAAGAAGTAAATACAGCTCAAGCGGCAGTAGGTGATACTTTAACATACACGATTGCCGTCCAAAATACAGGTAACGTTCCGTTAACAAATGTATTTTTCCAAGACACTACTTCTTCAGCGGTTTCTTTCGTTGTAAACTCTGTAACAATTAATGGAACACCACAAAGTGGACTAAATCCAAATTTAGGATTTTCTCTTCCGAATATCCCTGCGGCACAGACAGTTGTAGTTACATTTGAAGTATTAATTGAGCAGGATCCGCCAAATGAAGATATTTTAAATAGTGCAACTGTATCCGCAAGTTTTCAAGTAAATCCGAGTGAACCACCAGTTACTATTACTGTTCCGAGTAACGTCGTGAATACAACAGTACAATCAGGGAATTTTGAAGTTGTGAAATCAGTGAATACGGATGTTGCAACGGTAGGTGATGTTTTAGTATATACAATCGAAGTCATAAATGCAGGTAGTGTACCAGCTACAAATGTATTTTTCCAAGATTCAATTCCACAAGGGACATTATTTATTGAAAACAGTGTAGTTGTTAATGGTGTTTTACAAGAAGGGGCAGATCCAGAACTTGGATTCCCATTAAATAATTTGTCTACTGGTGCGAATGTAATTGTTAGCTTTGAAGTATTAATTGATGAAATCCCCCAAGGAAATAATGTCGTAAATAATGCGAATGTAACGGGAGATTTCCTTGTAAATCCGACAGAGCCACCGATTACTGTAACAGTACCAAGTAATACGGTTATGACTGTCGTGAATTCCTCAGGATTAAATGTGATGAAAAGTGTAAGCGCTACTGAAGCTGGTTTAGGAGATACGTTAACGTATACAGTTCGTATACAAAATAGTGGAACAGTAGCAGCAACAAATGTATCATTCCTTGATCCAATTCCATCTGGAACAACGTTTGTAGCGAATAGTGTAACAATAAACGGAACACCTCAACCAGGTTTAAGCCCAACAACTGGATTTCCGCTTGCCAATATTCCAGTAGGAGGGATAGTAACAGTTGCTTTTCAAGTGACAATCACGAGTGTACCGCCAAATAGAGTTCTTCCGAATAATGCAAATGTAACTGCTGATTTTCAAGTAAGTCCTCTCCAGCCACCAATAACAATTGTAACGATTAGTAATATTGTTGTGACGCGAGTGAATGTAGGATCACTTAATGTAATGAAGAGTGTAAATACACCACAAGCAGGAGTAGGGGATACGTTAACGTATACGATTCTTATTCAAAATACAGGAACTGTTCCTGCAACGAATATTATTTTTCAAGATCCAATTCCGTCCGGTACTGCGTTTGTAGCAAATAGTGTAACGATCAACGGAGTCGTACAGCAAGGCGCGGATCCTATGGCAGGTTTCCCTGTTACCAATATTCCAGTCGGGCAAACGGCTACGATTACGTTTCAAGTTACAGTGACGAGTGTTCCGAGCGGTGGAAATGTTAGAAACCAATCGAACGTTACTGCCAGTTTTCTTATAAATCCAGCAAACCCTCCAATAACGACTGTTACAAATAGTAATTTTGTAGTGACACAAGTAAATACAGCTCGATTAAATATACAAAAATCTTCATCTGTACAACAAGCAGCACTTGGAGAAACTTACACGTATTCTGTTGTCATTCGAAATAACGGTACAGTAACAGCAACGAATGTCTCTTTCATTGATCCAATTGCTCCAGAAACAACATTTGTAGCAAATAGTGTAACGATAAATGGGACGCCACAACCAGGATTTGACCCAAATGTTGGTTTCCCGCTTCCTAATATTGCAGCTGGAACATCATTGACAGTAACGTTCCAAGTTACGGTAGTTGCACCGTCTACACGTGGAGCAGTATTAAATACAGCATCTGCTACAGCCACTTTCTTATTAAATCCTTTACAACCACCTGTAACAACAACGAACTCAAGTAATACAACGGTAGTTACAATACCGTTACCTCCTCCTGGTGAAGTAACAGCAACAAAAACAGTTGACGTTGCAACTGGAGCGGTTGGGGATGTATTAACGTATACCGTGCTCATTTCAAATGTAGGAATTATACCAGTTACAGATGTGTTCTTCCAAGATGTCATACCAGAAGGAACGACGTTTGTTGACAACAGTGTAACGATAGGTGGAATACAGCAACCTGGTTTGAATCCAGAAATAGGCTTTACAGTTAGTCCATTATTAAATGCTGGTGGAAGTATTACGGTAACATTCCAAGTGACGATTACAGAGGTTCCAGATAATGAAGTCATATTAAATGATGCTGACGTTACATTTACTTCACAACCGAATCCGCAGGAACCACCGATTACGCAAACGATATTAACGAATTTAGTCGTTACGACAATTAATATAGCGTCTATTTTTCCGTTAAAACTAGTAGATAAAGAAGTAGCGACTGTAGGAGAAATATTAACGTATGATGTATTGATTTTTAATTTCGGAACAGTGCCAGCGACCAATGTTCAATTTATCGATACGACTTCTGCTGGAGTAGCATTTGTACCAGGAAGTGTGAGTATAAACGGAGTGCCTGCACCAGGATTAGATCCTTTCATTGGTTTTACAGTTCCAGATATACCTGTAGATGATTTTGTGCTTGTGACATATCAGGAAGTGGTTACAAGCGTACCAGAAGGTGGAACGATTGTTAACTTTGTAGACGTTACAGCTACATTTTCTGTAAGTGAAACAGAACCACCGATTACGGAGACGACGACAAGTAATACGACATTAACAGAAATCAATGAGCCTGGATTAAATGTATTAAAATCAGTAAGTCAGCCGGTTGTTGCGGTAGGCGATACAATCACATATACAACAGTAGTTCAAAATACAGGAACAGTGACAGCAACGAATGTTCAATATAGTGATGTATTACCTTCCTCTATAGCATTCGTGCCGAACAGTGTAACGATAGATGGTGTGTTACAATCTGGATTCAATCCGAATAATGGATTCCCGCTTCCAGATATAAATCCAGGGGGAAGTGTAGAAGTCACATTCCAAGTAACAGTTGTTAGCGTTCCGTCAAACGGAACAATTGCCAATACGGCGAATGTTACGGGAAGCTTTATTTTAGTACCAGGAGAACCACCAGTTGTAGTGAATCAGCCAAGTAACACAACACTAACAACTGTAAATAGAGGCAGCTTTACTGTTATTAAACAAGTAAACAGAGCAGCTACTCTAGTTGGGGATGTAGTAACGTATACAGTGCAAATAACGAATACAGGAACAGTAACAGCAAATAATGTTCAATTTATTGATACGATTTCAGCAGGAGCGTCATTTGTACCGAATAGTGTAACGGTAAATGGAGTTTCTCAACCAAACTTAAATCCGATTACTGGCTTTGGAGTTGGAGATATACTAGTTGGTGAAACAGTTATAGTGACGTTTCAAGCGACAGTTACAAACATCCCGTCATCAGGAACCATTACGAACGTTGCAAATATAACAGGCAGCTTTACTTTAGTACCAGGAGAGCCACCGATTGTAGTAACTGAACCGAGTAATACGACAATAACAAGGGTAAATAGAGGACGCTTTAATGTTATAAAAACCGTGAATAAACAAGCAACACGATTAGGGGATACGTTAACTTATAGTGTGCAAGTTACAAATACAGGAACGGTAACTGCGACAAATGTTCAGTTTATTGATATTCCATCGCCTAGTTTAGAATTCGTTCCAGGAAGTGTACAGATAAATGGGATTCCGCAAGTAGGTTTAGATCCTTTTGTAGGTTTTTCATTACCGGATCTTGCAGTAGGGGATAGCGTATTAATTACATTTGAAGTAAATGTAATCGCAATACCGCCTTCTAATAGTATTATGAATTCATCGAGTGTAACGGGTGATTTCGTATTGATTCCAGGAGAACCACCGTTTACAATTACGAATTCAAGTAATACGACAGTGACACCGGTAAATAGAGGCAGTTTAGATATGTTGAAAGAAGTAGACAATTCAATTGTTGGAGTAGGAGAAACGGTAACGTATTCTGTTCGTATATTAAATACTGGTACTGCTGATGCGATGAATGTTCAATTTATCGATGTGTTATCTCAAGAAG
The DNA here is from genome assembly GCF_019091205.1 of Bacillus sp. GbtcB14. NCBI lineage: Bacteria > Bacillati > Bacillota > Bacilli > Caryophanales > Bacillaceae > Bacillus > Bacillus sp. GbtcB14. The sequence continues at coordinate 59,299 of NZ_JAGXJT010000005.1, forward strand.
CTGATTTCGTCGCAAATAGTGTAACGATAAATGGAGTTCCGCAGCCGGGGTTAAATCCGCAGGTTGGATTTACGATACCAGATATTCCAGTTGGTGAGACCGCACTTGTAACATATGAAGCTACAATTACAAGTTTTCCAGATGGTGGTACAGTAGTGAACGTTGCTGGGGCGTTAGCAGAGTATATTTTAGTACCAGGAGAGCCGCCGGTTACAGTAATGGACACGAGTAATACTGTTATTGTAACAGTAAATACTGCAATTTTATTTGTTGCAAAAGGAGCAAACTTTGAAGTAGCAATGGTAGGAGATGTTGTCACTTACGGAATTGCCGTTATAAATGACAGTACAGTTCCTGTGACGAATATTATTTTAACAGATATCATTGATCCGAATACGTTATTTATAAATGGCACGGTAACGGTAAATGATGTACCTCTTCCATTTGCCAATCCGAATACTGGTATCCCGTTAGGTGATTTTCAGCCAAATGATGCAGCAATTATTAATTTCCAAGTTGTCATAACAGGAGGACAAATAAATAATTTAGTTACAAATACTGCTACAGCGAATGGGCTTGCAACTGTGAATCCAAATGAACCACCTGTAGTAGTTGAAGGCGATAGTAACACAGTTGTTATCCCGTTTATTCCTCAAAATGTTTCAACGACAGTCGTAAAAACGGCAGATTTACAGGCAGCAACGATTGGAGATATCATTACGTTTACGACAGTTATTACAAATACGGGTGATACTGTGATGCAAAATATTCGTTTTCAAGATATGTTAGATAGTAGTGTACGATTTGTCCTTGGGAGTGTAACGGTTGATAATACACCAGTGCCAAATGTAAATCCAGTATCAGGATTTCTCATAGGCAGTTTAAATCCAGGTGAAGCAAGGACAGTTTCGTTCCAAGTAGTAGTGCAAAGCGCACCAAGTGGTTCAGGGAATTATATAAATCAAGCGAGTATTCGCTTCGAACATCAAGTAGGCACAGTATTGCCACCTGTTACACAAATAGTAGAAAGTAACATGGTTGTCATTCCATTTGTTCCAACAATCGAACAAATTTGCGAAACTAATTTTAATTGCTTAGATAAAATTTCGTTTCAATGTTCTCCGTGTAATCAGTTGCACGGGCATAAAAAATAAAACCAAAAAGAGCATCCGGAAAGAATAGGATGCTCTTTTTGTATTAATCACATAGATTCATTTTCGGGCGAGGCAAAAAACTCGTCAATTTTGTTGGAAAGTAGAAATGGAATGGCTCCTTTTATAACAGAAATATCCCAGTCCCACCATGCGAGATTTTCTAGTTTTTCAATGATTTCCTGCGGGAAACGATATCGAATAAATTTTGCAGGATTACCAGCTACAATTGCATATGGTGGTACATCTTTTGTAACAACACTCTTTGCACCAATAATGGCCCCGTTACCAATTGTAACACCAGATAAAATGCAGGATTGATAACCAATCCATACATCATTGCCGACTACGATATCACCTTTTGAAGAAGGGTGACCAGTAATATGTGCTCCTTCATCAAAAAGAGCATTAAATGGATAAGTCGTTATCCAGTCTGCGCGATGTTCACCACCAAGTATGAACACGACTTCTTCTCCTAATGAACAAAACTTACCTATTTTTAATTTTGTTTCATCATTCCAAGAAAAAATGGTTGGCCCTACTTTACTATAAGTATAATCACCAATATCATATTTATTATATTCAGGTTTTTGATTTAAATATAACATAACGAATTTAGCATCCTCTCTAAAGCAAGTAATGGATATGGAATATTATATGCAATTTGGAATAAGTCGAACTGTGTTGTATGAATCGGTAATGCACAAAAATAGTAGTAGGCGCAATGAATAGAAAAGGAGTGGAATGAATGATATACGAAATGGGATTATATAATAAACCTTTTCAATCAATTCAATTAGGGAAAAAAGTATATGAAGTACGTTTATACGATGCGAAACGTCAGCTTATAAAACAAGGCGACCATATTGTATTTACGAACCTTACGACAGAGGAAATGATGACTGTAAAAGTAACGGAAATAAAACGATACGAAAGCTTTAAAGCAATGTACGAACAAATTGATAAAAAATTATTGGATTGTGAAAATGATAGTTTAGAGGAAATGCTAGAAAGTACATACAAAATATATACGAAAGAACAAGAGAAAAAGTGGGGAACAGTTGCGATTCGTATTGAGGTAATAAAATGATAAGAAATCGCGGCGCAGCTATCATTGTGCAGGAAGGACAAATTGCTCTTATAAAACGTATTCGAGAAGGGAAAACATATTATGTTTTTCCAGGCGGAGGAATTGAAGAAAGAGAAACACCTGAAGAAGCAACTAAGAGAGAAATTTATGAAGAATTAGGGGTACATATAAAAGTGGAGCATCTGATTGCAAAGGTGGAGTATAAGGGTACGGAGTATTATTATAATGCCCATATTACAGGTGGAGTTTTCGGAAGTGGTAAAGCTGAAGAATTCGAACTGAAAGATAGAGGGATGTATATTCCGTTATGGTTGCCGATACACGAGTTGGAAAAAGTGAATATAAAACCGTATGAAGTGGTCGAAAGTATATTCAATCATTATAAAATGTAAAGTCTGACAACATACAAAAAAAACCATTGACATAGTCTTCTGATTTAAGTATTGTATTCGAGTATGTTTATAATCAGGAGGTTTATATGAGCAATCAATCTACTACACATCATGTGAAAATGACAACAGCAGATCCATCTGGAATTGGTCTATTTGGATTAGCGATGGTAACGCTTGTAGCATCATCTCAAAAGTTAGGCTTAACAGATGGCGTTTCACTTGTATTACCATGGGCAATCTTTTTAGGAGGATTCGCACAAATCTTTGCGTGCATTCACGATGCAAAGCATAACAATACGTTCGGTACAACAGCATTCGGTGCATACGGCCTATTTTGGTTAGGTGTTGGAATGACTTGGTTAATTCAACTTGGAGTATTTGGCGAAAAATTAGCACAAGCTGCAGATTCAAAACAGCTTGGTGTAGCCTTTATCGGATATTTGATTTTCACAATCTTTATGACAATTGGTGCAATGGAAACACATAAAGTATTATTTATGATTTTCGTCCTTATTGATTTCTTATTTATCGGTCTTTCATTAAGTACTTTAGGTGTTATGCCGCATGCAATGCATAATTTAGCAGCATATTCTGAACTTCTTATTTCATTATTATCTTTCTATGGTTCAGCAGCAGCAGTGTTAAATACACACTTCGGAAAAGTTGTTTTACCAGTTGGGAAGCCGTTTGGTATTTTTAAAAAGTAATAAAAAAGCACAGATGATTGTATAGTCATCTGTGCTTTTTCTATTTGTTCATAGCTACAGCAGTAGTCTTCGTTATTTCAGAAATTTTTTGAGAGCTAGCAGGATTACCGTCTATTGTTACATGAACTTGTTGCTTAGGATTTGCAGTTACTACCCATGCGTTTGGTAAATAGCGTGATTTATGCGATAAGGTGGAAGGGACATTTAAAATATCTCCCATTGCGTATAATGTTGCTGATGAACCGCCGTCCATTGCCATCGCATTTACAGCACCTTTTTCATAAAGAATATCTTGGCAGTCTCTTAAAGAGGCTCCGATACTATGAGATTGTCTTCCGTCAATAATGAAAAACATAATAGATCCATCTTTTTTCTGTGCCATAATACTTCGAGGACCATAGCCCCATCCACCGTCATTTTTTATCATTTTTTCACCATTTACAATTAGCTGAGGCATAAAACCAGCAGCGGAAACGACATTTTTATTTAACAGTTGATTAGCAGAAAAATCTCCTGACACCATTTGTCCGTATTTTGTAAGTCCACTAATAAGGGTAGGGGTGTTACTATCTTTTGGTGTGTTTATAACCTTTCCGTTTTCAATAACAATGCCGATACCAGTTTTACCACCACCATGTCCTGTTTCATCCGAAAAGCCGCTAGCATTTACTGCGGCGAGTGCATGATTCCGCTTTGCCATGACATATATTTTTTCCCCAACATCTTTCCCTTCTGACCCTTGTTGAGTAACAAGCTTTACGTTTAACGGATTACTAATGGTCATTAATTTCCCCTCGAAAAAATGGTCATTATATTTTTTCTTTATTGTTTCAATTGAAACATCTAGCGGTAAATCTTTTCGTCTTTCTAATTCTTTTTTTGAAAACTTAGAAGCAACGAAATCGCTATTTTTCCATATTGGATTTGTAATGGATTGAGAAATATCATTTAATTCTTTATCAGACAAAAACGTGAATTTTGCATATTGTGGATGCTGAGAAGTTAAAATACTTTCTGCTGCAATGACACGTAAATTATGACCGTATGAAGTCCCGAATAAGGTAATGGCGCCTCCAGTTAGTAATAATATCGTTAAAAGAGAGGATATTTTTAAAAATCTAATAAAATACTTTTTCATGATAAGGACTCCTCTTTCTGTAAAGTGAAAAAATTGATTAATGATTGAGTAAGATATACACACATTTCTTATTTGAAATAAGAAATGTGAAATGATGATAATACAATAATGTTTGAAAGTAGATTTGGCAATAGTTGAATATGAATGTAGCTATTTAAAATGAAATAAGATTCGTCAGATGTGAAATGTAAAAAAAGTAGGAAAAAATCAATTGAAATTGATTCTCATTATTAATATAATGAGAATGAGAATCATTTATTGTAAGAGGGGGATGCCGAAGTGGCGAAAATTTTAATAGCTTATGCAAGTATGTCAGGAAATACAGAGAGTATTGCTGATTTAATTAAAGTTAGTTTGGATGCTTTTGATCATGAAGTAGTATTACAAGAAATGGAAGGCATGGATGCAGAAGAATTGTTAGTCTATGATGGAATTATTTTAGGATCTTATACGTGGGGCGATGGTGAATTACCATTTGAAGCGGAAGATTTCCATGATGACTTAGATAATATAGATTTATCAGGGAAAAAAGTAGCGGTATTCGGATCAGGAGATACGGCGTATGAACTGTTTTGTGAAGCGGTAACGATATTTGAAGAGAAACTTGTAGAACGCGGTGCAGAGCTTGTACAAGAAGGGTTGAAAATTGAATTAGCTCCAGAAGATAAAAAGGATGTTGAAAAATGCAGTAATTTTGCAATTGCATTTGCTGAGAAGTTCTAAGAATGGGAGTGTCAACGTGGAGACAATGCTAAGTGCGACCGCTATCACAAAGTTAAGAGATGGGAAACTTATGTTAGCTACTACATATAATGGCTTATTTATTGAACAAGACGGAGAATGGAAACAAATTTTAAATGGTTTTCAAAAACGAATTAGGGATTTACATAGCGAAGATAATGTAGTGTATGGTGTAGGTGACGAAGGGATTTTTATTCGTAGTATGAATGGTGGAGAGAACTGGACGGTGCAGCGTTTTCCAACAAAAGCAACGAGTTGGAATGTGTGTAGTAATGTACAAGGAACTGTCATTGCTCATGGAGATAAAACGTTGTATCATTCGAATGATTTCGGTTCGACATGGGAAACCATTCATCCATTTCTTGAATATGGTGAAGAGGCGCCATCTATTCGATCGTTATTTTTATATAAACATTACTTATTTATCGGTACGAAAATACATGCTAAATATGGTGGTGTTTGGCTCTTTAATTTGGAAACACGTAAATTAAAGAGGATTAAAATCGTGATGAATCAGATGATCTCAGCGTTGACTTTACACAATTCTTATATAGTAGCAGCCAGTGGATCGTGCAAGGGGATTAGCGGGAATATTTCTTTTTGTAAAATAGATGAAAGTATTGAGAGTGAAAAAATATATTGGCACACATGTCAAAGTGAGCAGAAAGCAAGTAGCTATTTAGCCTTAAGTGTAGATCAACATGTGCTATATACAACGTCGACGCAAAATAAGGCGGGGATTAGTACGGTTTGTCGTGTACTTCTAGAAGAAGGAATTGTTACAGTATGTGACTCAGTTAAAGGGCATGGCTGGCGCATTGTTAACCAAAAAGAGGGCTATGTTGTAGCTGGATCAGGTGAATCAAAAGCGATGCAGTGGAAGAAAAAAGTTATTTAGCAAAAAAACTTTGCTTTTATTATAGTGATATGATATATTATATCTAAACCATTTTACTTTTAATAATATAGAGATTTAAATGAGCTGTAACTTCCGAGGAGGATAGCAATGTTAAATCTCCTCTGGGGTTGCAGTTTTTTAATGTCTGAAGTATTATTGTAAAGTGGTTGAAAATGAATATGTACATATAGGTACATTGTAGGAGGATTTTTTTCATGCAAAACGGTAAAGTAAAATGGTTTAACTCAGAAAAAGGTTTCGGTTTCATCGAAGTTGAAGGCGGAGAAGACGTATTCGTTCATTTCTCAGCTATCCAAGGCGACGGCTTCAAAACTTTAGAAGAAGGTCAAGAAGTTACTTTCGAAGTAGAACAAGGTAACCGTGGACCTCAAGCTACTAACGTTAACAAGAAGTAATTACGGAAAAAAGAAGGGCTTGCCCTTCTTTTTTTTTGCATTTTTATTGAATAACCTTCTATGTACATATAATAATGAGATTGAATTTTTGTTTTTTAGACGAATTATTACATGCATAAAGTGTATGAATAAATAAATACTGAAAATAGAGTATGTGTGTGAAAAGGAATGTAGAAAGAGGTAAATAAATTGGAAAACGCTACACATTTTATTGTGTTCGATATAGAGAGAAATTTCAGGCCGTATAAATCAGAAGATCCGTCAGAGATAGTTGATATCGGAGCTGTAAAAATAGAAGCAAGTACAATGAAGGTAATTGGAGAATTTTCGGAGTTAGTAAAGCCGAGTGCGCGACTCACTCGTCATACGACAAAATTAACGGGAATTACAAAGAAAGATTTAATTGGTGTGGAGAAATTCCCTCAAGTTATAGAGAAATTTATTCAATTTATTGGAGAAGACTCTATATTTGTTTCATGGGGAAGAGAAGATTATCGTTTTCTATCTCATGATTGTACGTTACACGGTGTAGAATGCCCCTGTATGGAAAAAGAGAGCAAATTTGATTTGCAGAAGTTTGTTTTCCAAGCGTATGAAGAATTATTTGAACATACACCAAGTTTACAATTTGCAGTAGAACAGCTCGGTTTAACGTGGGAAGGGAAGCAGCACCGAGCTTTAGCGGATGCTGAGAATACAGCCAAAATCCTTCTTAAAGTATATAGCGAGAGAGATATTCATAAACGGTATAAAAGACACGGTGAACTTGAACTTGTAGAGAACGGAAAACTAACAGAAAAAGCGAAAAAAAAGATGCGAAAATGGGTATTTAAAGAAATGAGAAAAAATATAGAGCGTCCTTTCGTTTGGAGTACATTTGAAAGTAGTGATACGTGGGAAAGTATAACGGAAAGATATTATATTAGTGAAGCTACAGTAGAACTTCTGAAAAAGCATTTTCGTACGGCGGTGAGAAAAGCGGAAAGGCAGATTAGGTATTTGGCTGAGATGGAGGAGAATGCAGAGGTTAAATGACATTCTCCTCTACTTCTATCTACATAAATGTTACGTCATTGTATTGATCGATAAATAAAGTATTCATATTAAATAGGAATTGATTTGTTGTGATTGGGCCATTATAATTGCATTGAAAATTAAGGTGTGGTAAGGATTTTCAAATATATTAATAGAATAAGAGCCCATAGAAATGAAAGAGGGTAGAGTTAAATAGAAGCAATCTTTAGCATTGTAACAGTTTTTGCTTCTATTATACCTCCTCTTATAGCAAAGAAGAAAAATTGGAAAACGTTTAATATATCTTTAAATCGTGGTTTATTAAAGATTAAAATCGGAGAGTAAGATAAGAATTTTATACAGGGGGTGCGATAGTGATAGATTTGGATATCAAAGATGTCACCGTACAGATGGAATTAAACGGAGTCTTTTGGAATGAGGATGGGATTGCTGAAATGATGGTGACTACAAAAGAAGAGCATTCTCTTCTTCTTCGTCTAGTAGTTGACTTAGAAAGTAAAACTATTAGGGCAACGAGTGCCAAAATAGTGAATGGATTCTGTCCTCTGTGCAAACAGAAAAAGAACGAATGTAGTGAACTTAATGAAGCGAAAAATATCATGGATATTTTAGAAGAAGCCTATGATTGGGTGAGAGAGCATCCAGAATATCGTTTTCAATTATCTTTTTACGAGTACAATAAATTTGAGGTAGTAAAGTGAAATTTTCATTTTAACAACATGCATAGTGACTAAAAGGAAAAATATTAAAAACTTATAGAAGGACTTGGTCAACTAGAAACATTGAGGCAGATATCTCTAATGGAAATACGCTTGTATAGCAAGGTAGGGATGTACTTGATTCTGCAACAAATGTCATCTTGGATCAAAAATGATTTTTAAACATAAGTATATTTTGTTATAAAGTAGAAAAACCGATTCTTAGTAGAATCGGTTTTTTATATAAATGTCAACTATGTACCAAATAAAAGAGCGCTTATTAAAAGCGCTCAGTAAAAATAGTTATATGGAAGGATTTATTCAATCCCGTTCGGATCATAAGAATACTGCTGCTTATTCTCAATCCGCTCAATCACATCTTGCAACTCATCCGGCTTTAGAAACTCAATTGGAGAGAAGCCTTTCTCGAACGTAAGTGTATCAGCCTCAATCATTAATACGTATCGGTCATTTACCTTTGCGATATGTATTTGATCCCCGAAATCAGCAAGCAGGGCCTTCACAGAGATATGATCCGCTTTTAGCTTTAATTCCACTTCAGGAGCATGCTCTACGATTTGAGCGGTAGCTTCCATTACTTCTTCGGTTGAGAATTGTTCCATAATTTCGCGTTTCGGACTGGCAGCCCATACTTCCATTGCTTGGTCGAATTGTTCGCGTTCTTCCGTACCTTCTTCAAATACATCTTCAATTTGGTCGTATACCATGTCCATTACTTGTGTTTTCATAATTTCAGGCATAGAGCGTTCGTACTCGACGAATTTTAAGAAGTCTTCAAAGTAGCGGGCGTGTGATGCTTGGTGAATTTTTAGTTCGCCCACTTCGACCATACCTTCTTCAGGCATGTACGGATATTGGATAGATTTCATGTTTTTTGTTGTGATGGCCATTTCAACGTTACGAATTAGTGTGGATTCATCTGAAATTGAAGCGACTTTCGGTTCAAAGTCACATTTCATAACGAAAACGAATGGATCATCAAAGTATTTGCGTAGTTTTGCTTGCGCAATTAAAAATACACCACCGCGTACAGCACTTGTGTCAAGATATGTATAAACGAGAGGTTCGCTCATATCTTTGAAGTTTTCCTTAGTTTCTGCAAAGCGAATGCGATTAAATAGGTTGTAATGAGGGTTTGAATCAAGTTCGTGTCCTTCTTCTACAATGAAGCGACCGATCTTTGTCGGAGCTTGTTCTGTTTTCGCATGGCGTTCTACTTTTCGCTTTGAAATTTTTAATAATTCACCATTCAAAAATTCTTTTAAGGAGCTATCTTCGTACTCTTCAGCGTCTAATGTTTGAAAATGTTTGTAGCGTTTATCAACAGCTTCGCCTTTTCCTTCTACCTGTACAACATAAAAGGAAAGATAATTTATTTCAAAATCCATATTTATCACCTTGTTTCATTTCATTAACTCTTATCAGTATAGAGATGGAAAAAACTTTCGTCAATTTATATAAGGAAGGGGGAGTCCCCTTCCTTATATATTTTTTTATTTTCGAAATTAAAATCCGTCTTCTAATGCTGAAAATGGAATGTTCAGTCTGTTTTCTACTGTACGTAAACGTTGGTTTAAGCGGTTTAATCTACGTGTATGACGCTCAACCGTGTTTTCTAATTGACGTACTCTTTGCTCAAGTTCATTTACTCGTCTTTCTAGTTGACGGTTTCCAGTACCAGGAAAAGAGATTGGAAGTTGGAATTGTCGATTTTGATCATATGGATTAACTTGTTCTACTGGATCTATATATTGTTGGTATTGTGCTTGTAAATCATATTCAGGCTGATAAGCATTTTGGTTATATGGATCGTATGGATTGTAGGGGTACATAAAACATCCTCCATTTCTTTAAAATAGGTTAAATTCACCATAATGTATGTGCAAAAGCGGAGCGGTGGCACGGCAAATACCTATGTATGTTCATAGGATGTTTCTTTGTAAATAAGAATATGGAGTTTTTACATTTGTATTCCGTTCGTTTTATGGTATATACTGGATAATACAATGGGGTTACATAAAGGTTACAATTCTATCAAACTCAAACTTTTATATAAATATGTATAGACATTTGGAAAAGAAAAGAGTAATTTATATAGAGTAAAAAATAACTTGTAACAATTTATAAATATATTGTAAAATGATTGTAACAAAACATACATAAAAATGAAATAATACATAAAAGTAATATTGGGAAAAAGGGGAGAGTATATTGTTCCGTAAAGTAAAGGGTATATTAGTTGGGGTGTTATGTGTAGCTGTAGTGAGTGGTTGTGGTACAAAAGTAAGTGATGTTGCATTAGTAAGTGATATTGGTGGCCACACGGTAGAGGCTAAAGCAGAAGTACAGGATTCTATTAGTTTAGTTGATGGTCGAACTGGTACGGAAGTGAAAAAGTTAGATTTATCGAGTCTAGGCTATTTTGAAGATGAAGCAAAATTTAAAAAATCGGTAGAGAAGGTTGCTAAGGAAGTTGGTAAAAACGTTGACAAAAAGATGGTTCCTTCACGTTTAACATCTGACGGAAGTTGGCAAGAAGGAAAGCCTTCTTTTGAATTAATGGAAAAAGAGTTAGTAAATAAATTATTAAACGTTGGTATGTGGGATTCTTCATATCAATTACCTATTGTTGAGAAAAAACCTACCGCAACATTAAATGATGCACAAGGAAGTGGCACGGTAATTGGTAGATATGAAACGAATTTAGGTGGCTCAACAGGTGGTCGTATTGAGAATATTCGTTTGTCAGCAGCGAGCATAAATGGAGTTGTATTAGCAAAAGGAGACAGTTTCTCTTTCAATGCATTAATTGGTGATACAACGCCAGATAAAGGATATCAACTAGGAAAAGAAATTGTAGATGGTAAATTAGTAGATGGATATGGCGGTGGTGTTTGTCAAACATCATCAACATTATACAATGCAGCAGATCAAGCTGGTTTGAAAATGGTAGAGAGAACTACACATTCTAAAACAGTAGGCTATGTTCCACAAGGAAGAGATGCTACGATTGCTTATCCATACTTAGACTTAGTGTTTGAAAACACGAATGATGCACCTGTGAAACTCTATATGGGCATTCAGGGCGGAAAGTTAGTTGCTGAAGTACATAAAATGAAATAAGTATAATACTAAAGTAAAGCCATTATTTCTAAGTTTGATAGAAGTAATGGCTTTTTCAGTGCGATTAATATTACACTTCAAGATATAATGCATTTTAGCAGGAGTAAAACAGTCTTAAAAAGTATTGAATTTAATTCTTAGTTTTCCTATTGACATTATCAATAATAGAATGTATTCTTCATAATAACAACTAAATAAATGGAAAAAATTATTAGTTTTCTTATCAAGAGAGATGGAGGGACTGGCCCGATGAAATCTCAGCAACAGGCTACAAAAGTACTGTGCTAATTCCAGCAAACGTATGAAGCGTTTGGAAGATGGGGGGAAATGGATTAACATTCAACTCTTCTTATATGTGTAAGAAGAGTTTTTTGTTTAGAGAGGGGGGATAGAGTGAAGTTTGATGTAACGTATTTTTTAGAAAGTTTTCCGCAATTATTTAAGTACGTATACATAACGTTAGGGATTACTGTAGTTTCAATGATTATTTCTTTTGTTATAGGGATTGGCTTGGCGATCATAACGAAAAACAAAACGAAATTTTTATATTCTATTGCAAGAGTATATATATCTTTCTTTAGAGGAACACCTTTATTAGTTCAATTATTTGTGTTGTATTTCGGATTGCCGCAAATATCCCCGACCTTTACAGTGCTTACAGCAATGCAAGCAACTCTAATTGGGCTCAGTTTAAATAATGCTGCTTATTTGTCAGAAATTATTCGAGGCTCCTTAAATGCTGTAGAATCAGGACAAATGGATGCTTGTTTATCAGTTGGAATGACAAAGGCACAAGCTATGCGGCAGATTATCTTTCCACAAGCTATTCGTGTCGCAGTACCGTCACTTGGAAATAATTTTGTCGGATTGTTAAAAGAATCTTCATTATCTTTTGCACTTGGGGTGGCTGAAATTTTGGCGCAAGCGAAAATGCTAGCGGCACAATCGTATCGTTATATGGAAAGTTATTTAGCGGTAGCGATTGTATATTGGATTATTACAATTGTAATTAGCTGGGGACAGAAAAAATTAGAAAGGAAACTTGATGCACCGTACTTGTAAAAGGAATGGGTGATATATGTGATTGAGATAAGAGATTTGTATAAGTCTTACAAGCATAATGACGTACTAAAAGGAATCTCACTTACTGTAAATAAAGGAGAAGTGGTAGTCATTATTGGGCCTTCTGGTTCAGGTAAATCGACATTATTAAGATGTTTAAATTTATTAGAACAACCAGAGGATGGAAGGATTAGAATTGAAGATTTAGAGATTCATGCGAAGAGATTTTATAAAAAGGAAATAATAAAATTACGCCAAAAAACAGCTATGGTCTTTCAAAACTATAATTTATTTAAAAATAAAACAGCATTACAAAATATTACAACGCCATTAACAGTTGTACAGAAAAAAAGTGAAGGAGAAGCACAGAAAATAGCAAGAAATCTATTAAAACAAGTAGGTTTAGCTGATAAAGAGGCTTCTTATCCATCAATGTTATCAGGTGGACAACAGCAAAGAATAGGGATAGCTAGGGCAATGGCTTTAAATCCTGCTGTATTACTATTTGATGAACCGACTTCGGCACTCGACCCAGAATTGGTGAACGAGGTATTGCAAGTGATTAAAGATTTGGCAAGGCAGCATATAACGATGGTTATTGTTACACATGAAATGAATTTTGCGAAAGAGGTGGCAGATCGCATTATATTTATGGCTGATGGCATTGTTGTAGAGCAGGGAACGCCGGAAGAAATTTTTCGGAATCCCAAAAATGAACGCACACAAAAATTTTTACGACAACTAAATGCTTCTGAAGAAGGCAATCATTTCGTTATTTAGGAGGAAGAGTTATGAGAAAATCATCATTATTACTAACATTAGCATTAACAGTATCAGTTGGAGTTTTATCAGCTTGTGGTTCGGATAAAGCAAGCGAAAAAACAAATGAAAAAGTAGTGAAAGTTGGGACTTCCGCAGGGCGTAGCCCATTTATTTTTAAAGAAGGTGAGAAAGTAAAAGGGTTTGATGCTGAGATTATTGAAGCAGCTGCTAAAAAGGCTGGATATAAAGTGGAGTGGAATGTTTCTGATTTTGAAGGATTATTCGGTTTATTAGATTCAGGTCGTATTGATACAATAGCAAATGAATTATCCGTTTCTTCGGAAAGAAAAAAGAAATATGATTTTTCAATCCCATACGTGTATTCAGGATCTGTTTTCGCGGTTAAGAAAGATAATAATGCAATTAAATCGTTAGAAGATCTGAAGGGAAAGACTGTAGGTGTTGGGCTTGGTACAGCGGGAGAACAAGAGTTAAAAGCTTTAAATAAAAACAATGCTTTTACAATTAAAACGTTCTCGGAAGATCCAACAGCAGAATTAAATGAAGTAGGGCTTGGACGCGTGGATGCTTACTATAATGATAAAGTTCAAGTGGAAACGACAATAACAAAGGCAAAACTAGATAATGTGAAAGTTGGATTTGGTCCACTTGAATGGGGAGAGATTGCATTTCCATTTGCAAAAAAGAGTGAAAAGTTAGAAGATATAAATAAAGCGTTGAAAGAATTAGAGCAAGATGGCACATTAAGTGACATATCGAAAAAATGGCTAAAAATTGATGCAACGAAAAAACAAAATTAAGGTGTATTCGTTGAATGGGAATATCGCCATTCAACTTATATAAAAAACTAAAGGGAACTAGAGAGGGAGTTATTCATGGTACAAATTCATCCGAAAACACGTATTGGTCATGTGGAATTTAAAGTGCAAGATTTAGAGTGCCAAATTGCTTTTTATGAGAATGTAGTAGGTCTAGAAGTAATTAAGCAAGAGGGGAATAAAGCATATTTATCAGGAAAAGGTGGAAAGGACACGTTACTTGTTCTGGAAAAGTTAGAGGACGGGGTACTGCAAGAGCCACGTACGACTGGTATATATCATATAGCCTTTTTAGTTCCGACTCGTGAAGCCTTTGCTTCGGCATTATTTGGGGTGATTCGTAATAAGAATGTAATTGATAGCCCAGCTGAACAAGAAGGGCGTTATACATATTCTAATGAAATTTTACCAATTTCAAGGTTTAATAGTGCAAGTGATCATACGTATAGCGAAGCGTTTTATTTACAAGATTTAGAGGGAAATGGTATTGAAATTTACGCAGATCGTCCGCGTGACCAATGGGGAGAAGGACCAGGGGGAAGTACGCCGCTAGATTTAAAAGAACTGGCAACGCTAGTTGATTATGAGGCTGATGGATTACCTGCTAATACTGTCGTTGGGCACGTACATTTACGAATAGCTGATGTAGAGAAGTCACATGAGTTTTATGTAGAGACAGTAGGATTTGAAGTGCAACAACGCGAAGATGACTGCCTATTCATTTCTGCAGGAGGATATCATCACCATATAGGTGCAAATACGTGGAACGGCGTAAATAATCCACACCCACCCGCACATGCAACTGGACTTAAAGTGTATACAATTGTATTACCGCATAAAGAAGCGTTAGATGAAGTGAAAGAAAGATTAATAGAAAAACAACATAAAGTAAACGAAAATACAAACGGATTTACAGTAGTAGATCCTAGCGGTATTACAGTGCAGTTTGAAATAGAAGCAGTATAAAAGAAGTCGGAAGGTGTATAATCACTTTCCGGCTTCTTTTTGATATGTAATCCAAGTAGCACAAGGATTGAAAGGAAAGGATTTTAATATTTCCATTGCATGTATACTCGTTGAATCGAATTCACCTTGAATGAAAGAATAACCGTGTTTATTTGCATACATAGCTTGTTTGAAAACGAGTAGTTTCAGTAAGGATAAATTTTCTGTAGTGTGAGTCCCGCCCCATCCTAGTTCTACCGTATTTTCCTTTTCTGATGTATGGAGGAAAGAGTATGCAATAATTTTATTCTCTCCATCTATCATTACAAAACTCCCATCTAGTAACACATCATCAGCTAAGATCTTTTCTTTCCAAGCTTCGAGCGGAAATGAGGCAACAGGATTTGCTAAGTGAGTATCCTCATAATTCGTTTTTACTAAGTGAGCTAGCTCTTCAAAGAAGATATTATTAGACAAGATGTTTGGTAAGGTTTGTACATCATAATTTGAATGAAGCATTGTATCGATAGGGATGATTTTTTGTACGTCTAATATTGGCATATAAGTTCTTCGGATTTCCGTAAAATCATGTTCTTCATAATAGGCTTTTAAATGAGCCGATGTTTCCCATATAGAGGTTTGTAATGGTAATTTGAAATTTTCTCGTTTTAGCATCTCGTTTAATAAAAATTGTTCTATGTGTAGCTCTGAATAGAAGGGGTTCGTATATATTCGAAAGTATGTGCAGTATGGATGGAAGCTACTGTTCCAGGTGAGAAAGATGCCTACTACATCTTTTTTATAGCAGGCAACATATGCACATTTTGTTTTACTATCTCGTAATAAGTTAAATACATAAGAGTCTTCCTTATATAAATCAATAAGTTGTTTTACTTTTAGCTCGTTACTTCTACTATATTTCTCTATAGTAAGATTATTTTCATTAGATGACTTCTTCATAGCTCAATCCAAAACCTTCTTACTACATTTCCATCTTCTTCAGTGAAATCATCATCACGAAGCCCACCGTTATGTAAAATTGTTTTTTCAGAAGCAGTATTCACTTCGTCACAAACGACAAGTGCTTTTGTGATGTTTAATTCCTTCGTTTTTTCTAGCGATAATTCTAATAACTTCGTAGCATAACCTTTTCTTCTTTCAGAAGGACGAATGCCATAACCGATATGGCCTCCAGCGTTAAATAAATGTTCGGTTAAACTATGACGTATATTCACAGCCCCTATAATTTTATTTTCATCTGTGACGAGCCAATATGTAGAGTCTGGTACCCAAGATTCAGGAAGGTTTACTCCGTTATGCGCATCGTGAAGTTCTTGAATCATTGCCGTGAAATTAGAAGGGTCTTTTGAGATAACCCATGGAATCATCGTTTCACCGCTATCTTTCCATTCTGTATAAAAATCTAAGTATTCTTCTTGTAAATCGATAGTAGGTGTTAGTAAAGAGACATTCATTGTCGGTAATCTCCTTTATTGATGTAGTATTTTAAAAAAATTACGATGTAAAATGAAAACGTTTTCTTAATTTTCTCAACCTCATTTTATACAATCCATATCTCGTTTTTAAATGGAAAGTACAGTTTATGGTTTTTCGTATAAAAAGTAGGTTGAATTCGATTTATGTTAATATTAAAAATATTAACATAAATCACTTGGGATATTAAGTATATTTTAATGAAACTCTTTTATATCGATAAATGGATTCGTGTGATAATTTTTATTTCATCTATCTATAATGAATGAAAGGGGGAAGGGCTCGTGAGTGTAAATGTTGATCTAATTATAAGAATCGGTGTTGCGGGTTTGTTAGGAGCAATAATTGGTATTGAAAGGGAAATTCGATCAAAAGAAGCGGGATTAAAAACACATTTCCTAGTAGCGGTAGGAAGTGCTTTAATAATGGTCGTTTCGAAATATGCCTTTTCAGATATTATGAATGAAGAACATATGGCTCTTGATCCGAGCCGTATTGCAGCGCAAGTTGTTAGTGGAGTAGGCTTTTTAGGTGCAGGGACAATTATTATTCAAAAGCAGGCGGTGAAAGGATTAACGACAGCTGCTGGTTTATGGGCCACTGCAGGACTTGGATTAGCAATTGGGGCTGGCATGTATGTAGTAGGAATTGGAGCGACGATTCTCGTTTTAATTGGTTTAGAGATTGTAAGTCGTATTTTTAAAGTGCAATTTTTATTTCCGCAAAATATAACAGTACAAATGTATATAAATAAACATGAGGCGGTACAACAAATATTAGAAACACTACAAGTGAAAGGCATCCCAATACTTTCATATGAAGTGGAAGCTTTACAGCAAGAAGCAGAAATAGTTTATAAGGTAGGGATGCAGCTGAAAAATATATCGTCAGAAGAAAAGAATGAGTTTATTCAGCATATGCAAACATTACCGGAAGTTACGTTTATAAAGTTAAAATCATAGCGTTGAAAATGAGGATAGATGTAGCAGGAATTTCGCTATTATCTATCTTTTTTTGATATAAAATGCACGGAAAGTCAAGTGTTAATATTACAAGACATGGATACATATGTGAACGTTCTCTTATTTTTTCTCAATACAGAATAAAAAGTAAGAATAGTAAAATAATGGTGCGGGACACTAAAAAATGTAAGGTAGGGGAGAGTATGAAAGGCTATTCAAAAAAAGTGTTAGTAGGGGTAAGTTTTGCTAGTTTAATGTTAGGGAGTTTCCAAGGGAGCACATTGGCAGAAAGTACAAAGGGAGAGCAAGTTTCTTATCGGAATGTGCTCAAAATGGAGCCAGTTGGTGTACAACTACCAGTGCAAGAATTAGCTCACTCATCAAAAGTACTTGAAAATAAGTCTTTTGAGAAAAGGCTACAATTTGCTGATTTGTCGCAAAGACCGCCTGAAGTGAAGAAGGAAAGTAAGCAATTAGCTGCAGCGAAAGCTTATACAATTGCTGAATTAAATCAATTGAGCAATCAGCAGTTAGTAGATTTACTCGTAACAATCAATTGGGAGCAAATTACGGGTCTATTTCAGTTTAATAAGGATAGTCTTGCATTCTATCAAAATGATAGTAGGATGCAGGCAATTATTGATAAATTGAAGCAGCAAGGACAAGCTTATACGAAAGATGATTCCAAAGGGATTGAGACTTTAGTAGAAGTATTGCGATCTGGTTTCTATTTAGGGTTTTATAATACAGAATTAAGCAAACTAAATGAACGGAGCTATCACGATAAATGCTTACCTGCATTGAAAACAATCGCAAGCAATCCGAATTTCAGGCTCGGTACATTAGAACAAAATAGAGTTGTATCATCATACGGAAAGTTAATAGGAAATGCTTCGAGTGATGTGGAAACGATAACAGCAGCTGCAAAGATTTTTAAACAATATAACGATAATTTTTCTACATTGGTAGACAATCTATCAGCTGGAAATGCGATTTACGATATTATGCAAGGTGTTGATTACGATATTCAATCGTATTTGTACGATACGAGAAAAGCACCGAAAGATACAGTATGGTACCAAAAAATTGATAGCTATATTAATGAATTAAGTCGTTTTGCCTTAATTGGAACGGTGACGGCGAAGAATGGTTGGTTAATTAATAATGGTATTTATTATACTGGTAGACTTGGTACGTTCCATAGTACAGGAACGAAAGGGCTACAAGTTGTAACAGACGCGATGAAAATGTATCCGTATTTAGGAGAGCAATATTTCGTAGCGGCTGAGCAAATCTCGACGAATTATGGTGGGAAAGATGCAAATGGAAATGTTGTTAATTTAGATCAAATACGAGAAGATGGGAAGAAAAAGTATTTACCAAAAACGTATACGTTTGATGATGGTGCAATTGTTTTAAAAGCTGGAGATAAAGTGACAGAAGAAAAAGTAAAGCGTCTATATTGGGCGGCAAAAGAAGTGAAGGCACAATTCCATCGTACAGTTGAAAGTGACCAACCTTTAGAAAAAGGAAATCCTGATGATGTATTAACGATGGTTATTTATAATAGTCCAGCTGAGTATCAATTTAATCGTCAATTATACGGATATGAAACGAATAACGGCGGTCTTTATATAGAAGGAACAGGTACGTTCTTTACTTATGAACGTACGCCAGAAGAAAGTATTTACAGTTTAGAAGAATTGTTCCGACACGAGTTTACGCATTACTTACAAGGTAGATATGAAGTGCCAGGGCTTTGGGGACAAGGTAAGATTTATGAGAATGAGAGATTATCTTGGTTTGAAGAAGGGAATGCGGAGTTTTTTGCAGGGGCAACGAGAACAGATAATGTTGTACCGAGAAAGAGTATTATAGGAGGGATATCTTCAAATCCAGCAGAGCGTTATACGGCAGAGCGAACGTTAAATGCAAAGTATGGAACGTGGGATTTCTATAATTATTCCTTCGCTTTACAATCGTACATGTACAATAAGAGATATGATATGTTTGACAAAATTCATGATCTTATTAGAAAAAATGATGTAACAGCATATGATGCATACCGCTCTGCATTAAGTAAAGATGCGAATTTAAATAAAGAGTATCAAGATTATATGCAAATGTTAGTAGATAACCGTGAGAAATATAATGTTCCATTAGTGTCAGATGATTATTTAGCAACTCACGCACCAAAACCAGTTTCAGATATTGCGGCAGAAATTACAGCAGAAGCAAAATTAAGTAATGTATCAGTAAAGAAAAATAAATCACAGTTTTTTAATACATTTACACTGCAAGGAACGTATACAGGAACTACTGCAAAAGGAGAGTATGAAGACTGGAAAACAATTACACAAAATGTTAATGATACGTTAAAACGTTTAAGTGCAAAAGAATGGTCAGGCTATAAAACAGTAACAGCTTACTTCGTAAATTACCGTGTGAATGCATCAGGACAATTTGAATATGACGTTGTATTCCACGGTATTAATACAGAAGAAGGTGCTGTGAATAAAGCGCCAGTTGCGGTTATAAATGGTCCATATAGCGGAAATATAAATGAAGCAATTTCGTTTAAAAGCGATGGATCAAAAGATGAAGATGGGAAAATTGTTTCTTATAAATGGGAGTTTGGTGATGGTACTGTAAGTAATGAACAAAATCCAACTCATGTGTATACAAAAGAAGGAACGTATACGGCGAAATTAACAGTAACAGACGATAAAGGAGCAACTAATATTGCTACATCGACTGTAACTGTTCAAAAGAAAGAAGATAACAGTGTAGAAAAAGAGCCAAATAACTCATTCCAAACAGCAAATAAACTGCAATTAAATCAAGTTTTACGTGCTAGTTTAGGAAATGGTGATACGAGTGATTACTTTGAAATTAATATAGAAACGGCGAAAAACCTTCAAATTAATGTAACAAAGGAAAATAATATCGGAGTAAACTGGGTTCTTTATTCAGAAGCAGATTTAAATAATTATGTTACGTATGCCCAGCAAGAAGGAAATAAGTTAGTAGGAAGTTACTACACGTATCCAGGAAAATATTATTTACATGTGTATCAGTATGGCGGGGGAACAGGGAATTATACGGTAGAAGTGAAATAGAAAAAAGGTCGCCGTGAGTGGCGACCTTTTTGTTGCGTGTTATACAAAAAAATTAAATAAAATTTACAAAAGCTTGATAGGCACTACCAAGGGAAAGTATCGTAGCTACCATATGTGCAGTCCATTTAGGCATACTTAAATTCAGTACGACATTATACAAGATTCCATATAAGGGGTCCTGCCGACAAAACGTGGAAATTATACGCTAAGCAACTTCTAGCAAAGAAAAAACCGATTTCCTGTACGCTAAGGAAATCGGTTTTTAGCTTAGTGATGAATTTATAGTTGTTTTCTTAACCTGGGGCCAAACAGCTACTTTGGTATAAATTGTGGTTTCAAAATATGGATGCCTTTATAGAGTATATAGCTAGTAGTAGAGCGGAATTATGCTATTATCTTTTTAGCCATTCGATAATTAGTTAATTTAATGCCCTTACGTTCTATAATTTGTGAACAGATTACGTGGCACCCTTTGTGTTTAAAGAATGACTTGGCAGTAATACTGGCCTCTGTGATAATCTCTAAAAAGTTTAATCTTTTTGCCTCTAACTCAAGCATATCAACAAGAGCTGAAGCTATACCTTTCCCTTGATAATCTTTATGAACATAAAGCCTATCAGGGGTTCAGCCGAGATACGTGTAAAAACGGGTCATAAGATGTAATATATTTCCATTATTAGTTTTTTAGTTAAAAATATCTACCTCATGATTAACAAAAAGCTGATTACCTATGCGCTATAAATGAACTGCCCCCAATTGTTAAACAAAACCTAGCAATTGGGGGCAGTTCATAGTTATCATTTGATTCTTCTAGTGACTTTCTCAAGTAAAGCACCCTTTGGTTTAAATTGGAGATTTCGCTCAATGTAACATCTCTTGTATGTTCAAGCATTGTTACAAGCTCTCCAATCTTATTTGAATAGTTTTCTCTTGAAATTATTCTATAATCTATCATATATATCCCTCCAATTCATGCTAAGCATAAGTTTACCAATAAAATAAAAAAACAAAGTCTGTAAATTTATGTAAAATAATGATATAATTTAATTGAATATAAAGAAAAAGGAAATCTGTTTTTATCAGTGTTACCTTATCCAAGACTAAATTTTACCCATACATCATTTTTTTGATGTAGCTCTTGAAGATAAAAACTATTTAATTTTCAAGGAACAGTTATTAACTTAAAACTTATTATACGAGGAGGGTGTATCATGAAAAAAATATGCTTTGTATTAATTGTCGACGCTGGTATAAATTATGGTTCAATATTTTCTCTACCATTTTTAAGGAATCAGGATGATTTGAAGGAATATTTCTCTGAGTATTATGATGTTTCAATTAATTATATCAGGGATAAAAACTCAGTTGACTATTTGGTAGTTCCCAAACCGTGTCCAGCTTTTGATAATGAAAATAATCTTCCAATAATTGAAGTACCAGCAATCTTATTTATGGAAAAGAATTTTGAAAAAATAAAGACTTATATAGACAATTATTTTTCTAATAACTCATAAAGGGGTCCCACCACATGCCCATCAAGCTAACCAAGTAAATTACTAGATAAGAAACGATCCTTGTTTCAAAACTAGCAATTGATAGAAAAGTAGGCATGCTAAAGAAGCCTATTAAAACGTGATTTTTTCGCTAGGCAGATTGTCTATGCTTCACCGTCGTTTTATACACAATCCCTAGAATATCAAAGACAGTCATCTTCTTATACCGATGACATTTACGACCGTTCTTTTTGAGCAGCAGATAAAGACGATGCAGAATTTTTAAAATTTCTTCTGTGCCAACGGCTATCGCTTGAAACAGTAACGGAAAGTAATCTTTAATCATATAAATCGCTTTGTATTCACTCAGCTCCTGCTTTGTCTTTTCAAGCAGAAACTGTCGCATTTGAAACATCGTAGAAGAACAGAGGAGAATGCCGATGAGTTGTCCATATAAATGGCACTCTAGGCGTTCTCTTTTAATATTTTTACATTCATCAATTTCAAAAAATGACTTCCACGTTTTAAACAAAATTTCAATCTGCCAACGAAGTGAATACAATGAGTGCACGTAGTTCGTTGGTACTCCTTCTAGAGACGTGTTCGTGATATATACATTCATACCCATTAAACGTTTACTTTTCTCCTTCATGACGATGCCTTTTTTCTTTTCACGTATCGCTTGGTTTTTCAGGCGTGTTTGCGTTTGATCATCGGTTAAACGATGGAAAATGACACGTGCTGGAAGCTTCTGATTTTGGCCAATGTATGCCTCGGGGATTTCTATCGTTTCACCTGGGATTAGACCCGACATCATTTGTGCCATATCAAGCTGGATGTATTCTGTTTGCTTTTTTAACGTGCCGTTGTTGAAGTATTCTGGCTCAGGGTTCTTGATATAAATGCGTGTATTCAGCTTCAACCGCGAGATATGGTAAGCCTCTTTATCATGAATAGTTTGTAAGTCTCCTAAATCGAAGTAGCCAAGATCACGTAAACACAAATCACCCGCCTCTACGGTTTCAAGGCAGATGGTACCGTATGCTTTATCATTATTCTTTCCTGGTCCAAGCTGCACGTTAAGAAATTGACCACTAAGTAAATCATATTCCAATTGGATTTTCACGCCTGCCGTATTACTACTCCCGCCTGAACCTTGATAGTTAGTGGCGTAATGATCAGGCAGTTGAAACACTGTCGCATCTAAAATACGGATACGATTGAAAGTAGAGATCATGTGTGCAGAAAGCGAGTGATTTGAACAGAGTTTTTGTGTGAGAAGAGAAGTAAAGACTTCTCGAAGAAATGCGACAGCTGCTGGATTAAAGCGTTGATTCAATCCTTCTGAGCTCATCAGTACCCCAGTTGAGGCTTCTAACTGACTGCACAATTGTGTAAGCGATGTGCTAGCGATTTCTTGACTGAGCCATACGCAAAGGGCAATGAGTTCGTTTGCTAGATACTTACTAGATCGCTGTACAAAACCAACTTGTTTGGCGATATCTTGTAGGACTATTGGAGATAAAAAGTATTGTAGCTCTTGTGCGAAAAGATTCAGTTCATTGGAAATGATAGGATTCATCAAAAACGCCATCCTTTCTGTATATTTCTACAAAAAGAATAGCGTTTTTTTGATTATATGGATACAAATTTATCTTAGCTTGATAGCGATGGGGCGGTACCCCTAATACCCCAGAAGGAAAAGAAGAGTTTGAATCCTTTAAGGTACAGGGCGTTCCATATATCATTGTAAAAGATCATGAAAATAACACTCAAAAATCAATTCTTGGATTCAGCACTCAATCATTAGAAGAGGCTTTTTCATGGTGTTTAATGCTCAAGAAAACTTATAACCGCATAAGTATATAGAACGACTAGAGCAAAGGCACATATTCCCATAATGATAATCGCTAGTGCGCTTTTCTCTTGTCTAAACCCTATAATTCCAAGAATAAATGCACTCAACATTGTTACCTTAAGCATTGTAGAAAGATTGGGAATTGAATATCCATTCAACCAGGTAGAGAAACTTACAATTACGGAAAAAGAGAACAAAGTTAGAACAATAGATAATATATTAATGTGCTTCCCATACTTCAGTTGCATTTCGCTACCTCCTTTTCTTTTCATTAGTGAATAATAGGTAGGTGACTGTATTTTTATTTTATTCTAAACTTTCTTAAAAATCTATAATAAAAAAAGAGGTTGTCTCAAAAGTCGCTGAATAGTTACTTTTAGGCAACCTCTTTTCTTTATTTTTTACTTTCCTCTAGTTTAGAGATACTTGCTTCTTTTTCAGGTAACGTATCAGCAAAATCCTTTTGAGATTTTAATAGGTCAGATTGTTGTATCCAAGCCATAAGATCATCTAAAGATTTACGGGCTTCTTTTACATCGCCAGTAATATCATTCATGTTCAACTTATTAAATGTAGCTAAAAATTCTTGTTGAATCTCACCTTGCAATGCATTTGCTTGCTTTGTTAATTCTTTATTTTCATCACATTTTGCCTTTTGAACATTATTCATAGCTTTCCCGATTTCATGCTTATCAAAAGCATCTTGCGCTTTCTTTAAATTTTCGGTTTGTTCTAACTTACTTTTAATCTTCTTATCATCCTTCAACTTCAAAGCCTCTTGATAATTCTTTATAGCTTCGCTATATTTTTTATCCTTAATGTTCTTATCAGCTTTTGATGTATAATCTTCAAAGGAATTACTACTACAAGCTGCCAGTAGCAAGATGAATGCTAGAATCAACCCATAAAACTTAACTTTTTTCATAGAAACTATGCCTCCTCTTCTATATGCATACACTTATAATATTACAATTTCTGTAAAAATAGAAAGGGATACATATGTTATCAATTTGATAAATATTCTATTCGAGGCATTATGTATCATTTATTACCTTTTTCGGTAGACTGAATATATTCAAAGAAATCCGGTGGTTCTTTCATTGCTTCTTTTTTTTATTTTTTCAAGTTCTTCACGTTCACGCGGAGACAATCTTTCTAGTAGGGGTACCCCCCATCACTATCAAGCTAAGAAATGCAAATACCTCAAAACGAAAAAATGAGCATTTTGTTACAAGTTAGTACAAAATTTCGTTCTGGGGGGGTACTATAAAATTTTAGCTTAATGGGCATGCGGCAGGACCCCTATAAGATAAAAATGATTAATATAAATGCAATGAATTGAAGAACTAACAAAAATAGTGGTTGTACCATTTATTCTCACTCCTTTTATTTAATATATTAATATAATATATTAAATAAGCGGAAGAGTTATTTCTATAAAGTACCAAAAATGTGATATAAAAGGGGTATTGGCAATTACAAGAACTAACGCGAACTATCATGTAACGTAACATATTATTATAAAATTAGTAAAAAAGGTTCGCCATTTATGGCGAACCTTTTTTACGCGTTATACCCGAATAATTTTAAATCTTCTCCTGAGTCTGAAATTATCTTTTCGAACTGCAATCCTACTTTTTCTAAAAGATTTCCTGAGGCGATGTTATCTATAGAAGTAATTGCTACTATTCGTTTCATACCTAGGTTCTGTACACCGTAGTCTATTACAGCGGAAGCTGACTCGTAGCCATATCCTTTTGAACGGAATTCTTCTAAAAAGGCAAAGCCGATATCAACATCTTCTAATGAATCCCTTTTAATAAGACCACACATACCGAGTGGAGTGAAATCTTCTTTTCGTTCAACTAAGTAAAGACCAAAGCCCATTTTATTATACATATCAACAGGTCCGTTTAAGATGTATTTTTTTGCATCTTCTAAGTTTTTGATCCTTTTATCACCGATATACTGAATCCATGCAGGATCATTTACTAATTTAAGAATAAATGGAGCATCTTTTATATCAAACCAGCGAAGAACGAGGCGTTCAGTTTCAAGAACTATCAAGCTATTGCACCACCTTTAACATTTATAATAATTAGTATGGATTGTGTAATACAAAATCGCAACATATTTTAAAATAGTCCTGATTGTTCACATAAAGTTCGTTTGTTTTGTATAAAGGGATATTTTATAATTAGGATTGATTGTAAAGAGTGAGATACTTATACAATGACTCCTAGGTAACTAGGAGTTTTTACTATATAACTATCATTATTACTAAATATGACACACTACACATTCTACTCAAGGAGGTACATAATGAAAAAATTATATAATGCATCGTTTACGTATTTGATTATCGGTTTATTATCAGGAATTTTCGCTAGGGAGTATGGAAAGTATAAGGGGATTGTAGGATCTACTTTGTTAAATCTTTTGCATACACATACACTTGTACTTGGCTTTTTCTTCTTCTTAATTGCTTTAGGATTAGCAAAAGTATTCGCGTTTCATGAAACGAAAAGTTTTAATAAGTGGTTTGTTGTACATAATATCGCATTAACTTTAATGTTAGGCTCATTGGCAGCGAGAGGGCTGCTTCAGCTAAATGGAGCGGACTTTAAAGGGTTAACTTATATTGTAGGATTTTCCCATTCGTTAATGGCAGTTACTTTAGTTTGGTTTATGTTGTTAATAAAGAAGTCGTTTAAAATATAGTTTTATAGAAAAGAACTTGCAGCAATTGCTGCAAGTTCTTTTTGTTTATTCGAAAGTAAGAAATGAATTTCGTATATGTAAAACTTGAATTATTTAATTTTTCGGATTATTATGTATAAAACCCTTAACATATTTTGTAATTCTAATTTATAGAAAGTAGGAGTGTGTACGATGGAGATAACAGTAGAACGTTTAGTAAATGAACTAAAGGGTGTACTTCCCGAAGATCGAGTAGTTGTAAATACGACAGTAAGAGAGTTACATAGTAAAGATGAATCTTATCATGCTAGTAGTTTACCTGATGTAGTAGTTTTTCCGAAAACGACTGAAGAGGTTAGTAGATTAATGAAAGTAGCGAGTGAGCATAAAAAACCTGTCGTTCCTTTCGGCGTAGGTTCTAGTTTAGAAGGGCATGTCATTCCATATGAAAAAGGAATTACAATGGATTTTTCGCTTATGAATAAAATACTCGAAATAAGAGAGAAAGATTTTCTAGTGAAAGTACAGCCGGGAGTGACTCGCTCTCAGCTTAATAAAGAATTGAAAAAGTATGGATTATTTTTTAGTGTAGACCCAGGAGCAGATGCAACGTTAGGTGGAATGGCTGCCACAAATGCGAGTGGAACGACAGCAGTTAAATACGGGGTAATGCGTGATCAAGTTCGTGATTTAGAAGTCGTTCTTGCGGATGGAGAAGTAATACATACTGGAAATTTAGCAGCGAAGTCATCATCAGGTTACCATTTAAATGGTGTTTTCGTAGGATCAGAAGGGACGCTCGGCTGCTTTACAGAGCTAACTTTAAAAGTATACGGCATACCAGAACATGTTATGGCTGCGAGAGCATCGTTTCCAACTATAAATGATGCAGTAGAAGCTGTCATTAATATATTACAAGCGGGTATTCCAATTGCAAGAATTGAACTTGTAGATGAATTATCTATGAAACAAGTAAATCATTATAATGAAACAAGTTACAGAGAAGAACCTACACTGTTTTTAGAGTTTCACGGTAATGAAGCAGGGCTTAAGCAAGATATTGAATTTACGAAGGAAATTGTTTTTGATCATAGATGTAAAGAAGTTGCTTTTGAAACAGAAACTGCGGCGAGAAATAAATTATGGGATGCACGGCATAATCTAGCATACTCTTACGTTCATAGCTATCCTGGTAAAAAGCTTATGAGTACAGACGTATGTGTCCCAATTTCAGAATTAGCTGGCGCAATCCAACATGCGAAAGAGACATTAGATAAAGTAGGTCTTGTTGGTGGTATTCTTGGCCATGTAGGAGACGGAAATTTCCACGTGCTCTTAATGATAGATCCAAACGATAAAGAAGAAGTGAAAAAGGGCGACGAAATAAATGAAAGTATCGTTTTATATGCTCTTAAACGAGGTGGAACGTGTACGGGAGAACATGGCGTTGGAATCGGAAAACGGAAGTACCAAGAAGAAGAACATGGGGCGGCATTACTCGTAATGGAAAAAATAAAGAAAGCTCTTGACCCGCAAAATATTTTGAATCCGAATAAAGTTTTTCAGTTGAAGGATAGGGGATGATGGGGTGAAAGTACTAGAAGCGATAAGTAATATAGCTGGAAAGTATTTTGCATTTTGGGTTATTTGTATTGCTGCTATTGCATATTTCATTCCTGGACCATTTCTCGGATTAACTAGTTACATAACAATTTTACTTGGCGTTGTAATGTTTGGGATGGGATTAACATTAAAGGCTGTTGATTTTAAAATCATTGCTACAAAACCATTGCCAGTTATTATCGGCGTATGTGCGCAGTTTATTATTATGCCACTTGTCGCATACGTACTAGCCTACGTTATGAATCTGCCAGCTGAGTTAGCAGCTGGATTAGTGTTACTCGGTTCAGTACCGGGTGGCACTGCATCAAATGTTATGGTTTATTTAGCAAAAGGGAACTTAGCGTTGTCAATCGCAATGACGTCATTATCAACGTTACTAGCACCAATTGCTACACCCCTCATTTTATTATTGCTTGCAGGACAATGGATGCCAGTAAATCCTATGTCTATGTTTCTTTCTATCGTACAAGTTATTATCCTACCTATCATTTTAGGATTAGTAGTGAAGAAGTTTTTCCCTAAAACTGTTACGAAAGGAATGACTGTTATTCCTTTCATATCAGTTGTAGCAATTATTATTATTGTTTCTGCAGTTGTTTCAGCCAATGTAAGTAGCATTACTTCTTCAGGTCTTCTTATCTTTATTGCAGTTATGCTCCATAATGCATTTGGCTTTTTACTCGGATATATAACAGCGTTCGTACTTGGACTAGACGAAGGGACAAGAAGAGCTATTTCAATAGAAGTAGGAATGCAAAATTCAGGCTTAGGTGTTGCGCTGGCAACAGCGCATTTTGGACCGGCAGCTGCACTGCCTAGTGTATTAGCAGCAGTATGGCATAACATTGCAGGACCAATTTTAGCGACCATTTGGTCAAAAAATGCAAAGAATACTTTCAGTGATGAAAATGTATCGGTAAATATAGAGAAATAGGAATGATAAAGAATGCAAAAACGTATTGTACATTTTGAAGGCTTAGTTGTATTCTTAGCCGCGACTTATACGTATTCAATATATGAATTTAGTTGGATCATATTTTTGGTGTTCCTTTTGGCACCGGATTTATCCATGTTGGCATATGGGATAAATAATCATGTAGGTGCTAAAATTTATAATATTTTTCACACATATATTATATCGATAGTAATAGCTATCATAGGTGTCTATTTTAAGATAGATACCGTTATAATGATTGGCTTAATTTGGACAGCGCATATTGGAATGGACCGAATGTGTGGATATGGATTGAAATATGAGACGGATTTTAAAGATACTCATATTCAAAGGTTATAATTGCTTTTGAGGAGAGGGATACATTGAAACAGAGAATTACTATCGAAGAATATAACATCAAATGGGAAAGTGAATTTAATAAGCTACAATCGCTCATTAACAATGCAATAAAAGAACTTGTTTTTTCCATTGAACATGTTGGGAGTACATCTGTTAAAGGACTTACCTCAAAACCAATACTAGATATTGACATAGTAATAGAAGATTACGAAATTTTTCCTGAAGTAGTAACAAAGCTTGGAACAATCGGATACTATCATCAAGCAGAATGGAGCTTCAAAGGGAGAGAGGCGTTTGGTAGAAAGGATGCTTTCGTTCCGTGGAGTGAAGAAAATACAGTTTGGATGGAACATCATTTATATGTGTGTGACAAAAATAGCGAAGAGCTAAGAAAACATATAGCGTTTCGGGATTACCTTCGTGAACATGAAGATGTTGCTGTTGAATATGGGCGTTTAAAGGAAGAGTTAGCAAGAGAATCGAAAAATCGATCCAGTTATAGTGAAGATAAGACTGCATTTATTACAAATATATTGGGAAAAATAAACTAAGGTCGCATTGAGTATATGCGACCTATTCTTTTTAAATTGAAAGCTGCCATTATAAAACAAATATAAACTGGCCCTGTTGAATGCTACGAGACTTAAATATAATGAGAAATAAAAGACCGGAAAAGAGGGAGTTTATGTACATATCAAAATATTTCGCAATACAAGATGAAGAGATGAAGTACGAAATAATGGAACAAAATAGCTTTGCGACATTATTTTCTCAACATAACGGGGAAGCATATGCAACGCATTTGCCGTTGTTATTAAATAGGGAGACTCTAACTTTACATGGCCATTTCGCACGTCCGAATGAACAGTGGAAAGATAGTGGGAATCAACACGTACTTGCTATATTCCAAGGACCCCACAGTTACATATCGCCATCGTGGTATGAAACAAACAATGCAGTACCAACATGGAATTACGTTGCAGTGCATGTATATGGAGAGTTGGAAATTGTTGAGGATGAACAGGAATTATTAAATTCACTTCAAGATTTAGTACATAAATATGAAGAGCCGCAGAGTACCTACTCGCTAAATGAGGTAGATTCGAATTATATGGCGGGATTAAGTAAGGGGATAGTTGGTTTTAAAATTAAGATTAGTAAAATAGAAGGAAAAGCGAAGTTAAGCCAAAATCATTCTGTGGAAAGAAGAAAATTAGTTGTGAAGGAACTTGAGAAAGTTGGTAGTGAGGGGAGTAGAGGGATTGCGGGTTTAATGAAAGAAACAAAATGAGTTCTGTGAAATAAAGGTAATTTGCTAGTTTTGTAGAAAATATATTTTTACTTAAAAGAAAATGCCTCCGTAGCTCTAGAAGGGAAGAGCGCCGGAAAACATGTCGCACCGGATCGCAAGGCGAAGGTTTCAGAAGCACCGAAAAGCAAATAAGCTGAGACAGGTGGAATTCCTGTCGGTGAAATTCCGTAGGGAAGTGTGTTCCCCTTAGCCTATGCTTACGAAAGGAGTACGGGTTCGAATCCCGTCGGAGGCATATGGAAAGCCCTGTATGAAGAGATAGCTTATTGATATCATTGACATTTAATGGTAAGTTTAAAACTAGGATGTTTTATAGGAGGAAACAAAATGGAAGTGTTTTTAGTAGCTATTTTTTCAGCTATTATCATAATGATGGGTGTTTTTGTTATAATAAAAGCTTGTTTTACTGGGTACAAGAGGAATGATATATCATTTCGGAAATTTATCCTTTTATCCAGTGCTTCCATTGTGATAGGTTGCTTAGTGTCATTAGTACTACCATTTGGATATGAAAAAATATTCGAATATATTAACTAAATAAGTGCATTTAAAAAGACCTTCTGAATTGAAGGTCTTTCGTTCTTTAAAGTGTTTTTTCAGCTGTTGTTGGGTTGTAGTCTTTACTTACGTCAACAGATTGAACAAAGTCAGGTCTTTGTGGTGCCGGGAAATCCGCATGGCCTGCTTGATATGTAAATGAACTATTGAGACCAATAGATACAATACCTATAACAGATAACCCTAAAACGATAGAACTAATTTTTTTTATCATTTTAATGCCCCCTTCTCAAACGTTTTTTCTTTTGCTTGTAATGCTTTATGAAAATACTCACTAGCTTTTATATGATTATTTTCATCGTAAAGTTTAACTGCTAATTTTTCTGAATATTCTTGAGTGTAGTTATATAAGGATTCTTTGTCGAAATACGCAATTCCTTCAAGAATAATATTTTCTAAGTCTTCAGTGGACTCATTATTGTTAAGAGACTCTAAAATTTTAAAGTGAAGCATATATTCTTCATTGTTTAGTTCTGTACAAATTTTTAATCCTTTTTTTATGAATTGATCAGCAATATTTATTTCATCAAGTTTAGAATGTTCTCTAGCTTGTAAGAAAATAGCTTTGAAATGGGTAGGCATTTTTGTCGTTACTTCAGATAGATGACGAATAGCTAGTGTCGATAAGTTTTGATTGGCATATAGCCATCCCAAATTATTACGCACTCTTAATAGTAATGATTCTTCATCCTGTTTCTGTAAAATGTTGATTGCTGAATTATATTTTTCCTCTGCTTGCTCGTATTGTTTTAAATATACAAAAGCTGCACCTAATACGCTTTCACAAGAGGCAACGTTCTTTTCATACCCTACAGCTTTTATGAAGAATTCTTTCGCTTTGGTTGCATATTCAATAGCTTCAATTGGCTGGTAAAAGTGATAGTGGAAAATAGCCATTCGATAATTAAATTCACCTTTTTCTACATCATCAATGGCATTTACTGATAGTTTCCCAGCTTTTTCATAATGTTCACTTGCTAAATTATAATTTGTTGTTAAAGTAGCATGAATTGCTTTAAATAAATGATAGTAGTAAGAAAGTTGGTGATTAGCTGGAATCGAGTAAGAATCTATCTTATTGAAACTGTCTTTTGTAATACTTAAACCATCAGTTAAAACTTTGAAACGAAAATTTAATAGAGAATAGTATAATGCTAAGTTTTCATCTTCCTCAAAGTTTAGTTCCTTTTCCTCAATTTCATGCTTTAAGTTTGTCGCCTGTGAAACATCTTGCTTTAGCATAGCTGCATACCAATCATTAAATAATTTCGTAATTTGTTCATTACCTTGTAGTTGAACGTTCATGAAATCCCCTCACTTTTTGAATATTCTTATAAAATATAGTATCAAAAATAACAATATTTAGAAATGATGTTTTATATTTCTCAACATTTGTATAGTAGAGTTGTGATTAAGCTCATTGAAATGGAGTTGAGTTTGTTTTTGGAGTAAAGAAAGAGCAGAGAAGATAGTATAAAAAAGGTGTGCTCACACAATTTGTATGAACACACCTTTTTACATTTTAAACAATCAAGTCCCACAAAAAGTACGATAAGGACGATTCGTCGGTACAGGTGGGACACAGTATTCTTCATGATCTGTAGTATAAGCATAAGGATTGGATAGAGCTTCAAGAAGCTTCTCCATTACGCTATAATCTCCACTTGTAACAGCTGCTTCTAATGCTTCTTCTACGCGGTGGTTCCTTGGGATGATGGATGGGTTATTATTTTTCATCATCTCGTAGGCGTTTTCTTTCGATTCTTCTTGTTTTTCTAATCGAGATTGCCACAGTTCGTACCATTCTTTAAATTCAGGGCTTTCAAATAGAGCTGTATTTTCGAGCGTATCAAGAGTTAATGAACGGAATGTATTTGTGTAGTCTGCTTTATATTTCTCCATCATTTTTAAAAGTTGCTCAATAAGTGAGTGATCTTGTTCTTCGTTGCTAAATAGTCCTAATTTCTTTTTCATTCCAAGGAACCACTGGTTTTCATACTGTACGCTAAATTTTGAAATTTCGTCTTGAGCAATTTTTAATGCTTCTTCCTCATCTTCATGTAGAATCGGTATTAAAGATTCTGCTAATCGTGCAAGATCCCATGCGGCCATATATGGCTGATTTCCATATGCGTAGCGGCCTTGTGTATCAATCGAGCTAAAGACAGTTCCTTGGTCGTAATTGTCCATAAATGCACAAGGGCCGTAATCAATCGTTTCACCGCTAATCGTTATATTGTCAGTGTTCATTACGCCGTGAATAAATCCAACAAGTTGCCATTTTGCGATAAGACTTGCTTGTCTTGTAATGACTTCTTGTAGTAAAGCAGTATATCGGTTTTCATGAGCTTCAATTTCTGGGTAATGCCTTTGTATCGTATAGTCAGCTAGTGATTGAAGATCCTCGATTGAGCCGCGAGCTGCAGCATATTGGAATGTGCCGACGCGTATATGGCTACTTGCTACTCTAGTTAAAATTGCTCCAGGTAACTTTGTTTCACGATATGTTGGTTCACCAGTCGTAACAACTGCTAAACTGCGTGTAGTCGGAATATCAAGTGCATACATCGCTTCACTAATAATATACTCACGTAGCATCGGACCGAGTGCAGCACGACCATCACCACGGCGTGAATACGGAGTAGGGCCAGAACCTTTTAGCTGAATGTCAAAACGTTTACCTGAAGGAGTAATTTGTTCGCCAATTAAAAGAGCACGACCGTCGCCTAACATATTAAAATGTCCGAATTGATGACCGGCATATGCTTGAGCTAATGGATGAGCTCCTTCTGGGAGAGCATTACCAGCGAAAATAGCAATTTCGACTTCTTTCTTCAGTTCTTCAGGATTAAAGCCAAGAGATATTGCGAGTGAATGATTTAGTTTAACTAGCTCCGGTGAATTTACAGGAGTAGGGGG
The DNA here is from genome assembly GCF_019091205.1 of Bacillus sp. GbtcB14. Classification (NCBI taxonomy): domain Bacteria; kingdom Bacillati; phylum Bacillota; class Bacilli; order Caryophanales; family Bacillaceae; genus Bacillus; species Bacillus sp. GbtcB14. The sequence goes on from NZ_JAGXJT010000005.1 coordinate 93,649, forward strand.
GATTTCTGTATAAAATGATTGCGGCAGAGTCGTATAACTATTATCTAAATTCCAACCAGCTTCATTATTTTTAGTCATTTTATCTCCTCCTTGTTTATTTTTCTATTATGTATTTGTACGTATGTATTCTTTGTAAAATTAGCTAAAAGTATAATATGATATTTCCCCTTGCAATCTATTGTAAGGACTTCATTGCACTATGTCTATTTAACAGCAAATATAAAAACTCCATTTTAAAAAAATGGAGTTTTTATTATTATTTTATTTTTATTATTATTTTTCCTTTTGCTCTTCCAGACTCCGAATATTCCATTGCTTTTTGAACATCTTCAAAAGGGAAAACGCGATCGATTACCGGCTTGATTTCACCAGCTTCAATGTAGTTTGCGATAGTGCGTAGTTGATCTCCGCTTGGTTTCATAAATAAAAATGAATATTGCGCATTATGCTTTTTTTCAAGTGCAGTAAGTTTTCTACTTGCTAATGAAAATAAGAGCGTTTTGAAAAATCCGGAACCGAATTCTTTACCGAAACGAGCATTTGGCATTCCTGAAACGGAAACGATGTTGCCGCCGTTTTTTATAATGTTGAATGATTTTTCAAGTGTTGTACCGCCGATTGTATCAAATACTGCATCATAATCTTTTAGCATTTCTTCAAATTTTTCTGTTTTGTAATTAATCATTTCATCTGCGCCAAGAGACTTTACTAAATCAGAACCAGCTTCACTAGCAGTCGTTGTAACGGTAGCGCCCATTATTTTTGCTAACTGAATGGCGAAAGTACCAACTCCACCAGATCCAGCGTGAATTAAAATCTTTTGTCCTTGTTGTAATTGCATAATGTCATGTAAAGCTTGATAGGATGTTAAGCCAACGAGAGGAATCGACGCCGCTTCCTCAAAACTTAAATTTTTCGGTTTTAAGGCTATATCATCTTCATGAATGGCTATATATTCCGCGAAAGTACCGATTTTATTTTTTCTTGGACGTGCATATATTTCATCACCGGCTTTAAAGTGAGTCACTTTTGATCCAACCTTTACGATGACACCAGAAAAGTCATTCCCAAGGATTAGGGGCATTTCATATTTCAGTAACATTTTTACTTTGCCATCGCGTATTTTAAAATCAATTGGGTTAATACTAGCTGCATGAATTTCTGCGAGCACTTCATGCTCATTTATTTCAGGAGTAGGTACCTCTGCCATACGCATTGGAACTTTGCCGTATTTATCAATTATCATCGCTTTCATTTCTTATACCTCCAAATTTCAATAAAAGTTGTGCAATAGCTTTTCAATATCTAATACAAGGTTCTTTAATAAACTTAATTTTGTACGTATATCAATATAATAAAAGTTTTTTGTACCTTCTTTTCGCATTAAAATAATACCGGCTTCTCGTAAAATCCTAAGATGATGTGATACCGCTGGTCGAGAAAGATGTGTTTGTTTCGTAATTTCGCCTACACGTAATCCTGTTTGACATTCAGTTTCCATGAGAACTAACAAAATAGCTTGACGTGTTTCATCACCAATTGCCAATAATACTTTTTGAGAATCAACAAAATCTTTTTTTATAACATTTAATTGTTCTTGTTTATTCATTTTAATCACTATACCTCCTGGTAATGAGTCGAAAGGTTTAAGATGATGGACCATTACTTCGATACGGTAATGCTACATGATTGTTATATGAGCTGCAATATTGGGAAAGAAAATCGAGACGAATGAAATTTTATGTGTTGAAAGTGATAGGGGGAGAAAAGTATTTAATAATATGTTGTTTACAGAGGAGAATGGTTAAGCCATTGAGCAAAAAAATTAAGCGGTCGTAACCCTTTATAATTTTTAGGGTTACGACCGCTTATTATGTTTTCATTATTTGGGTGTCTACTAAAGTGAATTCTTTCGTTTTACTCTTTCATGCACACATAATGCAAACAGATTATAGATGTATGAAAAAGTAAAAGTAATTTGGGGCGTAATCTATCTATATGATAATTCAAAATGAAATATAAGTCTATATTTTAATGTTTTTTTGGGCTATATTTATGTCACTGAGCTCAGAACAATGATGTGGAGGGTAAATGTATGAAATCGAATTATGCACCAGTTTTAATTGTTGGAGGAGGATTATCAGGATTAGCGGCTGCGCTATTTCTTGCAAAACATAATATTGAGTACTTACTTATTGAAAGGCATCCGTCTACTGCAATTCACCCAAAAGCGGGTGGAATCACATTTCGTACGATGGAGTTATTTCGAGAATTAGGTTTAGAACAAAGAATTAGATCGGCGGGTAAAGCATTAGAAAATTGCCGAGGAAGAATAGCGGTTCACACAATAGCTGAGGCGAATAAGGAAGAATTGGAAAAAATGAGGACCGCTCAGTATGGAAACGATGAAAAATTACTTCAAAAGGTAGAAGAGATTAGTCCATCAAAACAAACGGCTTGTTATCAAATTACTTTAGAAGAGATGATGTTACAAGAAGCGAGAACATTAGGCGGAGAATTATCTTTTTATCATGAATTAGTTTCTTATGAACAAAATGAGCACGGAGTAATAGCAATGATTCGGAATCGTGAAACGGAAGAAGAAAGTATTATTCATTGTGACTATGTCATTGCAGCAGATGGGGCAAAAAGTAAAATACGTGACCAGCTAGGGATACGTACCGAGGGACGAGGTACAATCGGTGGCTATTATATGAATATTTATTTTGAAGCTGATTTAAGTGAATTTATACAAGGAGACGCATTCGGATTTTCTATGGTACTTCATCCGGAAGTTCTTGGGGCGCTTATTCCAGTTGATAACGAAAGAAGATGGATTTACCATGTATCCTACGATCCATTAAAAGAAGAACGGCCAGAGGATTTCACTATAAAACGTTGTAAACAAATTATTCAAACCGCAATCGGAAGCATAAATGTTGAGTTAGAAATAGTAAGTGTTTTACCGTGGGAAGCGACTGAAAGTATAGCCACAAAATTTCAAGATAATCGTATTTTTTTAGTTGGTGATTCTGCACATATTATGCCACCAACTGGAGGATTTGGTTCAAATACAGGGATACAAGATGCGCATAACTTAGCTTGGAAATTAGCGGCTGTTATAAAGGGAAAGGCAAAGCCAAAATTGCTAGAAACATATCATGAAGAGAGATATCCTGTTGCAAAATTAACGACAGATTATGCGAGTAGTTTACTGTTTCGTGCTGCCAATAGAGAGGAAGAAAGTTCGAATAATATGGACGGTTTAGCTGTAACTGTTGGGTATCAGTATTGTTCAAAAGCAATAATAGATGACTCAGCCAATTCACATAGAATGGATATCGTAGATTTGAGCGGACGACCTGGAACGCGAGCACCTCATTTTTTTGGAATGTATGAAGGGGAGAAGGTTTCTATATTAGACTTATTCGGTAACAATTTTGTATTACTTACTGAAATAGAAAATAGTTCTTGGGCTGAAGCTGTATTTGATGTTTCATCTAAATTAGGAATAAATATAAAAGTTTACAGCGTTGGTTTAAGGGGAGACTTTATTACTCAAGAAAATATTTTTCGTGAATTATATGGGATAGAGAATGAAGGAGTTGTACTAATTAGGCCAGATGGCTTTATTGGATGGCGTTCGGAAAAAGGTACAGCAAATCTACGTATAATGCTTAACGAGGTAATGAATCATTTATTATGTAATTTTTAAGTAACGAGGAAGAATTGTCTTATATAAGGCAATTCTTCTATTATGCTTTCAACTTACAAAATAAAAATATTGTAAGTTGAAAAAGGATATGTTAATCTTATAACCTAATTGAAATCGTATTTTTTTGTATTCAACTTACAAAAAATAAAAAATGTAAGTTGTTATTTAAATAATATTATTATGTAAATAACATGGACGGTGAGAAAAATGACAGATAAGGCGTTAACGAAAAATGTTGTTTTAGATGCAGCGGAAAAAGAGTTAATGAAATACGGATGGAGTAGGACGACACTTGTTAGTATTGCGAAGTCACTTGATGTTAGTCATGCGGCTTTATATTCTTATTTTCGGAGTAAAGTCGCATTACGCGATGCAATTTTAGAAAGGTGGCTGCTTAAGTACTCGGATCAGCTTGAGAAAATTGCAGAAAAAGATGGAGAGACAGAAAACGTTTTACAAGAGTGGTTCTTTTGCTTATTTCAGCTTAAAAAGAAAGAGCTACTTGAAAACGAAGAGTTATTTACATTGAATAGTTCGTTAGTGCAGCAAAAGAATAAGGTGATTCAAAAACATGAAGAAAGATTAGTTGGACAACTGGAGAACGTGATAAACCTTGGGATAGAGCGCAATGAGATTGAAAAACAAGATGGTTTGTTTTTAGCACATACGTTATTTGGTTTACTTTCATCGTTTTATCATCCCGCTTTTTCTGAGAGATGGAAAGAAGAGAGGGTAAACGAAGAGTTCCAAAAGTCATGGGATATTGTTGCCTGTGGTATTTTTCAGAAGTAAAAAGTTACGTATCATATAAGACTTTCAAATAGTATGAGAAGGAGAGATTATATGAGTCATTATAAAGAAGAGCAACAACGTGTAGATGTAGTTATTGAAAAAGTAGACGAGGAACTGAAAGAGCTGGATGGTCGAGTTGGTTCGGTGAAGTCTGAAATTGTCAGTATTAGAAAAAACTTTTGGGAAGATGTAAAAGTAAATATAGATAATATTAAAGAAGCGGTTGAAACAGCGGCGAGTATTAGGCAAGAGGCAGAGCTTCTTGCTGAAAGAGAACATACACATCGTCATACGAAAAATGAATATAACCTTTTAACGAAAATAAAAGAAACGCCGTATTTTGGGCGGATTGATTTTAAAGAAGATAATGAAGCGGATACTGATGAAATGTATATCGGTATCGGCTCTTTTTATGATAAAGAAAATGATGAGTTTTTAGTATACGATTGGCGGGCACCTATTTCGAGTCTTTATTATGATTACACTTTAGGGAGGGCACAATATAAAGCGCCCATCGGTACGATTTCAGGAGATTTACTTTTAAAACGTCAATACATGATTCGAAACGGAACGATTCAAAGTATGTTTGATACAGGTGTGACGATAGGTGATGAATTATTACAAGAAGCACTTGGACGAAATGCAAGTGAACAAATGAAAAGTATTGTAGCGACAATACAGAGGGAACAAAATCAAATTATTCGAAACGATAAAAGTGATGTGTTAATTGTGCAAGGGACTGCTGGGAGCGGAAAAACTTCAGCAGCACTGCAACGAGTTGCTTATTTACTGTATCGTTACCGCGGCACGGTTCACGCGGATCAAATGTTACTGTTTTCTCCGAATGAGTTGTTCAATAGTTATATTGCGAACGTTTTGCCAGAGCTTGGGGAAGAAAATATGCAACAAACGACTTTTCAAGCGTATGTGGAACATATGATTGGAAAAAGCTTTACTGTAGAAGGTTCATTTGCACAGTTAGAATACGTTTTAACGAAAAAGCATGAAAGTACGTATGAAACTAGAGTGAAAGGCATTCAATATAAATCTTCGGTTGAATTTATGGGACTACTTGAGAAATACGCGCGAAGCTTAGGTGAAAAAGGTTTACAATTTCATGATGTTACATGCAAAGGTGAAGTGCTTATAGAGGCAAAATCAATATGTGCTTATTTTTATAGTCTAGATATGTCTATTGCTATACCGAATCGAATGCAACTTACAATGGAATGGATTCTTCAGAAGTTACATGAATTTGAAAAGATAGAAGCGAAAAAAGATTGGGTGGAACGAGAAATTCAGTATGTAAATAAAGAAGATTACAATCGCATATATGAAAAAATAGAGAAGGATAATCAATTTGATTATTATGAGAAGGAACATGAGTTTTTAACGAAATATGTAGTGAAGAAACATTTTCGTTCGTTACGTAGAAGGATAAAAAAGTTCGCTTTTGTAAATCATCCTGCGATTTTTGAGCAGTTATTTGAAAGTAAGCAGAAAGATATTTTTGTACCAGATTGCTGGGGAGATATATGTAAGCAAACAGTGAAGCGTTTGAAGAATCAACAGCTAGCAAATGAAGATGCTACGCCGTATTTGTTTTTAAAAGAGTTACTGGAAGGTTTTAAAACCAATCATCTTGTGAAGTTTGTATTTATTGATGAAGTGCAAGATTATACATCATTTCAATTAGTGTTTCTAAAACGACTATTTCCGAAGGCGAAATGGACATTACTTGGTGATTGTAATCAAAATATTTTCTCGTATGATCATAATAGAGAAAACAATATTATCTCCACGTTATTTGCAGATTGTAAAGTAGAAACGGTCCATCTTAACCGTAGTTATCGATCAACAAAACCGATCATTGAATTTACAAAGTGTATGATTTCAAATGGAAATGATATTAAAGCTTTTAACAGGGAGGGTAAGAAGCCTGTTTATATAAAAGTAAGTGATGAACGAAATTATGTAGAAAATATGATTTTTAAGGTGAAAAAGTTAGAAGAAAACGGCCATAAAACAATTGCGGTTATTTGTAAAACAAATGAAGAATGTATGAAAGTTATGGGACTAATAGGGGATACGTTACAAGTCCATTTTATGCAAAAAGAGAATACAACTTATGAGAAAGGCGTTGTTATTATTCCTGCTTATTTGGCGAAAGGAATAGAATTTGACGCTGTTATCATATTTGATGCTTCAAATGAAAGTTACTATAGAGAGTCTGAGCGTAATTTGTTTTACACAGCGTGTACGAGGGCGATGCATGAATTATATGTATATTATACTGGAGAGTTAACGGACTTTCTTACACATGTTCCAGAAGCATTATATATAAGGGAGAGATGTTAAATGGGGAATCAATATAATACTTTTCAAAATTGTAGTAAAGAAGTGTCAATGTTATTACCACTTCCGAAGTATGTAAAGTTAGTACGAGAGCATGAAGAATTACGTGACGGTGTACAAGTTTCCATCAAGCGCTATCAAACAGAAGAGCCGTTACATTACGGTGGTGCTCATATTACAACTATTACTTCTCAAAATGGTAAGTGTTTATTAAGTTATACGAATATGATGCCAGTATACTCAAATAACCTGCCTCATAAAGATGATGCTGAAAAGATGGCAATGGATGTAATGGAAAAGGTTGATCAACAATATGCAAGTGGTTTAACTTTACTTCGTATGGAAAAACAAACGAGGCGGTATAAAGAGGACGGAAGCGTTGTTATTTTCCCCGTTTTGTGGGTGAAAATGATGCATCATAACGGCAGTTTCAACTGGGTGACAATTGGAGGAGAAGGACAAATCATCGAATTTGAGCGTGAAGTACGCTGGGATTATATGATGAGCCGTCGTCAAACAGAAATGTGGTATTATGATGACTGGGTGTTGGCACGTATGGGGAAAGGGGCACAATTAATGCCGCCAGCTGCTTTAGCGTAGATGTATACACGTGGTTAAAGTCTATGATACTATACGTCTAGTTATCTGGGTATGATGAGAAGAAAAGGCTATTATATAGATAATGAAATAGTAATTTCAAATAAAGGTCATCTAAATACCCCTACGTTAGAAAAGTTGAAAAAGATGGTTTTTAACGGTGAAATAGAAGAGGTGTTTTTCTCACATTATCTCGATAATCGGAAAAGTAATTTAGAACGTGAATCAATAGAAAATGTGAGGAGAAAGTAGGGATACAAGTTATCATAATAATATTTGTCTAACTGAAGAACCGGTATCTTTAGAAGGTTTCCCTAATGAATATCTATATTTTGTTGAATTATAAGAGAATGAAAAAGGGAATATAATTTTAGTGTTGTTTATGCATCATTAAATGATTTTATAAATAAGGAATGGAAGTGTTAGGGAAGTCTTTTTATAGACTTCCCTATATTTATTATGTCGAAAAAATATTATGCAAGATGTTGGTAATAAGATACATATTGTTCTAATCCTTCAACTTCCTTTTCGGGTGGCTGAATACCACCTTTTTTACCGTAGCAAACATTTCTCAAGTATTCTCCAAAAATCATAGAGCGACTCTTTTCATTTTCCATCCAATTATATCTATTAATTATAAAATCACCATCGAAACTTGTATCAAATGTATATGGAATACAAGTAACAGTTTTAGGTAAATGTTTCTTTAATACTCTATATTGCCGACCGGCTCCTAAGCTTTTGCATACAAATAGTAACCGATTAATCTTTGTGAAATCAAAAATTTTTTTCGCTTCCATTACATTAGCGATAGAATGGAGGGAATTTGTCTCAAACAAGATAGCATCTTTTGATACGCCATGTTCAATTAATTTATTTACAATTACTTCTGCTTCTGACAAATCCCCGTAATTCCAGCTCGGATGTTTCATACCATGCAAACTAGTACCACCTGTAACGATAATTTTATTTCCTAAACCTTGTCGATAAGCTTCTAGAGGAGCTTGCCAATTGCCAGGATGAGAACCGCCGAAAACGAAAATTACATCACATTTTTGTGGTGTTATTTCTTTTAGAAAAGTGATTTCTGTAATTTGATCGATTTGTTTTTTCGTAAGAGTAGGGACATCAGGATATTTAGGGATTACCATTTGAAAACCTCCTATATAGTAAAATGATAAATTCATTATATAGCGATTTTGTTAAGTGAAAAAAGGGAAGGTTTTCATTTGAAAGTACCCCTTTTAAGATAACTCACCAATAAACCAAATCTCTTTTTTATCGATTGCATCCTCATCATAAATGACTTCTTGAAAGTGCAACAGTTGGGCGGTAGGGCAAATTGAAATTCCCCATGTTTCCCAAAAATTAATTTCATTTGAAAGAGGAATCCATGTTTGAAATTCATTATTTCTATTGAAAAAATTTTGAAAGTAGTCATCGTTTTTAAATACGATAATTTGCGATTTCCATAAATTTTCTATAGAAATTAAAGTAACAACTCGATATGTATGTGTATCACTCGGTTTTGTTTTTATTAAATGATTTACTCGATCTATTAAGGTTTGCATACATAATCGTTTTACTTTTCTAGGTGTTTTACACGAATTGATAAAAGCTTGGGAAACTGGTAAAGGCATGTACCAATATTCATCGTTATAGAAAGCAGAAGGGAACGTTTTTGTATGTTCTTCAATTCGCTTTATCATAGTGTTTGTTTTTCGTTTCATCCCACGTATTTTCTTTTCACGCATTGTTAAATCATCTCCATAAATTTTTGTAATGCAGCTGAGTGATATAGATCTTTTCTAGTAATAAAAGTAGTAGGAACTTTTTTGAATCTATTAGGTAAAGGGTTGAATGATAAGTTATGTGCATGATCATTTAAAATAGATTTCATCATAATTGCTACGCCCATATTTGATTTTACACAGGCGAGTATCGCTTCAATTGTTCCGAACTCTAATACTCGTTTAGGTGAGATGTCTTCTTCTTGAAGCCAGTCTTCAAGTAAACTTCTATAATAGCAACCGTGACTAAAAGTGAGTAAATTCATATCTCCTACGTCTGTAAGAGAGGATAAAGGTTTTTTACTAATGAGAACTAATTCTTCTTCACGAAATACACTTGTATGAAGTTCAGCATGCTGAGTAGATCCTGCTATAAACGCTCCGTCTAGTCTTCGTTCTAACACTAGCCTAATTAGTTGTTCGGTCGTATTTGTTTCTAAAATCAATTCGACTTCTGGGTATTTCTCGTAGTAGGCCGTTAATATAGAGGGGAGCCTTACAGCGGTTGTAGATTCTGTACACCCGATTTTTAAAGTGCCTTTAGGCTCAGTTCCATTACTTTGAACCGCTTTTATTGATTGATCCATTAAGTGGATAATTTGTTTGGCGTATGTTAATAAAATTTCACCATTAGAGGTTAAAGTTACCCCTTTTCCGTTACGGTAAAATAAAGGCACACCTAATTCATTTTCTAGTTGTTTCATACGCATCGTTACGCCTGATTGTACATAGTTCAAATTTTTAGCTGCGTGAGAAATATTATTTACTTTCGCAACTTCGTAAAATACGGTTAAATCTTTTATGTCCACGTATCATCCCTCCGAAAAAGGTATCATTTTTTTTGATGGATTATATGATAAATCTTTATTTTATATGATATCAGAACTTTCATACAATGGAAGGGGATGGAGGGATTAATGTGTTGATCGAAGAAAGGATGAATAGTACTTATAAGTGGGTTATGTTAATTTTTGCGACAATTGCTCAAACAACAGCGACCCTTATAACGTATGGTGTAGGAGCTTTTACTTTATTTTGGAAAGAAGAATATGCGCTTACGAATATGGAGAGTGGATTGTTAATAAGTGTTGTAAATATTGGACCGTTATTTTGTATGCTTTTTGTAGGTCGGTTACTTGATCAATATAATGAAAAAATATTAATTTCTATCAGTTCATTTTTGCTAGGAGGTTCGCTTTTACTAACTAATATAGTAAGCGGATTTAATGGGCTATTATTTGTACTTTTATTAGTAGGAATGTTTTATAGTGTTTCCCAGCCAGGAGGAAGTAAAGTGATTATGAAATGGTTCCAAAAAGAAAATCGTGGATTAGCGATGGGAATAAGGCAAGCTGGTATACCGATTGGTGGCTCGTTAGCGGGAATACTAATCCCGTTTCTTACAATACAATATAATGTCACTTACGCGATAAATAGTATTGCATGCATTTGTATAATTGGAGGATTATTATTTTTTGTGTTTTATAAAGAGCCATATGTTCAGGAGGAAGCAAGGAAAGAACAGATTAAAATTTCTTTTTGGACGCAGCTAAAAGTAGTGATATGTAAGAAAGAGTTGTACCCAATATATATAACGGGTATTTGTATGATTTCATTACAAATGGTGTTAGTTGGGCATTTTATGAAATTTTTAGTAAGGGAACAATCCATTACATATATTGTAGCCGGAACAGTATTTTCAGTGATGTTCTTTTTTGGAATGATTGGCCGGGTTGCTTTAGCAGCTGTTAGTGATTTGTTTTATAAGGGGAATAGGCGCATACCTTTATTTATAGCTGTCTGTGCTTCTATCGGTTTGATTCTATTGTTAGTAATAAGCATACATACAGTAACGAGTGGAGTATTGTATGGTGTAAGTGCATTGTTAGGCTTCTTTTCAATTGGATGGTTTAGTCTTTTTATCGCCGAAGTTGCTGAATGTGCAAGTGAAGAATCTATTGGGATAACAGTTAGCTTGGCACTTACATTAAACCAGATTGCTATTATTGTTGCGCCTGTTTTATTTGGTTATATTGTGGACGAGAAAGGGTATACGTATGCGTGGTTGTGTATAGTGGTGGTACTAAGTATTTCGACAGTGAGTTTATATAATAAAAACAAAAAATAAAAGAAAGTTAGCAATGTAAATTTTTTATGAAGAAAGTCTAAAGAAATGCCGAATGAGCGACATTTCTTTTTTTATATGTTGTATAATCAAAAGAGTAAATGAGATTCGTTTTCAGTGACGTTCATTGCCCCTTTTGAAATTGCCTGTCACTTTAGCCATAATGAGTTGTTTTTCTGTATCGTTATGTGCATGATTTATTTTGTATAAAAATTTTTTAGCGTCATTTCCTTTTAATATCATAATCTATTTTCCGTAATATTCAATTTAAATTATGTTTTTGTTACCCTGTAATGAAACATCCTATCATTTAAACGATTGCGTTTATCAATATTTTTCATCGTAACAACTCCGTTTCTTATTATGTGTAACAAATGTTACATAAGATGTTAAAATTATAGTAGGGTGCATCCGATTGTATGGTGGAAATTTTGCAAGAAAGAAATACAATAGAGAGTAGCCAAAAACTGAATATGAGAAAAAGGAATCTAGCTCTAACAGAGTGAATATTAAATAATACTATAAAGTATTTGATAATCAAAAAATATAAAGTAGAATGGATGCACGTTAAGTGAAACTAGATAAAAGAGGGTTCCTAGTATGTTAAAGAAATGGTTAATTATTTTCTTTATTTTTGCTGTTTTTTGTGGAAGTGTTGTTACATTAATACATGCAAGTAAAGGAAAGAAATATGATATAAAGGCATTTTCTAATTTAAATAGTAAGCAAAAAGATGTTAAACAGGAAGTTGATGCGAATGAGAAAAAGCGTTATGAAATTGCAGCTGGAAAATTAGATCAGTATTTAAAAGATAAAGGATTTAATGGGAGTGTTCTTGTAGCAAGTAAAGACCATATCATTTTACGAAAAGGCTACGGTTATGCGAATGTGAAAGATAAAGTGTTCACGACGCCAAGAACGAAATATCGCATTGGTTCTATTACGAAAACAGTTGTTGCAATATCTATTATGCAGCTAAAAGAAAAAGGGAAATTAAATATTGAAGACAATGTAAATAAGTATATTCCATCGTTTCCAGCAGATAAAAACATTACGTTGCGAAATTTGTTAACACATACGTCCGGGTTGCCAGATCAGGGGCAAGGCAGTGTTGATGCAGCTTCACGTTTAAAGTTAGTAACGTGGATTGGTTCGCAAGCGTTACAATTTCCTGCAGGGACAGGATGGAAATATACAGACTATAATTATATGGTGCTTGCGTATATTGTAGAAAAGATTACGAATAAGCCGCTTGCTGAATATGTGAAAGAGAATGTTTTTATTCCTGTTGGTATGCATGAATCTGGAATGGGGGCAACTCTTCCTGAAGATATTTTCTTAGCAGAAGGTTATACAAAAAAAGATAATGAGTTAATAGATGCACCTCGCTTAAAAATGAACTGGTTATATGGGTGTGGTGAAATGTATACCACCGTTGAAGATATGAAAAGATTAGATGAGGCAATAATGGATGGAAAACTGTTATCTAAACAAAGTGTATTGGATATGTTTACTGCATCACCTGCAAGAAAATATGGATTTAGTTTCTATACGTATCCAGATTATTATCACAACCACGGCGTATTAGCAGGTTGGAATACTTTTAATAATTTTAACTGGGATAAAAAAACGTTTGTTATATTATTCTCTAACGTCCAAAATGGTATGAATGATGCATTTAATCAAGAGTTTAGGAAAATGGCGAATGATTTAATAGAAGGAAAATAATGATTTGTAAATCGGTATTGATATGAATTTATCAATACCGATTTTTTATTTGGGAATGTTCAGCGAAGGAGTAACTATGAAGGAAGAATATTAGAATAATTTTATATAGGAAGTTAAATGATATGAATGTTAAATATAGGAAAGTTGCTGCGTGAAGTTCATCTATTCGCATCGAATTTATGCAAAAAGCAAATTGGTAATTTTTACATCGATAAAAAAGCTTGAGCTTCACACTATGTGAAGCTTTACATTATTGAAGTAACGAACAGGAGGTTAAAAAAATGAAAAAAGCAGTAAAGTTTTGTTTAATAGCTACATTATCTACAACGATTATTAGTGGATGTTCTTTTGAAGGTAACAATGAAAATGCTAAAGGGAAAGAGAATGGAAAAGTAGAGGTACAGAAAACCGTCGGGAAATATACGATGCCCGATGAAAAAGATAAACATGAAGGTACATGGCTGCAATGGCCTCATGAATACACATATGGTGAAGAGTATAAGCAGGAAGTTGAACCGATTTGGGTTAAGATGGCAAGTGCTTTAACTGAGGGTGAGAAAGTCCACATTGTTGCATACGATGAGGAGGAGAAAGAGAGAATCAATACGCTTTTAATAGATAAAGGACTGAATATGGATAAAATTGATTTCTTTATCGCTCCTACTGATGATGTATGGGCACGAGATAGTGGACCGATTTTTGTTTATGACAATAATAAAAATTTAAAAATATTAGATCCGGCATTTAATGGATGGGGAAAGAAAACGCCTTATAAAAATGATGCTCGTATACGTGAAAATATTAGTAAACAATCAGGGATTGAAAGAATTGATTGGGGGAAATTTGTCCTTGAAGGCGGCGCAATTGAATTAGACAGCAATGGGACTGCTTTATTAACTCGAAGTGCAGTAACGAATAAAAATAGAAATCCTGATTTATCGGAAAAGGAAATCGAAAAATATATAAGTGATCTTGGGGTGTCGAACTTTATTTGGTTAGACGGAGTACCTAATTTAGATATTACGGATTTTCATATTGATGGATTTGCTAAATTCCATAATAAATCTACCATTGTAACGATGAAAGAAGATGACCTAGCCGAATGGGGTTTATCTAATAAAGATATGGATACATTGTTAGATGCAAAAAATGCTTCAGGAAAGAAATATAAGTATGAATACTTACCGCTTAGTAAAGAAAAAGTTGTATTAGAAAATGGAAAAACTCTCGATTATAAAGGGTCATATATCAATTATTATATTGGGAATACAGTGGTATTGGTGCCTAATTATAATGATCCAAATGATAAAATCGCAAACGATACGATTCAGAAATTATACCCAGATCGTAAAGTAGTTGGTATTGATGTGAGAGAGCTTTATAAAAATGGCGGTATGATTCATTGTGTGACACAACAACAACCGATTGCATTGAAGTAATGGATTGGAATTTCGTTATGTTGCTTTTGAGACAAAATAGGTGAAATCCTAACTTTACCTATTTTGTCATTCCTTATTATCTGAAACAATTAAATTTAAATATAATGATAAATGAATTATAGTGTGTATTCGCTTTTCGTTTTATATAAAAAAGGAGAAAAATGTTTGTGTTAAAGAACTTAAAAATAGTATTTTCGTTTTTCCCTATCGTTCTACAGTACATTTTAAATGTAGCTTTGATTTGTTTAGGGATTGTATTAAGTGTGTTTCTTATGAAAGAAGTCGTTCAATTTATACAAGAACTGAAATTAAATGGTGAAGAATCTAGTTATCATTTAATTGATAGTATCGTCGTATTTTTTTTATATTTTGAATTCATCGTAATGATTATAAAGTATTTTCAAATGAATTTTCATTTCCCATTACGATATTTTATATATATAGGTATAACAGCTATCGTTCGTCTCATTATTATAGATCACGATAGTCCGATAGATTCATTGTTATATGCCTGCGCGATTCTTGTACTAATTAGTGCTTTATTCATTGCAAATTTTAAAATAATGCGTCGTGATTTAGAAGAGTAGACTTTTGTTGTTGAAATTAAATAAGGTATTTTATCTTTTGGAAAAAAGGAGTAACGGTATTGAAAGAAATAATCTTAACCAGCCTCATCATGATAGGGTTTATGATTCTACTATTTAATTGTATACTCTCATGATTTAAAAAATAAAAAGTTAATAAGGGAAGAGGTTTTTGTAAATATGGTGCATTACAATAATCAAAATAGTTTACATCAAATATTTACATTAAAAGGGACAATTATAAGAGATATTTTCCCACAAATCTTATTTTATACGTGTGTTTCAACGATAGTAGCTGTGATTAATTATTACTATGCAGAAATAAATATAAATCAGACTCCTTGGGTAATCGTCGGGGGAGCTTTAGGATTATTATTAGTATTTCGTACTAACACTGCTTATGATCGGTACTGGGAAGGTAGGAAGTTATTTGGCACGATTGGTGCTTGTACTAGAAATTTGGCAGTTAGTTTTTTGTGTTATTGGGAGTCCGAGGGGAAAAAGATAGATCAGGAAAAACTAAAATTTTTACATTTATTAATTGCTTTTCCAAAGATAGCGAAAGGACATTTGAGAGACGAAAAAGATTTATCTGAAATAAAGGCATTGTTTAACATTTGTTCTGAGAAGGAAAAAGAAATGTTGACCGAGTCTATACATTTACCGATTAGTATAGTTCTTATGTTAAAAACTATACTATCAAAAGGCTTGAAATCTGGTCAAATTCATCCAAATGCAATAATTAATATGGAAGCTGATTTGAATAATCTGCTTACGGCTGTGGGGGGATGTGATCGTATTAAAACGACACCTATTCCTTTTGCATATTTTGCGCATATAAAAATTTTATTGCTCATATTTTGCGGGACGTTACCAATTGGTCTTGTTGATAGTCTTGGCTGGGTTACAGTACTTGCAACTACGTTTATAAGTTTTGCGTTTATTGGTATTGAAGCAATAGGAGTTGAAATTGAAGATCCTTTTGGGCAGGATCCGAATGACCTTCCATTAGAAGCGATTTGTATAGGTGTAGAAATGCATATATTGAATTTATGTCAACATCGTCTGCTAGAAGTAATGGAGATGCATTGTGATGAGAAAATTATGTAACGATTAAGTCGGCGCTATTGCATTTCTAAATCTTGTCAAGAGCCAATTTACGCCTCAATGACGGCTTTATATTTTTTATATAAATATATAATATTTCTCCGTGCTATAATCCACTCAAGAAATGTGCGTGTTTCAAAATTTGTAATGAAAAGTGAAAGGTATTGTGGAAGAGCAGGCCACTCAATTATTATAAAAAGTGAGGTAAATAAGATGGAACAAAAACAAAAGGGAATTATTTTTACTGCGATACCAGATGAATCAAATGAGTATTATGAACCATTTTATGAAGAACTTATTTATTTTAATGAAAATTTAAATGAAAAAAAGGGAGTTACTGATCAACTTATTTCTTTATCTGTTGAAGAGCAAGACTTTCATACAAGTTTCTTTGAATATGATGATATTTGGCTAAGGGATGTTGCGCCAGTTGTAACGAATCATTTAGTTAAATTTAAATATCGACCAAATTATTTGCCAGATGATCAAGGACGATATTTAGATCAACAATTTAATAAATGGTTGAAAAAGAATGACTTTGAATATGTGAAATCCCCGTTAATATTAGATGGTGGCAATCTAATTTGGAATAAAAAAGATACTGTTATATTAACAGAACGCGTATTTGATGATAATGACGATTGGACAGAAGAGGAAATTATTGAGCAATTAGAATGGGATTTAGATGTGAGCCGAGTTATTATTATTCCTGCTGAAGAAGGAGACGTACTTGCACACGCAGACGGAATGGTTAAATTTATTGATGAACATACGATGTTTATTAGTGATTTTCTAGGGGATCATGAATTTAGATATCATGTTCAAGAGATTATTCAAGAGCAAATGCCAGAGGCTGAATTCATAGTTGTTCCTTCCTCATATACAGAGAAAGGGCAATATGATCAAGAAATAGCATCGGCAAAAGGTTTATATATAAATATGTTAGAAACATTTGATGCTCTGTATGTCCCTAAGTTTGGACTAGCTAAAGATGGGGAAGTTTTACGATATATTCAACAATATACGGAGAAACAAGTTATTCAAATTCATGTAGGAGAAATATCGACTATGGGAGGCGCAATGAATTGTTTAACGTGGTATTGTCCAAGTCAATTATTACCATCGAAAATGAAGAGATTAGACAATCAAAATGAAGGTTCTTCAGTTAGAAAGATTTTTGATTGGTTTTAAAATAAGCTTATAAGAGAATGTATTCAAGGGGTAAGTATATGTATACAATTACTGAGTTTTCACGGATTTGTAAAATGAGTACACGGATGTTAAGACATTATGATAAAGAGGAAATATTGAAACCGGCATATGTAAATCCAGTTAATGGATATAGATATTATGAGCAAGGGCAGCTAGAGATAGCGTTGAAAATTAAAAAGCTGAGGGAGTACAAGTTTCCTTTGCCGAAAATTAAAGTCATTCTCCAGTCATCAGATCAAAATTCATTTATTCAGCATATGCAAGCGCAAATTGTAGAATTGTCTCATGAGGTAAAACAAAATTTACAGGTTATTTCTGAAATGAATGAAATGGTTAATATGAATCATGCTTTAAATATTGCTCGTCATAGAAATTACGATATATTAATGGGAACGAGAAATGAAATAATAGTAATTGCTCAAAGGTTACAAATAGATATAGATGATATGGATGATTATTTCTATGATTTATATGAAGAAGTACAAAAAAATAACTTTCAAATAGTTGGTTCGCCTTCTAGCGTCTTTTATGATGAAGAGTTTATGCCAGGCCACAGTGATATTGAATTAAGAATACCGATTATGGATGGAGACAATAAAAGTGTATTACAAGGGTGCGAAATAAAAAAGATACACCAACATCAAATTATTACCACTATGCATTATGGCAGCTATGACTATATAGGTTATGCTTATATGGCGTTAGAAGAGTGGGTGGAAAGGAACGGTTATATAATTGATGGTCATCCATATGAAGTCTATATAAAAGGGCCTGAATGTGATTGTTTAGCAGAAGAGTATGTGACACAAATTTGTTTTTTAGTTATGAAAATAGACTGAGAATAAGGATTGACATTAACATTATGTCAATCCTTATTCTATTTATGTAAGTAATTTATCATAATAAAAAGGAGAAAGAATATGAAAAAAACAATCATGATTATTTGTCTGATTCTAAGTATGACATGGATTTCAGCATGTACTCCTGGAGTAGGAGAAGGGGAGAATGGTAACTTTGTTCTACCTAATCAGTTGCCCAAAAATGTAGTGTTTAAAAATGGTACAATCTATACTGCAAATGGAAAGCAAGACATTGTAGAGGCTGTAGCTGTTAAAGAAGGAAAAATTACATTTGTTGGTTCAAATAAGGATGTAGAGAGATTTATAAATGAAGATACGAAAGTGGTGGATTTACAAGGACGTTTTATCCTCCCTGGTTTTGTGGACAATCATAATCATATATTTGAAGCGAAATCACCAGCAGCAGGGAATTGTAGTGTCTCACCAGATGCTTCGCTGCAAAAACAACGCTCGTATTTAAAGGCTTGTAAAAAAGATGTGAAAGATGGCGAATGGATAAGTGGAACAGGATTCAGTTTGGAAGAGCTGTTAAAAGATATGGACGAAAAATCAGAACATCAAACGCCATTACAAGTTCTTGATGAGTTATTTCCTAATAATCCCGTATTAATTATGGAAAGGACCTCTCACTCTGTATGGGTTAACTCGAAGGCATTGGAGTTAGCGGGAATAAATAAAGATACGAAAGATCCGCAAGGCGGAAGAATTATTCGGGATCCAGAGACAGGAGAACCGTTTGGTATTCTTTATGATACAGCAGGAGATATCGTAATGGAAAAAGCATGGAATTCTCAGCCCAATCTCTTTGAAAAAAATTATGAAGGTTTGTTAGACGGATTAGATGAGGTTGCTAAGAATGGTATTACTACAGTCGGCGATGGACGTCTCTACTGGAAACGGGGCTGGTTAGATGTTTGGAATAAAGTAAATGATGAGAAAAAGTTAACATCGCGAGTAGTACTTCGTCCGTGGGTATATCCGAATTTAAATGAAGCAGAACAAATGGAGTATTTCAAAAAAATTAAGCGTAATGATGTATCATCTCGAATGCTTATTAATCAAGTGAAGATGTATAGTGATGGAATTAGTATTAATAGTACAGCTAAAATACTAGAAAAATATAAATTTGAGTGGTTTAAAGGAACGCCGTATGGTTTGAACTATATTCCAGAAGAAAAAATGAAATGGTGGTTGACGGAACTGAATAAACTTGGTTACGGTGCACTCATTCATACGATTGGAGATGGCGGGGTAAGAGAGAGTTTAAATGCAATTGAAGCAGCAAAAAAAGAAGGGGCGAATCAGCCTTATACGCTCACACATGTTGAAATGGTAGAAGATAGTGATATAAGTCGTTTTGCTAAGTTAGGTGTTAGTGCTGATTTTCAGGTAGGGCATGATTTTGCGGAAGACCCTAAACAAGGCTGGGCAAGTACGTATTTTTCAGATCAACAGATGAAACGAATTATGCCGTTAGGACGAATTTGGAAAACAGGGGCAAATGTATCGCTTAGTAGTGATTGGGATGTAAACGAACTGAATCCGCTTGTGACGATTTCGAATGCATTAAGCATTGATGACAAGGGTTTGTCTGATGTATATGCAGCTATTGATGCCTATACAATTAAGCCAGCTAAAGCATTAGGTCTTGATAACATCACTGGCTCAATTGAAGTAGGGAAATCAGCTGATATGGTATTACTAAATGAAGATATTACTAAAATGAAGGCCGATAAGATTCCGAATGCGAAAGTTTTGGTGACGGTTTTACAAGGAGAAATAGTGTATCACAAGAAGAAGTAAAGAGTCACCTTATAAAGTTTCTACAAGTAAATGAATATATTCCTGTTGACCTTAACACGATGTCAAAGTTTAGACTGAACTTACATTCGAAGAAGGGGTGAACATGTATGAAAAGTATGGAAAATAGTTTGTTTTATATGCCAGCTGAGTGGGAAAAGCATGAGGGGACATGGCTCCAATGGCCTCATGATAAAGCGCATAGAGGTGAAGGTTACAAAGCTAAGTTAGATGATATTTGGGTAGCGATGGCAAAAGAACTTCATTATGGGGAAAATGTGCATATTGTTGTATGTGATGAAGAAGAGAAAGTACATGTCCAATCAAAGTTAATGGAAGCAAAAGTAAATATGGATAAAATTGATTTCTTAGTTCAGGAAACTGATGATGTTTGGATAAGAGATAATGGACCGATCTTTGTGAAAGATAAAGAGGGAAATCTCCGCCTAACACACTGGGTATTTAATGGTTGGGGGGATAAATATCCGTATGAAAATGATGCTATTATACCAACTAAAATAAGTGAAAGGTATAGTATTCCAAAAGTTGAATCTAGTGTCTGTATAGAGGGCGGAGGAATTGAGGTAAACGGAAACGGGACCTTAATGGCAGCGAAAACTTCTATTATAAATGAGAATCGAAATCCTACACGAAGTCAGAAAGAGATTGAAACGGAGTTGACCAAATATTTAGGAGTAACGAATTTTATATGGATAACCGGTATTCGCGGTGAGGATAATTATGATGAAGATACAGATTATCATATTGATGGTGCAGCACGTTTTGTAAATGAAAATACAATTCTTTATGAATATGATCCTTTCGGGGAAAGTGAATCATACCTTTTGGAAGCGTATGAAAAGCATTATCAAGAATTGCGACAGGCAAGAAATATAGATGGAAAGCCATTTCAGCTCATACCAGTACCGGTGACAAGAAGAATGGTAAAAGAAGCAGACTGTAAGGGCTCATATTTGAATTTTTATATTGGAAATGAAGTTGTATTAGTTCCTATATATGGCGATGAGCATGACAAGTTAGGGCTTCAAATCATTGAAGGGCAGTTTCCGGGAAGAAGAATTGTCGGCATTTATGTAAATGAGCTGTTTGCATATGGTGGCATGATTCATTGCGTAACGCAGCAACATTTAGCATAAAGTAACCCAAATGAAAAAAGCATGCAGAGTATATACTCTGCATGCTTTTTATAATGCTGAAAACTCTTCAACAAGTGAGCTGAAACGATTTAGTGCACTTTCAATCGGTTCTGGCGTAGTTAAATCAACACCAGCTTTTTTCAGTAGATTTAATGGATAGTCAGAACTGCCACCTTTAAGGAATTCAATATAATGTTTTTGAGCATTTGGATCGCCGCTCAATAACTTATCAGCAATTTGGATTGCAGAAGCGAATCCAGTTGCATATTTGTACACGTAAAATGGACGATAAAAATGCGGTATTCTAGCCCAGCCGTATTTTACTTCTTCGTCAAATACGAGAGAGTCGCCATTATACTCTCTAAACAAGTTTTCATAAACTTCGCTAAAGACTTGGGCATTTAATGGTTTACCTTGCTGCGCCATTTCATGTGTGATTTTTTCAAACTCTGCGAACATAATTTGTGTAAAGAAAGTGCCTTTAAATTTCTCGATGAAATGGTTTACTAAATGGTTACGTACATTAGCATCTTTTGCTTCTTTTAATAAATGATGAATTAATAGCACTTCATTTACTGTAGAAGCGACTTCTGCGACAAAAATAGTATAGTGTGCAGAAATTCTTGGTTGGTATCCGTGTGAGTAATGTGTATGCATACCGTGACCACATTCGTGAGTAAGGGTGAAAAGGCTATTTAAATCATCGTGATGATTTAAAAGAATGAAAGGATGAACACCATATACACCAAAGTTATAAGCACCGGAACGTTTTCCTGGCGTTTCTCTCACGTCGATATAACGTTTATCTTTAAAGCTTTTTAATGTTTCGATATATTCTTCACCTAATGGAGCTAGTGATTCGATCATCATGTCAAATGCTTTGTCATATGGAATGTCTTGTTTTACACCCGCTACTAAATCAACGCCCAAGTCGTATTGACGTAGTTCATCTACATTTAATTTTTCTTTTCGAAGTTCATTATAGGTATGTAATGATTGAATATTTTTTTTCGTCGTCTCAATTAAATTTTCATATACTTCTTTCGGAACCATGTCGCCAAATAATGACTTTTCTAAAGCTGATGGATATTTTCTTAGCTTTGAAACAGTAACATTATTTTTAATAGCAGCAGATAAAGTAGAAGCGATAGAATTCTTTAATTGAACGTATGGTTTGTAATAAGCTTTATAGGCTTCTTTACGTTTCTCGCGATTTTCATCTTCTATTAACTTTGCATACATTCCGCGCGTTAAAGCAACTTTTTCTCCATCATCAGTAGTCACTTCACCAAATAGTATATCCGCATTATTTAACATGCCATATGTATGCTGCGGAGAGGAAAGTGCTTCACCCATTTGTGATAAAATCTCTTCTTGGTCTTTATTCAATACGTGTTTTTTATAACGGTATAATTCAAATAAGTCTTCTTTATAATATTGTAAACCTTCTGCTTCTTCTATGTAAGAATGTAATGTGTTTTCATCTACGCTAAGTAAGAATGGGGAAAAGAACGATTTAGCCGCACTTACTTTCACATGTAATTGTGACACTTTATCGACAAGAGATTGAGCGTCAGTATCGCGCGTATCAAGATCAGATTGTAATCGCGCATAAGCGAACATTAAAGATATTATGCTAGAAATTTCTTCACTCTTTGTTAAATAGGCTAATAAACTGTTACCATCGTGAATATGTCCATTAAACTCGTGTAATTCTTTCGTTAATACTTCAATTTTATGAAAATCGCTTTCCCAATCTTCAATGCTATGGTATATATCCGTTAAATCCCATTTCTCTTTATCAGCTACTTGTAGTCGATCTTTAAGTTCTGTCATAATCATTTCCTTTCTAAATATGTAGTTATATTCCTATATAACTATGAAATACAACAAATTGCAAAAAATCCCTGCTGGAAAATGTAAGCCTTGCTAAAATAGCAAGGCTTACATGCTTATAGTGTAATTCCGAATTTTGAATGTAAAAGGTTTGTATATTGCATGTCTGTAACGGTTTCTTTCGTTTTATTACCGTTCTTTGCTACTGTCAGACTATCCTTTGTTAAAGATGCATGCCCATCTTCAGTTAGTTTTACAATAAGAGGTACTTTGTTAAACGGTGAGCCCTTATGTTCGACAATAATCTTTTGTGCTGCATTTGCTTTTTCTTCATCAACTGCTTCTATATAAAATGCATAGCCTAACGTCCAATCATCAGCAGAAGATTGATCCAAAAACTCATTATTTTTACGCATCTCTAAAATGTAGTTTCCTTTTTCGGTTATTTCTTTACGAATACGATAATCTCCTGTAACGGAGTGAATGACTTCACCTGAGAAAGGAACAGGTGCAAGAGGTAAGTATGATCCGAATCCTACTTCAATTAAATAAAGTTCATTATGATGTGTTAAAACAGTTGCTATATGGCCAGAATCAACAGCCCATATAGAATTTGCAGCGTTATACACTGTTCCTGAAACGAGATGAACATCGAATCCAGAGTCTTTCAGGAAGTAATACATAGTGGGATTGAGTTCATAACAAAGACCGCCACGGTTATTTACTAAAATTTTCTCGTTCAAATTTTCTTTTGATATTTCTTTAAAATTCTTTTCGAGAACATTTAAGTTTTCAAATGGGACAGTTTGTGCCATTGCGTACATAATGTTAGGTAAATCTTCAAATGAAACTGTGTCTTTTTCTTCTATATGTAATCTTGCAAAAAATTGCTTTTGAAAGTCGGTCATAGAAATCCCCCCGTTATGCTTTTATAGATAAATTGTAAACAATCTTGAATGAGATGTGAAATTAAAACTACGTTGAATATTTGAAGTTAGACTAAAAATAATGTGGGAGAGTGAGAGATTGCTACTTTACTAATTGTGGAACGAATATTATAATAATTCCGATAAAGTATGCAAACGTTTTCTTTAGAGGGGATGGAGTACAGATGTTTAAAAGAATAACAATAGTCGGATTATCAGTTGTTATGTTTTTACCTAGTATATATGGGGGGAGTAAAGCATATGCAGATACAGTTAACAATGGAACGCTAATGCAGTATTTTGAGTGGTACGCTCCGAATGATGGGAATCATTGGAATCGTTTGCGTACTGATGCTGAAAATTTAGCGCAAAAAGGAATTACATCTGTTTGGATACCACCTGCATATAAAGGAACTACGCAAAATGACGTAGGATATGGAGCATATGATTTATATGATTTAGGTGAATTCAATCAAAAGGGAACAGTGCGGACGAAATATGGGACGAAAGCACAATTGAAATCTGCAATTGACGCTTTACATAAGAAAAACATCGATGTATACGGTGATGTAGTTATGAATCATAAAGGTGGGGCTGATTATACGGAAACTGTCACAGCAGTTGAGGTAGACCCGAGCAATCGAAATGTTGAAGTATCAGGTGATTATGAAATTAGTGCGTGGACGGGATTTAACTTTCCGGGGCGTGGAGATTCTTATTCTAATTTCAAATGGAAATGGTATCATTTTGACGGAACGGATTGGGATGAAGGAAGGAAATTAAACCGAATTTATAAATTTAGGGGCATAGGTAAAGCGTGGGACTGGGAAGTGTCTAGCGAGAATGGGAATTATGATTATTTGATGTATGCGGATCTTGATTTTGATCATCCAGATGTTGCGAATGAAATGAAAAAATGGGGAACGTGGTATGCGAATGAATTAAATTTAGATGGCTTTCGTTTAGATGCTGTTAAACATATTGATCATGAATATTTGCGCGATTGGGTAAATCATGTCAGACAGCAAACGGGGAAAGAAATGTTTGCAGTAGCTGAATATTGGCAAAATGATATCCAGACTTTAAATAATTATTTAGCGAAGGTCAACTATAATCAATCTGTGTTCGATGCACCACTTCATTATAATTTTCATTATGCTTCAAAAGGAAATGGGAATTATGATATGAGAAATATTTTAAAAGGAACAGTAGTTGCGAATCATCCTACACTTGCAGTTACGCTAGTTGAAAATCATGATTCACAGCCTGGTCAGTCATTGGAATCTGTAGTGAGCCCTTGGTTCAAACCGTTGGCATATGCATTTATTTTAACGCGTGCAGAGGGATATCCTTCTGTTTTCTATGGTGATTACTATGGTACAAAAGGAAATAGTAACTATGAAATTCCAGCGTTAAAGGACAAAATTGATCCGATTTTAACGGCACGAAAAAACTTTGCATATGGTACGCAGCGTGATTATTTTGATCATCCAGATGTGATTGGCTGGACAAGAGAAGGTGATAGTGTACATGCTAATTCTGGTTTAGCAACATTAATCTCTGATGGACCAGGAGGTGCAAAGTGGATGGATGTTGGAAAGAATAACGCAGGGGAAATATGGTACGATATTACGGGTAATCAAACAAATACTGTAACAATTAATAAGGACGGGTGGGGGCAGTTCCAAGTAAGTGGAGGATCAGTTTCTATATATGTCCAGAGGTAGGTTTCCACCTTCCTTTTTACATGCTGCATAGTTATAAAGGTATGACACCTTTACTTCTTACAAAACATATAGTATGATGATTTCAGTAAATTAGATTTCAATGACTATAATATAAATTAATGAGAGGTGCTTTTTGTGAGTGCGGTAGGTACTAAATAGGAAAAATTTAATGAAATAAATCGGATAAGACCAGGGGATTTTTATGTATAGCATACCCCTAATTTTGTCATGGATTTATTTCGATACCTATGAAGATACCTACAATACTTTATAAAGCGTGTAATAAGAGGAGTGCCATCCGTTTTTTTATGGCTTATTTCCTCATATGTTATTACACATGCCTTGTAAATGTAAAAGCTGCGGTATCCCCGCAGCTTTTTTGTATATATATTTAATGTATAAAAATGGTAATTGAATAATGTAGAGCTCATTGGAATCTAATGAGTAGGTATCTTCATTTATGATAAAAATCAATCATAGTGAGGAGAAACAAAATGAATACGATGACTTTTGAAAAGTTACAATATAACGAATTAAAGGATATAGTGAAATCTTATTGTGTAAGTGGATTAGGTAAGGAATTATTAAACAAATTAGAGCCGAGTACGAGTATAAAAGTAGTGAAAAATCGCTTGAATGAAACGACAGAAGCACGAGCTATATTAGATGCAGAAGGGCATGTTCCTTTCTTCGGCATTTCTAATATTGCTAGTACAATTCAAAAATTAGAAAAAGGGATGATTTTAGATCCAGAAGAATTAGTAAGTGTTTCTGACTTTTTACGTGGCTGTAGAAAGATTAAAAAATTTATGTTAGATAAAGAATTTTTTGCGCCAGTATTGGCTTCTTATGCAAATTCAATGACTGAATATAAAAGTATTGAAGAGGAAATTAACTTTTCAATTAAAGGTAATAGTATTGATGCAGCTGCAAGTAAAGAGTTAAAACGAATTCGAAATAACATTGATTCGGTAGATGGGAAAATAAAAGAACGTTTAACGAAGTTTTTAAATAGTAGTGCAAATAAGAAGTATATTCAAGAATTCTTTATTAGTAAGAAGGATGATAGGTATACGATTCCAATTAAATCTTCTTATAAAAATCAAGTTGCGGGAAGTATAGTTGAAGCGTCCGCTAAAGGTTCTACTGTATTTATAGAACCGCATACGGTTACGAAATTGAATGCAGAATTAGCAGGTTTGAAAGCAGAAGAAGCGGTTGAAGAGTATCAGATTTTAGCGACTTTATCAGGAATGGTGTTAGAAAACATTTATAGTATAAAGATTAACATGGAGCTAATTAGTCAGTATGATATGGTATTTGCGAAAGCGAAGTTTAGTAAATCAATTGATGGAATAGAGCCGAAATTAAATGATCATGGCTACATTCATTTAGTAAATTGTAAGCATCCGCTTTTAAATGGGAAAGTAGTACCGTTACACTTTGAAATCGGTCAAGACTATCGTAGTTTAATTATTACAGGACCAAATGCGGGCGGGAAGACAATTGTATTAAAAACAATCGGATTGTTAACATTAGCGACAATGTCAGGTCTGCATATTGCTGGAGATAAAGAAACAGAAATTGCTATTTTCGAAAATGTATTTGTAGATATTGGTGATAATCAAAGTATTGAAAATGCACTAAGTACATTTTCATCTCATATGAAAAATCTATCCGAGGTTATGAGGATGGCAAATAATAATACGTTGCTATTATTTGATGAAATAGGAAGCGGGACTGAACCGAATGAAGGAGCAGCACTTGCAATTTCTATTTTAGAAGAGTTGTACCTTGCAGGATGTATTACAGTTGCGAGTACGCATTACGGTGAAATTAAACGCTTCTCAGAAATGCACGATGATTTTATGAATGCAGCAATGCAATTTAATAGTGAGACATTAGAGCCTCTATATAAAATAGTGATCGGTAAATCAGGTGAAAGTAATGCACTTTGGATTGCGAATAAAATGAACGTAAAAGAACATGTACTGAAAAGAGCGAAAGAGTATATGGAAAATAAAGAATATCGGTTTGAAAAACTGAATGAAAGTAAAATTAGAAAACCGAAATTCGTGCAAGAAAAAAGAGAAAATCATTACGATTACCAAATCGGTGATCGTGTAAATTTATTAGATTATGATGATTTTGGTATTATCTATAAGGAAATAGATAATTTCTATAACGCTGTTGTATATTATAACGGTGAATTCGTTGAAGTGAACGTAAAACGTATTACGTTAGAGGTAGCAGCAAAAGAATTATACCCAGAGGGATACGATTTAAATACACTATTTGTCGATTATAAAGAAAGAAAAATGCAGCATGATATTGAACGCGGATCGAAAAAAGCGCTCCGTAAAATTCAAAAAGAAATGAGAAAGAATAGAGGGTAAGTTAAAATGGTAACGATTAGACAAGAACAACAAAATGATTATAGAAAGACAGAAGATGTGGTAAAAGAAGCATTTTTACATGAAGAATTTAGTGATAAAACAGAACATGACCTTGTAAAACGTATTAGAGAATGTGACGCGTTTATTCCAGAGTTATCAATCGTTGCAGTAGATGAGGAAATAGTCGGTCACATTCTGTTATCTAAAATTACGATAGAACAAGATGGAACTTCTGTAGAATCATTAGCACTTGCACCAGTTTCAGTTGCTAGGGGTCATCAGAAGAAAGGGATTGGCGGAAAGCTTATCGCAGCTGCTTTAGAAAAAGCGAAAGAACTTGGATATGGATCAGTTGTTGTGTTAGGACATCCAGAGTACTATCCGAAATTTGGTTTTAAGAAAGCGAGTGAGTGGAATATAAAAGCGCCATTTGAAGTGCCAGATGAAGTGTTTATGGTAATGGAATTAAGGGAAAATGCTCTTGAAGGTGTAGAAGGAATGGTGCAATATTCGAGTGCTTTTGCTGAGTAGGAAAATCGGTTAAGAAATGTAATTATAAAAGACGCTATCTTTTTGTAGGGATATACAGAAAGATAGCGTTTTTTTAGTAAGAATATTACTGACGTATATTTTGCTCTATGAATAATTAAGATGGTAAAATTGATTTAGCAATGTAAAGGGAGCGAAGAGAATGAATAAGCGAGAAACAGAGAGAAATGAGAATGCAGTTACGTTATATGTTACAAGACACGGTAAAACAATATTAAATACGAATCATCGCGCGCAAGGTTGGGCAGACTCTCCGTTAGTAGAAAAAGGTGTGGAAGTTGCCACTAATTTAGGAACAGGATTAAAAGATATTCATTTTACGAATGCGTATAGTAGTGACAGCGGCCGCGCAATTGAAACTGCTAATTTAGTATTAAAATATAGTGAGCAGTCAAAATTGAAACTTGAGCAAAGAAAAGATTTACGAGAATTGAATTTCGGTATTTTTGAAGGTGAAAAGCTTGAAAATATGTGGGATGTAGTTGGAAAAGCTGCAGGCGTTTCGTCACCAGAAGAACTCATGAAGTTTTCTATTCAAGAAGTTATTGATCTTATTAGAGCAGCAGATCCTACGAAACAAGCGGAAGATTGGGAGTTGTTTTCTACTCGTATAAAAGCAGAGATTGATCAAATTAGTGAAGAAGCTGCTAAAAATGGCGGCGGTAACGTATTAGTTGTCGTTCATGGGCTTTTGATTACTGCCTTAATAGAAATGTTAGACAGTAGCAAAACAAAACTTGGAGTGGAAAACGCTAGTGTGACGAAGGTTGTATATCAAGGTGGAACATATACAGTCGAGTCAGTTGGAGATATGAGCTATGTTGCAAAAGGGAAAGAAAGTGTGGAAATATAATACTATCTCAAATAGATATAAGAAAAGGAAGGTAGAGAAATCTAGCTTCCTTTTGTGTATTATGGGATTAATAAAATCTTCCCAGTACTTTTACGGCTTTCTAATAATTCATGAGCACGGGCACCGTCTTGTAAAGAGAATGTAGTAGGACTCGCGATGTTTAATTTTCCAGTAGCGATCCAATTAAATAATTGAGTAGAGCGCTGCTTACGTTCTTCAAAAGTAGTAAGCACGTTCCAAAGGTCTCCACCAGTTAACGTTTTTGAAGTATCCATAAGCATACGCGGATCAACAGGCGCAGGATTACCACCAGCCATTCCGAAAAATACGACAGTACCACCAATTTTAGTAGCGTTAAAACTTTCCTCAAGTGTAGAGCCTACGGATTCATATACAACATTTACTCCAGTATCATTTGTTATTTCAAGTACTTTTGAAGGCCATGCTTCAGTATACAAAAATACGTGATCAGCACCAGCTAACGTGGCTACGTTTGCTTTTTCGTTTGATGACGTGAGGCCAATTACTGTTCCGCCCTGTAGTTTAATCATTTGAATAAGAAGTTGCCCAACACCACCAGCTGCGGCATGAACTAAAGCTACATCACCTTGTTTTATTTGATAGCTATCTTTCGTTAAATAGTGTGCTGTTAGACCTTGCAATAAGACAGAAGCGGCTGTTTCAAAAGAAATAGATTTAGGAAGTGGGATTGCTTTCTCTGATGGAACAGCTACTAGTTCTGCGTTTGCAAATGGAACATCAGCAAATGCAATACGGTCTCCAGGGTTGATATTCGTAACGTTAGCTCCCACTTCTTCAACAATACCAGCGCCTTCATAACCTAATATATATGGTGGATTGCCAGCGAGATGATAATCGCCGCGGCGTCTATAAATATCGGCGAAATTTAAACCGATTGCTTTCGTGCGGACAAGAATTTCATTTGGTTTTATGATTGGATCATGTATTTCTTTATATTGTAGTACATTAGCGTCTCCGAATGTTTCGAAACAAAGTGCTTTCATATGGAATACCTCCATTTATATTGTTTGTCGATGTTCTTTATCATACAATACAAATATCAATAGGAAAAGAGGATTATTCCGATGGAATCAATCGGAAATATCGATCGAAAAAGAGGGACGATAAATGGAGATAAAACAATTAATTACATTTAAAGTAGCGGCAGAGACTTTGAATTTTACCCAAACTGCGAAGAAATTAAACTTTGCTCAATCGAGCGTAACGGCGCAAATTAAAACGTTAGAGGCTGAGCTTGGTACGCCGTTATTTGAGAGATTAGGAAAACGACTTTTCTTAACTGAAGCAGGAAGGAAGTTTCAACTATATGCCGATAAGATGATTGCGCTCAGTAACGAAGCAAAAATGGCTGTGAAAGATGATGAAGAAATAGCAGGTACATTAATAATTGGTGCACAAGAAAGTCAGTGTACATATAGACTTCCATCCATATTGAAGAGGTTTAAAGCACAATTTCCTCAAATAAAGCTTATATTTAAACCAGCGCAGTCCAATAAAGATGCGAAGGGACAATTGATGGAGGGGAAAGTTGATCTTGCATTTATTTTGGACGAATGTAAAACAGAAGATGTTTTGCATGTGGAACCGCTTATGAAAGAAGAATTAAAAGTAGTGGCGGCTCCAGTGCATCGTTTACTTGAACAGCCTTCCGTCTCTATAAAAGATTTAGAGAGTGAAACACTGTTACTAACAGAACTCGGTTGCTCGTATCGGACTTTATTTGAAGAGTTATTTCGCAGGGAAGACGTATATCCAGCAAATAAGATTGAATTTGTTAGTGTCGAGGCAATTAAACAATGTGTTATTGCAGATTTAGGTATAGCAGTTTTACCAGCAATAGTAGTAGAAAAAGATATACGAGAAGGGACGATAAAAGAGTTACATTTAGAAAATGCAATCTCTCCGATTTATACACAAATTGCTTGGCATAAAGATAAATGGATGACAGCGCCGTTACAGCAATTTATTGATGTAACGAGGGAGTCTTTTACAAAGAAGTAAGTGGAGAAATATTTGTTTTATACGAAAGAAGAATAGCACTTTTGTATAGAGAAAACCGATACTTGGATGAAACAAGTATCGGTTCTTTATAGCATATTTTTATAATCACTTTTAAGTATGGCCATAATAATTTCATCCGAGTATGTATCGTTATAAAATAAAGATTGACGTAAAGTTCCTTCTTTTATAAACCCAACCTTTTCATAAGCTCTAATTCCACGTAAGTTATGGCTAAATACTTCTAACTGTAAACGATTTAATGTGAGTTGTTCAAAAACAAACTTTAAAACTATTTTAATAGCTTCAGTTCCATATCCTTTTCCGGTTAAGGGAATAGAAATCATCGATATTCTGAATACTGCTTTTTGGTTCTCCTCATCGATATTTAAAATCGATAACTCTCCAATCATTTCGTCATTGCCTTTCAAGCAAATAGCGAAATCATAGCGACTTGAATCATTATTTATATTTTCTATATGTTTCTTAATTTGTTCTAATGAAAAAGTAGGCTTGGTCCCAGTCATATATCTTATTTCTTTATCCATCGTACTTTCTAATATAATGGGTGCATCTAGTTCACAAAGGGGCCTTAAATAAATTCTTTCACTCTCTAATCTCATTATAAATTTCTCCTTAAGTTTGGTGATAGAGTATATAAATATTTTTGCTCTACATGGAAGAAGAGTTTTATTTTGTGTATTGTTTGAAAAGTATGTGTCTTACTTTGATGTTACATGAATTTTATCATGATATGGTATACCTAAAACGAATAATAAAAGTTTTATACATAACAAAATGCATCAACGAGTTTTTTATAGATATTTTAAGCTGAAAACAAGCATGTACCAATAATCTACATTGTAGTTCAACAAGAATTAAATTATTTTATCGTCACTTTAAAAGCGCGTGTCTTTATCGTTTTTCAAAACAAGCCTTTTTTGTTTATTTATCCCCCCTTAACGGATAGTAAGACTCCACATTCGAATTGCGAATGAAGCAAAGTAGGTGGGTGGAAGTGGGCTCACTCATAAAAGCCTGATTTAGTATGGATGTTCCTTTAATGTTTTTTGGGATAATTTAACATTAAATATTTTATTTTATCCAAATTTATGCTGTAATTAAAATAAAGGAGGCAAGTAAATGGGGAATGAGATTAAACGATATGTAATATGTACTTTAATAGTTACATGGACACTTTGGGGGTTATTAATTAGCTTGATAAGATTAAACATTACGACATTTGGTACACCGCTAGCGAGGATACTATTTGTTTTCGGCGGAATCATGCCGGCAATCATTGCGATTAGTCTAAAGAAAAAATATGGATCAAAAGAGGAGTTTAGAAGTTTCATTAAAAATATTGTAAATCCTAAACATCACTTTGCATGGTATATTCTAATCACTATTCTAGCTTTTATTAGCTGTTACCTTCCAACGATATTTGGTGGAGCAACGATGCAAAAACCATTATACGTGGCGTTACTTAGTTTTCCAATAATGATCGTTGGTGGTGGTCTTGAAGAAATTGGATGGAGAGGATTCTTACAACCTGCCCTTCAGAAAAGATTTTCGGCATTTTTAAGTACGGTTATTGTAAGCTTTATATGGGCAATTTGGCACTGGCCGTTATGGTTTATTCCAGGCACGAATCAAACTCAAAGGGATTTTATAGCCTTTATAATTACGACAATTGCTGTTTCTTTCTTATTAACTACAATTTTTAACGCAACTAAAAGTATTTTTATGTGTCTAATTTTTCATGCGCTTCTGAATTCTTTTTGGAGTGTGTACGTGCCAAATGATAAAATTTTACCAGCATTTTCAACTTTATTTTTCGGAATATTCGTATTTATTTTGTGCAAAGTTGTAATAAAAAGAAAGAACCTCTTATTGATTAGGTAACTGCAATAATAAAAGGAAACATATTAATATATTTTTTTGGGATATGAAACTAATAAATAAGAACACGACACAAACATAATTAAAATAACATACAAGTTTGTGCCGCAAAAAAATTGCAGAACTATAAACAACATCAAAAAGAATGAAGAGCCTTTTCATATATAAACAATGCTAACGACAGTTATAGTAGTTGAGTTGTTAGAATTAACTAAGATCTGTATCAGGAGGAGTGTATCCGAGGTGACGAGCCATGGATACGATTTGTCCTTTATGATGAAACTCATGTGTTTCTGTATGAGTTAAAAGCCATAGCGGTGTTGTACTCCAAGGTTCTTTTTGCCATTTCACTTCATTGGCTATATTTTCGAGCCAACGGTCATTGTATTCATCTAAAAAACGTTGTACAGTCTCATCTACTAACTTAAATCTAGCACGGACTATTGCCACATCTGCATGCTCAATTTCATAATCACTAGCGAATGAAAAATCTGCTCGTTTTTGCTTGAATGCGAATGATCCAAGCCAGTATTGATAGCAATCGGCTACATGAATATGCGTCTTTATAATGCTACCGTTCCCGAAATTAGGAACAGTGCTATGTAATTTTTCTAGTGGGATTTCTTCCAAAAACGAAAATAGAGTTTCTCTTGTAGCGCTAATAAGATTATATTGCTGTTTTAAAACATGTAACATGAAATTAACACTCCTCTTTTATTTACTAAACTATTTGTGTAGTAAGTAATTCTATATTTACGAGAGGTGAACCTTTTTATTATTTTTACTAAGCAAATTAGATGTATTTCTTCATTGTTTCTGATAAATTAAACAAAGTGAAACTTTAATAAGTTGAACATTCTTAGTTCATAATAAATTGTACATCAAGAAGGGGAACGATAAAATGAATAGACTAGTGGGTTTAAAACAATTTGAAATAACGCGCGGGGCGTTACTTAAATTTATGGAAACGTTAGATGATAAAACTGCGGATACGCAGCCAGAGGGTTTTAACAATACAATTCGTTGGCATATCGGTCACGTGTTAACAGCAGCAGAAGTTTTCATGTTTGGAAAAGAATTTAAACAATTACCAACTGAATACCCAGGTATGTTTGGATATGGATCACGACCATCTAAATGGAAAACAGAAGGACCATCGTTAGAAGTATTAACGGCTCAATTAAAAGAACAAGCAAAACGTATTAACGAAATTCCAGCAGAAGCATTTGAAAATAAACTGCCAGAGCCATTCCTAGGATTGGAAACAGTAGGGGAGCTTTACGGTATGATGCTTTATCATGAAGCTGATCATATTGGGCAAATGAAAGCGATGGAACGTATTATTAAAGCTCTTTAGTCTTAATTGCATATAACAAGCAATACAGTTGTAATGTTAAATAATATATACAAAAAAGGTAGATAAATTATTATCTACCTTTTTTGTATAACTTCTTGAAGGATTAGGGATTATCATCGTGGTGCTGATGAAGAAGGATAAGAGAATTTTATAATTTTTATGGTGTGATTATTAATTATAGTATTCCTAAATATGGAATATACGTATAATAATAGAGAAGAACTAGAAATAGGGGTGAATACTATGATTACATTAGAACAAAAGTTGGAGCAATATAAACATACATATGTACAGTTAAAGGGAGAACTAAAATGGAAAACGAGTGATTCTCGAACAGGAATGATGATTGCTGCTATGTATGCAGGTAGTGATAAATTGTTTGATCTCGGACGTTTTTTAGAAATTAGTAGTTATATTAAGAATCAGGTAGGGATGTTTTCATACTTAAAGTCTTATCATCGTTTTGTAGTGGCCGCAACATTAGATATTCACTTTACAGATTACAAGAAAGCTTTTCGGGAGTTTTTAGATTTATATGAACAATTGGTCACTGGTGGCTTTAGCCGGAGTATATTTACTTATCTCGCAGCAGCGGTGCTTTTAACAGAAGAAGATGAACAGCATGGCGCGCACATTGAGCGTTCGATGCAAGTATATAAACGCATGAAAAAGGATCACCTCTTTCTTACAAGTACAAATGATTATCCGCTCGCGGTTTTATTAGCAGGACAATCAGAGCATGTAGAAACACTTATGGACCGAGTAGAACGTCTGTATCAGAAACTAGCGACAGCTGGCTTGCGTAAAGGGAATGATCTTCAATTTTTAAGTCATATTCTCTCACTAAAAAAGGATGTCAGGGAAGAACTAATAGTTGCAAAATGCACAAATATATGGAATTTGTTAAAGCAAGAAAAGGTAAAAGTGAAACAGATGCATTATCCAGCTATCGGGCTACTAGCGTTACTTGAGGATGGAGAAAAAGAGATTCATTCTATTAAAGCATTTATTGAAAAATTGCAGGGAGAGAAATTGTTCCGTTGGCATACAGATACAAATATTCTTATTGCTATTCAGCTGTTCGTAAGTCAGAAAGGTGAGGAAAGTAAAGCTACCAACACAGGTTTACAAACTATGATAGAAGTCCTTATACAAGCACAACAAGCAGCTATGATGGCAACGATTGCCGCTTCATCTGCAGCGACATCTGCAGCTAGTACTAGTTCATAATGTGCAACTGCTTATGCTCTTGTAATTTATAACTCCTTTGATAAGGACGGTAAAAAAGCCCATCAATCTCTAATGAGTGATGGGCTAACTATTTTTATATAATCAGTATTATCTTTTCGACGCCTTCAAATGTTTGAGTTGCGTAACAATCATAATGCTAATAACAACGAGTAAAAACCATGAGCTAATTTTGCTTAAGTGAACGAGATTCCACGCTTCACGTTGATTTGGATATTGCCATGCACCGAAAAATGTTGCGATGTTCTCTGCAATCCAAATAAAGAACCCGATAAGGAAAAAGGAAAGAACGAGTGGCATTTTATATGTAACGCCTCGTAATGAAAATTCCACAAATGTCCGAAAGAAAACGATGAATAATAGTAAAGTTAATACCCATCTAAAGTCATATAGAAAATGATGTGTGAAAAAATTAAAGTAAATCATTGCGCCTAGCGGTACGGCAAAAATAGCCCTCGGCCAATGGTGCATTTGTAAATGCAATCTTCTCCACGCTTGGCATATGTAACTGGCAACACTTGCATACATAAAACCACTGTAAAGCGGAACTCCAAAAACTTTTGAATAAGCTTCTTCTGGATAACTCCATGAACCGAAATGTACTTTATATATTTCTAGTAGAAGGCCGACAAAATGGAAGACGGTAATTACTTTTAATTCGTCTTTCGTTTCAAGTCCAGTTTTGTACATAATCCACTGCATAAGAAGACATACGATGAGTATGAAATCGTAGCGGTATAATCCTGGGATAGAAATGATTTTTGATAGGGCTAGTGTTAAGAAAATAACAACTGGGAATAAGCAAGATAATGCTTGCTCGTAAGTGAAGTGTAGTAGTTGTTTTATATAGAACATTGTGTCACCTTCAATATTTTTATTTGAAAACTCAAAATAATGACTAAGTATACTACAATTTTAAAAATAAGCTAGTAGTCTATTTTGCGTGTATTTGTAATTTTTGGAAGAGAATTATAATAATTATTTTAATATTGTAGCAAAGTAAAAAAATAGTTTGCTATTTAAAAAAAGTGGAGATATAATATCTAAATGAAAATGATAATTATTATCAGTAATGATTATAAATTAAAAATAATTATAAAAAACAACTGAATATAAAGGATGAAATGAAACATGTTACATAAGTTTGCTGTACATGCTGGCAATAATCGCTGGATACATATTAAGTTCATATGTTTCATGAGCTTAACAATTTTATGTTTAATCGGATCTATATTTTTAGCTATTGCATTCGGTGCAAAGGATATCCATTTGCAAACTGTATGGGCAGCGGTTTTTGATTATAATCCGAAAGTAACGCAGCACCAAATTATTTATGAATTAAGGCTTCCTAGGGTAATTGGCGCAGCAGTGGTAGGAGCAGCTTTTGCGGTCGCAGGGGCAGTTATGCAAGGAGTAACACGAAACCCTTTAGCTGATGCAGGTGTGCTTGGGATAAATGCAGGTGCGATGTTTGTAGTTGCACTTAGTTTTGCCTTTTTCCCGCATATGCCATATTCCTATTTAATGATTGTTTCCTTTATTGGAGCGGTTTTAAGTACAGTACTCATTTTTATTATCGGATCAGCAACATCAGGCGGATTAACACCGATGAGGTTAACGATTGCAGGGGCAGTTATGGCCGCACTTTTGCACTCGTTAAGTTCAGGTGTCGCGATTTATTATGACTTAAGTCAAGATTTAGCGTTTTGGTACGCTGGTGGTGTTGCAGGGGTTAAGTGGGAACACTTGGAATTTTTAGTTCCTATTATTCTCATAACCATTCTTTTTGCGACAGTGATAGGGCGGTCTATTTCACTCATATCAATGGGGGATGATGTTGCTACGAATTTAGGAGTAAAAACGAACCGAACGAGAATACTAGGGATGATTATAGTAGTCATTCTTGCAGGTGTATCTGTTTCAGCTGTTGGCTCTATTGGGTTTGTAGGACTAGTTATCCCGCATATTGCTAGAAAATTAGTTGGTGTGAATTATCGACTCATTATTCCTATGTCAGCATTTTTAGGAGCTATGTTATTAGTTGTAGCTGACTTAGGGGCAAGAACAGTAAACCCTCCTAAAGAACTTGCAATAGGAATTATGGTAGCTCTCGTTGGAGTTCCATTCTTCCTCTATATAGCACGTAAAGTTGGGAGGGAGCTATAAGTGAAGGATCTTTTGAACACAGATAAAAAGAGAGCCATTACTGTAACTACAATTTTTGGTTGTATGAGTATCGCTGTCATTTTAATTAGTTTAAATACAGGGACACTAAGCATTGCACCGTTCAAAGTAATTCAAACGCTTTTCGGTTATGGTGATTTTGAAAGCGAGACCGTGCTATACGATTATCGTATGCCAAGAATTATAATCACGATGTTAGCTGGTATTGGCCTTGGTATTTCCGGTGCGATTTTGCAAGGGTTATCACGTAATGCACTTGCAGACCCTGGTATTTTAGGATTACATGCAGGTGCATCTTTTGGGTTAATTATATTCGTTACTTTCTTTCATTCTATTAATGAGAATGCATCGATTTTAATACCGTTATTTACATTTGGTGGGGGAGTACTAGCTGCGTTTTTAATTATTATGCTTGCGAGTGATCGATCAAAAGGCTTACTTCCTATTAGACTCATTCTCGTTGGTATTGCTGTTTCAGCTGGCTTTAGTGCGATTTCGTTATTTTTCTCCCTCAAGTTAAATGATGAGACATATACATTCGCTTCTAGATGGTTAGTTGGTAACGTGTGGGGAAGGGATTGGATTCATGTCCTAGCATTATTACCTTGGATTTTCATACTAACCCCGTATGCATGGCTAAAATCTAAAACGTTAAATGCATTGTCACTAGGTGATAGTGTGGCAGCAGGACTTGGTGTTTCTGTTCAAAAAGAACGGTTACTTCTTTTAGCTACAGCGGTTGGATTATCTTGCGCAAGTGTATCGATGGCAGGGGGGATTGGGTTTATCGGTTTAGTTGCTCCGCATATTGCAAGAAAGTTAGTAGGTACTACCTATCAACATTTCCTTCCACTAGCTGGCATTATCGGAATGATTATTTTAGTGCTAGCAGATACGATAGGTCGTTCTATATTCGAGCCAAATTCTATTCCAGCTGGTGTAGTAGTGGCAGCTTTAGGAGCACCGTATTTTCTTTATTTACTTACAAAAACAAAATAAATACTTCAAAGAGGAGAACATATGAAAAAGAAACTTACTATTTTATTTAGCATCATGTGTATTTTAGTATTAGCAGCATGTGGCCAAACGAAATCTACTGAAGAGGCAACGAAAAAAACTGAAAAAAGTAATGATCCGAAAATCGCTTCTATGTCCATTCACTTAACGAATAATTTATTGGCATTAGGAATTACACCTGTAGGCTCTGTTATTGGTGGAGATTTAAAAGATTTCTTACCGCATGCAAAAGAGCAGTTGAAAGATACGAAGAAACTTGGTGTTGTAACGGATCCGAATATGGAAGCATTACTTCAATTGAAGCCAACTGACATTTATGTGGATGAAAAATACGCGGGCAAAGATTTAGCGAAATACGAAAAAATTGCAAAAACACATTCTTTCAATTTAGATGAAGGTACGTGGAGAGATCAGTTAAAACAAGTTGGTAAACTTGTAAACCGTGAGAAAGAAGCGGATACATATATTCAAGATTACGAAGAGCAATCAAAACGAGTAAGAAGTTTAATAGATAAAGAATTAGGTAATAACGAAAAAGTAATGGCAATTCGTGTTACTGCAAAAGAATTACGTGTATTTAGTACGAAAAGACCGATGGGACCAATTTTATTCCAAGACTTAGGATTACAACCTGCAAACGGTGTAGAGAAAATTGATGGAAACCGTCCTTTCGAAGTCATTTCACAAGAAGTATTACCTGACTTTGATGCAGATGCTATTTTCGTTGTTGTAAACAGAGATGATAAGGCAAAAGCTGCATTTAAACAACTTCAAGAAACACCAATTTGGAAAGACTTAAAAGCAGTTAAAGGTAAGCACGTATACATTATTAATGACCAACCATGGCTTGACTATTCTGCTTTAGGTAACAAAATGGCAATGGATGAAGCAGAGAAAATGTTTACGAAATAATATCGATTCGTAGTTAGGAAGATCCTCTAAATTTTGAGGGTCTTTTTTATTGATAGAATAAATGAAAAAATATACAATAAATGTAATTTAATGTAGAGGAGATGTGCCAATGTCAGCGCTTATTGTAAGTATCCCGTGTATAAAGCAGTTTATAGAATAAGGGGATAAATAGGCTAGAATAATTGTCCCTGCTATTTAATAAGGGGGAGTTTGAAATGACAATGAATCTTTTTCAAAATAAAACGATTAAATTATCAGCTATTAGAGAAGTAGATGCTGAAGTAATGGCTATGTGGCAAGAAGATAGTGAGTATGTAAGAAATGTAGATACAGATGTAGCATTCCCGCAATCGATACAAGAAATAGCAAGTGATGGGCTATTAAAAGGACGGAGATCAAATAGTGTTTCTTTCATGTTAAGGACAGTTCAGGATGATCGCTTAATTGGTTTTGTTGCAATTCATGGCATAGAGTGGAATAACAGAGCGGGTTTATTAGCAATAGGAATAGGAGATATAAATGATAGAGGGAAGGGATATGGAAGGGAAACAATACACCTTATTCTAAAGTATGCTTTCTATGAATTGAATTTACACCGCGTCGGTCTGGATGTTATTTCCTATAATAAAGCTGCTATTGAGTTGTATAAAAAAATGGGTTTTCAGATAGAAGGCTGTATGAGAGAAGCAGTGCAAAGAGATGGGAATTGTTTTGATCGTATCATTATGGGGATATTGTGGGGGGAATGGATGGAGCTGCAAAAATAAAAGTGATGATATGAATAATGGACTAAAAAGGAAAACTAGGTAGGTGCTAGTTTTCCTTTTTTATTTTTAGTACTAGTTATATGTTCTTCTAAATAGTTTGTATCCTGCGAATAAAAGAGTACAGCCTAAGACAAATGTTAACATAATCCCATTTGAAAGATTAATAGAAGGATTAAAAACTAAAGTCGCTGTTTCGCCAGTTAGAACACTGTGAATATTCACGTAAGTAAATGGGTTGTAAGGAGAAGAGAAACTCTTCATTCCGATAAAAGTTATAATACCTACAAGAGACGTTGTAATACTTAGGCTTTTGAGTAAAAGTGATGAAATGTAGTAAAAAGAATATAGAAAAAATGTGAGTACAACAGTTAGTAATAATACTTGTCCAAAGTAATTTTTCAAAGTGATAAAGTGAAATTGATCTTTAATGGGATTTAAACTATTATACTCACTGCCAAATGGATTAGGTTCTGATCCTTCGTATACAAGGACTGGATAATCAAAATTTCCTATTCCTTTCGTGAAATAGCTACATAACAAAGGAATGAGTAGCATTAGTAAAACGAAAACAAGTGTAGAAAGAAAGCCACTAAAATACTTTATTATAAATAATGATTTTCGTTTAATAGGCAAAGTATAGTAAAAGTGCAAACCACGCTTCTTATTATTCATTTCAGAAGAGATATTGTTTCCAAAAATAAAGCATCCCAATAAAATGAGTACTGGTATATAGTAGTACTGGATTATTTGATATAAAAATAAAGAGCCAGTTGTGCCATAACGCATCGTGCTCTTTTTCCAATCTTCTAAGGCACTACCTGTAAATAGATAGGGGGTATAAATGGTGTTTTGAATGAATGGTTCAGCTTTATTTTTTTTCAGTAATACTAATTCTTCCAACGTTGCCCGTGCTGTAAATAAGGAAATATATTGTTTCTCAATTGCGTGAGGGAAAGAGTTAGAGCCTTTTGAGCTCTTAAACATAAATTGTAATTCATTTATATTTTCTTCGTATATTGCTTGCCAATTACCTTGAGAATAGTTCGCGATCCATTTGTTCTTCTTGGAAAGAGATTGCTGATATTCTTGAATAGCTAATTTACTTTCTGTGATTTTTTCAACATCGCCATTCTGTTCAGCTTCAATCTTTTGTAGTTCTAGTTCTTTTAAAGCCTGTTGTGAAATGTTAACGCTATATTGTGCAAATGATAAATTTCCACGCTGGATATCTTTCGCGACAGAATAATTTAAGAAATATAAACTACTAACGAAAAGAATAGAAGTTAATACTGCAATCCAGGTTGTTTTTTTCTTGAAATATTTTTTGAATTCAAATTGGAAGAATTGTTTCATATTACACACCCCGCTTTCGATTCATGCATATGGCACATAGTAAGAGCAAAAGTGTACTTCCAATTAACACCACTGCACCTAATGGGTAATATTTATTATTATCTAAAATGATGCGATCTATTTGTTGATAGGAAAGGGGTGATAGAAACGGATTAAAGCTGATTTTTGATAAAATGAAACCACTGCTCAAAATAATAGAGAGAATTAAATATGTAACAAGAGTATTTCTTATCCAAAATCCAATGAGCACTAATAAGGGAATAGCTACAGTGGAATAACATAGACTGTAGGTGAGAGCTGTTTTTAAGTATGTGCCTGTACTAATAATAGTTTCTGTTTTTGTGAAAAGCGGGTAATTAAAAATATTACCGGTAGATTTTCCGAATATTGTTGGTAGCATATAAGATAGTGAAAATACTAGTAAAATCCATAGGAGACTAACAATAAGTAAACTGAAAAATTTTATTAAGATATAGTGAGTACGAGAAATGGGTAAAGTATAGGCTAGCTTAATCGTATGGTCTTCAAATTCTTTCGTAATGACTGTACCTAGTAAGAGTAGTAAAATAAGGAATCCTGGGGCATTGAGTAGTAGTGAAATTACTTTTTTCATAAATAGAGATGGTTGAATGGAAAGGTCAAGGTCTTCTTTTGGTAAACCTTGTTGTAATAAGTTTTCATTCAGTTGAATTGCTTTTTTCATATCTTTTTCGCTAGCGGAGAAACTTCCTTCTACTTGTTGATAGCGCATAGCTAAGTCATAAACTTTCATTTCAGTCTGTAATTCATTTTTCCACTTGTTATCTTTTACTTCTTGAATAAGTTGATTCAAATTTTTTAATAGCGGAAGTCCAATTTCTAATCGAGATTCGATTTTTGCGTTAGGTCCTTTTTTTAATGTATCTTGATCTCCTGTAACTTGATTAGAAACTTCTGTTTCATATTTAGAAAATAATTCAATTTTTTTCATTTGGACTATGTCTTGTTTTAGTGCATTATGAAGAAATAATCCGCAGATGATTAGCATAGTAGCAGTGATTAAAGTAAAGAGAATGTTAGAGTAGAGCATTTTTTTAGTTCGAATAGAAATATTTTCATGTCGTATCACCACATACATTAAATAGTTCTTCATATCTTTTTTCAGAACCGATAACTTCTTTTTGGATATCAATAATATTAATGTTATGAGAATAAAATAGATTAATAAGGTCTTGGATGGTGTGGTGTTCTAATTGGATTCGAAGGCTTTTCTTAGTTAACACTGCTTGTACGTTTTCTTGTAATAAAACGTGTTGTGCATGTTTTAAATTTGAAAATAAGAAGTGATAATGAATTTTTTCGTACTTTGTCATATCCTCTTCTATTAATTTGCCGTCTTTTAAAAAAAG
The DNA here is from genome assembly GCF_019091205.1 of Bacillus sp. GbtcB14. Taxonomy (NCBI): domain Bacteria; kingdom Bacillati; phylum Bacillota; class Bacilli; order Caryophanales; family Bacillaceae; genus Bacillus; species Bacillus sp. GbtcB14. Next base: position 137,365 of record NZ_JAGXJT010000005.1, read on the forward strand.
AATCTTCTTTGTAACACGGTCAATTTCTGACAAATTATGAGAAGAAAGAATGATTGTTGTACCTTCTTCTACTAAGCGTAATAAAATGTTTCTCATCAGTATCGCACTAGTTGGATCCAAACCATTCAGAGGTTCATCAAGGAACATAAGCTTTGGTTTATTTAAGATTGCCATCGCTAAGAGAAGGTGTTGTTTCATACCTAAGGAGTAATCTTTGACTTTCCTCTTCGCATAACTTTCCATTCCTACATATTTTACAACTTCATTCATGCGTTCTTTTAAAAGTTTTTGCACATCACAAATGAATGTAAGATGGTCGTAGCCATTTAAATAGTCATATAGTACAGAATTGTCCTGTAAAAAAGAAACGTCTGTAAACACAGAAACATCTTTGTTAGATTTCCCCATCAATTCAATATTTCCAGATGTAGCTGGCAAAAGGTTGGTAACTACATTTAAAAAAGTAGTTTTACCAACACCGTTAGGACCTACTAAAGCCCAAATTCCTGGGGAGTTGATGGTGAGGTTAATGCCATCTAATATTTTTTTATGTTTGTAACTTTTTGATAAATTATTGATAGATAGAATAGTCAACTAGAATTCCTCCTTTTTAATAAATTGGTATAAAATGTAATTATGCAATTAATTATAACTGAAAATTCAGATTTATAAAGAGGTATAGATATAAATTTAAGCTTTTTCTAAATCTCATTCTGAAATCTATTATATGAATAAATTAGAAATGAGACTGTGAAGAAAGGAAAAAGAGCACTTGTTGGAGAATTTTTACAATGTGTTGATTAGAGAAAAAGGAGTTATGCAAAATGAATTTAGAAAAAGCAAAACCAGTAAATGAAGAAGTCGCTGAATTAAAGGAACTAATTAAAGAATTGCACGGAAGTGTACATCAACTGCAAAGTGAAGTACAGCAACTAAGGCATGAAAGACCAGTTGTAGAAGTAAGGAAAGGTGTTCAACTATCGCCAACAATCGTTGGACAAATTGGTGGTATGATTTTAGGTGGATTAGCAATTATCGGTATATTTTGGTGATGACAAAAGGTATGCAATTTAGAGCTGCATACCTTTTTCTTTGTCGTTATTTATCGGTAAGTCGATATTCTCTGTCGAATCGTCGATATAATTTCACGCACTTCAACTTTTACATTAAATAACGTAGATAAATATAAGCGTGTGATAATAGTAATGCAATGATTGTTAACGGTAAACCAATTTTTAAGAAGTCCATATAGGAGAAAGCATGTCCTTCACGTTTTGCAATACCAGCAACGACTACATTTGCGGATGCTCCGATTAATGTTCCGTTTCCTCCTAAGCAAGCTCCAAGTGATAACGCCCACCATAGTACTTCGATTTGCGGAGAATCGACAGATAATCCGAGTCCTGTAGCTAAATCTTGAATAAGCGGGATCATCGTTGCGACAAAGGGGATATTGTCAATTGTCGCAGATGCGATGCCTGATACCCACAAGATAAGTATCGCAGCGAAACCGATATCGCCATTTGTTACGTCGAGTACTTCTTTTGCGAGTGAAGAAATAAGTCCGATATCAATTAACCCGCCAACGAGAACGAATAGTCCGGCGAAGAAGAAAATGGTTACCCATTCAACGTGGGCAAATACATCTTCAATATCATGTTCCTTTACTCCAATTAGCATAAGAAGTGTAGCGCCTGTCATCGCGACAACGGCAGCGTCTACATGAATAACCGAATGAAGGATAAAGCCTAAAATAGTTAGTCCCAAAATCGTGATCGATTTTAAAAGGAGGCTTTGATCTTTAATATAATCTTTTTCGTTTAATACCATAAGTTTTTCGATTTGCTCAGGTGTTGTTTTTAGTTTATTGCGATACATAAAGTAAATAATGCCAAGTGTAACGATAGAAATAATAATTACGATTGGAGCTAAGTTCAGTAAAAAGGCATTAAAATCTAAATGCTTATTTGCTGATCCAATCATAATGTTCGGTGGGTCACCAATTAATGTTGCTGTTCCGCCTATATTTGAAAATAGCACTTCTGAAATCAAATAAGGAACAGGGTTTACTTTTAAAATACGTGTAATGGACAGTGTAACAGGAACGATTAGTAAAACGGTTGTTACGTTGTCCAAAAAGGCAGAACCGACAGCGGTTAATAGGGATAGTAATAATAAAATGCGGATTGGTTTTCCGCCAGCTGCTTTTGCCGCTTTAATGGCCACAAATTCAAATACGCCGGATTGACTCGTAATATGTACGAGAATCATCATCCCAATTAAAAGGGTGATTGTTTCCCATTGAATATGTGATGTGAAAGCGGTATGTAAATCTACAACTCCAAAAATAATCATAATAGCAGCGCCGAATAGTGCAATTACAGCACGATTCAATTTCTCAGAAATAATAAATCCGTAAGTGATTAAAAATACGGCAATTGCAAAATAATATTGCCAATTTGCTACTTCATGTGCTGATTGTTCCAATCATGTCACCTTCTTTAAAGTATGTATTCAATTGTCGAAATGTATCTCGCTGCATAAATACGGGATAAAATATATTGTAGCAAATTCAAAAAAGAAAGAAAACTATTTAACAAAGTGAAGGAAAAAATATGATTTTTACATATCATATAAAAAAATAAAGAAACACAGTGCAAATTATTAGGAAAAGTGGGCGTTGTCCTCTAATATAGAGATAGCAATTTACATTATTTTTGCGTAAAATGGTTTAAAGAGGTGAATTCCGATGGAAATAGTAAAAGATAGTTCTCTTATTCAAAATGAAATTGAACGTTTTGTAAATAAAGATGTATATATTCATTTAGAAACAACGAACGGAGCGTATGCATCCCACATAAATGAAAAGATGATGACAGTTGGTGCTTTCATTCGAAATGCAATTATCCGTTTTGAACGCGGGAAGATAACTGGAACAAATCCATACCGAGTTGGTTTAAAAATGGATCATGGCTGGGTATATGCAGAAGGTATTACGCACTGGGAGGTAGACGATCAAGAGCGTTTATTACTAGCTGGACATGATAATTTAGGTCGCCTAGCAGTTGCACTTGAATTAAGCTTAACACCATTTAAGTAAGAAGGAGGGAAACTTATGGAGAGACATGTACTTGTTGTATTTCCGCATCCAGATGATGAAGCATATGCTGCGGGAGGAACAATTCGCTTATTAACAGATCAAGGAGTACCTGTAACATATGCATGTGGTACTTTAGGACAAATGGGACGTAACATGGGTAAGAACGTATTCGCTAACCGTGAAACGATTCCAAATATCCGCGAGAAAGAATTGAAAGATGCTTGTGAAGCGATGGGAATTCAAGATTTAAGAATGCTTGGCTTCCATGATAAAACGTTAGAGTTTGAAGATGTTGATTTCGTTGCTGACAAAATTGAAGCAATCATTCAAGAAGTAAATCCATCTCGAATTATTACATTTTACCCAGAACACGGCGTACATCCAGATCATGATGCATTTGGCCGCGCTGTCGTTCGCGCTGTATCACGTATGCCAAAAGAAGAGCGCCCAGTTATTCATGCTGTTGCGATTACGAAAAATCGTGAGGCAATATTAGGAGAACCGGATGTTGTAAATAATATTAGTGAAGTATTTGATCATAAATTAACTGCACTAGGTGCGCACCGTTCACAAACAGAAGCAATGCTTGAAGACACGCATGCAAAAATCAAAAACAAAGATGCAGCAACATTAAAATGGCTGCAACTTGAACAATTTTGGACTTATAAATGGGAGTAGGCTAGAAGGGAACCTTCTAGTAGCTCTTACATAGAAAAAAGCACCGTCATTTGTGACGGTGCTTTTTCTTGTTGAAGACTATATATTCCTTAGAGATGTGCTTTGAAATTTTTTCATTAACGTGCAGTATAGCCTCCGTCAACAAGAAGTGTTGTACCATTAACAAAACTAGCATCATCACTTGCTAAAAATAAGACAGCTTTAGCTACTTCTTCTGGTGTTCCAAGTCGGCCTTGTGGATGAAGGGAAGCTAAATATTCTTTCTGTTGAGGATTAACACTACTAAGCAACGGGGTATCAATATACCCAGGGCACACCGCATTAATACGTATTCCATATTTAGCGTAGGCAGTACATAAATTTTGAGTTAATAGTTTCACACCACCTTTTGCAGAGGAGTATGCTGTTGGGGTAGGTAATGAAACAAAACTATGAATCGAACCAGCATTAACGATGACACCGCCTGTACCTTGTTTAAGAAATTGTTCAATCGAATATTTATCAGAAAGGAATACCCCAGACAAGTTAATATCAATGGTTTTCTTCCATTTTTCATAGGACAATTCGTTTGCCGGTGCATCATCAGCAACGCCAGCATTTGCATACATAATATCTAATTTACCGTATTTACTTACTGTCTCATGGATTAGCTGTTTAATATCTGCCTCTACTGTTACATCAGTTTTAATAAATAATGTATCATATCCATTTGCGTTCAATTCATCTGATAGGTCTTTCCCACGTTCAGAAAAGTCAGCGATAACCACTTTTGCACCTTCTTCAATAAAAAGACGAACGGTGGATTCGCCAATCCCGCTTGCACCACCAGTTATGATTGCTACTTTGTCTTTTAATTTCATATAAACCTCTCCATTCATTAATGAATTTAATTCGAATTTTTTGAGCTGGTTATGCCACTATTAACCTTAAATGATAAGTAGATAGAAGAAAAAAATAGCGTTTACTTAATTGTGAGAGTACTAATTTTTTCTTTATTTACTTACTTTCTTTCTTTTTACACTTAATCCTTTTAGAACTGATATTTAGTAATAGTGAATGAGAAGCGTATATTTTGAATTATTTAATACAATGATATATATTTATATTAATTTAATGATTTTAGTTTGTTAAAAATGGGGAAATCGATATGAAGATTAAATTTTCTGTAATAAAAGATGAAAATTTTGATTTTAGTCTATTAGAAACAAAATTATTGAAAACCTTTAAAGAAGTGGATAGTAAAGCTGATATTGTAAAAGTTGAGGATGAAATTATTGAAAACAATGCCATTCAAACACATTTAGTGGAAATTAGCATTAATGTTAATGGAAAAAATATCGGATATAGATCTGCTTCAGCTAGTATATTTCTTGTGCTAGAGAGTTTATCAATACAGCTATTTCATATTAATATTAGTATACGTTAAATAGCTAAAAAAGCTGATTTATAAGAAGAGAATACTGACTATTTTGAGATGTAAATATGAGAATTGTGATTTAAATAATAGTAATTATCGTAGGTGCTACCACATGTTGGATTGCGCCTTGTTTGTTATTAAAAAATAAAAAAGCCTTTACATATGCTACAGGTCAGGTCTTTTTGAAACGGCATATAAAGAGTACTCAGAATACATTTTTAAAGTGAAATAATGAGATTTTCTTTCATACCATATATTATCTAAACGATGGTTTATATATATGAGAATGGAGACGTGTAAGTAATTCAATTAGATTGTACAAATAACTTGGTGTTCGGATATACGGAATGTATTCACAGGTAAGAGGGTTGTCTCATAATATATATAGATTTTTCTATTAAGATGAACAAAGGGTGTGAATATATGGAAGATGTTTACGCTAAAATTGACAGTCTCAAAGCGGAGCAAAAAGAAATTATGAGAGATATTCGTAATTTAGAAACGCGTACCACTATTAATGAGAAAGACATAGCAACAATTAATAAGCAATTAGAAAAAATAAGTACAAACACAACTTGGATTTTACGAATTATTATTAGTGCGATAGTAATGTCAGTTTTAGGGTTGATATTAAAAGGGATGATTTAATCTTGTGAAACAGGGCGATATAAAAGAAAGAGGGGAGCTCCCCCTTTCTTTTATGTAAATGAGAAGCTATAAATTTTCCGTTTCTTTTTCATCTGCATACTTTTCCTCTAAGGCAATTAATAGAGGAATTGATATAGTTACAAGAATGATTAAAGTGGTTATAAAAGATTTAGAAAGAGAAAAAGAACCTTCGATTAAAGGTGATAAAAACTTGAATGAAAGTATACTAGTTATTAAGGAAACTACTAAAAAGCTAAAAAGAGACACATTTTTATTTTTGATAGATGTTTCTATAAAATCTTTAAGACAGCTTATGACGACAAATATAGTTAATATAATAAGAGAAATAAAATAATGTGTTACATTTGTCATACTAATAGTAGGATCGTCTATTATGTAAGCAAGTAACTTAGATACTAACATACCTCCAAATAATAAAATAATAAAAGCAAGTAATCCTTCCGATGTATAAGTGCTGAAATTATCTTTCTTGTTAAAGAGTTTATAATTCAGAGTAGATTGGCTTATTTGAATTAGGAATAGGGTAATAATCCACACATAATATACAATTGGTAATTCTCCTGAGAATAGCGCAATCAGGAAATTTAGTACTGTCTTTAAAATTTCAATCATTACGAAAGGCCTCCTGTTTGTAAGCTTTGTGAAATTAGAAATATGCTAGTCTATCGTTTAATAATTAGAACTATCAATTCAAACTATTCCTAATTATTCCATAAAAAGGTGGTAGCATCAAGTTATCTTTTTAACAAATACTCTAAGGCCTAGCACTAGAAAAAGAAACGCAATATGTAATATAATTGAAAAAGTATATTTAAAAAATCAATGTTAATATTACCCTCCTATAAGTATTAACATACGTAATTGAGGTGTTTTCTTTGTTGTTTTATGATCGAATTTCTATAATGGCCCCTCCTGTTCCGTAGCTTAGGAAAGTCTTTTTATTTCTGAGATTTTCAAAGTTATAGGAGGGTATGAAAAATGAAAAAAGTCTCAGTACCATCACTTTTGTTAATGATTATTCTTGTGGCATTTCCGCAAATTAGTGAAACGATTTACACACCGTCTTTACCTGACATTTCACAGGCGCTACATGTAAGTAATAATGAGGTACAGTTAACTCTTAGTGTGTATTTCGCTGGATTTGCTTTAGGTGTATTTTTTATTGGATGGTTATCAGATATAGTTGGTCGTCGCCCGGCAATGTTATTTGGAATTGTCGTATATGGTGTTGGGAGTTTCTTATGCTTTATTGCAAATTCCATTGAAGTTTTATTGTTAAGTCGTTTTATTCAAGCGTTTGGAGCAAGTGCTGGCTCTGTTGTGACACAAACGATTCTTCGTGAAAGTGTAGAAGGGCATAAACGCCATGTTATGTTTGCTCAAATTTCGGCAGTCATTGCTTTTACACCAGCGATAGGACCGTTAATTGGTGGCTTTCTTGATCAAATGTTTGGATTTGAAATCGTATTTTTAAGTTTAGTAGTTATGAGTATCGGGATTTTTCTGTATACGTTTGTTTCTCTTCCGGAAACAAAGACGGACTCAGTAACGAATAAAATAAATGTCTTTTCAGTTTTGAAGAGGTTAATTACAAATCCGAAAGTAGTAACATATGGGTTATTAATTGGAGGAGCGAATGGTGTTTTATTTAGCTATTATGCAGAAGCACCGTTTATCTTTATTGAATACTTTCGGTTATCACCTAGTATGTATGGATTTTTAGGGATTGTTGTTGCTTCTGCTTCTATTATTGGAGCGAAAGTTTCAAAACGATTGCTTGCCACGTATAAACCAGAGAAAATTATATATATTGGTTGTCTTGTAATGACAGGGGGAGCTATCCTTTTATCTGTTATTACGTTTGTTGGATCAAATCCAAACGTAATATATATGATTGGATTTTTAATAGCGATGTTTATATTGCTATTAGGAATTGGGGTGGCGTTACCTAACTGTTTAAGTTTAGCATTAGTAGATTTTCAAGATGTTATTGGTACAGCCGGAGCATTGTTTAGCTTAGGCTACTATGTAATTGTAACGATGACAATTTGGGGAATGAGCCAGCTTCATACGGGATCGTTACTCGTGATGCCACTTTATTTTCTAGCTATAGTAGTTATCATGATGGTGTTTACTAAAGTGTTTATTTTAGGTAAACAAACTTCAAAAATGATTTAAATATGAAATGGTAAAAGAGTCTCATTTTTTAATGAGACTCTTTTATATTTTATGAAAATGATTAGTGGATATACGAACAAAAATTAAAGGTATTGTTGATAGATTTAAGTGTAATTATATTTTTCTTAAAGTAGGGGATGGAGATACAGAAGTTAGTGACTTTGTAGTTTACTAATATATTAAATTTATACGTGATGTGTTAATTGTATGTGTAAGCAATTATAGTACAAACTATAATTAGTGAAGTATATGCGGTCTGAAACCGAGGACGGAATACTCCCCTCGGTTATTTATATTGTAATAATATTCATGCCGGAATCATATTGAATAGATGTATTTTATTGTTAATTTAGTTAAAAATTAATCAGACTCATGTATAATAATCTATCGAAAAAATAATTGAACTTTTCAGATAAATGAATTAATATAAGGTAAGTAATTTTAAGATTTATAGAATATTGGAAGATGAAAGGTTTTGAGAATTTTGTAAGAGGTGAAAAAACGATTTTAGGATAGCTTTAAAGTTAGTCTAAAATGACGTTTGCTTCATCATTTTCAGGCCGAAAGGAATTAGGGGAAAGCATCTTGTTTTAAAATGCGGCTATGAATCATCTAAGAGGGGGAAATGAAGTGGCAAACAAAGAATTGAAAAGAGGCTTAGAAGCACGTCATATTCAAATGATTGCTTTAGGCGGAACGATTGGTGTTGGTTTGTTTATGGGGTCGGCCAGCACGATTAAATGGACAGGTCCGTCAGTAATGCTTGCTTATGCAATTGCAGGTGTTTTTATCTTCTTCATTATGCGTGCGATGGGTGAAATGTTGTATATGGAGCCGAGTACAGGTTCATTTGCGACGTTCGGTCATAAGTATATTCATCCGCTAGCTGGTTATATGACAGCGTGGAGTAACTGGTTCCAGTGGGTTATCGTTGGGATGTCAGAAATTATTGCGGTTGGAGCATATATGAAATATTGGTTCCCGGAATTACCAGCTTGGATACCAGGCGTAATCGCAATGGTTATTCTTGGCGCAGCTAACTTAATTTCTGTTAAGTCATTTGGTGAATTTGAATTTTGGTTTGCGATGATTAAAATCGTTACGATTCTATTAATGATTATTGCGGGATTTGGACTTATTTTCTTTGGAATTGGTAACGGCGGAGAAGCGATTGGCATATCTAATCTTTGGTCAAATGGTGGTTTCTTTACAGGTGGTTTTTCAGGATTCTTCTTTGCATTATCACTTGTAGTTGGTGCATACCAGGGGGTAGAATTAATCGGGATTACTGCTGGTGAAGCGAAGGATCCGAAGAAGACACTTACAAGAGCGATTCAAAGTACAATTTGGCGTATTTTAATATTCTATATTGGTGCTATTTTCGTTATTGTAACTGTGTATCCGTGGGATCAATTAAGTACAATTGGTAGCCCGTTCGTAGCGACTTTTGCGAAGGTTGGTATTACGGCAGCTGCGGGACTTATTAACTTCGTTGTTATTACAGCAGCAATGTCGGGTTGTAATAGTGGTATTTATAGTGCGGGTCGTATGCTTTATACGTTAGGTGTAAATGGACAAGCACCGAAGTATTTCACGAAACTTTCTGGAAATGGTGTACCTTTATTCGGTACAGTTGGTGTAATTATCGGTTTAGCGGTCGGTGTTGTTTTAAGTTATATCGCACCGAAAAACTTATTCGTATATGTATATAGCGCGAGTGTACTTCCTGGTATGGTACCATGGTTCGTCATTTTAATTAGTCAAATTAATTTTAGAAAAGAAAAAGGGGCAGAGATGAAAGATCATCCGTTCAAAATGCCATTTGCTCCTGTTACAAACTATTTAACAATTGCCTTTTTAATTATGGTATTAATCGGAATGTGGTTTAACGATGACACGCGTATTTCACTAGTTGTAGGTATTATTTTCTTAGCTATCGTAACAATTAGCTTCTATGCTTTCGGAATAGGAAAACGACCTCCGTTAGATGTTCAAAATGATCAAGAGATTTCCAGTAAATAAAGATAGTAAAAAGTCCGATTTCTCATATAGAAATCGGACTTTTTGTTATTAAAACTTTTCTAAAACGATTTTCCCAATGGTACTTCCGCTTTCAAGCAGGGCATGAGCTTTCTTTATATTTTCAGCGTTAATTGGTGTTAGTGTTTCATTTAATGTAGTCTTTAAAATGCCTTCATCTAATAGTTCGCTTACTTTATTTAATAGTTCATGCTGCGTGATCATATCGCCAGTTTCATACATCGCTTTTGTGAACATAAACTCCCAAACGAGTGTAGCACTTTTACTTTTTAAAATCCCCATTTCAAGAGGGTGCTCATTTTCTACGATAGAGCAAATTTTTCCTTGTGGTTTAATGAGGTCACATATTGCTTGCCAATGTTGATCTGTATTGTTTAAGCAGAAAATATAATCTACATCTTTTATCCCGAATTCTAATATTTGATCTTGTAAAGGTTGGTGATGGTTAATGATATAATCGGCACCAAATTTTTCAACCCAGTGTATCGTTTCGGTGCGGGATGCAGTTGTGATTACATTCAGTCCAGCCCATTTTGCAAGTTGAATGGCAATTGAACCTACACCACCAGCTCCACCGATAATTAAAATGTTTTTAAATGAGTTTGTATCTTTTTTATTATAATCAATGCCTAAGCGCTCGAATAAACCTTCCCAAGCTGTGATAGCTGTTAAAGGAATTGCTGCAGATTCAGCATCACTTAACGTTTTTGGTTTCTTGCCGACGATTCTTTCGTCAACTAGGTGGTATTCACTATATGTACCTTGTCTCGTAATGCTTCCAGCGTAAAACACTTCGTCGCCTTCTTTAAATAACGTACAACCTTCGCCAGTTTGCACGACAACACCACTAGCATCCCAGCCAAGTATTTTCGCTACATCTTCTTTTTTATCTTTCGGAGATCGGACTTTTGTATCAACTGGATTAACGGAAATAGCGTTAATTTTAACGAGTATATCTCTTCCTGTAGCAACAGGTCTTTCAACTTCAATATCAATTAAACTGTTTTCTTCTTCAATAGGTAAGTATTCATATAAACCAATTGCTTTCATTTCTATTCCCTCCATTAAAGTAAGAGTCATTCTCCTTTATTATAGTAGGTAAAGTGTCATTATGTAAAAAAGTTGCGTTCTTTCCATTTTGTAAAAGACTTGTTTCAGCTTTATTTTGAACTTTGCAACTGGAGAGGACCACCCACCGTTTTGATTTTATAAGCGTCGGATGAAAGGTATACTTATTTTTCCAGTGTACCTTGCATTGAACAATACTAACTGTTATATTATACTTGTAGTTACTTATTATAAAACAGTACTGAACAATAAACAGTAGTGGATTTCAATTAGAATAGGGTGAATGAATATTGAATGTACAATTTAAAAAAGGAGTTTTAGAACTTTGTGTTCTTGTCTTACTTGAGAAGCAAGACCGTTATGGGTATGATTTAGTGCGAAGTATTTCCAATCAAATTGAAATATCAGAAGGGTCTGTTTATCCGCTACTTCGTAGATTAACTAAAGAAGAGTATTTTACAACTTATTTACAGGAGTCTTCAGAAGGGCCTTCAAGGAAGTATTATACACTGACGGATAAAGGTAGAACGTATTTGTACCAACTTTTGGAGGAATGGAATGAGTTCTCACAAGGTGTCAATCAATTAATTAAAGAAGGTGTACGTAATGACGAAAGATAAATTTTTGCAACAATTAAATGTATCTCTAAAAAGGTTATCTGATAAAGAGCGTGAAGATATTTTAAAAGATTATGAAGAACATTTTACTTTCGGATTAGAGGAAGGGAAAAGCGAAGAAGAAATTGCAGCCTCATTAGGTTCTCCATCTCAAATCGCCAAAGAATTATTAGCAGATTATCATATTGAGAAAGTAACAACAAGTGCGACAACAGGAAATGTTTTCCGGGCAATTTGGGCAGTAATTGGATTAGGTTTTTTCAATTTGTTAATCGTGCTTGGACCTGCAATTACATTAGCGGCATTGATTTTTTCAGGATGGGTTCTAGGTATCTCATTTTTAAGCACACCATTACTTGTTTTAGTTGATACTATTATACATCCAAATGCATTCTTGCTATTTAATCTTTTTGTTTCTTTAGCACTTTGTGGACTTGGATATTTCATTGTTATTTCTATGTTATTTTTAACGAAGCTAGCAAAGAATGGATTTGTTCGTTATTTAAAGTTCAATATAGCATTAGTAAAAGGTGGTTTGAAGCATGATAAATAAAAAGAGTCTTTCAATCATTGCAGGTATTATTTTTATTATTGGTATTATCGGAAGTTTATTCACATATCGTTCAGTTGCTGCAGTACCAATTTCAGAAGAAAAGGTCATTAACAATAATAATGTGTCAAGTGTCATTATCGATACGAATAACGTTCGTGTTAACATCAATCCTACGACAGATAGTAACATGAAAGTGAAATTAGATGGCGAAGTTAATCCTAACGTAAAAAGAACATTAGCAACGGATGAGAAAGATTCAACGCTTCTCATTTCTTACAAAGAAAAGCAACAGAGCTGGTTCAACTTTAATATTTCTGAAGTATTGGCGCCATTAACATTAAATGTGTATCTACCCGAAAAACAATATGATTCATTAAAAGTTTCCAATAATAATGGCTACGTTGCTGCTAAAAAACTAAACGCAACACATTTTAATATCAATACAAGCAATGGACGTGTTGAATTAAGAGAAATCAATTCGCCAAAAATTATCGCAGAAGCAAACAATGGAATTATAGATTTCCAGGATATATTGGCACAAAATATTCATGTGAAATCGAACAACGGACGAATAATGCTAGACCATGTTGAAGGTGAAATAGAGGGGCAAACTAAAAATGGAAGTCTTACTCTGAAAACGAATGAACTGGATCGAAATCTCAATTTTACGACTCACAATGGAAAAATTAATATTGAAACCGAAAAAGAACCAACCAATGTTCAATTTAATGTTTCTGTCGACAACGGCAGCGCAAATATCCTGAATAAATATAACGGGAATACGGTTATTGGAAAGGGAGAAAATATAATTAAATTAAACACACATAACGGAAATATTACAGTGAAAAACCAATAGCATATTACCTTTTATAATCGCAGCTCGTCGCACATAAAGAGCAATAATAAATATAAAAGAACCGACTACTTTTTTTCAACATATAGGTAGTCGGTTCTTTTATATGTAACATTCGTTTAAGTGTGTATCCTTTTCGTATTATAAAATACAAACAGTTGATTTATTACCCTGGATTCTTAGAAAAATAACGAATAGTAATTAATAGTGTAAGGAGAATTTGTGAATGACTCAAAAATAATAGCTGAAATAATGAAAAGTGAGGAGGAGTTTATTTCTAGCGAGAGGAATTCTTTACTGTATTGTTTTATTCAAAACTAAATGTAAAGGTGGATACATAATGACGGTAAAGAAGCTTTATTTCATCCCAGCAGGTCGTTGTATGTTAGATCATTCTTCTGTTAATAGTACGCTCACACCGGGGAATTTATTGAACTTACCTGTATGGTGTTATCTTTTGGAGACAGAGGAGGGGCTTATTTTAGTAGATACAGGTATGCCAGAAAGTGCGGTTAATAATGAAAATTTATTTGACGGTACATTTGTTGCAGGGCAGATTTTACCGAAAATGACTGAAGAAGATAGAATCGTGAATATTTTAAAACGCGTTGGTTATGAGCCGGAAGACCTTCTTTATATTATTAGCTCTCACTTGCATTTTGATCATGCAGGTGGAAATGGTGCTTTTACAAATACACCGATTATTGTACAGCGTGATGAATATGAGACGGCACAACATAGTGAAGAATATATGAAAGAATGTATATTGCCGAATTTAAACTACAAAATCATTGAAGGCGATTATGAAGTCGTACCAGGAGTTCAATTATTGCATACACCGGGCCATACTCCAGGGCACCAGTCGCTATTAATTAAGACAGAAAAATCCGGCTCTGTATTATTAACAATTGATGCATCGTATACGAAAGAAAATTTTGAAGATGAAGTGCCATTTGCCGGATTCAATCCAGAATTAGCTTTATCTTCAATTAAACGTTTGAAAGAAGTTGTGATGAAAGAAAAGCCGATTGTTTTCTTTGGGCATGATATAGAACAGGAAAAGGGATGTAAAGTGTTCCCGGAATATATATAGTGCAAAAAGTCATGAGCTCACTTGCTCATGACTTTTTTATTTAAATAATTTTTTTAAATAAGTTATAAACTCTTTTTGAACTGTCTTCATTTAATTGATAGTACGTAAGGTTTACATCATCAGGAGTATCTTGCTGAGCAATCATCACTTCACTACTGTGATGGTCAACTACCCATATGAAATATTTTTTATAAGTTCCATCCTCGAAAGTAATCCACATATCACAATCTATTAAATCTGATCCTTCTTCATCTAATGTTAATTTTCCTTTTTTAGCGGTATCCATACTGTTAATAAACGTTTGTAATTCATCTGTTTTTGTGAGAAAGATATCCTTTTTTGTTTTAATTGACTCGACATGTATATCTTTTATTTCCTGTTTTCCTAAAAAGACAGGGGGCTCATTTGGATCTCTTTGAGTTGAAATGATAGTAGCCTTCTTTTTGGGCTTATTTGCTGTATACAAATCTTGAATAGATTTTCCAGAGTTTACAAACCATACGATTCCACAAATAATTAATGCACTACCTAGCAGTAAAATGATTTTCTTAATAGAATATTCTCCTCTCTATTACTTCGTATGAAGAGCTTTTCTATTAATATATGATAGGGAAGCGTAAAGTATTATAGTTGAACTTGGTTATGCTTCACAGTTTTTATCGGGCGATCTACGAGTAAATTGTAAGTGAGCCCAATTAATACGAGAATGCCACCAACAACTTTGCCCATTGAGAGTTCGTGTGACAAAATGAAATCAATGATAGTCCCGGCAAATAATTGCCCGATAAAGATGAGTAACGTTAAATAAAATGCTGATATTTTAGGCGTAATATAGTTCGATAACGAGATGACGATAACGCCTACTAATCCACCTAAGTACACAGCAATAGGAATAGATTGTAACGTGTGCACTGGAATATACAATGAATCTGAACTGAAAATTAAAAATAACATAGAGAAAAATAATCCAGTAATATAATTAAAAAACGTGCCTTCCCAATTGCCAATTTTCGCTGCTAAATTCGCATTAATAATCCTAGCAACAACGATAGAAACACCAGCTAAAATAGCGATAGTAATATATAACATTTTTTTGCCCCCATTAATAAATTGTCATGATTATAATTCCAGAAGAAATGAAACATAATCCAATTAGTTTTTTCTTTTCAAATTTAGCAACTTTCATTCCTAATAAGCCGAAATGATCAATAACGATGGAAGCAATGGATTGACCGAGTAAACTTAATGCGATCGTAATAGAGGCACCAAGGACGGAGAAACTTATATTATTAAAAAGAACAGTGAATACCCCAATCGCTCCAGCGCTATATAAAAAAAGTGGAATATTTTTATCGAAATGAATTTTATTTTTGTTTATGATTAAAACGAAAATAACTGCAATTAAACCGACAAGATGAATGACAACGCTTGCTGTATACTTGCCAATTAATTCAGATAAAATCCCATTCAATGGAAGCATAACGGCGATGAGCACACCAATAAAGACAGAAAGAAAGTTAGACAATGTAATATCCCCTTTAATTTTCATATTTGTAATGACTGTATCATGTTGAAATTGTCTATTACTATGACATATGTCATAGTGAAAGAAGAAAATTTTGATTACAATGGGGATGAGTTGTAAAGGTGGGGGAACTATGAAGAAAGTATGTAATTCTATTAAATTAGCAGAGTATATGAAACAAAATAATATTGACGCATTTTTTAGTAATGATATGAAGCCGTATATGGAACTCATATTTTTTAAAAAGAATGAGTTTATTTGTAGAGAAAATGAAGAGATAGATTATTTATATTTTTTTGTTGAAGGAAAAGCGAAAGCATTTAATACATTAAGTAACGGGAAATCTGTATTATTATGTTTTTATGACAGTTTGCAGTTGTTAGGAGATGTGGAGTTAATTCATTCTCAAAAAACTGCTTCAAACGTACAAGTGATGGCAGATTCATATTGTGTTGGTTTACCTTTAGGCAAAGTGAGAAATCAACTATTTCATGATGCGAAATTTTTAAGATGTATTTGCGGATCGTTAGCACATAAATTAAATCGACTTTCAAAAAATAGTACAATTAATTTACTATATCCACTTGAAAATAGACTTGCGAGTTACATGTTAGCAGCAGGGGAACGAGCGGTGCAGCACGGAAATAGAATTGTATTTAGTGGGAATTTAACGGAAACAGCTGAATTGTTAGGAACGAGTTATCGGCATCTATTACGTACATTAAATATTTTTTGTGATAAAGAGATTATAAAGAAAAACAATGGTTGCTTTGAAGTAGTAAATGTGGATGTTTTGAGGGAACTGGCGGCAGATGTTTATAAATAGGAGAGGATTATAAATGATTACACCTATATTTAGAATTTTTGATGTTGAAAAAGTAAAGCTATTTTACTTTGATTTTTTAGGATTTAAACTGGATTGGGAACATCGGTATGAGGAACATATGCCATTATATATGCAAATTTCGTTACATGATGATGTGATACATTTATCAGAGCATCATGGGGATGCTTCGCCAGGTGGTGCAATTCGGATCAAAATAGATAATGTAAAGGATTATCATTCTGTATTATCAAGGAAAGAATATGCTTATTCGAATCCTGATATAGAAAAAACACCTTGGGGTACAATCGAATTAACTGTGATTGATCCGTTTTCAAATAGAATTATATTTTATGAGGAAATGGTTTAGAAATAATTTATGAAAATAGGGGGTAACAATGGAGCGGAAAATAGCGATAATTTCAGATATTCATGGGAATAGCCACGCTTTACAAGCAGTATTAAAAGATATTGCACGTCGCAAGGTCGAAATGGTAATAAATTTAGGTGATAGCTTGTATGGGCCGTTAGATCCTTTAGGGACAATTGAATTATTAATGAATAAAGAGATGATACATATTAAGGGGAATTGTGATCGCATACTTTGGGAACCTATACAAGAGGAATCTACTACACTAACTTTTGTTCGAAATCAATTAACGAATCATCATATAGATTGGTTAAAACAGCATCCTGCACAATTTATTATAGACGATATGTTATTTTGTCATGGTACACCGACTTCAGATGAGATGTATTTGTTAGAAGAGATGAATGAATATGGTGCGGTATTAAAGAATGAAAAAAATATAATGGATCAACTCCAAAATATTGAGCAAAAAATAATAGTATGTGGTCATACACACATTCCTAGAGTTGTGCATTTAGTAAACGGAAAAATTGTTATAAATCCAGGGAGTGTAGGACTTCCAGCATACAAAGATGAGTTACCTATTATGCATAAAATGGAATCAGGAACTCCGCATGCAAAATATGTAGTGATAGAAGAGGTTTTGGGAGAATGGATAATTGAACAAATTTCAGTTCCTTATAATTGGGAAGAAGCTGCTAAATTGGCTGTTCAACAGGGAAGATATGACTGGGCACAGGCGCTAAAGACTGGGAAGATAGAATGAAGGGGAGTTTACTTTATGATAAACTGCTCTTTTTTATTTTGTGTAGATATTGAATTATATAAAAATAAAATGTTATGATTATGGAAACGTATGAATATATGAACAATTGTTCATATATAAGGGGGAGGGATTAGAATGAAAGACCTAATTATTATTGGTGCGGGTCAAGCTGGATTAACAATGGGATACTACTTGAAGCAAGAAGGATATAATTTTTTACTACTTGAGGCAGGAAACCGAGTTGGTGATTCATGGAGAAACAGATATGATTCTTTACAGCTCTTTACACCGAGGGAATATAGTAGTTTACCAGGTATGATATTAAAAGGAGAAGGAAATGGATTTCCACATAAAGATGAAATTGCAATGTATTTAGAAGAATATGCAAGGCATTTTCAATTACCGGTACAATTGCAAACAAAAGTTTTAAAAATAAGGAAACAGGAAGAAATATTTGAATTACACACTCCTACAGAAGTTTTACAATCGAAAAAGGTTATTATCGCATCAGGTGGTTTTCAGCAACCATACATTCCCTCATTTTCACAACATCTTTCATCACATGTCTATCAAATACATTCATCACAATATAAATCACCATCACAAATTACTAAGGGGAAAGTATTAGTAGTAGGTGGCGGGAATTCAGGAATGCAAATTGCAGTAGAACTTGCAAAAACTCATGAAGTTACAATGGCTATCAGTCATCCGTTAACATTTTTACCGTTACATTTATTTGGAAAAAGTATTTTTAATAGGTTAGAAAAGGTAGGTTTATTGTACGCTGAAATAAATACAAAGAGGGGGAAGTGGTTTCAAAAGAGAAAGGATCCCATTTTTGGATTTGAAGGTAAGGAACTCATTCGTAGTGGAGCAATTAAACTAGAGGGAAAAGTGGTTGGTGCATCAGAAAATAGCATTATGTTTCAAAATGGTGGCACGTATAGTGCAGAAAGCATTATATGGTCAACAGGTTTTATTCAGAACTATAAATGGATTGAAATAGAAAAGGCAGTGAATGAGAATGGATTGCCTAAGCATGTAAAGGGAATAAGTCCAGTAAGAGGATTATATTATATCGGTTTGCCATGGCAATCTCAAAGAGGTTCTGCACTGATTTGTGGTGTAGGAAAAGATGCAGCATATTTACTTTCTGAAATCAAAAAAATAGATCAGTAGCAACAGCAACTACTGATCATCCATATGTACATGAATTAGGAGAGGTCAAACATTTATTAACTTTATTATAATAGATTTTCAAAAGAATAAAAACTGAAAATTCTAATTTTATGTTGAGAAAGTTTTTTGTATCGAAATATATGAAAAGATAGGAATTTTTATTAAAAGAAATAATGATATTTATATTTAATCAAATTATGATATAGTCTAAATGATAAGCATTTCCATAAACATGATTTCATTAATGTTAATCACATCTCTGTGAAGGAAGGAGAAGTAATTATGAAGTTTGATGATCAACGCCTATTAGGAATACGATTAGGTTCGATGCTCGTGACAGAGGAAAATCAATATTTAGTCATTAAGAAAAAAAATCATTATGCACTATTGAATATACATACTCTAGAATGCACTCATGTTGAAGTGCAGCTAGAACATATTGAAGAATTGTTGCGGGAAGATTTCCAAGAAAGTATAACGGAGATTATCGCACCAGAACATATGAAAATTGTTGCGAAAAATGTAATATAAATAAAGAAGCTGGAAGGAACAGCTTCTTTATTTATATTATAAGGATAATATTTTTAAAATGTCACCAATAATTCCTTCCATTTGATGAACACCTAAATCAGCGTTTGTCATTATAACTGCACCATTACCTCGGTATGGATAGCATACCATCATACATTGAAATCCAACGCCCCATCCAAGGGAATGAATTTGGAGGTCCTCATCCGAATCATCTAGAAAAACACCTAGTCCAGTCCATTTTGAGCAACCTTGTGGAGAAATCATATCTTGTACTGTTTTTTTAGAAAGTGTTAGTTTTCCCTGTCCTTGTAAGGGATGAATGAGTTCAATTACTAAAGTTGATAAGTCAGTTGGTGTTGTCCAAATGCCTGAAGCAGCAGTGAATGGATAAAATGGATACTTCTCATTTGAAACGGTGCCATCTTTATTATGTCCACAAGAGAAAGTATCTAATATACTTATATCTTCAGCAGAGAATACTGTACTATTCTGTAGCTTCAGTGGCTGAAAGATATATTCTTCAAGTAAAAGATTAAATGTTTTTCCAGTAATATTTTCAAGTAGTAGTTCGATAATACAAAAGTTTGCATCAGAGTAGTGAAATTCACTTTCTGGTTTATAAGTTACTTCAATAGGTACGGAGCAATATGATGTTTTACCAGCAAGGAGTTCAGCCATTTTTGGTCGTCCTTGTGCAAGTGTATAATGCTCAAAACTATTAGGAGGATCAATAATTCCAGATTGGTGACTTAATAAATTTCGTAACGTGACTTTTTTCTGTGAGGTAAATAGATTGGCAGGGATATTCCAAGATGTGAGTCTATTATTTACGTCTTCATCTAAATGCACGATTTCTTGATCTGATAGCGTTAGTACGAGCATTGCAGTGATGAACTTACTGATAGAACAAGAATTGAATATAGAATCCGTAGTTACCGTTCTAGTTGTTCCAGATTCAAGTGTTCCGAAAGCAATCGCTTCGTCTAGTTTGCCGTCACGTATAACGGCAAGACTTAAACCTGCAACGGAATATTGGCTCATTTTCTCATATATATCGTTACTTTTTAATTTCATAGTGACTCCTTTCTGCAAAAAGACAGAATATTAGTTCTATTATACCGTAGTAAATAGATAGAATGAGAGAAAAAGAAAAAACTTCATCTTTTATCGATGAAGTTTTTTAGTTAATTCGAAGTGAATGTTTTAAAAAATTTATCCCGGTACATGTATATTAACCATGAGGCTGTTAGTAAGGAAATAATGCTTACTTTGTTTTTAATTGGTGCATTGAAAACAAGCCAGCCAACGATATCAAATAATAAATGTAGTGCAATTGAAAGAACTACAAATTGTAGTAATGTCTTCGAAAATCTTTTCATAAAGTGTCCCCCTAAAATAAAAGGTTTTATCAACATTGTTGTATATTACTATTATACATTAAATGTGTCCTGTGGTAAAATTTACATAAGTTAGTGAAATAAAACAAATGAAAGCTAATGAGGAGGAATAGTCATGGAATTTTGGATGATCATACCGATAGCGGTCTTTGGGTTTATTTATATCGTTGGAAAATTAAATAGAATCGAAAAGAAAACGGATGCACGTTTAAAGAGGATGGAAGATAGATTACAGCTAATTTCGAAAGAAATGGGAATTATAGATAGAGAACCTGAAATTAATAAAGAGTTGCGTCAGCTTATGGAAGAAGGAAAAATAGTTGCCGCAGTTAAGAGAGTAAGAGAGGCTTTTGGGTTTTCTATACTAGAAGCAAAGCAATATGTCGATAAATTATAAAAAAGATCATCCATTGGGTGATCTTTTTCATTTCACCATACGTGTATTTACATAGGCAGCAATTATAACGTGGCCAATTATTATGATAGGAAATAAGATTTTGGCATTAGGAGTAGTGAAGACACTGCCAATTGTGGCGATAACACCAGCAGTTAAATTATAAAGACCAACTATTTTTGATAACTTTATTTTATCTGATACACGGCGTTCATTGAATCCTGATAAGAGCCAAGTGTATTGTTTTACTCCGATGAAATAGGCTAGTGTAAATGAAATGATTGCTAGTATGAATAATGATGGATACGCGAAGAGAGTCATTGAAAACACCTCCGTTAAAGGGCTGTAAATAAATTATAGTATGAATGTTATAATTTAACAAAATACATTTTTGATTTTAAACGTATTAGAAAACCAGAGTATCTGTGATGAGGGAGATAAAGTATGAATATAGTGGAATTCCAGAGATACGTATCAAATTTCAGTGAAGAAAAAGGATTTCAAGATACAACAATTGAAGAGCGTACAATGTATGCAATGGCGGAATTAGGTGAATTAGCGGAAGTTATATTAAAGCGCAATAAAATACAAGATGCAAAAAGAGAAATCGGTTTAGAAATGTTTGATGTAATTTGGAATGTATGTGATTTAGCAAACAAGTTAGAAATTGATTTAGAGAAGGCGTTTGAAGAAAAAATGATGATGAATAAAAAACGTGAATGGTAAAAGAAAAGTTAAAAAGCGCACAAAATGTTGTGCGCTTTTTATTTATGTTATGAAAAATATGTAAGAAAAGATGGAACAAACACTGAAGATGAATTGTCTATTATAGGTAATAACTATTTCGTTTGAAAGAAAGGATGGAGAAAATGAAAAATACATTATTAAAATTAGGGGTATGTGTTAGTTTACTAGGAACAACTCAATTTGTTAGTGCAATTTCTTCTGTGAAAGCGGAACAAAAGCTAGAGCAAAACGTAATAAAAAATGAGACAGGAACCATTTCAATTTCTCAGTTAAACAAAAATGTATGGGTTCATACGGAGTTAGGTTATTTTAACGGGGAAGCAGTTCCTTCGAACGGTCTAGTTCTTACTACTTCTAAAGGGTTAGTACTTGTCGATTCTTCTTGGGACGATAAGTTAACGAAGGAATTAATAGAGATGGTAGAAAAGAAATTTAAGAAGCGCGTAACGGATGTCATTATTACACATGCGCACGCTGATCGAATTGGCGGAATAAAAACGTTGAAAGAAAGAGGCATTAAAGCACATAGTACGGCACTGACTGCAGAACTAGCAAAGAAAAATGGATATGAAGAACCACTTGGAGACTTACAAACCATTACGAATTTGAAGTTTGGAAATATGAAAGTAGAAACGTTTTATCCAGGGAAAGGACATACAGAAGATAATATCGTCGTATGGTTACCGCAATACAACATTTTAGCTGGAGGCTGTTTAGTGAAATCTGCGGAAGCTAAAGATTTAGGAAACGTTGCTGATGCTTATGTAAATGAATGGTCTACATCGATTGAGAATGTGCTGAAGCGATATGGAAACATAAATGCAGTAGTGCCTGGTCATGGAGAAGTAGGGGATAGAGGATTACTTTTACATACATTAGATTTGTTGAAATAAGAAACTGTGGAATATAAAAGCGAGGAGAAACAATTTTCTCCTCGCTTTTTTCTAACTATATTTAAATGCGAAGCTATCAATTATACCTGCATACGTTACTGAGATTTTAATTCCAAGTATACAAATACCAGTACCGTCATAATTGCTATAACAACATAAGTAGCATCAAGCATTATAAGTGTTTTTAAAGTTTCAGTCATCCTCATTCACCCCTGGTATGAAAATATAACATAATCTCTTATCAATCAGATCAGAGATTATAAAGATAACGATGTACATTAAATTTCTTAAGTAGTTTCTATATAAATATATCATATAAATAATGTAAATAATGTTAAGATAGTGTAAATGTATTGTAAAGAAAGAGGATACTCATAATGTCTATAAATCTTTTAATTTGTAAATACTATGTATCTCTCGTGTGCGGGGTAGAAAACAGTTATAACATGTGAAAAATAGATTTACTTTGACAAATCAATCACGATGGTAGTTGTTACTACATTTTCCTCTAATACTTCTACCTGTACTTGTTCATCGTTTCTCCAATTGATATGGAAGTTCTCTGTCGTATACATGTCCTTAAGAGTGACCTCTTTATATTTTTCTAAAATGCTCCCTCTTTCCCCATAATAGATTCTTACAGTTGAACTGGGACTTGGTCCTTTTGATTTTATTGTTTCTCTAAACTCGATAATATTTATTAGATTTGGAGATTCACTTTTTTGAAAGGTAAAGGAACTGACCACTTTTTGTACTTTCTTAAAAATAGAACCACTGGATTTATTTGATATGCTAAATTCTACAACTTCAGGTACTGTTTCTTTTCCGCGTAGTGTTATTGTTGCTTCATAATCATTTTTCCAATCTACTGAAACGTTTGAGGGATCGAGACGTTCCCCATCATTTGCAATACTCGTGTCCAAATGTTCCCACAAGCCGTATTTAATTCTGACGGGAGAGGAACTAAGAGAAGAGTCCGAATCTATTTTCACTACTTTAATTGTATTTTTATTATTTGGAGAATGACTTTTTTTAAGTGTAACGTCCTGTACATACAAAAAGTAAGAAAAACAGCCTACTACTAAAATAATTGGAATTAAAATACGTATGGCAGTAACGGGACGAATTCGTGTCGTTTTTTTCTTCGTACTTTTTATACTTTGTTCAAGGTCTTTTTCAATACTCGTTTGAACTTTTACTTTGGGCAGGCGAATAAGCCACCAAATGAAAGCTATAAGTAGTAAGAAAAGAGGTATTCCTTGAATAAAGAGAAATCCTTTCCAAAAATCAAGTCTAGTACTATATGGAGAATCTGTTGCCATCACCCCTATAAAAAGTGCCACTGGACTTGCAAGTATATTTATCCCTAAACCGATCATTATGAATGAAAGATTTTTATTCCTAATTTTTCGTGACCCAGCCATAATAAACAGAAATACTGCAATACCGAGTATAAGAAATAGTATCCCATAATAAAACATCATATATACCATATTATCCCTCCATAATTTTGATTGTACCATCAACAAGGAAAATTTTGTGAAATATTAGATGGATATGATATTTGCATTTCTTAAAAGTGCGCCGATATATTATGCAAATAAAGTATCATACGGAAGTATTAATATCAGAAGACAGTAAAAATATTATGTCAACAATGTGAACTGTCACAAATTTATACATATTATTGTGATTCATATCACATCCCTTTTCCTCTATGGGTATTATGCTTAGGTTGTAAGCAATGATTGGGAGAGGGTGGGATGATCATGTTTTGTTATCAATGTGAACAAACGCCAACAGGCGGATGTAAAGTAATGGGTGTTTGCGGTAAAAATGAAACAATTGCAAGTTTACAAGATACGATTGTGTTTGGGCTAAAAGGAATTGCAGCTTATCGTACGCATGCTGCTCAGCTAGGGTATACGGATGCATTTGTAGATGCTACGACGCAAGAAGCGTTGTATATGACATTAACAAATTCTAACTTTAATGAACAAGAACATATTGATATGGCTATGAAAGTTGGCAAAGCAGCTTTACGAGTAATGGAGTTGTTAGATGAGGCACATACGAATCACTTTGGTGTTCCAGAGCCTGTTCAAATTACACAAAACCATGTAGAAGGTAAAGCAATTGTAGTTACTGGTCATAATTTATTTGCACTAGAAGAATTATTAAAGCAAACAGAAGGAAAAGAAATTAATATTTATACGCATTCTGAAATGTTACCAGCACATGGTTATCCGCAGCTGAAAAAATATAAGCATTTAAAAGGAAATATTGGTAAGGCATGGTATGATCAACGACGTCTTTTTGAAAAATTTACAGGTGCCATATTAGCGACAACAAACTGTGTTATGCCAATTAAAGGATCATACTCTGATCGATTCTTTTCATATGATATTGCAGGCTTAGAGGGTGTACAAAAAATTGAAAATGATGATTTTGCACCATTGATTCAAAAAGCGATAGAACTTCCAGAAGTACGTATGGAGTCGGATGAACAGTTAGTAACAGGCTTTCATCATAATACAGTATTATCATTAGCTCCAGAAATTATTGAGGCAGTAAATGAAGGAAAGATTAAGCGTTTCTTTGTCATCGCAGGTTGTGATGCTCCAGGGAAAGGCGGAGAATATTATCGTGAACTAGCAACGTCACTTCCACCAGAAACGGTTATTTTAACAACTTCTTGCGGGAAATTCCGTTTTAATGATGTGAGTTATGGTGTTGTACCTGGTACGGAGATTCCACGTTACATTGACTTAGGGCAATGTAATAATTCAATTTCTACAGTGAAAATAGCGGTCGCTTTAGCAGATGCTTTTCGGTGCGAAGTGAATGAATTGCCAGTTAGTATTGTCTTATCATGGTTTGAACAAAAAGCGGTTGCCATTTTACTTGGGCTATTTAGTCTTGGTATTCAAGATATTCGCATTGGTCCAAAGGCGCCTGAATTTATTTCACCTGGCGTGCTTGATGTATTACAAGAAGCATTTGGTTTGAAACTGATTACAACTGCAGCGGAAGATATGGATATGATGTTATCGTAACAAAAATATGATTCGATTTATTAATTTCGGTATAATATAGCACCCCAAAACAAAAATGTAGAATGTTTGCTTTGGGGTATTTTCTTTTCTTAGTGGAATAGGTTTGTGGCGAAAGTTATTCAAAAAAAATTGACTGTATCTAATAGGTAATAGCTGATTTTAGAAAAATATAAAAATCAAGTTGACATTTACGACTACTCAGTCATACAATGTACTTGTAATAGGTGATACTGAGTAGTGTTGTTTCTCGAAATATTTTCAGTAAACAATGGGTAATAGCTGATTTTAGAAAAATTTTAAAAATCAGTTGACATCCACCGCTACTTAGTCATACAATGTAGTTGTAATAAGTAATACTGAATAGTGTGATTTTACTCAAAAGCTATTCAGTAAAAATTCGCCTTAGTACTCTGTAATACTGAATATAAGTCAGACAGAATAGGGGGTAAAGGAGGATCATAACATGGAAAATTTAACTGAAATGCTGAAAGGTTCACTGGAAGGGTGTGTTCTGGAAATCATTAGCCGCCGTGAAACGTACGGCTATGAGATTACTCGCCACCTGAATGATCTTGGGTTTACCGAAGTCGTAGAAGGGACGGTTTATACTATCCTCGTGCGATTAGAAAAGAAAAAGCTTGTGAATATTGAAAAGAAACCATCAGATATGGGGCCGCCTCGTAAGTTTTATTCATTAAATGAGGATGGCCGTCAGGAGCTTGAATTGTTTTGGGAAAAATGGGATTTTGTATCGTCAAAAATTAACGTCTTGAAGTCAAACTAGCCTCATAATATAAAATGTTCCGGCTCATATTTGGAGAGTTTCTTGTTCTGCTTTATAAAAAAGGAGGAAGATAAGATGTTGGAAATGTTCAAAAAATTAATTGGTGATAAAAAAGAGTACAAAATGATGATGGCACGTGTTGGGGCACTGCCAGAGGACTATCAGTTTGTGTTTAAGAAAATTCAAAACTACATGTGGAATTTTTCTACCGGCAACGGGATGGATATGCTGCACATACAGTATGAATTAATCGATTTGTTTGAAGCCGGTGCAGCTGAAGGTAGACAGGTGCTAGACATTACTGGGGAAGATGTGGCATCCTTTGCTGACGAACTAGTAGCAAACGCTAAAACGTATGTCTCCAAGTATCGTGAAGATTTGAATGAAAGTATTATGAAGCAATTGAGAAAAAAATAAATGTAATACGAAATACCGACTGATTAGCTGGTTACAAATGTGAATTGCCGCCATCGCTATTCAGTTATATTTTTAAATCAGTACTAAGTAATACAGATTATCAGTGATACTAAATAGAGGGTGTAGGTAATCTAATTTTATAAGGGGGAAAAAGTATGAGCAATGCAGCGATTTCTGTAAAAGGATTAAAAAAATCTTTTAAAGATAAAGAAGTCTTAAAAGGAGTAGATTTTGATGTGCAGCGTGGTGAAATTTTTGCGCTACTAGGATCGAATGGAGCAGGCAAGACGACAACAGTCAACATCTTATCGACGCTGATGAAGCAAGATGACGGTGAAGTAGTTATTTGCGATTTTGATGTTCAGCGTCAACCGGATGATGTTCGTCAAAGCATCAGTTTGACCGGACAGTTCGCAGCTTTAGACGGCATGCTTACTGGGAGGGAAAACTTGATAATGATCGCTCAGTTACGAGGTGTTTCCAATCCCGCTCAAGTTGCTGACAATCTACTTGGAAGGTTTAGCCTGACAGATGCCGCAAATCAGAGGGCAGATCAATATTCAGGTGGGATGAAGCGTCGGCTTGATATTGCGATGAGTTTGATCGGGGCGCCAGCTGTTATTTTTCTTGACGAACCAACGACTGGACTTGATCCTGAAGCGCGGATCGAAGTGTGGGATACAGTCAAGGAACTTGCCGGTAGCGGTACAACGATCTTGCTTACGACCCAGTACTTGGAGGAAGCAGAACAACTGGCTGACCGTATCGCTATTTTGCATGGCGGAAAAATTATTACGACAGGTACTCTTACTGAACTAAAAGAGATGTTCCCGCCAGCAAAAGTAGAATATATCGAGAAGCAGCCGACATTAGAAGAAATTTTCCTTGCGATTATCGGTAAAAAGGAGGAGATGTAAATGAAAAGCAAAACAGGAGTATTACTAGGGCGCTTAATGCGCAATATTATGCGTAGTCCAGATACAATTATTACTGTAGCGATTACACCGATTATGATGATGCTATTGTTTGTTTACGTGTTTGGCGGTGCAATAAAGACCGGAACGGATAACTACGTGAATTATTTATTGCCGGGAATTTTGCTCATGGCTATCGCGTCTGGTGTAGCTTACACTTCTGTGCGATTATTTACGGATGTAAAAAGCGGGCTTATGGCACGTTTTATTACGATGCCTATTAAGCGCTCATCAATATTGTGGGCTCACGTTTTAACCTCTCTTGTTGCTAATGTACTTACTATTGTGGTGGTTATTCTCGTTGCTCTCTTAATGGGCTTCCGTTCAAGTGCTAATATTCTAGATTGGCTTGCGGTAGCTGGTATACTAGGGATGTTTACGTTGGCGCTAACATGGCTAGCTATCATTCCAGGGCTTAAAGCAACGTCTATGGAAGGGGCGACAGCATACTCGTACCCACTCGTTTTTCTTCCATTTATTAGTTCAGCCTTCGTACCTACCGAAACGATGCCAAAAATTGTTCGTGCGTTTGCTGAGAATCAGCCTGTGACCTCAATCGTAAATGCGATTCGTGCTCTATTATATGAAGGAACTGTTGGCAACGATATTTGGATTGCGCTCGCTTGGTGCGTAGTCATCATGATTATCTCTTACTTTTTCGCTAGTAAAGCATTTAAACGTCAGTTAGGGTAAGTGAATGAAATCTTCTGAAATAATATATATTTGAAAAAGCACGGGAAGATTTTCCGTGCTTTTATTATTTGTTGCGCACTTATGGTAGAAAATATGGGACAACTGGTAACGAATCAAACTCAATATTGTGAGGTTTAACTGATTACTGCTTATGGGGAATATAAACATAATCGCTCTTGTAAATCTTTTAATACTTCATCGGGTATTTCTCTAATTGTAATATCCTTCCCTAGGAAAAGTAGCCAATTTATTATTTCCGTCACTTCATCGGGGTTGTTAATATCGATAAATGTTTTTAAAATGGCTGTAGATTGGTAAGGATTTGTATAAGATATTGAAACTTTGAAAGGATGGTATTTTTTGAACTGGACAATCGCTTTTGGACCAAGTTCAAGTACAAGGTTAATTTCTTTGTCCTTCTTACTGAGTTTTTCTAAAATCTTTTTCTTATTTAACCGTTTTTTCGTCGTGTACGGTTCGATATTGATGAGGTCATCGACAGGAAACATTATTTTCTTTTCTTCTTTTAAGTCAAACCCTTCAATAATCCAATGGCTTTTTTCTTGATAAAGGTGTAATAGATAAATGGAATAAGACTTAACTTCTTTCTCTTCTTTGGTTGTAATCAATAAATGTCTATCCAAAAGAAGGATTAGGATGAGTTTTTCTAACATAGGGTGGGGGAGGTCAGAAAGCTCAAGTAGATCGGGATTATGAGGGTTAGTCCCTTCAAAAAGCAAGAGTTGATTTAAAAGAACGAGATCATCTTGCTGGGTTTCTGAAATAAGTCCTAATAGTTTTTCGGCTAAAGATTGACGACTCTTTAGATAGGGAAGTTGTTGATTTCTTGTAGCCATAAAGGCAATAAAAAGAGCTTTCACTTCATTATCAGTAAAGCGAACAACGGGTAAGATAGAATTATGCATAACAGAATATCCCCCAGCTCTTCCGACTTCAGCTACAAGTGGCATCCCCATAGCTTCAATTTCTCTAATGTCTCTAACAGCTGTCGAACGTGAGATGTTAAATTCTTGTATGATTTCAGAAATTGTAAAATGGGAGCGATTGTTGATATATCGCATGATGGTATTAATCCGTTCAACTTTTTTCATTTGAGTCTCCTAAACAGTATCATTTTTTGACATGATTTAAAGATATTATAAACTCATCAGATGAAAAGATAAATCGTTTGATTCATTTTAAAAAAAGGAAGGTATTGAATATGAAAAATTATACGATTGAAGAAAAAGATAGCTTTATTGTGTTAGGTATTGGAACTGAAATGAAGAGTGACTATACAGACTTTGCTGGAATAAATAAAGAAAAGGAAGACTTTTGGTCGGCTGTTAAAGAAGATGGAAGGCTAGATACTTTAAAAGCTTTAGCCACAAACGAATACATTTTTTCTGTGAGCGAAGCGGTGAATAATAAGATGATGTATTATGCTGGTGTCATGACAGAAGCACAAATAGAAGGAGAATCTAGAGTGATTCAGTTTCCAAAGGGAGAATACTTAGTAGTGAAAGGGGAAGACAAAACGGCTGAGGAGCTAAGTAATAAGCTGACTGGCATCGCCTTCGGTCAGGCTTTACGAGAAGCAACGGATTTTGCTTATGTTGGCGGACCAAATACAACGGTTGCGATGGGGCAAAGAAACGGCTTAGTATTTGGTGAAATGTGGATTCCAGTTGTTAGAAAGTAAAGTGATAAAAGGTACGAATATGGAAAGTAGAGGTTAACAATCTTGGATTGTTGGCCTTTTTCCTATGAACATAATATTTATAGTCAGCTACACGCTACATTCTGATAAAAGGACATTACTGTAAGATTATGTTGGGGTGAACAAAAAAATTAGGATTTCTTCTAGCATAAGGGCACAACTAAAAGTCGTAAAAGATAAATAAATTAACGTTGTAATTAAACTTTAAATGTTAATTACTGTAGCATTTAAATTTCTTTCATTAGTGTACAAAATTCGTGTTTTATTGGTGGGACCATTAATATAAAAATTTCATTTTGTCATAAATAAAAAGGCGATTGTTTTCACAATCACCTTTTTATAAACCCTATTTTTATAACTCAAGTGACGAGCTTAATTCATAAGAAAGGAATGACTACATTATATGAAAGCTTGTCTAACTTTGTTACAAATAAAAGAACAGCTAGAAAAAGCTAACTGCTTGATTCACGACCAAGAGAGTTAGAGTGGGAAGAATTTAAGCAGATTTTTTAAAGCCTTGTCTATACTATTTACGGAATATTAAGTTTTATTTGGGTGGTGAGAGAAGTAGGATATTAACCTGGATATGTGCAATTTCATATTCTATAAGTAATAAATTAATGATGGAGTAGGTTGAGAATGGATGATCCGATTAAGGAGATAGTTGGAGCTTGGTTTGTTGCAGTAGGGACAATTATTGCTGCGATTGGGAGTACACCTTTAAAAAGATTGAACAGCGAAATAAGAAAAGACTTGAGCATATGGGGAAATGTATTACAGGCGACGGGGAATGGTCTGGAAGCTGATGGACAACGAGAAGTATCCCTTGAATTTATTGGTCACGGAATTCAATCAATTGGTAATGTAACGGTTCTAACAGGACTCATTATAGATTTTGAAGATGAAATGCAAAAAAAATTAGTGATTGCAGGGAACTGGGTACAGGCATTAGGTGGTGTTACAGCAATAGGTGAGGAAGTAGAGGATAGTTCAAATATAGATGAATCGTATAATATTGTCGGGAATCTGTTACAAGCAACGGGTAATTCATTGCAGGCAATAGGCGGGATAGATGAATTGAAAGCTAGTCGGGGTAAAGTGGAGGGGGTTTTTGAAGGTGATGATGAGGAGGATGGACAGCTTATAGTAATTACGGGGAGTTGGGTCCAAGCGGTTGGCTCAGTAGTTTCATTAATCGGTCAAATAAGAGAAGAAAGCCAAGAGATAGAAGAAAATAATTTACAAGGAAATTAACAAAATAATCCTTTTATGAAAAAAAGGCCCCGTTGTCTCCAACAGAACCTTTCCTAAAATGGCAAAGAGTAACTCTTACCTTACTCTTTGTTCGTATAGTACAGGATTGATAGCGAAAATCCAAGGCTCTTTATATTGAAAAATAAAGAAAACTCATTATAAAGAATCTTATTTTTTCGTAAATAAAAGAGCAGCTAGCAAACGTTAACTGCTCGTTCTAAAGGTGACAATCTGGATGCATAAATATAGTATAGTCAAGAATAGGGAAAACCATTCAATTAAGTAGATCGAACGGAAGGGAACCGTATCGTATGAATTAACCGTCTAGGCATGTAAATGAAAAGGAAATACGGCCTTTCGGGATAGAAGAGTTACAAGAATACCGTGTGTTAAAAGTGAAATTTTAAAATATAGAAGAGCAAGCAGCATTTGAAGAAGCTTTGGATGAAGATGAGCAAGAAATGCTTAAAATGAAGTATATGAATCGTAAAGAGTTAAATGATGGCTACATTTATACAGTGTTTGGGATGAAAAGAGGAAAGTATTATAGAAAAAGGAAATCTGGTGCTTTATGATTTGCAAAAGCGCTTAGTATGACATAAGAATGGAATTTTTAGGGTGCCATTTAGGGCACTAAATCAGGTACCTTTTTACATTGGAATCGACGATACGATATTCCTACAGTTACTTGTTCTTTGATAAGAGCATAACATATCTATGCGCTCATAACTGATGATCATAGCCCTTGCACCAAAACGTTACTCGGTCGGAATGGATGGAGTAGGCAGAAACCGTATGATAAAAATGGAATTTATATATCCAACCGCGATGCCTGAGTGTCGTGGCTTTTGAGTTTCTTATTGAGTTTAGTATTTTTTTACTAGATTCATAAGTGACATAAAGGAAATTATGAAAAAAGGTTACTTCTCTCTAACTTTAGATACGAGAATAGTGTAATAGTGAAGATTTTGCTATTCATTTTTTGAATGTTACTTTAAAATTTAGATAAAAAGATAGTATTACTTTTGATTAATTTTAAATGTCGAAATTGAGGGTGAATGCTAGTGTCTAAATTTACACAACAGGACCAAAAGGATTTTTAAAAAAATCTGCTTTATAAAAAAGATAAGAAATTTGTTGAATTTATCGTGGATAGTTATGTACATACCAAGGAGTTTTCTAACGATACTGATAGTTTATCTAATAAGGATAAATTAATGGAGTTAGAAAAAAATGATTTAAAGTATGTGAAAGCAAGAATAGAAAGTTTATCTGAGTACCATGATCCACTTAAGATGGATTCAATGATTCTACCAGCTGTTACGGTTTTATTTTCTGTACTTGCAACTGGATTTTTCGTTAATGCAAAGATGATTAATGGATCCACTAATTCTATGCAGGTTAGTGGATTTACCGTAACAGGTTTCTGGATTTTTACAATCATAACTTTCATTCTTTTCGTATTGAGACCTGGGAAAAAGAAGCATAGTAAGATTATTTTTTTTAGTAAACTGGTTGACATATGTATTGAAGAGAAAGAACAGAAAAAAGAGCAAGAAGAAAAGAGAAGAGAGCAGAAAGAGAAAGAACAGGAAGAGCAGGAAAAGAGAAGGGAGCAGAAAGAAAAAGAAGAGAAAGAAAAGCAGCGAAAAGAGAGTGATGATAAGCTAGTACGTTTATACCTTGAAAAATTAGCTGTGCAAGAAGAAATGAAGGAAGTAAAAAGAAGCAGAAGAAAAAGATATAGAAAAAGATGATTCGGTAAAAAGCGCCTATTTAGGTGCTTTTTTTGTACAAAACAAACGGACTCAATAAACGAAAAAACAGCGATGTATGAGAGTTGTATTTCATTATATTGCATTTAATTTAAAATAAAATGTGAAACTTTTCAAAAGTAGCTATTTTTATTTTGTATAATAAATTTTAGGCGAATTGAAAGGGGATGTTGATGTGAAGGAAATAAAACGCGGTACTGAACCTTATTTTGAGACATTAGGCGGACGAAATGAAATCTATATAGTTGTTAGACATAAAGATGGAATTGAACACCCTTTTGGCGAAGGATTCAAAACGTTAAAGCAAGGATGTTCAACAATAAATACGCTCATGATAATCCAGAATGGCTAAGTGAAAATGGAGATATAAGCGAACTTAATGTGAAAGAGAAAACGCTCAGAATTGTTGGCACGGAAATACAACCGAAACAGCTTATAGTAAATATACCGATTTTAAAGATTGGAACAAATAAAAGTGGCGAATCCGTTTCTTTTTATTTTACATAGAAAAAAGGAAACCATAAAGGATTCCTTGTACATTACGCTATCTTATAAATTTTATTTTTAATCCTATTTTTAGTATCCATAAATGCGGCGTATGTAGCTATAGCACCACCTAAATAATAGACTTGGAATTTGTGGTCAAAAGCTAATCCTGTAATGAAATTGTAGCTGTATATAAAACAAGTTATACCGAACAACCATAACATGAACTTTAAATCTTTTAAGCTCAATCTATAATTCTTAATTCTTTTCCACATATGTATCAACTCCTATTGTCATGAGGTTCTGTAGTTTTTCTTTTTAAAATCGCGCATGTTGAGGATAAAGAATAAAAGGAAGATAACAGCTGCGATGCCATTAATCCAGTAGTATGTGCGCCCTGTTGTGAATCCGTTATAGAAGGAATAGACATTCCAAATTATAAGAAGTACTGAACAGACAGTAGAGATCATTAATGAGCTAAAACTTCTCATGATTTTCACCTCGATTCAAAATGTTAAAACTTATTTATAATTTTACATTCAAATAATTAGATTTACAAGGATAGGATGTAATAAAATGATTTAAAGAAATTACCGTAAAATTATTTAGAAGAACTTGGTAAGGGGGAAGGTTTATGGTCAGCTTTAGTACTTTGTTAGCTTTTGCAATTGTTTCACTTAGCATGGTTTGTTCACCTGGGCCGAATATGATTTATCTCATTTCCCGTTCCATTACGCAGGGACGTATGGCAGGATTTATTTCTCTCTTGGGCATTATGCTCGGATTTGTCATTTATATAATCGCAACAATGTTCGGACTTACAGTTCTATTCCTTGCAGTACCCGCTATCTACGAAGCAGTCAAGTGGACAGGTGCTGCTTACTTACTCTGGCTTGCCTGGAATTCGATAAAACCGGGTGCTACATCTATTATGGAACCTCGTACGATTCCTAATGAGCCACCACGGAAATTATTTTTGATGGGACTTATGACTAATCTTCTAAATCCAAAGATTGCTATTTTGTATGTGTCACTTTTACCTCAATTTGAAGATCCTGAGAAAGGATCGTTACTTTTACAAGGTGCAGTTTTAGGCCTTACGCAAATCACTGTTAGTTTTATAGTTAACCTTTTAATCGTATTTACAGCAAGTAAAATTGCAAAATGGTTTGGCACACGCCCGACGTGGCTACGAGTACAGCGTTGGCTTATGGCAAGTGTCTTAACGGGTCTTGCAGTACGTCTTGCTTTTGAACGTCGACAGTAATAATATCAAAAAAATTTGAAAATCTTTTTATGTTACGGCAGGAATGCCGTCTTTTTTTTGTTTTATGGGAATTTTATTTTGTATTGCTTGATAGCACTGTAAAACCTAAAGCAATATGATCATATTGTTTTAAGTACTTTTTTTATAATACGATCATATTATAAAAAGGGAGGAGGATATGAATGCCTAAAATAGTTGATCAAATACAAAGGAAGAATCAAATAGCCACTGCTACTTGGCGTGTAATATTAGAAAAAGGTATTGATAAAGCTTCTATACAGCAAATCGCTGATGAAGCAAATATTTCGGTCGGGCTTGTTCAGCATCATTTTTCGTCTAAAAATGAATTAATTCATTATGCGATGAATTTAGTGTTGAATCGAATGAAAGAGCGGGCAAATACTCGTACAAATGAATTTAAAGGAACGAAAGAAGAAGCACTTAGAAGATTAATGAAGTTTATTATTCCTATTAATAAAGAAGAAATGTTGGAAGGAAAGGTTTGGATTACATTTCTCGGTATATCCTTTAGCTCCCCAGAGCTTATTGAACTTCGGAAGAAAATGGATGACCATACGAGGTATCTTATCGGAATGATCCTAGATTTAATGAAGAAGCTAGGCTATGTCAAACCAGGGTATAATAGAGAGTTTGAATTGGAGATACTGTACGGATTTATCGATGGACTAGTAATTCATGTCCTTCAAACACCAGAATCATATCCAGAAGAGAAAGTAGATCAACTAATTGAGTATTATTTAAAAGAAAAAAAGAGGGATTGATCGCATGAATAAAGTTTTCATTATTATTCTTGTAGTCGTTATCGTATTGATCATTAGGCAGCTTATCCCTAAAAAAGTAGATAGTTTTGATCTTCTTGGTATACCCATCATGGCTATAATTAGAACTTATATCGGTCTTCCAAGTAGTTTGGACTTTATTATTACAATTGAATTAATTAGCTTGCTTATAGTAGGAGCGATAGTTGGTTATTGGCAAGCTAAGAGAGTGAAAGTTTTTCATCATAACAATCAATTATGTAGTGTTGGAGGCTATTCGTATATTATCGGATGGATTATTCTGCTTTTGGGAAGGATTGTTATTTTATTGTTGTTCAACCTTAATGCTCTCATATCAACAGTTCATGCGGGACATGAACAATTTACGAGTGAAGTAATTAGAGTTCTTTCGCATGCTGGAGATTGGTTAATATGGTCTACTATTCTTGCATCTTCCATCATGTATACTGTTACTTTATATAAGGATCACCCGGATATCAAAAAATTTATACGTGCTCGTTTTAAAGAAATACAACAACGGATAAAAGATTAATTTAACTAATACAAATTGTGAAAGCATGTATTTGTTGCTTTGTGTCTGCCAAATATACCAATCAACTTAATAAATATATATTTTATAAAAAATATTTTTTGACCCCCATAAAACTATGTATTCCTCCGAATATATATAGTGAAGAAAAATGGTCATGAAACAATATTGAAGCATTAATAAAATTGCTAGATAAATTTAGGGATCTGAAATAAAAGGTTGAAATTACCAATGATATAGAGAAGAGTTATTCAAAGATTGCAGATAGAATAGAAAAAGAGCAAGCAAAATAAGCAGAAGAAAATAAGAACGTACATTAAAATACAAACTTAACTTTAGTGCCGAGAGAAAAGGAAGATCATTA
This sequence comes from Bacillus sp. GbtcB14, assembly GCF_019091205.1. Classification (NCBI taxonomy): domain Bacteria; kingdom Bacillati; phylum Bacillota; class Bacilli; order Caryophanales; family Bacillaceae; genus Bacillus; species Bacillus sp. GbtcB14. Next base: position 174,375 of record NZ_JAGXJT010000005.1, read on the forward strand.
AGAAAACGGTGAAAAAAGTTAGTCTCGAAAAATATAACTAACAGCAAGAAGACAAGACCAAAGAAAAGTACTAACAAAATGTGGTTAAATGGTCACTTGTTTAGTGACCATTTTTCTATTTAAAGCAGAAGGAGGCTGAGAGATTACCAGTGTTAAGTTTAGTAATGAAGATCTTAAGAAAACCGAAAATAGAAGATATCGTATGTAACATACAAAACAACGGAGAAGATAAGGAAGCCTTTATCGTTCAGTATCAGCCGTTTATTAGAAAATCAATCTCATCTGTCTGCCGTCGATATATTACAGAACAGGATGATGAATATAGTATTGGACTGTTTGCGTTTAACGAAGCAATTGAACAGTATTCATATAAAAAAGGAAAATCTTTTCTAGCGTTTGCTGATCTTCTTATAAAAAGAGATGTAATTGACTATATACGCAAGGAATCTAAGCATAACCGTGTCTTTTTAAAAGAAGATGAGCAAGAGGAAATGTTAGAAATGCAAGTATCGCTTACGGAGTATATGAAAGAGATGGACAATAGTAACCGTAAGGAGGAAATTCTTCATTTTCAAAGTGTGTTAGCTGAGTTTAAAATCACATTTTCAGAGCTTGCGAAAGAATCCCCGAAGCATCGTGATACGCGTGAGCACCTAATAGAAATTGTGAAGATTATTATAAAAGAAGAGGAAATGATGGAGGAGCTGTTCCGAAAGAAAAAGTTACCGCTTAAACATATTGAACCACGTGTTAGGGTAAGTCGTAAAACGTTGGAACGACATAGAAAATACATTATTGCAATGTGTATTATTTTTGCAAACAACTATACATATATTCTTGATTATATAAGAGGGGAAAAGCATGATGAATAAAGGAATTGTGATGGATATAAAAAAACATAGCGTAGTTGTTTTAACTCCAAATGGGGAGTTTATTACGTGTGAAAGAAAAGAGAACTCTTGCATGATTGGAGAGGAAATCTCGTTTGAAGAACAAGAACAAAGAGTATCGTATTTTTCGATCCCTTCTTTCTTAAAGCCAGCTTCATTACTTGTTGCTTGTTTTCTATGTGCGTTGTTATTTTTCTACAATCAACCAGAAGAAAAAGTGTTTGCTTATGTCTCAGTTGATATAAATCCAAGCTTAGAGGTGAGCGTAACAAAGGATCTTCGAGTTATAGATTTGCGAGCTTGTAATGATGATGGAAGGCGTATTTTAAAAGAATTGAAGCAATGGAAAGATAAACAATTGCAAGGTGTAATACGTACTATAATAAAGCAAAGTGAAGATGATAAGTACTTAACGAGTGATAAGCAAGTTATGCTAACGGCTGTTGCAAAGGACAATTCGCTAGAACCACAGTTGGAAGAGGCTATGCAGGAATTAAAGAAAGAGTATGAGATAAAACATATTACAGTCGAATATCAAAGCAGTACGATGGAAATACGGGAGAATGCTAAGAAAGCAGGAATTGGAACAGGCGTTTACATAAAACAAGAGAATGAGAAGAAAAAATTGCTTACTCCACCTGTACCGCCTTCTAATCAAGAACAACAAAAGTCATCTTCTGATGCATCAGAAGATGTGACTCCTGTAAAAGAAGAAAGGTACGAGAAGAAAGAGTATATAGAACAAAAGCAATCTAAGGAACAACAACCGAAGCGAATAAAAGAAAATAATAGAAATCAGCAAGAGAACAACGATAGAGGCTCGCAAGAGAATAATGGGCACCAGCAAGAAAATAACGGAAGAGGCTCGCAAGGGAATAATGGAAATCAGCAAGAGAACAACGGAAGAGGGTCCCAAGGAAATAATGGGCATCAGCAAGAAAATAACGGAAGAGGCTCGCAAGGGAATAATGGGCATCAGCAAGAGAACAACGGAAGAGGGTCCCAAGGAAATAATGGGCATCAACAAGAGAACAATGGTAGAGGATCGCAAGGGAATAATGGAAATCAGCAAGAGAATAACGGAAGAGGGTCTCAAGGGAATAATGGAGATCAGCAAGAGAATAACGGAAGAGGGTCCCAAGGAAATAATGGGCACCAGCAAGAGAATAACGGAAGAGGGTCTCAAGGGAATAATGGACACCAGCAAGAGAATAACGGAAGAGGGTCTCAAGGGAATAATGGACACCAGCAAGAGAATAGCGGAAGAGGGTCTCAAGGAAATAATGGGCATCAACAAGAGAACAATGGTAGAGGGTCTCAGTAAGGAAAGTTCCTATCACATAATATAGAGTGAAAGAAAAATCTATAGAATTGGGAGAATTCCCTCTATCTGAAGAGGTTTTTTAATATTTTTTAAAAATGACGGACATAAAATGGGATATCTTTTCGAATTATATATATGGATATCATTAATAGTTATATAAAAGGGGAGAAAAAATATGAAAGAAATGTATGAAGAAATCACTGAAGTATTAAAGGTGTTAGCACATCCTGTTCGTTTATCATTAGTAAAAATAATGCTTGCAAAAGGTCCTATTAATGTAACGACAATGTATGAAATGTTACAAATGCCTCAAAGTACAATTAGTCAACATTTATCTAAACTAAAAGCTACTAAAGTCGTTACAGGCACTCGGAAAGGGTTAGAAATTTATTATGAAGTAACGGATAATCGTACAAAATCGATATTATTAAGCTTGGCTTAATGGGTGATTGTTTAGACTTCAAAATAAAGTAAGAAATTCAGCGATTGAAATTTTCTTATTAACATTAGTCGTATGCGTTGTTGCTTTTAATTTGTTTAATATATTTCTTTATTTGGGTCTTGCCGTATCACTATCAAGCTAAAGTTTAAACGGACTATAAAAATGACAGTTTTCTTATTAAGGTCTTTTTGTTAGCTTGATAGTGATGTGCCGTTCCCACTAGTATGTAAAGAAATGGGTAGGCTTTTTTAGTCATGTAATCTTTTGATTTGATGATCTTTTCCCCATTCACATAGTTCATCCATAATTTGCATTAAAGATTTCCCGTATTCGCTTATTGTGTATTCAACCTTTGGTGGTACTTCTTGATATACAGTACGATGGATAATCCCGTCAGCTTCAAGTTGCCGAAGTTGTTGTGTCAGAACTTTTTGCGTAATGTTTGGGATTTCTCGCCGGATTTCATTTGTCCGCATTTTTCCATCCATCAAAACACATAAAATATGAACTTTCCATTTTCCACCGATAACATCGAGTGTCGTTGCAATTGGGCAGTCATCATTTTGATTCATATTACACCTCCAAAGGTACTTTAAGGTTCCTATAGCACTTTAAAGTACGTACTTTTCAATTATATGTGACTCACTCATACTAATACGTAAAGGATTGAATAATTTAAAAAGGGGATGGGAAATGATGAGAACACTTGTAATTGTAGCACACCCTCATATTGAAAAATCAAAAATTAATAAAAGATGGATTGAAGAACTTGAAAAACATTCGGATGAAATAACGGTGCATGAATTATATAAAGTGGCACCGAATTGGGAGTTTAATATTGAGGAAGAGCAAAAACTATTAGTAGAACATGACCGATATATATTTCAATTCCCGCTTTATTGGTACAGCACACCACCATTATTGAAAAAATGGTTTGACGATGTATTAACATATGGATTTGCGTACGGATCAAAAGGAGATAAAGTGAAAGGGAAAGAATTTGGTCTAGCTATTTCTATAGGTGGATTAGAAAAAGACTATAACAACAGCGGAATTACGATGGATGAGTTAACGAAACCATTTCAAGCTACGTGCTTATATACAGACATGAAATTTATACCTTCATTTTATTTATATGGTGCCGAATATAAATTAAGTGATGAAGAGATTGATAAAAGTGCACCTGAGTATGTGCGATATGTGATGAATAAGCAGTATTCTAATATATAAGGAGAAACAGTCATTTACTTGTGAAGTAAATGGCTGTTTTTTTATTCGTTTTATATTCACTAAGTGTAATCTTTAGTAAATTAATAATTAATCTGGTAAAATAAAAAACCTAACATATATAAAGGGGAGTTTTACTTGAGAACGATGCAAAATTTATTACAAAAAAGAGCAATGCAATCACCAAATTTGGAAGCGCTTGTAGGGGGAGAGAAAAGGTATTCGTTTCAGCAGTATAATGAACGAGTAAATCAGCTTGCACACTATTTGCTACATAACGGTGTACAAAGAGGGGATCGTATTGGAATACTATGCAAAAATAATCATCCGTTTCCAACCGTTATGATGGCAAGTTTAAAAATTGGAGCTGTATGTATTCCGCTAAATCATCAGCTTACTGCTTTTGAATTAGAAACGATTGTAAAAGAAGCAAAATTAAAAGTGTTAGTTATTGATGAAGAATTTAAAGAAGTTTTATTAAAGATTGATGCTGTTAAAGAAATCTCTTATGTAATTAAAACGACAGAAGAAGGTTTTGGTTCATTTGAATTAACATTACAAGAACAGCCAATGACAGAACCGAACGTAGAAGTTCATGAAGAGGATGATGCGATTTACTTATTTACTTCAGGAACGACTGGACAGGCGAAAGCATGTGTTATTGGACATAAAAACTTACATCATTATTTTGCTGAGATTGCAGGACAAAGAGAAATTCCAGCAGGTGAACGCTTTTTATCCGTGCATCCATTGTTTCATATGAGTGGCGTGCTTTCTATTTTAAATTGTATTTATCATGGTGTTACGATGATATTCTTAGCTGACTTAAACCCTACTCTAATTTGGGATAAGATTGAAGAAGAGAAAATTACGACGATGCTGGCGTTCCCAGCCGTTTATAGCTACATGCTTGATGAGCTAAATAAAAAAGAACGTAACATTTCGACTTTTAAAGTAGCGCAAAGTGGTGGTACAAAAGTGCCAGAAACACTCATTCAAAAATATATGGAAAAAGGAATATATATGGTGCAAGGCTATGGTAGTACAGAAGGTTGGGTTGTAACTTCTTGGCATCCAATGATGGGGAAAGAAAAGATGTCTTCTGTAGGAAAAACGCTTAAACATGTAGAGCTGAAAATTGTTCATCCAGAAACAGGTGATGAACTAACAACAAATGAAGTTGGCGAAATTCATGTAAGAAGTCCATACATGTTTAAAGGATATTGGAATAATGAAAAGGCGACAAAGAAGGTAGTAAAAGATAATTGGTTTAACATGGGCGATGCTGGCATGATAGATGACGACGGATTCCTGCATATTATGGGAAGATATAAAGACGTTATCATACGTGGTGGTGACAACGTATATCCAGATCAAGTAGAAGATGTCATTCATGAAATACATGGTGTTTTAGAAGTTGCAGTAGTCGGGGTTCCAAATGACTTTTGGGGAGAGATTCCGACAGCGTACATTGTAAAAGACATGCAAACGTCTTTAACGGAAGAAGAAATTATGCAGCACTGTAAAGAAAAACTAGCAAGTTATAAAATACCCGAAGTTGTATTTATGGACAAATTACCGAAAAATGCTTTAGGAAAAGTGTTGAAGAGGGAATTAAGGGAAGATGTACTTGTAAAATAAAAAGTTATTAGATGATAAGGAATCCAGTTATGCAGTGAGCATGACTGGATTTTTGTTTGTAAGGAACATAATAATTTACTGGATTTTGTATTTTGTGTAAGATAATAAAGAATATTCGATTAATAATTCGAGGATGAGAGGCAAATGAAGCTACCATTATTAGAAGTAGAAACAGAGAGACTTATGATCCGTCCGTTCCAAAAAGATGATTATGAAAGTTGGTTAGATGGATTTAATAAGAGGCTGCCATCTCAATATAAATACGATGATGGTTATCATGACATGTCGTCTTCAACAAAAGAATGGTTCACGGAATGGATAAGAGGTTTTGATGAAGCAGCACATCGAGATGAGATGTATGTATTAGGTATTTTTCGTAAAGAAGACGGAGCTAATATTGGAAAGCTAGAGCTAATAAAAATTTTACGTATAGATTATCAATGGGCGATGATGGGGTATTCCATACATAATCAATACTGGAAAAATGGATATGGTGTTGAAAGTGTGAAAAACGCGTTATCGTTATTTTTTAATAGTCTTCATTTTCATAGAATTGAATTACATATACGTGTTGATAATGAGCCATCCGTTCGTCTTGCGGAAAGAGCAGGTTTTTCTTTTGAATGCAAGAGAGAGGCGTTTTCATTAGAGAATGGTAAGTGGATGGATTTTCTTATTTATTTTAAAAATAAGGAGATGGATATATGAGAGTGTTTATTACAGGTGGAAATCGTGGATTAGGGTTACAGTTAGTAAAAGTATTTCATGAGAATAGGCATACTGTTTATCCGTTAGTTAGAACTGAGGTTGCGGTAACACAATTGAAGCAAATGTTTAGTTGTAGATGTTTTCCTATATTGGCAGACTTATCGAGTGACGAGAGTACGGAACAAATTAAGAAACAACTAGATCAACATACAGAGTATATGGATCTAGTTATAAATAACGCAGGAATTACTGGAAAGGAGACGGAGGTTTTACATACAAATTCAGAAGAGTTAACGGACTTATTTAATATTCATTGCTTAGGTGTAATTCGAGCTGTAAAAGGTACATATGTAGCGTTAGCGAAATCGGATCATCCGAGAGTAATAAATGTATCTTCTCGATTAGGATCATTACATAAAATGGCGAACAAAGAGTTTCCGCAAGGTCAGTTCTCATATTCATATCGAATTGCTAAAGCTGCACAAAATATGTTAACGCTCTGCTTACAACAAGAGTTTGAGGATAAAGGAATTCGTGTAACTGCCATTCACCCTGGGAAATTAAAGACTGACATTGGTGCTTTTGATGCGAATATGACTCCGGCTGAAGGAGCAAAAAATATATATGATTGGGTAATGGATTCAAATGAGGGTGCTTCAGGGAAGTTTATTGAGCCGGGTGTGGGGGAAATAAAGTGGTGAAGTACGATCTTACAGTAGTTCAAAATTTATTTGGTCCTTCGAAAAAAATATTAAATGGTTTACCAAATGCAGTAACGATTGAAGAGATAGAAGATGTTTTTTATAACGTACAAACATATAAAGAAAAGATAAGTAGATTTGAAGAGGTTTGTTTTAATTGGGAGCTAAAAAGAGCGAGTATTGTATTAAACAAGAGGTTTAGTAGTTATAACTCAAGTGCAAAAGTGTTACTTGATGCCGGTTTTTCTTTGTATGCCGCAAAGATAGAAGTATGTAGAGAATTGAACAATATAGAAGAGCTTGAAAGACAATATACATATCGATCAATAGCAGAAGGAACGTTATCGGAAAAAGAATTTAAATATATTTGGGAACGATGTATGTCGGGTTCAGGGAATCAAACTTCAATTTTAACTATCGATGAGCATTTTTATTCAGTGCAAACAGAGTTAGGTAAGGGCTGGGAAAAGTCATGTATTGTTTTTTATGATAAAAATGAGCCGATTGGTATGTCCATACCGCATATAGAAACTGGAACAGAAGGGGAAGGACGGTTATTTTATTTTGGGGTAATGCCTTATTGTCGCGGGAAAGGAATTGCTTCCCAGCTGCATCTTCAATCTTTGCATATGTTAAAGGAAATGGGGGCCACTTATTACATCGGAGGCACACATACTTCAAATGAAAAGATGCAGAGGATATTTTGGAGAAATAATTGTTCGTTGAAAACGGAGATAGAGCTTTATTATAAAATTTTTAAAGAAGGTTAGAGGAAAAGAGAATGAAGACTATAAACGTATTTCATTACGATGCATTTACAAATAAACCAAGTATGGGGAATCCAGCAGGTATTGTATTAAATGCAGATGGATTAACGGAAGAAGAAATGCAACGTATTGCTGAAAAAGTTGGATTCAACGAAACTTCTCTCGTTCTTTCTTCAGAAATAGCAGACATAAGAATGCGTTTTTTTACACCTGGTTTTGAAATGGATTTATGTGGTCATGGGACAGTTGCAACAATATTTGCCTTGCGTGAAAGAGGGTTATTAGAAGAGAAAAATAATCTTACGATTGAAACGAAGGCCGGGATTTTACCGATAAAAATAGATGTAAAAGAAAATGGAGAAACCTCTATTAAAATGAGGCAGGCAGCACCTCAGTTTAAAAAATTTACCGGTTCAACAGAAGACTTAGCTCATAGTATCGGTTTAGAAGTAAATGATTTAGATGTAAGTTTACCAATTGTATATGGAAGTACGGGGAACTGGACGTTAATTGTACCGATTAAAAATCTTAATGCATGTGAGAGAATGAAACCTAATAATAGTGCATTTCCCTCAGTATTAAAAGAAATACCTAATGCTTCTATTCACCCAGTTTGTCTAGAAACTTATGACGAAAAGGTACATATGCATGGACGTCATTTCTCATCGGCTTATGCGGGAACAATTGAAGATCCAGTGACAGGAACGGCTTCAGGTGTAATGGGAGCGTACTATGCGACGTATTTGGAGAAAGTTTTCGACCAGAAAATAGAGCTAATTGTTGAACAAGGACAGGAAATGAATAAAGATGGCCGTGTAACGGTATATGTAACGAAAAATGTGGAAAATGAGAAGTTACAAATAGATATTGCTGGAACAGCGGTATATGTGAAAGAGTTTGAGGTTTTAATATAAAAAAGAAAGCCCGGCATACATCCGGACTTTCATTATCTGTTCAATACTTCAATATATGAAGCATCTCCAGTTGTTCTTAAAGCGGAGCGGAAATTATTATTTTCTAACGTTTCAGCAACTTGTTTTAATTGCTGGGCATCATCATGATGAATAATTAAACTGTCTGCACCACTTTCTTCTATATGAATATGTTCGACATTTCCGATTGCATCATGTACAGCTTTTAAAAATTCAGGTTTCATATTGTCCTCCTATATGTATGTAACGTTGTTGTTAGTGTTTCCTTATTTTTGAAATATAAAAGTAAATGAATTTTTGTTATATTATGATTTTGGAAGGTGTTTCCTATTCGTTTGTCAAATAATAGTAAAGTTGTCTTTTGAATTAAGGGAATCTTCGGAAATAAAGGGTGAGGGAATGGACATTTCAATAATCGCTGCACAACTAGTTAAGGAGAAAGTGATTTCACATTATCCAAATAGCGTAAAAGCGTTGAACGGAGGAACGACAAGTACTGTATATTTGTTGGACGAAAAATATGCTGTAAAGCTGAATGAAGCGGAAGTAATACGTGAAGAAGCTAATTTTCTTTCTTTTTATGAGGGAAATACTTTGTTTTCAAAGCTTTTGTATAAGGAACCTTTACATACGTATATTGTGTATTCTTTTCTTGAAGGTAGTACTTCGTGCGGACAAGGACATAAACGACGTACGCTTCATACACTTGTAAAAGAAGTTATCAATAAGTATAAAATTGTTCCAGAGGCAGGTGGCTGGGGATGGAAAGAAAGTCAGGTTCAATCTTGGCATGAATTTTTAACGACAAATGTGATGGAAGCTCATGAAAATGTAAGACGTTACATAAGTGAGGAAGAGTATAGAAGGGTTCTTAAGCTAGCAAATAGTCCAAGTAGGGGGACTGGAATAAATCAGCCATTTTTATTGCATGGTGATTTCGGATTTCATAATTTTATATTTCAAGAGAATAAACTGCACGGTGTAATTGATCCCTTACCGGTGCTAGGAGATCCTATATACGATTTAATTTATGCGTTCTGTTCAACCCCGGAAGACTTAACAAAAGAAACAATTGATTATGCGATGGAACAATGTGTAGTTCATAAAAAAGACCATGATTTATATGAAGAAATAGTCATAGGCTTATATTTACGTATAGATGCATGTGTAAGACACCACCCGAAAGATTTAGAACATTATTTAGTAGCTTGGCGTTATTGGATGGACAAAATTGAGCCGGCTTTATAGTACAGATAGTTTGGGGGAGATAGTGAAATGAACATTTCAGAAGCAAAAAGAGATTTAGCACAAAAAACGAAGAGGGGATTTCCTGTTATAATAGCTGGTATTTTATTTTGGATTGTAGCGAGTATAGCGGGTGTTCTTCTTTCAGAAAAGCAAGTTGTGTGGGTATATTTAATCGGTATGGGATGTGTGTTTCCTTTCGGCTTAATGGTAGCTGCCATATTGAAAATTGATATGTTTGCGAAAGGAAATCCGCTAGGGACTTTAGCTGGAATAATTGGTGGGATAAATGTATTAAATATTCCGTTTGTATTACTTGCATATTTTCAATTTCCAGAGTGGTTACCTTTTGTAGTAGCGATGTTAATAGGTGTTCATTTTGTACCGTACGTATGGATTTATGAGAGTAAAAGTTATGGTGTATTGTCAGTAGGGACTGTATTCGTAACGTCAGTTTGCGGGTTTCTTTTTGCAGACAATGGATTTACTGTAATTCCATTGTCAGTTACAGCTGTCTACTTACTGACTCTAATAGGTTTAGTAATTGAAAATAAAAAATTAGATCACTATCAACAAAAATCAGCTTAATAAAAATATAGGGATGGGGGAATTATTATGAAAAATTTCGTTTGTACAACGTGCGGCGTACAGTATGCAGCGAGTGTAGAGGAACCGGTGAGTTGTCATATTTGTGATGAAGAAAGGCAATATGTTAATCCGAAAGGGCAGTCTTGGACGACTTTAGAAAACTTGCAAACAGATGATACATACAAAAATGAAATAATCAAAGAGGAAAATAGACTTTATAGTATTACGACAAAACCAGGGTTTGCGATCGGTCAAACGGCATTTGTAGTGAAAACAGAATCATATCGATTACTATGGGACTGCATTACTTATTTAGATGAAATGACAATTGCGAAAATAAAAGAGCTTGGCGGATTAGATGCAATTGCATTGTCTCATCCTCATTATTATTCAACGCAAGTAGAATGGGCAGAGACATTTGATGTACCAATTTATATACACGAAGATGATAAAGAGTGGGTAATGCGCCCGAGTAGTCGTATTATTTATTGGTCTGGTGAGTCTTTACAATTAGCTGATGGATTGGTCATTTATCGTTTAGGAGGCCATTTTAAAGGAGGATCTGTCTTACATTGGGAAGAAGGTAATGATGGAAAAGGAATTTTGTTAACAGGTGATATTATTCAAGTTGTAGCGGATGAGCGATGGGTAAGCTTTATGTACAGCTATCCAAACTTAATTCCATTACCGGCGAGAAAAGTGGAAGAAATGGTGAATCGAGTGAAGCCGTTACAGTTTAATCGTTTATATAACGCTTTTCATCGCGTAGTAAAAGAGAATGCAAATGAGGCAGTGGAACGTTCTGCTGAAAGATATATTAAGGCGGTAGAAGGTAAGTTATTTCATACGTAAAAAGTAATTTGATAAACAGCAAAGCACTGGATGCTTTGCTGTTTTTATAGTATTGAAATGTCGTTATTCGTCGGTAAGTGGATATAATGAAAAAATCCTTGATATATTTCAAGTTGTGATCGATATATTTGAAAAATCGTCGATATAATTTCATGCCCCCCAAAAAGAGCAGATAGAAAAAAGCAAAGCGATATCACTTTGCTTTTCATTGTTTTTAGTAGTCAGTCTAGAAATGCTTGTTGCAATGCTTTCAGTCCATCGCTGTAGATGCCATGAAACAGATTAATTGCCTCTTCATCACTAACCTCAACAGGCGTGAACGTACCAGACCACTCTACTAACGATGTGTTACTTTCAGTCCCATCTTTCACCTGGATTGTAGATAGATAATTAGTGACTGGGAATGGTGCATTTATAATTGAATACGTGTAGTAGCGTTCTTTCTCATTGAATACTTCTAAGCGTTCTATAATCGTATCACCATCTGGATTAGCTAGGTGACGTACACGACCGCCTTCAGTTAATTTACTGCTAGGTATATAAGGTAACCAGTCTGGAAGGGAGTTGAATCCTCCGATTAATTGCCATACTTGTTCAGTTGAAGCGAAAATTGTCATAGATGTAGTAGTATGTGCCATATTTATTATGCTCCTTTTTAACTCGCTATTTGTGGGAAAATAATCAGTGGGGGATACTCCCACTGATTAAAGTTTCACTTTATTTCACATTGATAGGTAGTGGTGCATGAGGTGCTACTAGTTTTTGTTCGCGCATTTCTTCCCAGAATGCTGCTGGAATTACTGTGTTTAAGGCGTTTTGATCTTCTACAATTCGTTCCGGTTTACTTGCACCAGGAACAACAGCAGCAACTGCTGGATTCGCTAGTGAAAATTGTAATGCTGCAGCTTTGATGCTAATTTCGTGACGATCTGCAAGAGTTTGGATTTTCTCAACTTTTGCAATAATTTCTGGTGATGCTTTTTGATATTCGAAGTGAGCACCTCCAGCGAGAATACCTGAGCTATATGGGCCACCAACAACAATATCCATATTATGCTTAACAGCTGCAGGCATTACTCGTTGCAATGCACGCTCGTGGTCTAGTAATGAATAACGACCAGCTAGTAAGGATATATTTGGCTTCGCTTCTTCTAAATCAAGCATAAGTTCAATTGATTCTACTTTGTTTACTCCTAGTCCCCAGCCTTTAATGACTCCTTCTTCACGTAAACGTGTGAGTGCACGGAATGCTCCTGTTCGAGCAATTTCAAATTGTGAAATCCACTCATCACCATAAAAGTCTTGTGCTAAATCATGAATGAAAACAAAGTCTAGACGATCTGTTTTTAGACGTTTCAAACTTTGCTCGATAGAACGAAGTGTTGCATCTGCGCTATAATCATTGATCATTTTATTTTTACGACCAAATTCAAACAGTCCGCCTTTTTCACCTAAATCACGTGCAGATGGATCTTCTAGTTCATCTGAAATCGTTCGACCTACTTTTGTGCTTAAAAAGTAATCATCACGATTTCTGTTTGATAGTGCTTCGCCAAGACGAATCTCCGCTAAGCCAGATCCATAAAGGGGAGCTGTATCAAAGTAACGAACGCCATTCTCCCAAGCAGCATCCACTGTAGCGATTGCTTCTTCTTCTGGGATATTACGGTACATATTTCCTAGTGGTGCTGTACCAAAACCGATTTTTTCTTTTAGTAATTTACTCATTATAGATATCCTCCTAAAATGTATTTGAAAATTAATTAATGATTGTGAAAATCAATATATGTCATTTCATCGTCTGACAAAAGGCATGATAAAAGTATATAAACAGTTAAAAAAGTACGTTAGCACTAAAAGGTAACATGGGTAATTTCTAACACTGCATGACTCACTCAACTCTTACAAATGCTATTATGAAATGTATTTTACATAATGAAAAGTACGTACTTTAAAGTAATATAGATACTAAAAAGTAATACAGGTACTTTTTAGTGCCGTACTACTCATCTGCTGTTTACGTATGCTATTATGAAACATATTTAATACAATAAAAAGTACGTACTTTAAGGTGCTATAGATACTTAAAAGTAATATTTAAATATTTAGCTTAATTGCCTTATAACATTATTAAAGGAGATTTTTATATGAAAACATACAATATTCCTGTAGAGGCGACTTTAGAGGTTATCGGTGGGAAGTGGAAAGTCGTTATCCTTTGTCATTTAAAGAAAGACAAAAAGAGAACGTGCGAATTAAAACAATTAATGTCTGGTATTACACAAAAGATGTTAACACAGCAATTACGTGAATTAGAAGAAGATGGTGTAATCGAGAGAAAAGTGTATAACCAAGTGCCGCCAAAAGTAGAGTATTCCTTAACGGATTACGGTCATTCATTAGACTCTATACTTGATACTCTTTGTAACTGGGGAGAAAATCATCTTGAAAAGAATGGCAACACGTCTTTGCTCATTACAGCAGCAGAATAAACAAGAAAAAACGAACGAGAATACGTTCGTTTTTTCTTTTTGTATAGAGGGAGATTTTTAAGCAGCATAATTACTTTTTTGTAATATAGGTACTTTTTTGTGCTGTAGGAACTAAAATGTGCCGTATAGAAAATTAGTTATTTTTACGTAACAATAGAGAAGAAATTTAGAAAGAAGGAGGGAGATTGCGTGAAACAATATAATATACCGATAGAAGCAACTTTAGAAATCATCGGGGGAAAATGGAAGGTTGTCATTTTATGTCACTTAACGAAAGGAACGAAGCGAACGAGCGAGTTGCAGCGTCTAATTCCTGAAATTTCAGTTAGAATGTTGACGCAACAATTACGTGAGCTGGAAGATGATGGTGTGATTACACGTGAAATCTATAAAGAAATTCCGCCCCGAGTAGAATACTCCTTAACTGATTATGGGTGGTCTTTGCAAAATGTATTAAATCAATTGACCGTATGGGGAGAACGATGTATAGATAGAAAAAATAGTAAAGTTAAGTGAAATCTCTATATGTAATATTGAAAACACTACCTAATGAAGAGGTGGTGTTTTTTAGTATAAAAATTTAGAAAGTAAAAGTAAGGATCTATACCATATTAACAACTGTTTTAGCTGTGATGAATAATTGATTAAAGTTTTAATAGGTACTTAAAAGTGCCTTCATCACTTTAAAGTACGTACTATGCTTCATAATATAACCGTTTTATAATGACACTCGTAGCAAGAAGTCGTAATAATTTTAAGCTATGTTCAAAAAGACTTATTAACTAGTATAGTTTTTTGTTCAATTTCTTTAGTAGGAGATGTCTATATGGTTGAAGAACTTTTTTATAAAAAAATACTTAAAAATCTTTTTTCAGATCCAGTTCAAATTACACTTTGGAATGGAGAAACAATACAATATGGCGAAGGAGAACCTCAATTTCATGTAACATTCCATAAGCCGCTTTCAAAAAAAGAGATAGCTAAGGATCCTTCTATTGCATTCGGTGAAGCATATATGAATGGGGACCTTGAAATAGAGGGTAATCTTGAAAAAGCAATTCAATCTATTTATAGAAGGCAGGATAGCTTTTTAGGTGATAGTAAGTTGCAATATTTCAAAAGTAAATGGAATTTCTCGAAACAAAAAAATAAAGATGATATTGCTCATCATTACGATATTGGGAACGATTTCTATAAATTATGGCTTGATGAAACAATGACATATTCTTGTGCATATTTCCAAAATGAGCAAGATTCTTTAACGATAGCCCAGCATAATAAAGTGAATCATATTTTGAAAAAGTTGAACCTTCAAAAAGGTGATACGTTATTAGATATTGGTTGCGGGTGGGGTGAGCTCATTACAGCTGCCGCTAAGCAGTACGGTGTGAAGGCTATGGGAGTAACGTTAAGTGAGGAACAATATGCTAAGACTTCCGAGCGAATTAAACAAGAGGGACTTACGGATTTAGTTGAAGTATCTTTACTTGATTACCGCGATATTAAGAATCGTAAATTTGATAAAATTGTTAGTGTAGGTATGATTGAACATGTAGGAAAAGACAACATTACGCAATACTTTGAAACAGTGAATACACTACTAAATGATGGTGGGATTTCTCTACTTCATTGTATTACTTCTCCAGCCAATGGTGGTGCTACGAATGGTTGGATTGAAAAGTATATATTCCCTGGTGGATATGTTCCTGCTGTTAATGAATTAATCACGAACATGACAAACGAACAATTTTTCATTGTTGATGTGGAAAGCTTACGTAGACATTACGGGAAAACATTACAACATTGGGCTCAAAATTTTGAAAACGTACTGGAGGAAGTTCGCAAAACGAAAGATGAGCGATTCATTCGTATGTGGCGCTTATATTTAAATGCATGTGCAGCTTCGTTCTTTACAGGTAATATTGATTTACATCAATTTGTATTTACAAAAGGTATTAACGATACAATTCCGATGACACGTTCTTATATGTATGAATAAGAGTGTGATCTAATAGCTCTTAAACAATGTTTAAATTTATAAATCCATAACTTAAAGTAAAAAGTCGGGATGAAAATCGAAATGATTTGTATCCTGACTTTTTTATTTAGTATATACATTTAAAAACAAAACTATATACTTTTGATAATAAAAATATATAATAAAAATAGAAACGAAATTTTATGAGCAAGGAAGTTGAAGAATATGACATTAACAATGGGCTTTATTGGATTTGGAAAATCAGCTAACCGCTATCATTTACCTTATGTAAATACACGTAAAAATATAAAAGTAAAAACGATTTTTGCTCGCCAAATTCATGAAGAATTAACGGCTCCGTATGAGGAAAAAGGTGTTAGTTTTACTACTAATTTGGATGAATTGTTGAATGATAAAGAAATTCAAGTGGTGACGGTCTGTACGCCAGCACATACGCATTACGAATTAGCAAAAAAAGTTATACTTGCTGGAAAATCAGTTATCGTTGAAAAACCATTTTGCGATACAGTTGAACATGCGAAAGAATTATTAGCTTTAGGCCGAGAAAAAGGTGTAGTAGTTATGCCTTATCAAAACCGTCGTTTTGATGGTGATTTTTTAGCGGTGAAGCAAGTTGTTGAACAAGGATTTCTTGGTGATATTGTTGAGGTTGAATCACATATTGATTACTTCCGTCCTGGTTCAATCACTCACGAAGGTCCAAAAGAAGAAGGTTCATTTTATAGTTTAGGTATTCATACGATGGACCGCATGATTTCACTATTTGGCCGTCCAGATACGGTGACATACGATATTCGCAATAATGAAGAGGAAGGTGCCGTTGATAACTATTTCGATGTTGGTCTACATTACGGAAATCAGCTGAAAATTAAACTAAAAACGAACCATGTTGTAGCGAAAGATTATCCACGTTTTATCGTTCATGGAACAAATGGGTCGTTTATTAAATACGGTGAAGATCAGCAAGAGAATGATTTGAAAGCAGGTATTATGCCTGAGAGTGCAGGATTTGGTGAAGATTCACCGATGTATTATGGAATTGCTAAATATCGCAATGCAAATGGTGATTGGATTGAAAAACAAATTAAAACGCCGCTTGGTGATTACGGTCGTTTCTATGATGCAGCATATGAAACAATCGTAAATGGTGCACCAAAGCTTGTGAAAGACGAAGAAGCAGTAACGAATATTGAAATCTTGGAAAATGGATTTGCTGCTCCATCACCTTCAGTTTACAAACTTGAGACTTTACATTTGAATGAATAGAAGAGGGAATACAGCTTAAAGGAGGTATGGAAATGGCAAGAGGATCAACACAAGTAAAATACCTCGGCATTTATCAAAAAATTAAACAGCAAATTTTAGACGGTGAATATAAAATTAATGGAAAAATTCCAAGTAGCCCCATCCTTGCTGAAGAATTTGGGGTTTCAGCTCTTACTATTAAAAAAGCGCTGGATTTGTTAGTTAGAGACGGATACATCATCCGCCGGCGCGGAAGTGGAACGGTCGTTCAAGATTGGCGTCAGCAGGAAAAGACACGAATGATTCAAACTTTAACAGGTACGAAAGCTGTTTATGGTAGTGAGGTAGAAAGTAAAATTATCGAGTTTACGATTGTCGGAGCCGAGGAAATCATTGCTGAAAAATTGGGCATTTCAGTAGGGGAGTTTGTATATAAAATCATTCGCCTCCGTATCATTCACAGTATCCCAACGATTATGGAGCATACATGGATGCCTATTTCGGTCATCCCAGGTGTTGAAGCTTCGGTTTTAGAAGAGTCGATCTACTCGCACATTCAAAATAAACTTGGACTTGAAGTGGGAACCTCTGTTGTTAGGGTCAAAGGAATTCGCCCAGATGATAAAGAAAAGCAGTTTATGAACTTAACAAATCAAGATTTCCTAATGAGAGTTGAACAAGTAGCCTACTTAACGGATGGACGCACTTTTGAGTACTCTTACGCCGATCATTTGCCGGAAACCTTTGAATTCGAAACAGTTATTACTGCAAAAAGTTATAAAGAGGCATGAAAAATAGGTTGGGGCAAGTATTGCCTCGACCTATTTTTTGTCTTCAATATAGTTATAAAAGGAACAGTTATTATTCATCGGCTGTAATAAGCATAGATGTGTTCCCTTTTTTTTCAAGATGAACTTCGCCCCAAGTGCAGAGGGAATCGAGTATGGCTCCTAAAGACGAACCGTAATTAGTTAAAGAATACTCTACTTTCGGTGGTACTTGATCATATACTTTTCTTTGAATTACATCATCTTCTTCTAATTCACGTAATTGTTGTGTTAACATTTTTTGAGTAATACCAGGCATTAAACGTTTTAATTCGCTCGTTCTTTTTGTTCCTTTCTTTAAATGGCAAAGGATAACGACTTTCCACTTTCCACCAATAACTTCTAAAGTTGCTTCGACAGGAATATTATATGTCTTCATAAAAAACTCCTTTGATAAATTTAGATTACAGTTTTGGATTCACATATTAAAATTATTTCTTTTTAGTGCCTATAATACTTTAAAGTGCGTACTATTTATTGTGCTAAATATCGTTCATAATAACCGATGTAAGAGAGAAATAAGCAGAACGGCACTTTAAAATGCATACGTTACTTTTTAGTACCTATAACACTTTAAAGTGCGTACTTTTTATTTTGCTAAATATATTTCATAATAGCACATGTAAGTAAGAAATGAATAAAATGTATTTTGAAGTGCATTGGAAATTGGTTCGCAATAACGCTATGGGGAAATTCACACAAAAAATGATTCATTACTCCAAGACTTAACAGTTGATTAATTGAACTGTAATGTTTAAAATTACAGTAAGGTTTTTAAAAGTGAGTGGTCATCGTCTGTAACATGGAGTTTCAATAATTTTATAAAAGAAGCATGAGAAGAAACGAATAGTAGAAATAAACGAAACATTGCCGAATAAATAATATTACGTGTATTTGTTTCTGAACTGTAATTTTTTTTAATACATTTCAATAACCGATATTTAACATGTACGTTTCATAAAGAAAATTAAAGGAGTGAGTGAAATATGGTGGTTTTATATACGACAGCAAGCTGTAGTTCATGTCGAAAAGCGAAAGCATGGCTTGAAGAGAATCAAATTGATTATACTGAAAAAAATATCGTATCCAATTCTATGACAGTGGATGAACTTAAATCCATTCTTCGTTTAACTGAAGAGGGTGCTACTGAAATTATTTCAACTAGATCCAAAACTTTTCAAGACTTAAATATAAATATAGATGAGCTTTCACTGAATGAATTTTATAAATTAATAATTGAGCATCCGCTAATGTTGCGTCGCCCAATTATGCTGGACGAGAAAAGATTACAGATTGGTTTTAATGATGAAGAAATTCGTAAATTTTTACCACGTAGCGTTCGAACATTCTTAAATATTGAACTGCAAAAGTTGGCTAATTAATAAGAAATAGTATGAAAGAGAAATTTTTTGAAAGGAGGAAACAGAAGGTGATAGAAGTATGCGTAACAGTTAATTATAACGATAGAAATTATCAAACAAATGTTATTGTAAGCAAAGATACGATATGGACAAAAATTAAACAATTGGCAGAAGAACAAGTGAAGAAACAATGGAGTCTTTAAATGAATTTTTAACTTAAAAAGCTAAATGAAGTTATGGAATATAGGCGAGTTCGGATAAAATATAAAGGAATTTATTTTTTATGATAAGAATTATTTATATATATTTTAACATTCGACCAACCTATCTGTAATATTTATGGCTACAGTATGTTACTAAGCGAGAAATCATATTTTTTATCGTAGGAGGAAAACAATGAACAGTGACTTTACCTTGGCCATTCACAGTTTAACTTATTTAGCTTTACAGCCAGACCGGATGTCAACAAGTAGTGCCATTTCAGAAAGTGCAGGTGTTCATCCAGTACGTATTCGCAAAGTGCTAAGTTTGTTAAAAAAACATAAGTTTATACAATCAAAAGAGGGAACTGGTGGAGGTTTTATTTTTGCCCGAGATTTAAGTGAAATTAATCTTTGGAATATTTATCAAATAACTTCAGAAGGTGCTCTGCAACCTAAATGTCCAGAGTCAAATGGCCAGTGTATTGTAGGTTCGAATATGCGAAAAGTTCTTTTTGCTATTTTCTTAGGTGCGGAAGAACATCTAGGTGAATATTTAAAGAATTATACAATGAAAGAAGTTGTTGATCTTATCAATCAAGAACGTTAAGCGGCTTAATCGCTATATAGCCGTGGAGTACTTAATATCTAAATGTAATAAAAAACATTACAGTTTGAGTTGGTTTTTATATCTCTTTTATCGTCACAAAAAATATTTATAAGAAGGTGAAAAAGTATGATGTCAAATAATAATCATGTTTTAAAAGTGGGAGATTGGGTTCGTGGAATATCAAATGAGGGTGAATTCATAGTTGGTTACATTGTATCACTTGATGAAGTGGAAGATGTGGTTACAGTTAGTATTGTGAAACGTGACGACAAGTACACAATAAACGAAGCGATTTTACTCTTTAGTAAACACGTTAACAAACTCCCTGAATCAAAGGTAATCAATAAGGAGCAAATCCTTTATCTTATAGACCTTGCGTTATTAACAGGAGATGAAGAATGGTTTATTGAGCTTTCTGCAAAACTGAACTCGATAAAAGAGCTAGTTAATGGGGGATTTTAAAGATTACATTATTTTCTATGTAACTGTTCAAATTCAAACTTTTGAGGGTGCGCACAATCCACCTTATGGAGAGGACACAATTACTTTTCGTATAAAAGGAAATGATGTAAAAACGATTTATTACAAACATAGGGATATTCCTGAAGAAGAGTTAAAAAAACTCGAATTAAGATGACATGGAAGTGAGTTGTTTGCACACTCCTGATAACGATAATGATGTAAATAAGCTGTCCGTATGGGCAGCTTATTTTATTTTTTGTTTCGCGTAGGTTTTGCAAAATGTTAGCGGTTCTCTCGTTGCCATCAAGTTAAAATATGTTTTTTTCCTAAAAATGTATATGAATGCAATGTCTATAATATATATCCTGAAATTTGGTTTGTACATTCAATGAGATATTTCTTTTTAACCACGTTAATTATTTATTAGAATATCTTTTTTAAGTTAAAATAAAATTTTTCGGCGAAGAAGAATATAAATATTTTTAAAATGAGTAGCTTAAATAAGCAATATTTTACTGTATTTTATGCTAATTAATTCCGTTATAAGTGATAGGGACAAGGGTTACATGCTAACTGTAAAACATTATCCATGTAAAATTATATCCAATTAATATTTCTGAAAATATAAAAATATTAATTTTATAAATATACACGTTATAATGAGGGCGTCGAGAGAAATTTTATTATCTCTGGAGAAAATATAAAAAATGCGATTATTAGTAAGAAAGGTGTGTGGTTAGAGGCGAAATGTATGTAAAGTGCTTCAGTGGCTTGTGTAATCAATACCATAAATGCTGCCGAAGCTATTAAAGTGATGTATAGAATTGAGAAAGAAATGCCTCGTAAATTATGAGAGGCTGGTTTATCTAAAATTACTGTTACAAGTAAAAAAGAGAAACCATTAAAGTAATACACTGTTATTAGAAATGTTGAAACGTATTTATGAAGTCTATTCCATATTGTTCTCTTAAGGGGCCTTTATATAAAGAGCGGATATTACGAGTAAACTTTTTTGTGAACGCTAACAATTATATTAGGACGCTAACTAGCGAATATTTCAATTTGGTTTCATTATGATGAAGAACATACAATGTGGGGCAACTTGTAAGGAATTCATCTTCTGAAAAAGGGAATATTTGGTATCTATAAAGAGAGATGTAGGAATAGATACAAGGGGGAGTTATTATATGAACGGGAATACTGCAAAGAAAATAGAAGTTCAAGCTGAAAATATCGCACTAAAAAATGAGCAATATGCAGATCCGAAAAAGTGGCATAAGCAGGATACTACATGGGCACTCAGCCTATTTGGAACTGCAATTGGAGCAGGGGTGCTCTTTTTACCGATTAATGCAGGTTCAGGTGGTTTATTATCATTACTACTAATTACATTGCTTGCATATCCAGTTATGTATTACTCACATAGGGCACTTGCTAAAATGATATACGCTTCTAATTCTGCTGATGAGGGGATCACAGGTACAATTAGAGAGTATTTCGGAAATAAAGCGAGTATCATTTTTAACATCGTATATTTCGGTTCAATTTATACAATCGTATTAATGTATTCGGTTGCGCTTACAAACACTGCAAGTAGTTTTATCGTGCATCAATTGCACATGCCAGAGCCTCCAAGGGCTATTTTATCACTTGTATTAGTTCTTGGTCTTATCGCTATACTGAATTTTGGTCAAGATATTACTGTAAAGATCATGAGTATGCTAGTGTATCCTTTCATAGCTTCTCTACTGTTTATCGCAATATCTTTAATTCCACAGTGGAATACGTCAATGCTTAGCTTTTCAGCTGTTTCTACTGCTTCAACAGGAACAGGATATTTTGGAACGATATTGTTGATTCTGCCAATCATCGTATTCTCATTTAATCATTCACCTATGATTTCATCATTTGTTGTGAAACAGAGAGCTACGTATGGAATAGAAGCTACTGATGCGAAATGTGCGCAAATACAAAAAGTTTGTTATATCATGACATTCGCTGTAGTTATGTTCTTCGTTTGGAGTAGTACATTAAGCTTGACTCCAGAGGATTTAAAAATGGCAAAAGAGCAAAACTTATCAATCCTTTCATATCTTGCGAATGAACTTAATTCACCTGTAATTACAATTGCAGCTCCAATCATTGCTTTTGTGGCTATTACAAAATCTTTCCTTGGCCATTATATCGGAGCATTTGAAGTAATGCGTGACATGATTATTAAGTTCGGTAAATCACGTGGAAAAGTAATTGAAGAAAAAACGATTAAGACAATCGTCCTTACTTTTGTTGTATTATCATGCTGGTTTGTTGCTTATACAAATCCAAGTATTCTTGGACTTATTGATTCTCTAAGCGGTCCATTAGTTGCTGCTATCTTATGTCTATTACCGATGTATGCAATTCAAAAAGTACCAGTACTAGCTAAATACAAAGGGAAAATGAGTAACGTATTTGTTATTATTGTAGGTGTACTTACTGTCTTAGCAAGTATTAAATCATTATTCTAATTCACGATTGTTAGTTCTAATGTGAAATAAAATAGAACGATTTTGGGACAGACTTCTCCGTTTGGAGAGTCTGTCCCTTTTTATATAGGCTCTTTTCGTACATAAGGTTGCTTTATTACGTTACAATTTTATCTTATTGACTTTATAAGATAAAATTGTAACTAAGGGAGATGATTTCAAGTTGAGTAAACTGAATATTAGCACGACAGTTTCAGGAGATATAATTGTTACCCGTCTAATTGGCAAGGTTAAAACAGATGATGTGTATGAATGGTTTAATGGATTCGAGCAAGTTTGTCAGCAATTCATTTCCGAGGGACGGAAATACAAATTGCTGGTCGATAGAAAAGGATACATACCAGATCATTTTTCTGTTCAAAAAGCATGGAAAGAGAAGTTTTTCAATGAAACGATTTTGAACCACAGTAAGGCAATTGCTTTTCTCCTTGAAGAAGGGGAGATACTGAATTATTTACAACAGTCCAATACAAAAGAATCTGTAAAATTTTTCGATGATTATGAACAAGCGTTCCTTTGGTTGAATGAATATCCCATATGAAATTGTTAGCGAACCAGTTGCTTAAGTAACTGGTTTTTTTATGCTTGTATGTAGTAGCAGGAAGAAAACTTCTATACGAAATGTTTAGCACTAGAGGACATACATTTTTAATGCGTTAAATATAATTCATAATAGCACCAAGAAGAGAAGAATACGCTTTACGGTATTAGTTATATGGAAAGGTCGTACGATAGAGTCACAGAAATTCAAAAATATCAATGCGGCATAAAGTGAGTAAGGGGGATAAACATATGAGTACTTCAAATTTAAATGAAATCAGTAAACAAATTTTAATAGAGGAGGAAACACTTCAATTTTCCTCTTTTACAAATGAAGATGCTTTGCAATTAGGTTTATTTATCGTTGAAACAGCAAAGCGAGAGGGAAAATTGATTGCTGTGGATATAACGAAAAATGGTGTGCAATTATTTCATTTCAAGATGACAGGGACAACTGAGGAAAATACGCAATGGATTGAGCGTAAAAAACGAGTTGTTTCTTTGCATAATCATAGCTCGTATTATATGCAAATACAAAGTGAAATAACTGGAATTTCATATAATGAAAAATATCTTTTAGATAGGTCGGATTATGCTGCGTTTGGTGGATGCTTTCCTGTCCAAATAAAAGACGTAGGGGTTATTGGAATGATAACAGTTTCAGGATTACCACCAGAAGAGGATCATGAATTAGTTATAAGGGCAGTTAAAAATCATTTAAACCAATAGTTGTAGTGAGTGAATAATTAATTTTAGTGGGCAATACTATGCCATTAATTGAGCTAAATACTTGGCCAACCATGTTAACAGAAGAAAAGAAGGAATTCATTTATAATGTAACGGTATTTACAATAAAACTATTAAAAATTGTCCCTGACAAAATTCAAGTGTTGATAACGGAACTTGAGAAAGAACATTGGGGGAAAGCTGGGGCTGTAGCAAGTGATGCTACCTTTGCTGAGAAAAGTAGGGTGTCCAATTGGGAGACAAAAGAGTCTTACGATACACCGGGTCGTAACGTAGATGGAATGGCTATTATTAAGATTGATATATGGAATACATTTGATCAAGATACAAAGGATAAGTGGGTAAACGAACTTACACAAGTAACATCTAAATATAGTCATGCACCTTTGGATAAAGTACTAATTCTTATCCGTGAGTTAATGCAGATTTTCTTTCCAAAAGCCGTACATTTTAATGATTAAATAAAAAGGCAAAAATGAACATATTTCTGTTCGTTTTTGCCTTTTTATTATTTGACTGTGGTAATGAACATGGTCCTTTACATTTTTAAGCAATGTCCTCTAAAGTTGCCTCTACGGGAAAAGGGTATTCCTTCATTTGAAAGCCTTCTTCATGGAATGTAGATTTCAATTTTTGAGCAAAATAAGCTA
This sequence comes from Bacillus sp. GbtcB14, assembly GCF_019091205.1. Taxonomy (NCBI): domain Bacteria; kingdom Bacillati; phylum Bacillota; class Bacilli; order Caryophanales; family Bacillaceae; genus Bacillus; species Bacillus sp. GbtcB14. The sequence continues at coordinate 199,350 of NZ_JAGXJT010000005.1, forward strand.
GGTTATATAAATGTTACTTTTTAGTACCTATAGTACTTTAAAGTACGTACTTTTTATTATGTTAAATATCATTCATAATAGCACATGTGAGAGGGAAAGAAGCTTTATGGCACTAGTAATTAACTATGTTACTTTAAAGTACGTACTATTTATTATGTTAAATATGTTTCATAATAGTACATGTAGGAGAGAGACAAGCTTTACGGTACTAAAAAGAGAATGAAACCATTCATAATAGCATTTGTAGAGATTAAATATATTTTTTGAAAGATAAAAGGGCCTTTTTATCACACTATTATGATAGGAATTGTAAGAAGGAGAGAAAATAAAATGAAAAACTTACAAAGTAAAACAAAATTGCATAACGGCGTAGAAATGCCTTGGTTCGGTTTAGGTGTATTTAAAGTAGAAGAAGGACCAGAACTTGTAGAAGCGATTAAAGCAGCAATTAAAGCAGGATACCGTAGCATCGATACAGCGGCGATTTACGGAAATGAAACAGCTGTAGGTGAAGGAATCCGTGCTGGTATTGAAGCGACTGGAATTTCAAGAGAAGAATTATTTATCACTTCAAAAGTATGGAACGCAGATCAAGGATTCGAAGAAACAATTGCTGCATATGAAGAAAGTTTAAAAAAATTAAAACTAGATTATTTAGATTTATATCTTGTTCACTGGCCTGTAGAAGGGAAATATAAAGATACGTGGAGAGCGTTAGAAACCCTTTATAAAGAAAAGCGTGTACGTGCCATTGGCGTAAGTAACTTCCAAATCCATCATCTGCAAGATGTAATAAAAGATGCAGAAATTAAGCCAATGATTAACCAAGTAGAATACCACCCTCGTTTAACACAAAAAGAATTACAAGCTTTCTGTAAAGAACAAGGTATTCAAATGGAAGCATGGTCACCATTAATGCAAGGTCAATTATTAGATAATGAAACATTACAAACAATTGCTGAGAAACACGGTAAAACAACAGCACAAGTTATTTTACGTTGGGATCTTCAAAATGGAGTAATTACAATTCCAAAATCAACGAAAGAACACCGCATTATTGCAAATGCTGATGTATTTAACTTTGAATTAACGAAAGAAGATATGGACAAAATGGATGCGTTAAATGAAAATCACCGCGTTGGTCCAGATCCTGATAACTTTGATTTCTAATAAAAATGAGTAAAAAGAGTGCAAAAAATTGCACTCTTTTTTTTAGTTTCTATTCAATAAAGTGTTTCTGTTTATGACTTTTGGATTGTTTTAGGCTATGTGGAAAACTGATTTTAAAATAGTATAAAGTTTGACATAAAATAATGCATTCTATAATATATATGCTATAGCATATATATTATAGGTTATTTGGAGGTGACATATGGACTTATATGATTTAACAGGATATCTTGTTCATCGTACTGATGTGAAGTGTACAAATTATATAAGGTAAGTTATTATCACATATTCCTTATATAATTTACCCTTTATATGCTATAGCATATAAAAGTCACCTCTTAACTTGTAACGGCAAAAATTTAAATAATATAGAAGATATATTATGAAACGAGGAGATTTTAGTTATGGAAAAATTTATATTAGCGTTTGATAGAGAACTTGTAATTGCAGAAAAAAAAGACTCAACATGGAGCGTCCAATCACAGTTTGTAGGTGCTAATCCAGTTGCGTTAGCTTCTGATCCATACGACCAAGAAAGAATGTATTGTGGTATTTTTGATAGGGGATTATGGAGAAGCAAAGATGGAGGAAGTTCATGGGAAGCGATTGGAACTTTACCTTCTTTTGGTGAAGTGTTCCCAGCCAATGCTATTCATATGAGAGCTATTACAGCAGTTTCTGTATCTCCAGCGAAGGGGGATGACGGTAACGGGATTGTATATGTAGGAACTGAACCGAGCGCAATGTTCGTATCCAAAAATGGAGGAGACAGTTTTGAGTTGCTAACAGATTATCGACAAATGCCATCATATTCATCATGGTTCTTTCCTCAAAGAACATATACACACCACGTAAAACATATTGAAATTGATGCTAATAATCCAGAAACTATTTATACGACTATTGAGGTAGGCGGATTAATTAAAAGTGTAGATGGAGGTAAGACATGGACTGAGGAAAAAGAGGGGAACTATCCTCAAGATATTCACATTCTTAAATCACATCGCAATGCCCCAAATCGTTTATACGGGGTGTTAGGTGATTCATTCTTGAAAGAACCAGGTCAAGAGTATGCGGAGAGTAATGATGGAGGTAAGACTTGGAACTATATGTGTAGTGGGCTAAAGCATCATTACGCATATCAAATGGCAGTTAACCCAAATGATCCAGAAAATATTATCATTGCGACATCTTCAAATCCACACGTAGCGCATGATTACAATAATGGAAATTGTGAATCATTTATTTATAAGAAAGAAAAAAATCAGTCTTGGGCAGAAATGAATGCAGGTTTACCAACTCCTAAAGGGACAATCATACCAGTATTAAAGGCAACAAGTGATGGAACGTTTTATCTGTTTAGCAATAAAGGAGTGTATCAGTCAGTAGACGGTGGTTCAAATTGGACATCATTAGAGATTCCTTGGGAGAATAGATTTATGGAACAACATCCTTATGAGATGTTAATTATTAAATAAGCGATGAGTATAGTTTTTACTACTATTCATTAAGAATGTTTAGTTGAATTTAAATTAAAAATGTACAAAGCCAGGTAATGCGTTATTCGTGCTACCTGGCTTTTTTGATCATCAATTTAAGGTTATTTTCATATTTGTGTAAATATGAAACACGCAGGATACATGAATAGAGAATGGGTAAAATAGTACCGAATGGTCACTAGATTTTATCAATGATGCTATAAGGATTTTTTAGGGCAACTAAAGGAAGCAGTGTGTTTAGATTCAGAATGACTGACAATGGGTGTTATGAAGTTCAATGATTCAAAAATGGACTCATTTAAACGCATATTATCTTCGAGATGTATCATTTTGAAGAATATTAAAACTTAGGAGGAAATGAATTATGACAAAAGATTTCTATACTGCACTGAAAGAAAGACGTACTTACTATGGGATTAATAAAGAGGTACAAGTATCAGATGAAAAAATTAAAGAAATCGTGGAGTTTGCTGTGAAATATACTCCATCAGCTTTCAATTCTCAAACTGCGCGATTAGTTGTATTATTTGGTGAAGCTCATAATAAATTATGGGATATTACAACTGAAACATTAAGAAAAGTAGTTGGAGATGGAGATTTTTCAGGAACGCAACAAAAAATGGATTCCTTTAAAGCTGGTTATGGAACAGTACTATTCTTTGAAGATGAGGCTATCGTTAAATCGCTTCAAGAAAAATTTGCTGCATATGCTGAAAACTTCCCAATTTGGTCACACCAAGCATCAGGTATGCACCAGTTAGTTGTGTGGACAGCATTAGAAGCAGAGGGATTAGGGGCATCTTTACAACATTATAATCCATTAATTGATGATGAGGTAAAACAAGAATGGAATGTTCCTGCTAATTGGAAACTAATTGCACAAATGCCATTTGGTAATCCAACAGCTGCACCAGGTGAAAAAGAATTCCAACCGCTTGAAGAGCGTGTGAAATTTCATAAGTAATATTCAAATGTAATAATACGGTCTAGCTATAGTAGAGTTATTCGTTCTAGGGTTAGGGATATGCTATTGATGAAATCCGAAAAACACTATTATATTTTTAAAAAGAACAAGGCGATCATTTTTGATCGCCTTGTTTAACATTTGTACAATTAATCTACGCATTAAGCTAAACAGCACGAATGAATCATTATTTTTAGTATCGAGTTATAGTCACCAAACGTTTTTCAAAACTATTTTACCTATTGCTTTATTCGACTCCAAATACTCATGTGCTTGTGCAACTTCATCAAACGTAAAAGGTTTAGAATCTAGCAATGGTCTAAGGTGTCCTTCTTCTACTATTTGCGTTAGTTTAGTTAAAATTTCCCCGCAAGCGTCACGTTTATCTGTATGTAATATTTTTAACGCCATAAAAGTAACGTGCAGAGTAAGTCCTTTTGCGTGTAAAGGAGAGAGGTCATGGGTTGAACGAGCTGCAATTGTTACGACAGTTCCATTGACTGCAGCAGCTTCAAAAGAATGATCGAGATTTTTGCCACCTACCGTATCAAATATAACTTCAAATCCGTTTCCATTCGTATGTTTTTGCACATATTCTTGAACAGATTCTTCTTTATAATTAATAGCTATATCGGCTCCTAGACGATGGGCTATTTCCATTTTGTTTTGCTGAGAAGCTGTTGTGAAAACTTTAGCACCTGCCCATTTAGCTAATTGGATGGCTACGTGTCCTACACCACCAGTAGCTCCATGAATGAGAACATTTTGACCCGGTTTAATATTTGCACGATCAAATAAAGATTCCCAAGCTGTAATTGCAACTAATGGCAAGACAGCTGCTTCTTCCATTGTTAAATTGTTAGGTTTGTGAGCAATCAGTCGTGCATCAGCAAGCATAAATTCTGCAAGTGCACCACCAGTTTCTTTAAAACCTCCGGCACATCCGTATACTTCATCCCCAGATTTGAATTTCGAAACACCTTCTCCTACTTCAATGACAATACCAGCTACATCTCCGTGTAATATAGCTGGAAACTCAGGAGCGACTGTTGAAACGGCACCACTACGCATTTTTGTATCGATTGGATTTACACTTGTTGCTTTTACATGGATTAGAACATGACCTGGTAAAAGTTTCGGTTTTGAAACTTCTTCTAATTGAAATACAGATGAATCCCCAAAAGAATGGATAATTTGTGCTTTCATTGTGTATACCTCCTGTTTGTGGTTATAGCATAGCAAAGTACGAAAAATAAGTATAATATTTTGAATTTTGTTAGTGAGAATTTTATATAAAGAAGGGGAAAGTACGTAAACTAATATAACGTACTTGTAAAAGCAATTGTAAAGCTTTTTGAAGAAAGGATAGATGTTATTTTTGCAGCATGATTTATTCATTATGTTTATTATTACTCACTTAGTATAGGTACTTAAAAGTGCCTACATCACTTTAAAGTACGTACTGTTATTCATATTATGACCGATTTATAATAACACTCGTAGCACAAAGAAAGTTATAACGATTACAATCGGCAACAATGTGGTGTTACAGTATTGCTCATGAATTTTGAGAAGAAATATGTAAAGTAAAGAAAACTATAGATTGATATGAATGAAGGAAAGTGAGTGAAACACATGGAAAAGTTTGCGAACCATTTTGGATATAATCGTATGTTTGCGAAAGATCAACTTACATTAGGAGTTCACATTCCGATTGAAAATTATCAGTTTCATGCGCCAACGATGGAAAAACAAGTAGAGTTAGTGCAAAAAGCGGAACAATACGGTTTTACAGGCGTATGGCTTCGTGATGTATTGCTGCAAGACCCTGACTTTGGCGATCCTGCAACAGGTCAAATTTACGATATGATGATTTATTTAACGTATTTAGCAAGTAAAACAGAGAAAATCGCATTTGGAACGTCGGCAACCGTATTGTCACTTCGCCATCCATTGCGTGTGGCGAAAGAAATTGCGACATTAGATCAACTGTTTCCAGAAAGAATTATGCTCGGCGTTTCATCCGGTGACCGACGTGCTGATTTTAAAGCGTTAGGTGTTAGTCATGAAACAAGAGGTGAAAAGTTTAGAGAAGCGTTTGCTTACCTGGAAGAGATTTTGTATAAAAACTTCCCAACAATTGAGTCGACATTAGGAGAAGTGCATGGTGCAAATTTAGTTCCAAAACCGTCTAAACGTGTTCCAACCTTTATTACAGGTTTTAGTCAGCAAAATATGGACTGGTTCGCTGAACATGGAGATGGATGGATGTATTATCCACGTAGTCCGGTACATCAGGCTGCAGCAATTGGACAATGGAGAGAACGAGTAGAGGATTATCATCCAGATGTATTCAAACCATTTATACAACCGATGCATTTAGACTTATCTGAAGATCCAAATGAACGTCCTACACCAATACGTTTAGGTTACCGTACAGGGCGTAAGGCACTAATTGAATTACTTGATATATATAAAAGTATTGGTGTGAATCATTTATTCCTTGCTCTATTTGATGGTCAACGTCCAGCTGACGAAGTATTGGATGAGCTAGGAGAAGAAGTACTACCTCATTTCCCAGCATTGTAAAGGAGTGGAAAGAATGAAAGCGATAGGACTTATGCAATATGGAGATACAAGTGTACTACAAGAGATTGAAATGCAGACACCGCTATTGGGAGACAACGATGTACTGATTGAAGTTTATGCAGCTGGTGTAAATCCTGTAGATTGGAAAATACGTGAAGGTTTACTTCAAGACGTAATTACTTATAACTTCCCGCTCGTTTTAGGATGGGATGTTGCAGGGGTAGTTGCTGATATAGGGAAAAACGTAACAGCATGTAAAGTGGGGGATGAAGTATATAGTCGTCCAGATATTGAACGAAATGGTACTTATGCAGAGTACGTGGCTGTAGATGAGAAGTATGTGGCGAAAAAACCGAGAAATCTATCTTTTGAGGAAGCTGCATCAATCCCTCTAGTAGGTTTGACAAGTTGGCAAAGTTTAGTGAAGTTCGCAAATGTTCAAAAAGGTAATAAGGTTTTAATTCATGCTGGATCTGGCGGGATTGGCACGTTTGCTATTCAGCTAGCGAAAAGTTTAGGTGCACATGTTGCAACTACGACTAGTACGAAAAACATGCAGTTTGTAAAGGATCTAGGCGCTGATACTGTCATTGATTACAAAACAGAAGACTTTTCTTTACTTCTGCATAATTACAATATTGTATTTGATGTGTTAGGCGGGGATGTACTAAAGGATAGTTATAAAGTGCTTGCACAAAATGGAAAGTTAGCGTCTATTTATGGTCCGAAAGGTATGGAAATTCCACAAACTGAAATATCAAGAGAGAAAAATATTGAGAGTGACCATATATTTACTGAACCTAATGGATATGAACTTTCTCTTATTACAGAATTAATTGAGGGCGGGAAGATTAAACCTGTTGTAACGCATGTGTTGCCTTTACATGTAGAAGGCGTAAAAAAAGCACACCACATAAGTGAGTCAGAACGTGCTCTTGGCAAAATTGTATTGAAGAAACATTGGTAAAGTATGAGGTTGTAGAGACAGTATTGTGCTAAGTAGCGAATGAGCTTATATATTCTATTCTAGCAATTGTTTTAAAAGGGAGAGAACAAATGGATTCAATGACATTTCTTTTATTCGGAGCGACAGGAGATTTAGCGAAACGCAAAATTTATCCTGCTTTATATAAACTATTTAGTAATCAAAATATACCACAATCTATTTCGATTATCGGTATTGGCAGAAAGGTAATGTCAGATGTGGAATTTCAAACAAAGGTAGAACAATCCCTTGCTACATTTTCTAGAATATCTACTGATGACGAATCAGGAGTAGAAGAATTTATTAGCACATTTCGTTATTGTCAATTAGATACAGCGAATATAGTGGGCTATCAAGATTTACTGAGCCTAGTAAAAAAGCGTGAAACAGAATTAAACATTCCTGAAAACCGTATGTTTTATCTATCTGTTGTACCAGAAGTATTTGATGTGATTGCTTTAAATATTAAAGAGAGTGGATTGTGGGCTACAAAAGGATTGAACCGTCTCATTATAGAAAAGCCTTTTGGTCATAATGTAAAATCTGCTCGTGAGTTAAATACGAAGGTAATTAAAAGTTTTGATAAAGCTGATATTTATTGTATTGATCATTACCTTTGAAAATGAATGGTAACTAGGAATACACAAAAAAAATATTGTGAAATAAAGAATCTTTATTTCGAGGCATTTTTATTGACGATAGTAATTTATATAGTTAATATACTAGACGTAAGGTTATTTGATTACTAAAAGTAATTTGATATATATTAGTTTGTTAAGTTCGATAAATAAGTAAGTTGTAGTAGAAATGCTTTGAATTGGCACTATTAATATTGGGGACAATTAGAAAGCGAAAGGTATAAAAAAGAATTGGAATTTGATAACTCTTTGTTTTTTATAAAACATGGGCTTCTGTACAATTCATTTCTAATATATTGACCAGGATTATACAACAAGAGGGGGACTAAAATTGGAATCAATGACCTTTGTTTTATTTGGAGCGACAGGGGACTTAGCGAAACGCAAAATTTACCCCGCACTATATAACTTATATAGAGATCAAAAGCTTCCAAAGCAAATATCCGTTATTGGGCTTGGAAGACGTGAAGTATCTCATATAGATTTTCAAAAAAGAATACAAGAATCAATAGAGACGTTTTCCCGTCATAGAGAAGAAGGTACTCCAGAGCTCGAAGGTTTTTTAGATAATTTTCGTTATTGTCCATTAGATGTGAGTAAGCCGGAAGACTATGAGAGGTTATTACAAGTCGTTCGTGAAAGGGAAGAGGAACTACATATAAAAGGTAATAGAATGTTCTATCTTTCAGTTGCTCCTGAATTTTTCGAGACCATTGCTTTAAATATTAAGGAAAGCGGACTTGATAAAACGGATGGATGGAAACGCCTAATGATTGAGAAACCGTTTGGGCACGACCTTACATCTGCTCGTGAGCTTAATGATAAGCTTAGTCGCACGTTTGAAGAAGACGAGATATACCGTATTGATCATTATTTAGGTAAACCGATGATTCAAAACCTTGAAGCACTAGAATTTGCAAATCCTGTTCTCCAATCAATTTGGAACAAAGAACATATAGCAAATGTACAAATCACAGCTAGTGAAACGGTTGGGGTTGAAGAAAGAGCCGGATATTATGATCACGCCGGAGCCATTCGTGATATGGTTCAAAATCACATGTTACAAATATTAATGATGACTGCTATGAATCTGCCGGAAAAAATTAACGCATGTGAAATTCGAGAGGAAAAAAGAAAGGTAATGGAGACGCTTCGCAAAGTAAAAAAAGAAGACGTTCAAAGCCATATCATTCGCGGTCAATACTCTTCAGGAGAGATAAAAGGCGGGCAAGTTGTAGCGTATAAAGAGGAGCCAGGAGTAAATCCTTCTTCTAACATAGACACATTTGTTGCTGCTCGTTTGTGGATCGATAATCCATTTTGGACTGGCGTTCCTTTCTATATACGAACAGGCAAAAGAATGAAAGAAAAGTCTACTCGTATTGTAATCGAATTTAAAAATACGTTAAAACAACAATATCAAGATAATAATCCAAATGCAGAACCTAACTTATTAATAATTGAAATTAGCCCAGGTGAGAATGTTTCATTACAGTTAAATAGTAAAAATCCATTGAAAAATGGAGAGATTGAACCGATCCGTATTAACTTTACTTGCGAGCAAGTGGATGTGGGAGTACCTGAAGCGTATGAAAGACTTATCCATGATGCTGTGAGTGGAGACGCTACATTCTTTGCACACTGGAGAGAAGTTGAATTGTCATGGGAATGGGTACAACCAATTCTTGAAGCATTCGAGGAGAACTTATTACCACTTCATGAATATGAATCTGGTTCATATGGTCCAGATGCGTCGAATGAATTATTGCAAGAAAGTGGATTTAAATGGTGGTTAGATCAAGAAACGGAAAAATAAGTACTTTCATGAAAGTACTTAGGGGGACGATTACTATGACACAAAACATAAATCAATTAGCAGTGAATACACTTCGTACGTTATCAATTGATGCTATTAATGCGGCAAATTCAGGTCATCCAGGTCTTCCGATGGGAGCAGCACCGATGGCTTATGCATTATGGGCGAATCATTTAAATCACAATCCTAATCATCCAAAATGGTTTAACCGTGATCGATTCGTTTTATCAGCGGGACACGGATCGAGCCTACTATATAGCTTACTTCATTTAGCTGGATATGACGTTTCAATTGATGACTTGAAAAGCTTCAGAAAGTTAAATAGCAAAACACCAGGACATCCTGAGTTTGGTCACACTTCTGGAGTTGAAGCGACTACAGGACCGTTAGGACAAGGGATTGCAAATGCTGTCGGAATGGCAATGGCAGAAGCGCATTTAGCAGCGAAGTTCAATAAGGATAGTCACTCTATTATAGATCATAATACGTACGCTTTAGTTGGAGACGGTGACTTAATGGAGGGTGTCGCTTATGAAGCGATGTCGATGGCAGGGCATATGAAACTTGGCAAGTTAATTGTACTGTATGATTCAAATGAAATTTCACTTGATGGTGAATTAAACATTGCTTTTTCTGAAGATATTCAGAAAAGGGTAGAATCTGCACATTGGCAATATGTAAGAGTTGAGGATGGAAACGATGTTGAGGCTATTACAAAAGCTATTCAATTAGCGAAAGACAATACGGATCAACCTACTCTTATAGAAATTAGAACCATTATAGGTTATGGAAGTCCAAAAGTTGCTGGAACGAACAAAGCACATGGTAACCCGCTTGGAGTAGAAGAAGCAACAGCGACAAAACAAGTGTATGGTTGGCATTATGAGGAAGACTTCTTTGTGCCTGAAGAAGTAACAGCTCATTTTAATGAACTGAAACAAAAAGGTACTGAAAAAGAGAACGAATGGAATGAGCATTTCAACTTATACAGAGAATCGAATTCTGCACTAGCAGATGAATTAGAAAAAGCGATTACAGGTGAGGTTTTAATCGAAGCGAAAGACATTCTATCCTTTGATACTGAAAAAACGATTTCCACTCGTGTTGCAAGTGGGGAAGCTATTAATCATTATGTGAAAACGATTCCTTCTATTTTCGGTGGAAGTGCGGATCTTTCTCATTCTACGATGACAGATATAAAAGGTGAAGCAGTGTATGCAGTAGAATCGTATGCTGGCCGAAATATATACTTCGGTGTACGTGAACATGCAATGGGCGCGGCAGCGAATGGACTGGCTCTTCATGGAGGAGTAAAACCTTTCGTAAGTACATTCTTTGTATTTAACGATTACCTTCGTCCATCTATTCGACTCGCTGCGTTGCAAAAGTTACCTGTTACGTACGTATTCACACATGATTCGATCGCTGTAGGAGAAGATGGTCCAACGCATGAACCAATCGAGCACTTGGCAGCTCTTCGGGCAATTCCTGGTTTAACAGTTATCCGCCCGTCAGATGCAAATGAAACAGCGAGCGCGTGGGCGTATGCATTACAGCAAACGGATGGTCCAGTTGTTTTAGTACTTAGTCGTCAAAATTTACCGGTGTTTAATGAAACGAAAGTAAACATAGAAAATCTTTCTAAAGGAGCTTATGTACTAACGCAAACAAATGAAAATCCGGATGTGATTTTAATTGCGACAGGTTCAGAAGTATCCTTAGCTGCTAGTGCAAAACAGAAACTAGAAGAAGAACAAGTTTCTGTTCGCATCGTTGCAATGCCGAGCTGGGAATTATTCGATCGCCAATCGAAAGAATATAAAGAATCTGTTCTTCCGTCTTCTGTAACGAAACGAGTATCGCTTGAGATGGGTGTATCTCTTGGATGGGAGCGTTATGTAGGACAAGAAGGAAAAATATTATCGATTGAAACATTTGGAGCTTCAGGAACTGGAGCTGAAGTCATGAATCTATTTGGATTTACGACAGAAAATGTTGTTCAGATTACAAAAAGTGTACTGAATTCTTAAGCTATGACTGTGAATACCTTTCTGGATTTATCGATATTGAAAGGTATTCAAAATCGTAGTGTATTGAATTTTTAATAAAAGATGATTTGAGGAGGAATTATATTATGCAAGTAGGATTAATTGGTTTAGGTAAAATGGGATTAAATTTAGGGAAGAATTTAATGGATCATAAGCATGAAGTAGCAGCGTTTGATTTAAATACGAGCGCAGTAGAAGAAATGAAAGAGTACGGGGCTACAGGTACATCTAGTTTAAGTGAACTTGTTCAGTCATTACAATCACCAAGAATTCTTTGGGTTATGGTACCACACGCTGTTGTTGATTCTGTTATTGATGAGGTTACACCACTTTTATCAAAAGGAGATATTTTAATTGAAGCGGGTAATTCACATTATAAAGAGTCTATCCGCCGATATGAGCAACTAAAGAAAGATGGTATTCACTTTATGGATGCAGGAACTTCTGGCGGAATGGAAGGCGCTCGTAATGGTGCTTGTTACATGATCGGAGGAGATCAAGAAGCTTGGGACATCGTTGAACCTATCTTCCGTGATACAGCTGTAGAAAATGGATACTTATACGCTGGAAAAGCTGGTAGTGGTCACTTCTTAAAAATGGTTCACAACGGAATTGAATACGGCATGATGGCTGCTATTGGTGAAGGGTTTGAGATCCTAGAGAAAAGTGAATTTGACTACGATTATGAAAAAGTATCAAGAGTATGGAATAACGGTTCAGTAATCCGCTCATGGTTAATGGAATTAACTGAAAATGCATTTTCTAAAGATGCAAAACTGGATGAAATTAAGGGCGTTATGCATTCTTCTGGTGAAGGAAAATGGACAGTAGAAACAGCATTAGACCTTCAAACAGCAACTCCTGTTATCGCAATGTCTCTATTAATGCGCTACCGCTCATTAGACAATGATACATTTACAGGAAAAGTAGTAGCAGCTCTGCGCAATGAATTTGGCGGACATGCAGTAGAAAAGAAATAAAGTGAAACTGTAATCAGTGGGGGCTTCACCCCACACTGATTATTAGTTGAACCAATCGGGGGCTTACTGCCCGGCAAATAGCGGGATAAGCATATTAAACATGTAACTCATCAACGTTTAAAAACTGGAGGGAATTAATCATGAAATTTTTTATTGATACTGCAAATCTTGAGGACATAAAAAAAGCATATAAACTTGGAGTTTTAGCTGGTGTTACAACGAATCCTTCTTTAGTAGCAAAAGAGGGCGTTAAGTTTGAAGACCGTATCGCAGAAATTTGTCAGGCAGTACCTAAAGTTGAGTCTGTTTCGGCAGAAGTAACGCCAGATGCTGTTACTGCTGAAGAAATGATTACTCAAGCAGAAGAGTTAATTAAAATTAACGGTGGAGATAAAAATGTCACGATAAAACTCCCAATGACGCTAGCAGGATTAGAAGCTTGTCGCTATCTTACTGAAAAAGGTGTGAAAACGAACGTTACACTTATTTTCACTGTGAACCAAGCTCTTTTAGCAGCCCGAGCAGGTGCAACATACGTTTCTCCATTTTTAGGACGTTTAGATGATATTTCTGAAGATGGTGTACTATTAGTTGCTAAAATTGCTGAATTATTCGAGGTTCATCAATTAGATACACAAATTATTGCGGCTTCTGTTAGACACCCAGATCATGTAACGCGTGTAGCGATGGCAGGTGCTCACATTGCAACAATTCCTTATAAAGTAATTGAACAACTTGCTATGCATCCATTAACAGATCAAGGTATTGAAAAGTTTGCTGCGGATTGGGCGAAAGCGCCTAAGTTATAATGAAGTAAAGTTTCACCAATTTCTTTTTCACGAGAGGGCCAATCTCTATGTAACTTCATCCTATAAACTTAATCTCGAGTTTGGCATCTTATTACGTGAAAGCAGCAATATGAAAAGGAACTCAGAATAGCACAATGGTTATGAGAAGGACCCCCTTATGAGAGTGTAGTTTATTAAAACGTAGCTCTCATAAGGGAGAGTCTTTTTTGTGTAAATCAAAATCAGAGTGCTCTTTTGTTATAGGAATAATTTGAAAGGGGTTACATGGTGAGCTCGAAATATATGATCGGTGTAGATATTGGAACAACTAGTACAAAATCAGTTTTGTTTTCGATTGATGGATCAGTTATTACAAGTCATGGGATTGAATACCCTTTATATTCTCCCGCACCAGAAACAGCAGAACAAGATCCAGAAGAGATTTTTCAAGCGGTCATACATACGATTAAAGAAACTATACAATCAAGTAATGTGCAGCCAGTTGATATTCTTTGTGTTTCTTTTAGTTCGGCAATGCATAGTGTCATTGCTGTAGACGAAGCAGGGAAGCCGTTAACGAGATGTATCACTTGGGCAGATAATAGAAGCGCAAGCTGGGCAGAAAAAATAAAGAATGATATGAATGGTCATGAAATTTATTTTCGTACTGGAACACCAATCCACCCTATGTCACCACTTTCGAAATTAGTTTGGCTTAAGAATGAACATGCTGAGTTGTTTGCAAAGAGCTATAAATTCATCTCTATTAAAGAGTATGTTTTCTATAAGTTATTTAAGGAATATGTAATTGATTATTCTATTGCATCAGCAACAGGAATGTTCAATTTGAAATCTTTAAAATGGGATGAAGAAGCCTTGCGTGTTGCAGGAATTACAGATGAAAAGCTATCTACAGTTGTTCCAACGACGCACAGTTTAAGAGGGATAGATGAAGAGCTTGCAAAAGAGATGAATGTACTTGTTACTACTCCTTTTATAGTCGGTGCGAGTGATGGAGTACTATCGAATTTAGGTGTAAATGCAATAGAACCTGGAGTAGTTGCTATTACAATTGGTACGAGCGGTGCGGTGCGAGTTGTAACAAATCGGCCTGTAACGGATCCGAAGGGGAGGACTTTTTGTTATGCGTTAACTGAGGATCTTTGGGTAATTGGAGGACCGGTTAATAATGGTGGTATGATTTTTAGGTGGGTTCGCGATCAATTATGTACGTTAGAAGTTGAGCATGCGCAGCGTTTAGGAAAAGATCCATATGAAGTGCTTACGGAAATAGCAGCAAAAGTGAATCCTGGATCTGATGGTTTATTATTTCATCCGTATTTAGCCGGTGAAAGAGCACCTTTATGGAATGCGAATGCGCGGGGATCTTTCTTTGGGCTTGGGCTACATCATAAGAAAGAGCATCTGATACGTGCTGTTTTAGAGGGAATCATTTATAACTTGTATACAGTTCTTCTTGCGTTAAAAGAACTAATTGGCGAACCGAAAAAAATTCAAGCGACAGGTGGTTTTGCAAGGTCGGAACTTTGGAGACAGATGATGGCAGATATTTTTCATCAAGATGTATATGTTCCGGAAAGTTTTGAAAGCTCTTGCTTAGGAGCTGCAATCCTCGGTTTATATAGTTTAGGTGAAATAGATACATTATGCGTAGTTTCTGAAATGGTAGGTGCAGATTTTCATCATGAGCCAAACATGGAAAGTGTAGAAAAATATAAAGATTTAACACCAATCTATATTCGTCTATCTCGTCACTTGGAAGAAGAATATGAAAGTATAGCGGCGTACCAAAAAAAGTGGGTTTAAAGGCTATTTAACAAGAAAATATGGTAACGTATAAAGAGGTACTCCGATTTTTTAGGATACTCTTTCAACATAAAATATTTTAAGAAGTATGATGAACGAAAAATATAGGGAGAGAGGGTTATGAAAATGAAGGATAACAAAGAGTTTATTGGATATGTTGGAACATACACGAAAGAAAATAGTGAAGGAATATATAAGTTTACGTTAGACACGGAAGCGAAAAAAATTAGTAATGTAACACTTGCGGCCAAGCTGGATAACCCTACATATGTAACGATTAATCGAAATAATGAATATCTCTATTCCGTTGTTAAGGAAGGCGAATCTGGTGGTGTAGCTGCTTATTCGATTGATAGTAAAACTGGAGAGCTAAAGGTAGAAAACAGACAAGTAGTAGAAGGGGCTTCTCCTTGTCATGTGAGTGTTGATAGTGGAAATCATACAGTAGTTACAGCGAATTATCATAAAGGAACGATTGAGTCTTTCGTAGTAAATGAAGAAAATGGAACTGTAAATCCTGCCGCATCTATTATGACGCATAAAGGTTCAGGTCCGAATAAAGAAAGACAAGAAAAACCACATGCGCATTACGCGGGATATACTCCTGATGAAAAATATGTGGTGGGTGTTGATTTAGGGATAGATAAATTAATTACGTATGATATAAAAGGTAGTGCATTAACAGAAGTGAATAGTTTATCTGTAAATCCAGGGAGTGGCCCGAGACATATTACTTTTCACCCGAATGGAAAGTATGCGTATGTGATGACGGAGCTTAGTTCAGAGGTTATTGTGTTAACATATAATCCAGCAGAGGGAACGTTTACAGAATTACAGTATATTTCTACCATTCCAGAAGAATTTGATGGAAATAGTCAAGGAAGTGCGATTCATATTTCATCTGACGGCCGTTTTGTATATGCAGGTAATCGTGGTCATAATAGTATTGCGATTTTCAGCGTGGATCAAAACTCAGGTCAGCTTACATTTGTTGCACATACATCTACAGAAGGAAATTGGCCGAGGGACTTTGTATTAGATCCTACTGAAAAGTTCCTTGTTGCTACAAATGAAAAGTCGCATAATCTTGTGCTATTTTCAAGACATGAATCTACAGGTAAGCTAACGCTTATCCAATCTGATGTTGTTGTCCCAGAGCCTGTTTGTGTTAAATTTTTAAATGTTTAAGTTGTGATCGGTAGAATTTATATATCAAAAACAGTAAAAAAGCAAAGCGATATCGCTTTGCTTTTTATTGTTTCTTTTTCGGTCTACGTACTAACTCGCCGCCGCAGTTTGGACAAACGTTATGTCTTTCTTCTGTACACGGTGCGCAAAATGTACATTCATACACGCAAATGTAAGCTTCAGAATCTTGCTCGAGCGATTGATCGCAAATTTGACAATTTGTTTTCATTTGTAGTGCCATAGTAATCCTCCTTGTTATTTGAAAGTTCTTAATTTAATTATAATTGATAGTGTAGTGGAAGTCTTTTTTTATTGAAAAGAAATAAAAGGATTATGTTGTTGTTTGAAATGAAATATGCCCGTTTATTTTAAATTTGATAATTTACTATAGTTGGATTATTATGGAATAGTTGAAAGGCAACTGGGGGTATATATTTTGACTAATAATAACGATTATTTTCATGTAGAAGAGGATGTAAATCACAATAGTTTAAAAGCAGACTGTGAAAAGTGTTTTGGTTTATGCTGTGTAGCATTACCGTTCGCAGCGTCAGTAGATTTCGCAGTGAATAAAGATGGTGGTAAACCATGTTCCAACTTACAATCAGATTTTAAATGTAGCATACATAAAAATCTTAGAGAAAAAGGTTATAAAGGTTGTACAGTATTTGAATGTTTCGGCGCGGGGCAGAAAATTTCTCAAGTTACATTTAACGGGATTGATTGGCGGAAAGATGCTAAGCATGCGAGAAAAATGTATGATGCTTTTCCGATTATGCATCAGCTTCATGAAATACTGTGGTATTTGAATGAGGCTATTCTTTTACAGGCGACACAATCGATTCATAAAGAGTTAAGTAAAGCGATTGAAGAGACGGAGCGCCTATCAAATTTAAGTTCAGATGAGTTAATGAAAATAAATGTTCCATTACACAGAGCGGAAGTAAACATTCTTCTTTTAGAAACGAGCGAATTAGTCTGGAAGGAAATGAATGCTGCGCGTAAGAAACGAATCATTCACCGCGGAGCAGACCTTATGGGAGCAAATCTGAAAAAGAAAAATTTGCAAGGGGCGAATTTAAGAGGAGCATACTTAATTGCTGCTAACTTAAATGGCGCAGACTTACGTGGAGCAGATCTCATCGGAGCAGATTTGCGAGATGCAGATATTTGCGGCGCCGATTTTACAAATAGTATTTTTCTGACGCAAGTTCAAGTTAATGCGGCGAGAGGGGATAAACATACGAAATTACCGGAATTGTTGTCCCGTCCATCGCATTGGAGTGCGTAAGGAGTGAGGAGTAGTTAGTGTGGATATATTTCAGTATTTAGAAGAGATGCAAGAGGATATATTTTCGTTATCAGTAGAGCAAATAGAAGTGAAGTATTATGATATTTGTAGCACGTTAGCATCAAGTGCGCATGCCGAGCGAATTAAATCGATTCCTTTAGATTCATATGAAAAGAGTATGAGGATAGGTTTGAGAGAAACATTAGAAGTTGCTGAAAGTGAAGAAGCAAAGGCAATTTATTTTGAGTATGATCTCGAGAATGAATGGGATAGTCAGTTTTATATTTGTGAGGATTATGTTCCATTTGAAGAAGAGGATGATGATTGGGCATCTGAATGGACATATGATATAGAGGGGCCGAGGTCTGTAGAATTAGCGGATATGTATGCTGAAAATGGTTTTGATACAAACGAAAAAGCAATCGGTATAACTTTATATTTAATTGCAAAAACAGTATGTAGTTTTATGCGTGTATGTAGTGAAGTGCAAAGCAATATACCAATTTGTATTGGATTCCATGATCAAGATCCAATAATACGAACAGGAAGAGACTAAGTCTCTTCCTGTTTTTTTATACTACGTTCGCTTTTCAAACGTAGTAATGAAAACACTACATACAATAAGAATACCACCAATAAAAAAGTTACTATTTAATGTTTCATTTAATAAGAGCCAACCAAGCAATGATCCCACGATAGGTTGGAAGAAGAAAAATAAGGAACCAATGCTTGCGTCCATTAGTTCTAATCCTTTATTCCAAAGGAAAAAGGCACCTGCTGTTGAGATGATTCCTAAATAAAGTACGCCTAATACTACATACATGTTCATATGTTCAATCGGGTTTGATTGAAATTCCCATATCATAAAAGGTGTAATAAAAAAGAGTGAAAAGAATATGGCGTACGTTGTAATTACTAAAGATGAAAATCGAGCTGAAGCAATCTTCACATAAATGGATAGTAAAGCCCACGTAATAGCGGCCCCGACTAATATGATTGTACCGATAAAATAGGAGCCAATTTCAATATCCCATCCAATGACGATAATGACACCGATTGTCGCTATTATAGTTGAGAAAAGTCTACGAGTAGTTAGTTTCTCTTTTAAAATGAGCGCTGCAAATATAACCATAAATGCAGGGGTAGCTGATGTCACTAAGGAGCCTGTATGAGCATCGGATAATTTCGTTCCGATAAATTGACATGTGATCGAAATGAAATACCCGATGAATCCAATCCAAGCAAATGATAGCCAATCTTTTTTGCGAATGGTTATTTTTTTCTTTTGCTTTTTCTCAGCTATTTTCAAAATTGCATATAAAACAACAAAAGCAATAATAAAGCGTAGCCAAACGAGTGTCAGTGGTGGGATAAAGTCGAGTACGTATTTACTAACGACGTACATACCGCCCCATATACTAGCTGCTAGTGATAAACATATAGCTCCTAAAATTGTTTGTTTCATTTGAATTACCTCCGTCTATTTTTAGGGTTATGATTTATTCCCTAAGACGAGGCATAGTGCACTTGTTATATGAATGCCCGTCTTAGATTATAGACGGTCTACAGGTTGATCGTTTTCGAATGAAGTGTTGTAGTACATACGTGCATTCCTCCTTCATATTTTATAATGATATTATAACTTAATTTTCAGTTTATTGTGATGTTTCTTTAGAAAATGGAAATGGTGGTTGTGTAAGAAAGCATAGTATATGGTAGAAAAACATATTTTTAAAATAAAAGAAACCAATTACATAACTGATAAGTATAGTAAGAGTAGGATGAAAAAGTAGATTAATAGAGAAAGAGGAGGAGATTATTATAACTACAACCGTTATTTCTCATTTTTACAATGAAGAATATTTATTACCGTGGTGGCTTATGCATCATACGAAACTGTTTGATCATGGTATTTTAATTAATAAAGGTTCAACAGATCGTTCAGTTGAAATTTGTAAGCGATATGCGCCGCATTGGGAAGTACGAGATTCTGCATACCCGGAATTTGATGCGCTAGCGACAGACCATGAAGTGATGATGGTAGAACAAGAAGTAAAGGGATGGAAAATGATTTTAAATACGACTGAGTTTCTTTGCGTGCAAGATAAAAATCAGTTTTGGAAATCACTAAATGAATTGGGAGGGAGAATGTATTGGCTAGAAGGGCTTATTATGGTCGATGACCTTAACTATACTTATCCGGAACTTAAATATGGAATCCCTTTAATGAAGCAGCGATTTCACGGCTATTTACCAGAAGATTGGGCGTTATGGAGAAGAGGCAGATTTATTCATAATCATGGACATGGAAGTTATACGGTTGGAAGACATTTATCTGCGCATGAATCTATGATTTATCCGCCCCTTGCGTGTATTGCATGGTTTGGTTTCAGTCCGTGGAATGATGCGATGAGAAAGCGAAAATTACAAATTGGTCCGACTCTTTCTGAAGCTAGTAAGCATGGGGGAATGGGAACGCATCATATTATTACACCTGAAAAATTAGAAGAATGGTATAAAGATTTAGCGAGAGGAGCGAAGGATTTACGTTTTAGTGGTGCGTATCGTTATGCTTTTTTATAAATGATTCCCACCACAAAATTGTTTCTTCAATTCCTGTATTTAGATCGTATGTTGGTTTCCAGTTTACTTCATTTTTTAAACGTTCTACATTAACGCCGACGAATAAAGGTTCATCTTTAGAGAAAGGGATCGCACCTAGTTTAATTAAATGTTCTTTTCCTATCTTTTTAGCAATAATAGAAGCTAATTCTTTAATTTGTACAGATTGACCAGAAGCGATATTGATTGTGCCTGTAACGTCGTGTTCTAATACTGTTACGAGAGCATCAGCGACGTCCCCCACATGGAGGAAATCTCTTGATTGTTTTCCATGTGTACATAGTGCTTCCTCATTTTTTAATAAGGAAGTGATAATGTTAGAAACGAGCCGATTCCCTTGTTCGTGAGGGCCATACATATGGAAAATGCGGCCCCAACACATGCTGAGGCCTGTTTGCTCAGCATATGATTGTAGCCAAGAGTGTAGTGCGTTTTTACATAATGAATACGGGGTTTTATAGGAAAGAAGCGGTGAATCTTCAAATAGTACGCCGTTAAACCATTCATACTCTGCGCCAGTACCTGCAACAACGACTCGCTTTCCACCGCATGTTGTGAAGTGTTGAATTAATGAGATACTGGATGTAAGCCAATAGTAATTATGAATAGATACATAACACGCTGGCGGCACTGCTTCCCAAGCTAAATGAATGAGATGACTAGGTTTAATGTTGTAAATGAGTTTTTTTACTTCTTCATCGCAAAGTAAGTTTACTTTATGCCAATGGCAAGAAAGGTGAGAAGGTTTATTTGTATTGTAAGTGGCGTGCACTTCATAGCCCTTTTGTATAAGAGAATATACAACATATTTACCAATCCATCCACTACCGCCTGTTACAAGGATTTTTTTCATGGCTTAATTACCTCAACTTCTGGTATCATTACTAAAAATTTGCCGCCCCATTCACGAATGAAAGAGCATTCTTTCATAATTTCATCTTTTAAATTCCAAGGAAGTATGAGAATGTAATCAGGTTTTGTACGCTTAATTTCTTCTGGAGGTTGTATTGGAATGCGGGTACCTGGTAGAAGGAGATTTTGTTTGTGAGGGTTTTTATCTACTGTATAAGCTAGAAATTCTTTTCCTATCCCGCAATAATTTAAAAGGGTGTTTCCTTTAGCAGGAGCACCGTAACCGATAATTTGTTTGTTTAAAGCTTTTGCTTCGATAAAAAACTTTAAAATATTTATTTTCAATTGTTCGATGTGTTTAGAGAAAAGGAGATAGCAATCTAATGTATCTAGCCCGTGATCTATTTCTTTTTGGATTAAATTTGTAACATTGGAATGGATAGTAGATGAGTCATTATAATGGTTTATAAAAATACGCAATGAACCACCGTGCGTTGCAAGTTCTTCTACATCGACAATTTGTAAATGATGATGAGCTAAAACTTTTTGAAGACTTATAAGTGAGAAATAGGAGAAGTGCTCATGGTAGATCGTATCAAACTGTTTACATGATATGAGATTTAATAAGTGCGGGAATTCAATTGTTATCGTGCCATCTTGTTTTAATAACGTTTTTAAACCGGCGACAAAATCATGTAAGTTCGGAACGTGTGCCAATACGTTATTTGCGATGATTAAATCAGCTTGTGGTAACTCTTTTGCTAAATCATTGCTGAAAAAATTTACTTCAGTAGGAATTCCTTTTTGGATAGCGATTTCTGCTACATTTTTTGCTGGTTCAATTCCTAACGTTTCGATATGTTCTTTTTGAAAGTATTGTAATAAGTACCCGTCGTTACTCGCGATTTCAATCACTTTCGAATGGTTTGTTAAGTTAAAACGCTTTATAGCCATTTCTACATATTGCTTAGCGTGTAGTAGCCAGCTTGATGAGTAAGAACTGAAGTATAAATAGTCATGAAAAATATTGTGCGGAGATTCAAATTCATCTAATTGTACAAGTAAACAAGAGTTACAAACAAATGTGTGCAGCGGATAAAATGGTTCCATTTTATATGAATTTTCAGGAGCTACAAATGAGTTAGCGAGAGG
Source organism: Bacillus sp. GbtcB14 (assembly GCF_019091205.1). Lineage (NCBI taxonomy): Bacteria > Bacillati > Bacillota > Bacilli > Caryophanales > Bacillaceae > Bacillus > Bacillus sp. GbtcB14. The sequence goes on from NZ_JAGXJT010000005.1 coordinate 221,759, forward strand.
GGAAACTCCTAAATCTAAAAAAGTATTTGTTAGTAATGAGTGGCAAAAACGGCATTTTTTCTGTTCCATTTTATAGCCCCCTTATAAATTTTTGAATGCATCGATTTGTTGTCGCGTGAAAGATTCCATATTTTCACCAGATGCATATTTTTTGTACCAATCAACAGTCCAAGCGATAGAATGGTCTGTTGATAACTTAGGTGTCCAACCGAGTTTATTTACTGCTTTTGTACTATCAAGTGTTAAAATAGGTGATTCATAAGGAGTGTTTGTATGAGGAGAAAGGATTGTTAGTGGTTGATTCCATAATTTCATTATAGATTGAATGACATCATGAACGGTTCTGTTAGGTTCATTTATCGGGCCGAAATTCCACGCTGCTGCATATTCGGCGTCTTGCCCAAGCTTCTCAGCTAAAAGAATATAGCCGTGTAAAGGATCTAATACGTGTTGCCACGGACGAATAGCGTTTTTGTTTCTAATAGTTAATGTATCATGTTGTAAATACGCTCGAATAATATCTGGAAATAATCGGTCTTCTGCCCAATCGCCACCACCGATGACGTTACCTGCTCTTACTGAGGCAAGTTTCTGAGTATGAGTGCGGAAGAATGATTTTTGATAGGATGTTGCAACTAGTTCAGCGCAAGCTTTACTAGCACTATAAGGATCGAAACCTCCTAGCCGGTCACTTTCCACAAATGCCCGATTACCGCTCCCGTCATTTTCATAACATTTATCACTTGTAACATTAATGATGCTGCGTATGCTTTCTATATGTTTTGCGGCTTCTAATACGTGAACAGTTCCTAAAACATTCGTTTTAAATGTTTCGATAGGATTTTTATAGGAAGTGGTGACGATTGGCTGGGCTGCTAAATGAAATAGTATGTCTGGGTTATGTTGTTTTAGGGCAAGGAATAAAGAATCGTAATCTGTAATATCGCCCTTAATTGTCATGCATTCTTTTGCTACGTTACATTGTTCAAAAAGGTTAGGAATGGATGGAAGATGAGAAGAGTAACCGATTACTTCTGCACCTAATGAGGTTAAAAAAAGGGTGAGCCAAGAGCCTTTAAAGCCAGTATGTCCCGTAATAAATACTTTTTTCTTATCCCAAAAAGATGATGAAGTCATATTACCAAACCTTCCACGGAGCTTTATTACTTTCCCATAGCTCGACTAATTTATTTTTATCGCGCAATGTATCCATCGGGTGCCAAAAACCAGTATGTTGAAAGGCTGCTAATTCATTTTTATTTACTAACTGCACTAAAGTTTCTGTTTCAAAAACAGACTTATCTCCGCTAATATAATTGAAAACATCAGGATGTAAAACGAAAAATCCACCGTTAACCCATCCACCATCACCTAAAGGTTTCTCTTGAAAGGATGTGACAGACTGTTTATCTAAGACGAGAGAACCGAATCTCCCAGGAGGCTGTACGGCTGTAACAGTAGCTAATTTCCTGTGGCTTTTATGAAATGCAATAAGATCTTTTATATTTACATTGCTTAATCCGTCACCATAAGTAAGGCAAAAAGGTTCGTCCCCGACGTAATTTTGTATTTTTTTAACCCGTCCACCCGTTTCGGTATTTAGACCGGTGTCAATTAGTGTAACTTTCCACGGTTCAATACGATGAGAATGGCTAGTAATTGTATTGTCGCTTAAATGTATTGTGAAATCTGACATGTGTAAGTTGTAATTTAGAAAGAACTCTTTAATTGCATATCCTTTATAGCCTAAGCAAATAATAAACTCAGTAATGCCGTAATGACTATATAAACTCATAATGTGCCATAGAATAGGCTTTGTTCCAATTTCAATCATAGGTTTTGGTTTTAAATGCGTTTCTTCCCCAATCCGAGTCCCGTATCCACCAGCAAGAATAACAGCTTTCATTTTATCCTCCTAAGTATAAAAGAATTTAATATCGATGTTGTTATGATATGTACTTAAAATTAGAAAGGAACGGGAAATTCTATGGTTATATTTCGTTAATTTTAATCTAAGTATTTCACTATATAATTAAATTAATAGATTAGATAATAAAAGATGAGACGATAAATTTTGTGTGAATTATGAATAAAAAACCGTCACGTTTGACTGTACAGTTTATGTATTGTATGATGGTAGTAATATAAACAAGGGGGGAAGATCGTTGGGAAGGTGTATCGAATCGGACAGTTGGCTCTCATGGCTCACGTGTCGAAACGAACGATTGATTATTATACGAATCTAGGAATCTTAAAAGCGGAGCGATCTCAATCTAATTATCGCTATTACGACGAAACAGCATTTGAGACATTACAATTTATTGAGAAGTGCAAAGAAATGCATATGCCGCTTTGTGAGATTAAAGAGAAAATCGAGGAGAAGAAGAAGCTGCTCGGTATCAATGAACACGTTTCGAAACAAGTGAATGAAGTGACAGACCATATTCATCGATTAGAAGCAGAGTTAACGGAGTTAAAACCGCTTTTAGATGGATTGACTGATTCACAACGTGAAAAAATATCGAAATCTTTATCTGGTCAAACGACAGCTTTAATACAGACACTTGCTCTATTATTATAGAAAAAAGTGAAATCCGACCTCTTTAATTTTTGTATCGGGCTATGTTTTCTAATGAACAAATAAGAAAACATTATAGTATACAGGAGGTGGACACCTTAGTTTTTTAAACTAGGGGGATTCATTGGAAATATTTAATTTAGTCATGGTTGCGATTTTAATCGCATTTACTGGATTTTTCGTAGCAGCAGAGTTTGCGATTGTAAAAGTACGTTCAAGTCGTATCGATCAGCTTGTTGCGGAAGGGAAACGCGGTGCTTTAGCAGCGAAAAAAGTAACAACAAATTTAGATGAATATTTATCTGCTTGTCAATTAGGTATTACAGTTACAGCTATGGGATTAGGTTGGTTAGGTGAACCGACAATTGAAAAGTTACTACACCCGTTATTTGAGAAATGGAACTTAAACCCTTCTATCTCATCAGTATTAACATTTGGTCTTGCTTTTATGCTAATGACGTATTTACACGTTGTAGTAGGGGAATTAGCTCCGAAAACGATGGCGATTCAAAAGGCTGAACAAGTAACATTATTATTGGCAACTCCGTTAATGATGTTCTATAAAATCATGTATCCATTTATTTGGGTATTAAACGGTTCAGCGCGTGTGATAACTGGTTTATTCGGTTTAAAACCAGCTTCAGAACATGAAGTAGCTCATACAGAAGAAGAATTACGTCTTATCCTTTCAGATAGCTATGAAAGTGGCGAAATTAATCAAGCCGAATACAAGTATGTAAATAACATTTTTGAATTTGATAATCGTATTGCAAAAGAAATTATGGTACCGCGAACAGAAATCGTTGGTTTCTACCTGGAAGATTCAGTAGAAGAACACATGAAAGTAATCCAAAATGAGCGATACACACGTTATCCGATTTTTGGAGAAGATAAAGATGATATTATCGGTATGGTCAACGTAAAAGATTTCTTTATTCGATATATGACCGAAGATCAAAAAGATTTATCATCAATTCGCTCGTATATGCGTCCGATTATTGAAGTGATGGAAACGACTCCAATTCACGACTTATTACTTCAAATGCAGAAGAAGCGAATTCCGATGGCTGTTTTATATGATGAGTACGGAGGAACAGCAGGGATTGTAACGCTTGAGGACATCTTGGAGGAAATCGTCGGCGAAATTCGTGACGAATATGATGAAGATGAAGCACCACCAATTCAACATGTGAACGAGCAACACATCATTGTTGATGGAAAAGTACTTATCTCAGAAGTGAAAGATTTATTTGGATTACACATTGAAGAAGATGATGTGGATACAATCGGTGGATGGATCATGATGCAAAATCATGAAATTGAAGAAGGACAACACGTTGAGGCGGAAGATTATGAATTTAAAGTGTTAGAAAAAGACGCTTACCAAATTAAACGTGTTGAAATTCGTAAAATGGAGCAAGAACAAGAAGAAGAGAAAGCAGCAACTGTGTAAGTTGCTGCTTTTCTTCTAAAGTATAAAAAATGCGAAATTAGGAGCGGATATTTTGATTCAAGCAGCCTTACGTGTATATCGATTACAATTGTATGTGATCTTTAGTGGTTTACTACTTATGTGGACGATTACTCCGTTTGGAAAACAAGTAACAGGGTTTGGTATCGGATTGGCTGTAAGTGCGTATTGTCTTTGGTTATTAGCTCGCAGAGTGGAGAAACTTGGGAAAAGTATCGTAATGAAAGAAAAGGCTCCAGGATTAGGAGTTCTAAATCGATTTGCAGCAGCCATTTTAGGAGCTATCATCATGTATGAAATTGAGCATGAAATGGAAATGTGGGCATTCGGTACAGGCATTTTAGGTGGTCACTTTTTAATGATTGCGAATTTAGCTTATGCAAATATGCAGTTAGTGAAAGAAGAAGAGAAGCAAAGGGAACATGCTTCGAAAAACATAGAGCTATGATGAAAGGGACCTAATGGGGTTCCTTTTTTGAATTTAAGTGCGTTAAGGATAGGAATCAAATTTACGACAAATATAATACGCTTCTTTTTTACGTTTTTCAATAGTATGAAAAATATTGAAAAAAAATTTAAAAAGCCATCGATTTCTAAAGGTTATGTATGTTATTATGACAAAAGACTTTTTGAAAGAGGTGGATACCAATGTTACAAGCGTTACTTATTTTTGTGCTTCAAATTATTTACGTTCCCATTTTGACAATCCGTACGATTTTGCTTGTAAAGAATCAAACAAGATCCGCTGCTGGTGTTGGATTGTTAGAAGGAGCTATTTACATTGTCAGTTTAGGTATTGTGTTTCAAGATTTATCAAATTGGATGAACATCATTGCCTATGTCATTGGCTTTAGTACAGGACTATTATTAGGCGGTTATATAGAGAATAAATTAGCAATTGGTTATATTACGTATCAAGTTAGTTTACTAGACCGTTGTAACGAATTAGTAGATGAATTACGTCACTCTGGATTTGGTGTTACAGTATTTGAAGGCGAAGGAATTAATTCAATACGTTATCGCTTAGATATCGTTGCAAAGCGTTCTAGAGAAAAAGAACTGTTAGAAATTATTAATGAAATTGCACCAAAAGCGTTTATGTCTTCTTATGAAATCCGTTCATTTAAAGGCGGATATTTAACGAAGGCGATGAAGAAGAGAGCGTTAATGAAGAAGAAAGATCATCATGCATCGTAAAAAAGGGGAATCGTACGGCTTTAAAAACGCAGTATAAGCTCATATATAAATGTAAAAGAGAGGAATCTATTTTGATGTAGATTCCTCTCTTTTTTATGAAAAATATTTATCTGCTAATAAAAAAACTAAATCGTATACTTATTTTTTTTACTCATCCTCAAATTAATGATTAGCCATACGACTTGAATAAATATCGGTATGATAAATGCGATTAATAAAACGATAAGTGATATGGATTTAATTTCGGGTGTTTGAGTAACACCGGCACCTTCAACCTCTCTTAGCCAAATGATAGCTGGCAATATCCCGAAAGCTATAATCCAAAATATGTTACCCATCCACCAAGAAATCCATCGTTTTTTCATATTAGTATCCCTTACATTTACCCTTTGTTAACAGTATATTTTCGTTCGTTATATTTATAATGAAGCAACTTTAAAATTAGTTTTTAACTGTATATCTAACTTGTTTAAACGTTACCATTTCTCCATCCTTATCATCATCTTTCGTTTGCAAAAGTTGAACTCTTGGTTTGTAATCTGTCCTATGAGCGTGTTCAATATCTTTAATGTTAAGTTTGTAAGGTTCACCATTTTTTATTTTTTGTTCCAATACTTTTTTATTGGCAACATAAATAAACGTCACTTTATTTTCATCAATACCTTCAGTCTTAATTTCTAATTCGTTATCTGTTGTTGTAATCGTTGGTGTTAATAATTCCATACTGCCTTTTCCAGTTTCTAAAGAATTTTCTGCTATAGTTGAACATCCGGATAATATGATTCCAATGAATAGAAGAGCAGCTAATTTCTGTTTCATAACATCCCCCAATTTCAAGTGATTTTTGATTTTAGCATTGCTAGACTGCTAGTGTGGAACGTAAATGTTTAGCTAGCACTCTTTTTAATTGTACCATAATATGTAAAATGAAACAGGCTGTATATCCAGTTTTAGGGAAACTGAAAAGTTTACTTATTGTTGTAAATTCGTGTGTTTTAACTTCTATTTCAATCGAAATGTAGACAGGCGAAAGAACTTATTTTTATGGGAATTACAATTTTTTCATATTAAAATAAAGATATAGGATAGATGAATTTATTCACTTCGGAGGTAGTTACTTGAACATTAACGAGAAGGCAATTGAAATGTTTGAACAAAATAAATACGAGGAAGCAATGGAACTGTTTCAACGAGCAGTACATAAATCTAGAGGTGTACAATCTCTCAATAATCTTGCTTGGATGTACTTTTATGAGGAAGAGGATGATGATAAAGCTCTTGAATTAATAAGAGAAGTTGTTAAGTTGAATCCTTCCTCATACTTTCCTTATAACATCTTAGGGGACGTTTACATAAAACAAAAAAAGTGGGAAGAAGCGAAAGAAGTATTACAAAAGTCTATTTCGATTCAACCATCGGATGAAGCATTTCAAAATGTAGCTGTAGCACATTATAACCTTGGAGAGTTTGCAAAAGCTTCGGAATTTTTCTTGCGAGTTGCAGGGGATTCGGACTATATAATGTATAGCTATGTAAAATGTTTAATTGATTTAGGGAGAACGACAGAAGCGAAAGAGAAGTTAGATGCTTTTAACAGGAAAGCTGATGATTTTTTAGGAGAAATTAGTGTAGCAGATTTATATGTTGAGTTGAATTGCTATAACGAAGCAATTGAATGGTTCGAAAAGGGATACAAAGAAGTTTGGAAAAGTCCCAATTGGATTGGGAGATTTGTGTATGCTCTATATAAAGCTAATAATTTCACGCGTATAAATGAAGTGATACGGGAATCTATCGAAGCGAAAACAGCAGAAATAGAAGATGTTCAAAATGAAGAAGTAGAAGAAAACTGGACAGAAAAAGATAAGAATGAGCTAATTGAGGAATATACAGAAGAGAATAATTGTTATAAAACAATGATAGCACGTATCAAATCTGGATATGTTCCAGGGTTAGAATTTGAAACTTATCATTTAGGGGGTTGCTATTTATTTGGTTGTAAAAGGCATAATCATCTTGAATATGGAGAGTGAAAAGATTCGACTATCAAATATGATGGTCGAATTTTTTTATCCTTTCCGGCAAGAAGACTCCATCTGATTTGTGTTACGGGTGAAACCCAACAATTCAGGTGGAGATGAATTGCCGTCAGCAGGTAGGCTGAACGCTTTTGTTTCGCTCCTAATAATTTTTGAGGGCGAATGTTTGTTTCTTTTTGTCTTACGATATTATGTAGTTAAGGAGGGAATAGATTGTAAGGCAACGAAATTAGATAATGATTATCATTCAGCTACTTAAGCCAAAAGTAATGAATACGCTTAATGAACTCTCTAAGAAAGGTGGTGAAAACAATGGCTAGAAAGAAAGCAGTGAAAGTATTACGTAAACAAAAGAAAAGAGAAACTATGCAACGGTTCACACAGAAACAGAATATCGGACGAGCTTGCCTTACTGCAAAAGAATTTCGTTTACTTCAGCGCATGTCGCATAGTTCAAAAGCACTGCGAAATGTTGGGTTGTACACGATAAAACAAAGTTATTTGAACGATAACAGGGTGGCTACTGTAAAAGAAGTGGACAATGCCATGCAGGCTGATATGAACTACTCGGGCGTTCAATCAAATTCTGTTCAAGCAATTCGTAGAGCCTTATTTACAGAAGTGACGAGCTTTTTTAAAGCGTTGGAACAGTGGAAGAAACATCCTGAGAAGTTCACAGGTCGTCCGAAGTTTCCAAATTATTCTCGTTCCACTGAAAAACGAATCATTGAAATCTATCAAGTGCCAAAAGTGGATGAGAACGGGTATTGGATTATTCCGATGAATGTTGCATTTAGAAAAAAAATCGGTTCCATTCGAATACGTATGCCTAAAAACTTAAGAAATAAAAAAATCTCCTACATTGAGATTGTACCGAAGCAAAAAGGTCGGTTCTTTGAGGTGCATTACACATATGAAATGCACGTTTCTCAAATGAAGAAACAACCCATGACTACGAGTAATGCTTTAGGTTGCGATTTAGGTGTAGACAGATTAGTAAGTTGCATGACCAATACAGGTGATGCCTTCTTAATTGATGGGAAAAAATTGAAATCCATAAATCAATACTTCAACAAAATGATATGTAACCTCCAGCAGAAAAATGTGGAAAATGGACTTTCAAAACGAATTGTAACGAACAAAATCGCTGCACTTTGGCATAAACGCGAACGACAAATACATGGTTACATTGCACAAACGGTAGGCATGTTGTTTAAAAAAGTGAAAGAATTCGATATAGATACGATTGTTGTAGGGTATAACGCTGGTTGGAAACAAAAATCTCATATGGGGAAAAAGAATAATCAAACATTTGTGCAAATCCCGTTCCATAAACTGATGGCAGCAATTGAGAATAAATGTGTAAAAGAAGGCATCCGCTTTTTAAAACAAGAAGAAAGCTATACTTCAAAAGCTAGTTTTCTTGATAAAGATCCGGTTCCAGTTTGGGCTAAGGATGATAAGATGCAGTATCACTTTAGTGGCAAACGGATCACGCGTGGTCTGTACAAAAGTAAAGCAGGAATATGTATCCATGCTGATATTAATGGTGCCCTGAATACATTGAAAAAATCAAAAGTTGTAGAATTGGATGACAATCTGAAAGTGAAAACGCCGATTCTATTAGAAGTGCAAAAACGTAAGGCTGTTGCCTCGCGCATAGCTTAGTGGGTGCGTCAACCATCTATGTGTACTCGACTCGTCGGGGCTTGTAGCACACGCCGGATTCATCTGAGTGGTGGCTTCTTCCATAAGGAAGAACTGCTCTTTTTCGAAAGGGTGGTGCAAGTGGGAAAACAATCGTTTGTTGTCAGTACCAACCAAAAACATACTTGGGGTGTTACCATAGGGTGGCATGAATGCTAGAGCGTCAAACTGTCTAGCGATAGACGAAAAGACCTAGTGTTCTAACTCAAGCCCCCACTGAAACGCTTTATCTCAGTGGGGGTAGTTGACATAAAGCTAGAATGGTACCAACTACTTTTATTATTAAGGCGAGAAAGTAAAGTGTTTTTATAAAAAGAAGCCTATCATTTCAAATAAATGAAATGATAGGCTTCTTTATTTTTTAAAAAATGAGGTCAGAGGTGTACTTTTTTTATAAAAATGCATTTCATATAAAAGGTGTAATTATTTTTGGGAGGGGGATTGTTGTGCGTCATCATAGAAAGTGCAAAAAATTTGGAGTGGCACTGCCTCTTCCGCTTATAGGAGCAACTGGACCGACTGGTGATAGTGGCCCAAATGGCCCAACTGGAGGGCATGAAGGTCCGGTTGGGCCTCCTGGAATTACTGGGCCTACAGGAGCAACAGGTCCACAAGGCCCTCAAGGTATTGGGGGGATACAAGGGCCACGAGGGACAATGGGAGCTCAAGGAATACAAGGTGTCGTTGGTGATACTGGAGAACAAGGAATTACTGGGTCGGTTGGCTTACAAGGTCCTCAAGGATTAATTGGAGAGCAAGGTCCAGTTGGTGATATTGGATTACAAGGAGTAGAAGGTATACAAGGAATTACAGGACCTGCTGGTAGTCAAGGTCTCCAAGGTCCTCCGGGGATACAAGGTGAAATTGGAGAACAAGGACAAACGGGCGCACAAGGAATGCAAGGAGAAATAGGTGTAAACGGAATATCAGGTGTAACGGGCCCCCAAGGTCCCCAAGGAGCACAAGGAATCCAAGGAGAGGACGGAACGACAGGTATACAGGGAGAAGAGGGTCCACAAGGCATACAAGGAATCACTGGAGAGCAAGGACACCAAGGTGATCAAGGGATACAAGGTGTAGTAGGACCAATTGGTTCTACTGGCCCGCAAGGTCCTCAAGGTATAAGTGGCGTAAAGGGAATAACAGGTATAATAGGCCCCCAAGGTCCCCAAGGTGTTCAAGGAATACAAGGAATAAACGGATCTACAGGTTTTCAAGGAGCAAAAGGAGTACGAGGGATAACAGGAGCAACTGGAAGTATTGGTATGCAAGGACCAGAAGGACCTCCGGGTGCTCCGACGGGAACAACCGGTCCAATTGGTCCATCTAGTGGAGTGACTGGTCCATCTGGCCCACCCGGCCCACCTGGGGGACCAACAGGTCCAACGGGTGAAACTGGTGCACAGGGGGTAACCGGGGGAACTGGTACAATCGGAACGCAAGGGGTACAAGGTATAACTGGTCCCACTGGCGCTCAAGGTGTAAGGGGAGCACAAGGAGCTCAAGGTGTAGTTGGTGTAGCTGGCGTACAAGGTGCACAAGGTTCTCAAGGTAACCAAGGAATAACAGGAGCAACGGGTGCAGAAGGTCCAATAGGCATACAAGGTCCACAGGGGGAAATTGGTCCAACAGGTGCAGAAGGTTCTAAAGGTGTGCAAGGAATACAAGGGATAACAGGTCAGGCAGGAGCACAAGGCATACAAGGGTTACAAGGAATAATCGGTCCCACAGGCACAACAGGAGCGGCAGGAGTTCAAGGTGCACAAGGAATCCAAGGAGCAACCGGTCCAGCAGGAGCACAAGGCATACAAGGTGCGCAAGGAATCCGAGGAGAAACAGGGGCAGCTGGAGTACAAGGAATACAAGGAGTTCAAGGGATACAAGGGACAACGGGATTGACAGGTCCGCAAGGTGCACAAGGTCCTCAAGGTGTGCAAGGAATACTAGGACCGACTGGAGCTATTGGTTTGCAAGGAACTCAAGGAATACAAGGTATAGTAGGTCCAACAGGAGCGCAAGGCTCTCAAGGTATGCAAGGAATACAAGGAATAACAGGCCCGCAAGGTGCGCAAGGAATTAGAGGTCCCCAAGGGAATATAGGAGAAAACGGGATAACAGGACCACAAGGAGTGCAAGGTGCGCAAGGTAGTCAAGGACCCCAAGGCCCACAAGGAAATGTTGGAATTACTGGTGCAACGGGTGAAACTGGAACTACTGGAGCAACCGGGGGAACTGGACCACAAGGTTTGCAAGGTGTTCAAGGGATTACTGGAATACAGGGAATAACGGGAACGACAGGCAATACAGGTGCAACGGGTCCACAAGGAATACAAGGCATACAAGGAGTTCAAGGTTTGCAAGGCCCAACTGGAGCAAGTGGAGTGACAGGTGTTAGTGGTAGTATAGGACCAGTTGGAGCGCAAGGTAGTCAGGGACAAAATGGAGCGGTTGGACCTACAGGCGCAACTGGTAGTATAGGGGCTATAGGTTCCTTAGGGATAGTAGGTGCAACAGGGGCAACTGGCTTACCTAGCGGTGGCGGTTATTTCTTTTCTACTTCAACGAGTACAATTGCAGCGAATGCATTAATACCAATTAATTCCGGGTCTACAGTTTTTGGTTCTGATGTCAGTTTAACAAATGCAACAACTGTAACGTTAAGTACGCCGGGAATATATTTAGTCAGCTATTATTTTCAAGGTGATCCGAATGGGGGGAATGAAACGATTTCAGTGAGGCTGACGTTAAACGGAACACAAGTCACAGGGAGTTTTATTTTTTATGTTACAGGAGGTACTTTTATATTAGAACCAGCAATTTCTAATACGATGGTCATTAATGTTGTTTCTTCAAATGCTACTTTATCTTTACAAAATGGCCCATTAGCTATTGGGCATGTAACGACATTATCTGGTGTGATAACAGCTAGTTTAAATGTATTAAAAATAGTTTGATACGTTAGTTATAACGGGGGGAGATGCTTGTGAGGGATCAAGATAAGTGTAGTAAGTTTCAAGCACCTATTCCTTTTCCGGCGTCAGGTATTACGGGACCAACGGGTCCAACAGGTCCGACAGGTTCTTTAGGTGGACCGACTGGCCCGCAAGGAATACAAGGCGTACAAGGACCAATTGGTCCAACGGGTCCGACAGGAATTCAAGGAATGCAAGGGGTGCAGGGAGAAAATGGCCCAACTGGCCCAACTGGTTTAACTGGTCCACAAGGTTCTCAAGGGAGTCAAGGACCTATGGGGGAACAAGGTCCACAGGGAATACAAGGTGTTCAAGGAATACAAGGCGAAAGAGGTCCAACTGGTCCACAGGGAAATCAAGGTATACAAGGGATACCTGGTCCAATGGGAGAAACCGGTCCAACAGGAATACAAGGAATACAAGGTATGCAAGGTGAAAACGGTCCAGCCGGTCCAACAGGAATACAAGGAATACAAGGAGTGCAAGGTGAAAACGGTCCGACCGGCCCGACAGGAAATACGGGTATACAAGGTGTTCAAGGGAATTTAGGGAGTAGTGGTTTACAAGGTGTAACAGGAATACAAGGCATTGAGGGGCCGATTGGTCCAACCGGTCCAACCGGTTCTCAAGGGATACAAGGGGAACAAGGGCCAATGGGCCCAACCGGAGCAACTGGTGTTCAAGGCTTACAAGGTCCACAAGGTGAGATGGGGCAGACGGGTCCAACAGGCTCTCAAGGAATACAAGGAGTGCAAGGTGTAATAGGCCCAACCGGGGCAACTGGCTTGCAAGGGGATCCAGGTCCAACCGGTTCGACGGGTCAGGCTGGAGTAACAGGTCCAACTGGATCTGCAACAGGTCCAACAGGAGCAACCGGCCCAACCGGTCCGCCAGGAGGCCCGACCGGTCCAACTGGTCCAGCAGGATCACCGGGAGGTCCAACAGGTCCGACGGGAGCAACTGGGGCAACAGGGGTGACGGGAGCAACAGGAGCGACTGGAATCCAAGGAGTGCAAGGAATACAGGGACCAACAGGTGCGACCGGTTTAACAGGTTTGCAAGGAGTGCAGGGACCAATGGGGGCAACAGGTCCGACGGGTGATCAAGGTATTCAAGGACCCCAAGGTGTAATGGGAGTAACAGGCCCAACCGGTCTACAAGGTTTACAAGGGATACAGGGACCGGTAGGAGCAACGGGTCCAACTGGCCCGCAAGGCGTGCAAGGGGCGCAGGGTCCAATCGGTCCAACCGGTCCACAAGGAATTCAAGGCATGCAAGGTGAGCAAGGTGTAAGAGGAGCAACGGGTCCAACAGGTTTACAGGGGCTACAAGGGATACAAGGAATACAGGGACCAACTGGGCCCCAAGGAATTCAAGGAGTACAAGGACCGAGCGGCATAACAGGCCCAACCGGTCCACAAGGAATTCAAGGAATACAGGGCCCTCAAGGAAATATCGGTCCAACCGGCCCACAAGGAATCCAAGGTGTGCAAGGACCACAAGGCCCGACCGGTCCGACTGGAGCAACAGGTCCTCAAGGTATACAGGGAATTCAAGGACCACAAGGAGTAACGGGTCCACAAGGCATACAAGGTATACAAGGAATTCAAGGTGTAATAGGCCCAACCGGCCCAACTGGACCTCAAGGTATACAAGGGATAACCGGCTCGACGGGTCCAACAGGAGCAACAGGAGCAACAGGTTTGACGGGAGTAACAGGTCCACAAGGAATCCAAGGAATTCAGGGTCCGCAAGGGGTAACGGGGCAGGCGGGAGCGACCGGCCCTACGGGAGTAACAGGTCCACAAGGAATCCAAGGAATCCAAGGTCCACAGGGGATAACGGGTCCGACGGGAGCAACTGGAGTTACTGGAATAACAGGCCCACAAGGAATTCAAGGTTCACAAGGTGTGACTGGAGCAACTGGAGCAACTGGAGCAACCGGAGCGACTGGAGCGACTGGTGCAACAGGACCGACAGGAATACAAGGAATCCAAGGAATAACTGGAGCAACAGGGGGAACGGGAGTAACAGGCCCAACCGGTGCCACGGGTCCAACCGGCTTAACAGGTGCAACTGGATCATCTGCAATATCAACAGGTGGCGGCTATTTCTTCTCTACCTCAACAAGTACAATTGCAGCAAATGCCAACATTCCAATTAATTCGGGATCCACTGTATATGGAACTGGTGTATCTTTAACTAGTGCTACAACTGTTACAGTATCCACGCCAGGAATATATTTAGTAAGCTACTATTTCCAAGGGGATGCAAATGCTGGGAATGAGACAGTATCTGTCAGATTACTATTAAATGGAGCTCAACTAACAGGGAGTTTTATACAAAACGTAACGACATCAACTGTAGTAATCGAGCCAGCCATTTCAAATACACTTCTTGTGAATGTAACGAGTGCTAATTCAACATTAGTACTACAAAATGGCCCGTTAGGTGTAGGGCATGTGACTACTATAGCAGGCGCGATTACGGCAAGTTTAAATGTAGTGAGAATATTATAAGAAATATAAAAAACACAAGGAATGTCTTTTTAGACACACCTTGTGTTTTTGATGTTAAATGAACAATTTCTTTATCTTTTCGGTTGGAAAATATGTTGAAAGAAGTATTTGTGATGTAAATTATCTACAACTTTATTTGCTTGATATGTGCGATGTTGTTCGAGTCGAAGTCTTTGCTCCATCATTTTTATTGCGTGATCAGATAAACGTAACATTATACATGTCTCCTTTTCTATAAATATAGGTGTCTAATGGTATCGATTCCATATTTATAATTAAGGAGGTACACTGTGTAACATAGGCAAAAAGCACCTTCCTCTCCCATTACGCTTACGAGGTTAGCTGTCGGACTCGGGAAGTGAGAGTTTCCCTACTTAAATAAGATTCGCCCCAAGTAGCATGGCTACAAAAATGGTTCCCCCGCTCCAAAATTTGGACTCAGCAAAAGGTTTTATAAAGTAAAAGATAACATAAATAAATTAATGAGTCAAACTATTTATTGTTTTCTGATTTCTTAAGGGAGGTTAAAACCACACCATCGGGTAATATGATATCCTTTACTTCAATAAATCCGTGTTTTTTATATAATGCAATAGCAGGGGTATTTGCTTTCCCTGTTTGTACAATATATGTTTTGGAAGGGGAGAACATGTCAAATACATATAGTAGTAGTTTTGTTGCAATTCCTTTATGAAAATGATCAGGGGATACTACTAAACGATGAATATCAACTTCCTCTTCATCCATTTTAAATGAAATAAACCCGGCAAGTGTATCTTCATAAAAATAGCCGTAAAAAATTTCATCACATGATTGAATATCGGCTACAGTATCATAAAGACGAGGGATAGCGGTACTATTTATATATTTCGCCTCGATTTCATAAGCGGGTATTTGAATGTTTAAAATAGAAGCAGCGGTGTTGTGAGAAGTTGTTATTAATTTTTGAATCATAGGGTAAAACCTCCTTGTAGGCTTTATTTTCATAGATTTGACAAGATTTTTCTTTATTGGATATAATAATTATAATAGTTACATAATAATTTAGTATCAAAAAGAAATACACTATAATAGAAATGGAGGACTAAAAATGGGATGGATTATCACATTAATAGTTGGTGCTATTATAGGTGCAATTGCAAGTTCTATAACGGGTAAAAATTTTCCGGGTGGTATGTTTGGAAATATTATCGCCGGTTTATTAGGTGCTTCGTTAGGCAGTAGATTATTTGGATCTTTTGGGCCATCATTTGGTGGGATTCATGTCGTGCCAGCATTATTAGGGGCAATCGTGTTAATTTTTATTGTATCATTTGTAGTGAAAGCTGCAAGGAAATAAATATAGATTATGACGAAAAGCCCTGAATAAGGGCTTTTCATCATTCGAAGAGGTGGTTTAGTTGGAGAAAGTAAATATAAGAAAAAGAGATAAGCTGAAACAGTTTTTTAGAGAACACAATTATTTAGCAGTGCTACTTGGATTTGCATTATTGTTCATTAATATTTTATTGCTAACGAAAATTTCTTTTGTGTTTACTCCGTTTATCGTCTTTTTAAAAACAATTTTCTTCCCGGTATTATTAGCGGGTGTGCTATTTTATATTTTGCACCCATTCGTTTCGCTTTTAGAAAAGAAAGGTGTTTCAAGAATCGTATCAATCGCTTCTATATATATAATAGTACTAGGATTATTTGTGTTTTTAGTTGTAACAGTAATCCCGATTATTAAAGATCAAATTGATGCATTAATAGATAACTTACCGTATTTCGGTCATGAAATTGAACGAGCAGCACGTAGATTTGGAGAAAGTAATTTACTAGGAAAAATTCAGGAGAATTTAAATATTGATGTAGCGAGTATGGTAAAAGACTACACAGTTGATTTTACGAAGTCGTTATCATCAGTGACAGGAAATGTAACTGGATTTTTAAGTACTGTTACAGAGGTCGTTTTAACGTTTGTAATGGTTCCATTTATATTGTTCTATCTTTTAAAAGATGGTGAGCAATTGCCGAAGCACTTTTTAAAGTTTATTTCAGAACAAAGACACCCAGCAGCTAAGAGTATACTAGACGATATGCATTATGCGATTAGTTCGTATATTAGAGGACAAATTATCGTTAGTTTGTTTATCGGTATTATGCTATTAATCGGTTACCTTATTATTGGTATTAAATATGCAGTACTGCTTGCTATTTTAGCGATGATTGTCAATATCGTTCCGTACGTAGGACCAATTATTGCAATTACACCAGCGTTAATCATCGCATTTATTGACTCGCCAGGAATGGTTTTAAAGGTAATTATCGTAATGATGATCGTACAATTAGCGGAAGGTAAATTTATTTCCCCGCAAGTCATGGGGAAAAAATTAGATATTCACCCGATTACAATCATATTTATTATTTTAACTGCTGGAAACTTATTCGGGATTATGGGCATTATTTTAGCGATCCCAGGATATGCGATATTAAAAGTGTTAGTTACGCATGGTTATAGATTTGTTAAGTTGAATACGTGAAAAAAGCTAGAACAGATATTACTGTTCTAGCTTTTTTGCTCTTTCTATAGTAGACAAATTGACCTCATGCGTAGGCTTTTAATTCAACAATAGGTAGATTGCTTTCCTTCAGTTTGTAATTAAATATTAAATCGTCCATGCGAAAATTCGCATCCACTTCAAGAGAAATAAAAGTACCTCCGATTTCTACTTGATTTCCGTTCTCGTTTTCAAAAGTGAGCGCACCTTCAAACGATTCTATATACTCATCACAAGTGTATAAATATATAGCGATAGGTGTGAAATGTATAATTACCCCTAAAGTATCATCTTGCGTTGTATCATCGTTTTTAAACTCATCAATCTTTTCAACATTCTCTTTAGTAAACCAACCCATTACATCACCTCTTTTTTGTATTGCAAATCGCTTCTGTATATATTGATTATATATTATACGGAATAAATTGGTAATGATTATTGTTAAAATGTTAAAAGTTAGAATGTTTAGTTTTGTTCGAAGAGAAATTGTGATAAACTGTAAAAAATAACAAAAAGCAATGAAAGAGAAGAGTACATATTCGAAACTTTTCAGAGAGCTGATGTGTGGTGGAAATCAGTAAGGGATGAATGTGGAATGGGCTCTGGAGCTTCTAACTGAAATGAGTAGGTAAAGACGGTTGCTTCACGTTAAGAAGTTGAAGTGAGCTAACAATAGCTAATTAAGGTGGTACCGCGGGAGTCTCTCGTCCTTTTTAAGGATGAGGGGCTCTTTTTATTTTGAGAAAGGAGGAGTTAGGATGAGTGAAAAAATAATGTTAACAGGAATTAAGCCGACGGGTTATCCGCATTTAGGAAATTATATTGGTGCGATTAAACCGGCATTGCAAATGTCAAAGAAGAATGAAGGAAAAGCATTGTATTTTATAGCGGATTATCATGCGTTAAATGCTGTGCATGATCCGATTCAGTTTAGTAGTTATACGAAAGAGGTAGCAGCTACTTGGTTATCACTTGGACTTGGAGAAGATGTTATTTTTTATCGGCAAACAGAAGCGCCGGAGATTCTAGAATTAGCTTGGATATTAGCTTGCCTAACTCCGAAAGGTCTTATGAACCGTGCCCATGCGTATAAAGCGAAGGTGGAGCAAAATAAAGAAGCGGGTTTAGAGGTCGATGCTGGAGTGAATATGGGATTATATACGTATCCGATTTTAATGGCAGCTGACATATTACTATTTCAAGCTACGCATGTGCCAGTTGGAAAAGATCAAATTCAGCATATTGAAATCGCGCGTGATATTGCGACGTATTTTAACCATACGTTCGGCGCGACATTTACGCTTCCAGAGTATGTAGTGCAAGAAGAGGGTGCCATTTTACCTGGTCTTGATGGAAGAAAGATGAGTAAAAGTTATGGAAATGTGATCCCATTATTTGCAGAACAAGAAAAACTACGAAAGTTAATATTTAAAATCAAAACCGATTCTTCACTTCCAAATGAACCGAAAGAACTAGAAACATTATTTATGATATATAAAGAATTTGCGACGGAAGCTGAAATACAGTCGATGCGTGAAAAGTATGAAACTGGCATTGGATGGGGTGACGTGAAAAAAGAGTTGTTTCGCGTTGTAGACCGCGAATTAGCTGGACCACGGGAGAAATACGCAATGTATATAAATGAGCCGAATTTATTATATGAAGCGTTAGAAAAAGGTGCTGAGAGGGCACGGGCTATTGCGAAGGTGAATTTAGCGGAAATAAAAAAACGGATTGGATTTGAGAGGGGACGCTGAGCGTTCCCTTGTTTTTTCTATGTGAATCTTAATTGTTTATTCGCTGTATCTGCATGTAAAATGAGGGATTCACATTTTCTTACTGAATTTATTAGTTGCATATATGAAAAAGTATGCTAATATAGGGTTACTTATTAAACGTGTTTAATAAGTGAAATTAAATCCACTTATTAAAGAAGTTTAATAAGTGGAGCTCATTCAATAAAAAAGGAGAGGATTGTATGAAAACGGAGAAAGAAAAGATGGTGGCAGGAGAAATGTATATGCCAGATGATGAAGAGCTAGTAGCTGATAGGACTGAAGCAAAACGTTTAACACGCCTTTATAACGAGGCGATAGAGACAGGAGATGAACAACATTTTACGTTATTAAATCAGCTTTTAGGTTCTTCAGCTGACGGAAAACCCCACGTTAATCCTGATTTTCGTTGTGATTACGGCTACAACATTCATGTTGGAAAGAGCTTTTTCGCAAATTTCAATTGTGTGATTTTGGACGTTTGTGAAGTGCGAATCGGTGATAATTGTATGTTTGCACCTGGTGTCCACATTTATACTGCTACGCATCCGTTGCATCCAGTTGAACGGAACTCTGGCAAAGAATATGGCAAGCCTGTAAAAATAGGTAACAATGTTTGGGTTGGCGGTGGAGCTATTATTAACCCTGGTATTTCAATTGGTGATAATGTTGTAATTGCCTCAGGGGCAGTTGTAACAAAAGATGTACCTCATAATGTAGTAGTTGGTGGTAATCCAGCTAAAGTTATTAAAGCGATAGACGAATAAAAGGCGTTTTCACCAGTTCGTAAATTATCGTATAAACAATGTGAAAGGTGTTTCATATGGAGAAATATAGTGCAGACAATCATACAAAGACATTACGTGCCTCTCGAAACGCTCTTTTTCTCTTATTCGCTTTGCCGGGTGTCGCATTTGCTACATGGATTTCAAGAACAGCAGCTACTCGAGATATTTTAGCAGTGTCAAATGCAGAAATGGGCTGGATTTTGTTCGGACTATCTGTCGGTTCAATAATCGGTCTACTGAGTGCAAGTCGCTTTATTGACTGTAAGGGAGCTAGAGACGTTATTATAGGCAGTATGCTTTTTATGATTGTTGGATTACTTAGTTTAGGTATTACTATTTATTTTGTTTCTAGTATGGGGGCTTTTAGTAGCTTACTAGTATTTGGAGTGGGATATGGATTAGCAGAAGTCGCATTGAATGTAGAAGGTTCTTCTATTGAGCAGAAATTAGGAACAACTCTTCTTCCGAAATTCCATGGTTTTTTTAGTATAGGAACTTTAATAGGCGCGCTCAGTGGTTCTGCCGCCATTTCGCTTCACATCCCGATTCTGTATCAGTTTCTTGCGATTTCGGTCGTGTTTGTATTACTTGTATGTATGTTGTATCGTTTTCTTCCGCATGGAACAGGAAAGAAGGAGAAATCGCGGAACAAAAAGCGAGCGAAGCGTACGTCCTTACGTATGGAAAAAAAGGTGCTTTTAATTGGTCTTTTTGTGCTTGGAATGGCATTTGCAGAAGGGAGTGCGAATGATTGGTTATCTATTATAATGGTAGACGGGCATGAACAAAATGTAGTGACTGGTTCTATTATGTACACAATTTTTGTATTGGCAATGACATTAGCTCGAATGTGCAGTAGTTATTTCCTTGATCGATTCGGTCGCGTCGCTGTCGTACGTGTTACTATTATTATGGCGATTATAGGGATTTCAATCGTAATATTTGGGAGTAACTTATATGTTCTTTCAGTTGGTGTCGTACTGTGGGGGATTGGTGCCGCACTAGGTTTCCCGATTGGGCTTTCTACTGCTGGAGATGACAGTGAAAATGCGACTTCAAATGTTGCTACAGTTTCTATAATCGGTTTTACAGCGTTTTTAGTTGGACCACCATTTTTAGGGATACTTGGAGAAGCATTTGGAATACGTAATGCCTTGCTAGCTGTTTTAATATTTGTTATCTTGTCTGGAATTGTATCGTATGTTACGAGAGAGAATACATCGAGTTAAATACGGAGTGCCGCTAGTAGAAATATATCATCTCTATTGCTTTAGAAAATGATGTATGATATATTGTCAACGCAACTTATTAAAAGTGTTTAATAAGTATGTTGATTAAGGTGGTGAGCGATTTGAGTGAACAATTTATTACTCAAAAATCGATTAAAGAGACAATACTTCGCGGCATTCGTACAGCTCTTCTAGAACGAGGTAGTGCAACGAAAGTTGAACTTAGTAATACATTAGAAATTAGTTTTCCAACGATAAGTAAATTTATAGAAAATATGAAACAAGACGGTGAAGTCACTTTAGCTGGTTTAGATGATTCAAGTGGCGGAAGAAGAGCAAAACGATATGAATATAATCCAGAATATATGTTAGGTTTAGCGATATTTTTAGAGAGAAATGAGACGAACTATACAATTTTTAACTGTTTAGGGGAAGTAAAAGAACAAGGGAGTACTTCAAGTGCATTAATTGATACTGGCCTAAGCGTATTAACAGAACATATAGAAAGTCTTATAGCTACGTTTCCAAAAATAAGTTCTATATCAATTGGTGTTCCTGGTGCGGTCGATAATGGGCGTATTTTCTACATCCCTGGATATGAAAAGTTCCAAAATTTTAATTTGAAAAGTTACTTGGAGGAACGGTTTTCTATACCTGTAGTAATAGAAAACGATATGAATGCTGCAGTGCTTGGCTATCATAAAAACACGGGGAATAATGACAATTCTTCTCTTGTATATTTGTATTCAGGTCAAAATGGGCCAGGTGCGGGAATTATGGTAAATGGAGATGTCGTACGCGGAAGTACATTTTTCTCAGGAGAGATATCTTTCGTCCCGCAGTACGATAATAAAAATTTCTTGCAAGCTTTCAGAATTGGAGAAGAAGTTGAAAATTCCAATAATCCAGAGGGATATAATATAGATGCGATTACTCGTTTAATAGCTACATGTATAGCTATTATTAACCCTCATGGATTCATCTTCTGTCATGATGAAGTGAACCAATTCGTAATAGATCAAATTGTAAAAAGTTGTCCGCAGTATATCCCGGCAGAACATATTCCGAAAATAACAGTGAGTAATTGGAAAGAAGATTATTTATATGGATTAAAAAGTCTTGGACTTGATCTTATGATTACGAGAACAAATAAAGAAAATTAAATGTGCTGGCAATGAAGCGTCCAATTGTCAGTTGAATAACATAAAAGAAAAGGTGTCGATTATGAAAATTGAACATATAGCAATTTGGGTGAATGATTTAGAAGGAATGCGTGATTTCTATAAACAGTACTTTAATGGTGAAGAAAATAGCTTATATCACAATCCGAAAAAGCAGTTTGAATCTTATTTCATAACTTTTGAAGGTGGTGCGCGTCTAGAACTTATGAAGCAGGTAGGGATAGATGATGCATTACAAATACAAACAATAGGATATGCACATATTGCTTTTTCAGTAGGTAGTAAAGAAAAAGTGAACGAATTAACTAATACATTAAGAGAAGCAGGATGCCCTGTGTTAAACGGCCCGCGTACTACAGGGGATGGTTACTATGAAAGTGTAGTAAGTGATCCTGAAGGAAATCAGATTGAGATAACAATCTAACATCTTATTCATAATTGGTAGAAATATAAAACTTGTTGTTCCCCAAAATGTTTATGAGAAATCTATTATTTCTTCAGAAAGGGGGACATAGCACATGCCCATCAACTTAAGAATTTAGAATTCCCCCCAAAAACGAAATTTTGTTACAAGTTATCACAAAATTTCGTTTTTGGGGTAGTTTTATTTTCTTAGCTTGATTTCGATGAGTGTTACCCCATAAAGGCCCTGATACATAATTGATGTTCTGCCATTTGTAGAAAACAATCCACTTATACCATTTTAACAAGAAGAAATATCTCGTCCATGTTGTAATATTGGCTTACGTTAAGCTTGTGAAAAAATCATATTCATGTATAATACAATTGATGTATGATACAATAGTTGTAGGAGGGTGACCTTTTTGAAAAGAGAAGATGCCTTAAAACTAAGAACAGATATTAAGAAAATGATTATAATAACTGGGGTTTTTGAATCTCAAAATTTGCCCAATGGACCATTTGAAAAACCTTTACCAACTTCTCAAATGATGGCGTTAGAAGAACTAGAGGTGGAAAAATTAACTGTTTGGCAACTATCCAATAAACTTAGATTAGAGACTTCAACTGTAAGTAGATTGGTAGATAAGTTAGTAAAAAAGGGGCTTATTTATCGTGAAGTAAATGAAAAAAATAGAAGAGAACTTTTTCTGCACCTCACAGAAAAAGGTCACATAACTGTTAATTGCTTAAGAGAGCAATCCATTACGTTTTATCAAAGTATTCTCAATAATTTATCAGAATCAGAACAAAAAATAGTTGTGGATGGTTTTGAATTATTTATTGATTCTATTTCTAAGCCTTTTGATTAGAGTGAGGTAAGTCATAACATTTGGAGGATAAAATGAGTTTGCATTTTGAACGTCCTATTATTGAATTAAAAGAGAAATTTGATGAATTAAAGAAAATTATGAAAGAAAATAATGTAGATTTATCGTCAGAAATTCATGAATTAGAAAAACGTTTAAATAAAATGCAAGATAAAATTTATTCTAATATTACACCTTTTCAACGAGTTCAAATTGCAAGGCTACGTAACCGACCCACGACATTGGACTATATACCTTTATTGTTTACAAACTTTCTCGAACTTCATGGTGATCGATTATATGGTGATGATAAAGCAATGATAGGTGGTATTGCAAAATTTAAAGGAATGCCCGTTACAGTTATTGGTCATCAAAGAGGTAGAAATACAAAGGAAAGTATAGAAAGAAATTTTGGAATGGCACATCCAGAAGGTTATAGAAAAGCGCTAAGACTTATGAAACAAGCTGATAAATTTAATCGCCCTATTATTACATTTATTGATACAATAGGCGCCTATCCAGGGATAGGGTCTGAAGAACGTGGGATTTCTGAAGCGATAGCTCGAAATCTATTTGAAATGACTACACTTAAAGTGCCAATTGTTTGTATTGTAATTGGAGAGGCATCAAGTGGTGGAGCTCTTGGCATTAGTGTCGGTAACTATATCCATATGTTAGAGTATTCATGGTACTCGGTAATTTCGCCAGAAGGAGCAGCATCTATCCTATGGAAGGACGCTAAGTATGCTCCAGAAGCTGCTGAACATATGAAAATTTCAGCAAAAGATTTAAAACATTTAGGAATTATTGATGAAATCATTCCTGAAATTAAAGGTGGAGCACAAAATGATATAAAATCACAGGCAAAAATGATTGAATCTGTAATCGAATCATCTCTAAAAAAATTGATACTATTATCCTCGGAAGAGCTTATACAACAGCGATATGAAAAGTATAGACAAATAGAGAATTATAAATGAAAGTATTTAAAGTCCGTATTACATTTCGGAGGATTATCTAAAAAATTCTAAATATTTTGCAAGTAATCTCTTGAACTGGGATATGCTGATACTATTACTCTACAAAAGATGTGTGATCGGTATGGAAAAGGAAAATTTGTTCAAATGGAAGCATTATCAGCAAGATATTATTTTGTTAACTGTACGTTGGCACGGTACAACTTAATTTTTCGTGATTTAGTAGAAATGATGAGGAACCAGGATTATCCTACCATTATGCTAGAAATATATATGTTATATTTTCTTTTCCACTACCTTTGCACCAGAACCAAAAAATACGCTATTCTTTCTGTAGAATCATAGGAAAGGATGGCATTTTTGTATGTATCTATCAATTTCTGACGAATTACAATTATTAGCTGAAGAATTAGATGAACATCTTACCCCTTCATTTTTGGAAAATCTCGCTAGAGAGCTAGGTTTTGTAAAACGAAAACGTAAATTTTCAGGGTATGATTTAGCTACTATATGTGTCTGGATTAGTCAACGAGTAGCGAGTGATTCATTAGTCCGATTGTGTAGTCAGCTACATGGCATCAACAGGAACTCTTATGAGTCCTGAAGGGCTAAATAAGCGCTTTAATAAAAAGGCAGTGTTCTTTTTGAAACATATTTTCTCCACATTATTAAAAAATAAAGTTTGTGGAAAGTCAGCAATTCCAAGTGCTTCACTTACCTATTTTCAGCGAATTCGTATTTTAGATGCAACCATTTTTCACGTACCAAAACACTTGGCCAATGTATATCCTGGATCAGGTGGTTGTGCACAAACAGCGGGTATAAAAATCCAGTTAGAATATGATTTACATAGTGGTCAGTTTTTAAATTTCCAAGTGGAACCAGGGAAAAATAATGATAAAACCTTTGGAACAGAGTGTTTATCAACATTACGCCCTGGTGACCTATGTATTCGGGATTTAGGCTATTATTCACTGGATGATTTAGATCAAATGGATCAACGTGGTGTGTACTATATATCGCGACTCAAATTAAACAATAGGGTATATGTCAAAAATGAATTTCCTGAATACTTTCGAAACGGAACAATAAAAAAACAATCTCAGTACATCAAAGTTGATTTAGAGCACATCATGGATACCTTAAAACCAGGACAGTCCTATGAAATAAAAGAAGCTTATATTGGAAAGGATAAAAAACTATTCACTCGGGTGATTATGTATCGATTAACAGAAAAACAACTTCGTGAGCGTATGAAAAAACAAGTGTACACAGAAAGTAAAAAAGGGATTACATATTCGGAAAAAAGCAAACGATTAGCTGGCATGAACCTATATGTTACCAATACACCTTGGGAGATTGCTCCGATTGAAGTGATGAAAATCGCGAAGAATTCCCTCAATAACTGGATGAAGAGTACTAGGTAATTCATCAAGCGGAAAGAAACGTAATTCTTTTGATTCTGCTTGATCACATACAAGCTCACCATTGAATTCACGGCAAATATAAACAACGAGTACACCATGTACTTGATCACCGTTTGGATAGATTTGAAAGAAATCAGGTCCTGAGTATGTACGGAAGAGTTCTGGATTTTCAATGATAAGCCCAGTTTCCTCATATACTTCTCGTTTTAAAGCGTCTTCTAACGTTTCGTTATATTCTAAGGCGCCGCCAATAATACCCCAGCGGTTAAAATCTGTACGGAGCTGGAGTAATATTTCATTTTTCTCATTTACTATAATAGCGTGTGAACCTATTAAAATCAGTGGATGATTTCCTACTAAATTTCTCATATCTTCAATATAACCCATACTTGTTCTCCTTATATTTAATAATAGTTAGGCAGTTCTTTTAACATTTTTTCCGTTTTACGAGCTGTAAAGGCTAAGTTATGGTCATCTTTTGCTCTAAAAAATAATGTGCGTAAAAAGGTTTTAATATTGGCGCATAAAATACAATACTCGTTAAGCGAAAGGCGTTTTCTAATTTGGGGAAGCCTTTTTATTTTTTTATGAATAATAGTGACTAACTCATCTTGCGGGAAGTCATGATACAGCATTGCTAGTAAAGGAGTAACGATGCGTTCATCTTCGTTATTATGAAAAAGGTCAGATGGAATGAAAATTTTATTTAATAAGCAATGAATTAATTCTTCATACCATTCAAAGATTGTATAGGAATTGTGAACTATTTCAGTGAAGGCATCTGATACGTGGGCAAGACAATGAGCCCATCCTTTATTTTCAATATAACCTCGAAAATCTGTTTCTAAGTTTGTGTATGTAATGAGTTTGTTTTTTATTTCTTCGATATCCTCCTCTGTAAAAAAGTAGTGCGAATTAGCGAATTGGAGTATTAACGCAATTAACGAAACGGTGTAAGAACGTGTGAAAACCCCATCTGTATGTGGGGAGTAAATGTCACAATATAAATATTCATCACTTAAACAAGTTTGCAACAGTAATTTTAGCTGATCGTCCATAAGAAATTCGTGATGAATAAAATGGGCAAAACATTTATAGATAAGTTGGTAACGAATATAGCTATCAGTCGTTCCGATAAACTGTAACATGTTCAACGTTAACTCATTAATATCTATATGTTGTAGTTGCGTATAGTCATTTTGTTGTATAAGCTCTAACTGTTGTTGCAGCGCTGTAATATCCAATGGAGAACCTCCTCCGCACTTTAAAGATGCGATGTTTTCTAGTATTCTATATATTCAAGGACAATCCTGCTCATGCAAGGAGAACAAGTAGAAATTCGAGTATGACATAGATGAGGGAAGTATATGATGATGAAAGAACAGTTAGAAAAAAACTTTAAAATAAGAAGAAATGCTTCTTCTATAATAATAAAAGAAAATAATGCAGAGCCTTTTGCAGAAGAGCAATTAAAGCAAATGATGCAGTATTGCGTTGTTGAGGCTGAAAAAGAGGGAATAGAAAACTTACATTTTGAAATTTCTTCAAAAAGTCCAAATTATGATGTGTATAAAAAATGCTTCGAAACGTATTCATTTGAATATATTACTGAAAATGTAATTGTGTTTAAGGATATATATGAAGTAGAAGATGTAGAAAGTGAAATTGATTTTAAGCTTATTGAAGAAGTAGGTGAAGAAGCTTTTTATTCTCTTTGGAACGACATGACGGAAGAACAAGTCACTTATGATCAATTTGTAAATATGATGTTACAAGAAATTGGTGAACAGTGGAAAGAGCATTGTTTAACAGCGAGTATCGATGAAGAGTCGATAGGGATTGTCATCCCGCATATTGAAAGGGGTACGTTAGAAGAAGGGAAACTAATGTATTTCGCAATCGCTCCAAATATGCGAAATAAAGGGTATGAAACAGCATTCTTTACAGGGGCAATGTTTGTCTTAAAAGAAATAGGAGCATCTTATTATATTGGCGAGACAAATGTACAAAATGAGTGGATGAAGAATGTTTTTGAAAAGAATGGATGTCAGCTGCTAAGTTCCACTGAGCGATATGTGAGGAAGTTTTAGGAGGATGAAAAAGGTTCTTGAACTTGTTTAATGGGAATCCGTGTACAAATTTTGAACAAGTAAAAGAACTTATTGCCTATTTGTAAGATAAAAAGAAAAATGAGAACGACAAAATGGATATTTCTATAATACAATAAAGAAAGATTCGATTATATAAGAAAGCGTTGGTGAAAGAATGGAGCAGCAAAGAAATTGGCTACAAGCAACTGTAGAAAGAATTGAAGATAATACGTTACAAATAAAGTGGGAAAATAATATAGAAGAAGTTCGTATTTATTGGAGTACTTCACCAGATCATATTGAAGAAAAGGGAGAATTACTTGCAACGGTAAATGGAGAATTATCATATACAATTGAAAACCCGAGTGAAAATGAACGTCCATATTTTAGATTAGTAGGAAGTAATGGACAAGCAGTAACAGTGGCTGAGCGTAGACTGCCATTACAAGGCGCGTTTAACTTCCGTGATATGGGAGGATATGAAACGACTGAAGGCCGTAAAGTAAAATGGGGCAAGTTGTACCGTTCTGAAGAATTAGCAGGGCTAACAGAATGGGATATCGACTATTTACAAAAGTCTGGCTTAAAGCTAATTTGTGACTACCGTACAGACTTTGAAGTGAAGCATAAGCCGAATCCGGATATTACAGGGGCTCGTCAAGTGTGCTTACCAGTTATGCAAGATTTAGCGAAAGATTTGAATATAAATGAATTTTTCCAAGTTGGTGACCTTTCTATGTTAGGAAAACCAGGCGAGTATCTTGTGAAAATGAATCAAGATTTCGTAAGTGGTAATGAAGCATTCGTGAGCTTCTTAAACTTAGCACAAAACCAGGAAAACTTACCGTTAGTAAATCATTGTACAGCTGGAAAAGACCGTACAGGGTTTGGATCAGCCCTACTATTACTTTTACTAGGTGTACCAGAAAAAACAGTAATGGAAGACTACTTACTAAGTAACGGTTTCCGTGAAAAGTTAAATGAAAAAATGATGGCCTTTTTAGGTGCGAAATTACAAAATGATGAGAGCAGAGCAATATTAGGTGCGATGTTTGAAGCGCGTGCTGAATATTTACAAGCTGCGATTAATGAAATTAAGAAACTATACGGATCAATTGAAGCATATGCTGAAAAAGCTCTAGGCTTTACGAAAGAGTCGTTAGAGGAAATGAAAGTGTTATTGTTAGAGGATAAATAAGAAATCAGGAGGCTAATTGGATTAGCCTCCTTTTATTATTGTTGCTATAATTTTGTTAATTAGGATGTTGTGCACCGAGGAGAAAATGGATGAAAAGAACTTACGAATCGGGGGATAAAATGATTCATACACGTGTAAAAGCAGAGGGGTTAAGAGAAAAGCTAGCAACAATACTAAGTCTAGATTATAAGGAACTAGCTGTTCAGGATTTAAAGGTGATTGGAACGGGAGTGCAAAATATTGTTTTTCGAGGAGATTCAGAAAAGGGGCCTTTGGCATTTCGAGTGCCGTGGGAAAGAGAAGTGGAAAATATAAATGAAGATTTATTTAACAGTCGGATTTCGTTGCAAAAGGAAGCAGAACTGTCTAAGTATTGTCATTCAAAAAGTATTCCAGTACCAAGGATACACGGATTGCATCTTTCAACCGAACTTGATTTTTTAATTTCGGATTGTGTGTATACTGATCATATGCCAATTTCTGCATGTAAAATAGGGGAGTTAGTGAGCAATCTTCATAGTATGCCAATTGATGGTTTGCATTACGAACAAAATAGTGGAGAGCCCATTAGTAAGTATATAGCAGAACGAATTGTGAAACGGATAGAAGGGTTTAATACAATTACGAAATGTGAAATTATTCTTCCGGATACAAAAACAATTGAACATACTCTTAGTACGGCAGATCATGTAAAGTGTTTATTACATATGGACATTCGACCAGCAAATGTAATTGGGTATAACGGGGAAATTAAAGCGATAGTTGATTGGGATAATGCCCTAATTGGTCATCCATTATTAGAGCTTATGAGGATAGCTGAAACGAATGAGGTTAGCTGGGATGAATTTAGAGCTGGATATAAGAATGATAATATCTTTAACTCTATTCCTCATATTGTTAGCTTATTTTATAGACTAGATACAGCGGTCATGCTTGCAAACTTATTTATAGAACATTTGAAAATAGAAGATAAAGGTGTATTCTATAAAGAGCGGGTTAAAGCACTTCATAATGAAATATATAAAAGCTTATAAGATATGAGAGTGAAGCTTTTAAAATAGGAATTGAGGAGAACATCATGAAATACAAAGTTATATTATTCGACGTAGATGATACATTATTAGATTTTCCTGAAACGGAAAGAAACGCATTACATAACGCGTTTGTACAGTTCGGGATGCCTACAGGATATAATGATTATCTTGCAAGTTATAAAGAGATTAGTAATGGATTATGGAGAGATTTAGAAAATAAAATGATTACGCTAAGTGAATTAGCGGTAGATCGATTTAGACAATTATTTGCCATTCATAATATAGAAGTAGATGCGCAGCAATTTAGTGATAGATACCTTGAAAACTTAGGAAAAGAAGTACATCTTATAGAAGGTGCAGTGCAATTATGTGAAAATCTACAAGATTGCAAGTTAGGTATTATTACGAATGGATATACGAAGGTGCAACAATCAAGAATTGGAAATTCGCCTTTATGTAATTTCTTTGATCATATTATTATTTCAGAAGAGGTTGGTCATCAAAAACCAGCACGTGAGATTTTTGATTATGCATTTGAAAAGTTTGGGATTACTGATAAATCAAGTGTATTAATCGTTGGAGATTCGCTAACTTCTGATATGAAAGGCGGAGAAGATTACGGCATTGATACGTGTTGGTATAATCCGAGTTTGAAAGAAAATAGGGCAGGTGTTAAGCCGACTTATGAAGTGGAGAGTCTGCTACACATTTTAGAAATTGTGGAAGTGGCGGAAGAAAAGGTAACTTCATTTTAATTGTGTTGATATATTTT
Source organism: Bacillus sp. GbtcB14 (assembly GCF_019091205.1). Taxonomy (NCBI): domain Bacteria; kingdom Bacillati; phylum Bacillota; class Bacilli; order Caryophanales; family Bacillaceae; genus Bacillus; species Bacillus sp. GbtcB14. The sequence goes on from NZ_JAGXJT010000005.1 coordinate 252,521, forward strand.
GAGTTACGGTAGATATATTGGAAAAATCGTCGATATAATTTGAGTTGCGTTCAATTTATAGGTACGATCGGTGTAATAACTAGAGGTGAGTAAAGAATGTTAACGTTTTTATTTGAGTTAGACAAGGCTATTCCGCAGAAGGATGATCCAAAGTATGATGCTTATACAAAGGGCTTTATTGAAGGGGATTTAACGATTCGCGTGAGTGATAGGGTACTTTTTCAGAAGTCGTGTATGAAGGTCGCAGAGCTCGGTATTTATTTAGGACAGTGGATGGAACAAGTACAACATGGGCAGAACGAACAGTTGAATTATGAAACGAGTGATCGTGAGGAAGTAATTCTCGGATTCTTATATGAAGAGGAAGATCAGTGGAGGGTTTCTTCCAGTTGGCAACAATTTGAACTTCAAGAGCGTATATCCACTACAGCATTAGTAGAGAGCGTTCAATGTTATTTATATGAGCTAAATAAGGAACTGCGCGCGATAAAATATCCGGTTACATTTGATCAGTACTTAAGAGGAGAGCGAATAATGCAGCTTTCTTATAAGCGACTGTGTGATAGTAAGGCGGATACGACGTCTATCGAGGTTTATAATGAAAGTAAACAGGTAGGCGTAGTACGGGGCTACTATAAAAATACGTTGATGAAAGTGCTAGACTTTATTCCGAAAGTTGGTAGTAATATCATTTACGAAATAAAGGATAGTAAGGACAATATTCGCGTCATTGCAAAGGATGTAAGTAGGCAGCGTCAAAGAAGGATTTTAGTAACATACATCGATCATAATGATGCAGAGCATGAAATACTTGTATGTGACGGGAAGTTATTGGATGCAAATTTCTTATTTACCTTTACATATAAGAGAGAAGAATTTGTTGTTCACAAAACTACAATTGGGCTTGGAAAGTTATTACGAAACGGCTATGTAACTGCAGATTGGAATATTCGTCTTGAGGAAGATATGTATTACATTGAGATGAATCTATATGAGGAGGATTATATAGACGATCAATATTTACTGTTAGGCGTATTTCATGCGGTTTTGTATGGGTGATAAATGAGAAATACCGGTATTCTTCATAGGAAGGATGCCGGTATTTTTACGTGGTTCTGGTGATTTTGTGTCCGTAATTAATCCTCAAAAATAAAAATTTCATCAATTGTACTATGAAGTGCCTTCGCTATATCGTGAGCAAGCTGTAAGGAAGGGTTATATTTACCTTTTTCGAGATGGCTAATTGTTTCACGGCGTACACCAACAGTTTTCGCTAAATCTTCTTGTGTCATGTTCGATTTGGCACGGTATTCTTTTATTCTTGTTACGAACGCCATGGCGCATCTTCCATTTCATCAACTGGTTTATCGTAAAAGAACATAGAGAAGCCGAATGTAAGAATGAGTGTGCCGAAAATAAGAGCGATATCAATTTCTTGTAGCGTAGGGTTTGGAAATAACATTTCAATAAACATAACGATAGCGGTAGTTAGTAATGTAACGATAAAGGCATTGCGGCACGATTTATTGACGATTTGTTCAAACAGTTCATCGTGTTGAACCGTTCTATAAGTCGTGAAAAAGGAGAAGAAACAGAACATAGTAAACAATCCTTTTTCATAAAAAAAGCCGAGGAAACCAAAGAAACCGAGAAATCCTAAATATTTTATCCAAGTTGTTTTCATGGTAGGACCTCCTTAAGGTGTTATAAATAATTAACATTATGTTATAAATATATCATATAAAGAAATGTATAGTAATAATAGTTTTCCAATTCTTTTCATAATAATAGTAAAAAGAGGAAATATACTGCGAAATAAAGAGGATAATATTGTAAAATGGTGTAAGGAGGGGGAGGAAGGTATGCTAACGTGGATCATGATCGTTGTATTACTTGTAGTGATTACTGTAGTAGCAACGGTGTTAATTGGACGAAATGGTGATGCGAATTATAGTAAAGCAACAAAGGGGAATATTAAACGGCTGACAATGATTTATATTATACTAGCTGTCGTTTTAATCGTTGGATTAGGCGTGTATATTTATTTTAAAGGTTGAAAAAACTGAAAAAATATAAAAATCTAAAAATAGAAGTATGCTATAATATCAATATAGTTATTTGGTAATTAAGGAAAGGATTGGATGGAATGATTGAAATTACGAATGTGTCAAAAAGTTATAATGGGTCTACCTATGCAGTAAAAGATTTAAGTTTATCTGTGCCTAGTGGAGAAATCTTTGGATTTTTAGGGCCGAATGGCGCGGGTAAATCAACGACAATTAAGATGATTACTGGTATTCATGGGGTGGACAAAGGAACGATTACGATTAACGGTAAAGATATTATGAAAAATCCGATGGAAGCGAAAAGGACGTTTGGTTATGTTCCAGATAGTCCAGATATGTTTTTACGATTAAAGGGAATTGAATATTTAAACTTTATGGCAGATATGTATGAGGTGCCGAAAGAAGTACGCCAAGAACGAATCGAGTCTTTAGCGAAGAAATTTGATCTTTACAATGCGCTATCGGATCAAATTCAAAGTTACTCGCACGGTATGAGACAAAAAATCGTTATTATTGGTGTGCTCGTGCATGAGCCTGATGTATGGATTTTAGATGAACCGTTAACGGGGCTTGATCCGAAATCTGCATATATTTTAAAAGAAATGATGCGAGAACACGCGGATAAAGGAAAGATTGTATTTTTCTCTACACACGTATTAGAAGTAGCGGAAAAAATCTGTGACCGCGTCGCGATTATTAATAAGGGGAATCTTCAGTTTAAAGGGAATTTAGATGAAATGAGAGATCATTTTAAATCCAATGAATCACTTGAAAAAATGTTCTTGGAGATGACGGGCAATGAGTAAAATTTGGACGTTAACGAAAGTATTATTGAAATTAAATTATGCAGATTTCATAACAGATAAGAAGAAGCGATGGGCATATGTATTTTCATTTGCAGCCATTTTATTTGTCGGCTTTTTAATATTTGGTTCTATCACGCACGGAATGTATGAAGGGATGAAACAATTAGGGCAAGACCCAGGAATGATTATCGCAATGGGACTTGCGATTGCGAGTATATGGGTATTTTTAATGAGTATTACGAACATTTTAACTGTATTTTACTACAGTAATGATATTGAAATGTTACTACCCTTACCATTAAAACCGGCGCAGATTATTTCGGCAAAATTTTTAACAGTATTAATTACACAATACGTAATGAGTTCATTTATTTTACTACCAATCTTTATTACGTATGGGTTAAAAAGTGGCGCATTTATTACATATTACATATACATGATTTTTATTTACTTACTCTTCCCGATTGTGCCGTTAGTATTAGCTTCGTTACTGATGACAGTTATTATGAGGTATACAAATATAGCGAAAAATAAAGACCGAGGAAATATATTTATCGGAATCGTAAGTATACTATTTATTGTAGGAATTAACGTATTTCTGCAGTGGAAAAATAAAAGTTCGTTTTCGGAAGGTGCAATTGCGGATTACCTTGCCAATAATCAATCCTCTCTTTTAGTACAAATGACAAATTATTTTCCAACTACATATTTTGGAGCAGTGGCGTTAGTAGAAAATGCAAATTGGAAGGGTCCTTTATACGTAATCATCTTTGCACTTATTTCATTTGTATTCTTTGTGTTGTTTTATTACATTGCAGAGCGTACATATTTAAAAGGGGTAATTGGCCTGTCAACGAGTACAGCAAAAAAAGAGGTCATTTCAGCAGAAGGCTTACAGAAATCAACGGTACAAAGTTCACATTTGAAAGCATATGTGAAAAAAGAATTTAAAACGTTATTCCGTACACCACAATTTTTCTTAAATTGTATCGTACAAACTTTCGTTATGCCGATTATGTTGTTCTTCGTTTTATTTGTACAAGATGGAAATTTAAAATGGATTACAGGTTATATTAATAATCCAAAATCAGCAGGTCTTGCAATTGGTGTTGGACTTTGTGCCTCTCTATTTTTAATGGGAAGTAACGTTATTGCAACAACTTCATTCTCACGAGATGGAAGTTCATGGTTTGTAAATCGATATTTACCAGTAAAAGCTTCAGACATCTTTTTTGCGAAAGCGATCACTGCTTGGTTAATTAATGTAATTATTTTAGCAGTATTCGGTATTACGATGGCAGTTGTAGCGGGAATTTCTCCAGTATTTATGGTTCTTTGGTTCTTATTAAGTGCGAACGGTTTATTGTTAATTAATTTAATCGGTACACGCTGGGATGCACAAACTGCAGATATACATTGGGATACAGAGCAGAAATTATTTAAGAGCCGCTATACAACTTTGTGGAATTTTTTAGCTAATATTTTAATAGCTTTAGTTATTGTAGCGGGAGTAAGTTTATTATACTTCTTCCTTCAAGTAGGGCTGTGGGTTATGTTTATTGTTTTATTTGTAATGTTTACGATAGTAAATTATATCTTTATTAAAATTTTAAAATTAGGTGCAGAACGTATATTGGCAAATATTGAATAAAAAGATAGATCCTCTGTATTCGTGCAGAGGATTTATCCATAGATGGAGGAGAAAAGGTGAAGAAAATAGCAATTGTAACAGGGGCAACTCGTCTGAATGGAATTGGTGCAGCTGTATGCAAGGTGCTTGCTCAAAAAGGAATAGACATTTTTTTCACGTACTGGTCTCAGTATGATAAAGCGATGCCATGGGGAATGCATGACAAAGAGCCCTTTTTGTTGAAAGAGGAGATTGAAAGTTTAGGTGTTCGATGTGAAATGGCAGAAATCAATTTATCGCAGTCATATTCGCCAAATCGTTTGTTTTATATGGTCTCAGAACGTTTAGGTGATCCATCTATTTTAATTAATAATGCAGCGTATGCTACTCATACGAGAATTGAGGAATTAAATGTAGAACAGTTAGATAAACATTATACAGTGAATGTTCGCGCTACTATGTTATTAAGCTCATTATTTATAAAACATTATGCACTGAAAGCGAGTGGCAGTATTATTAATCTTACTTCAGGGCAATCATTAGGACCCATGCCTGATGAACTAGCATACGTAGCGACGAAAGGAGCAATTGAAGCATTTACAAAATCAGTAGCACCAGTTGCGATGGAGAAGGGGATTACAGTGAATGCTGTTGATCCAGGACCGACGAATACAGGATGGATTACAGAGGAGCTGAAGCATCATTTAGTATGGAAGTTCCCGCAAGGTAAAGTAGGAGAATCGGCGGATGCAGCACGCTTAATTTCTTTTTTAGTAAGCGAAGAAGCAAAATGGATTACGGGGCAAGTCATTCATTCAAATGGTGGTTACTCATAAATATATTATGTTAACAATTGTTGAGAAACAAAAAAATAAAAGAAAATTTTATTTTTTTGTATAAATAAAATGTCAAGAAAGATAAAAATTTGATAGGAGAGTATATCGTCATATGAAGATAGTATTTCTTCATATGACAATATACTCTTTTTCTTTTACTACAGAGAAGAAAAATGTAGTAGAAGAAACTCGAATGTTCAAATGGGTTTATCGTTTTTTGTACGTATTATTATGAAGATTACTGTCGGAAAGATGGTAATTCATATGAAAAGGGATTTTTTAAGGGGAAATCGAATCGTAAAGGGGAGGATAAATTATATAAACATAGGGGGATTTATATGAAAATGAAAAAGGTCGCTATCGCATCGATAACAATTGGTACAATGCTTACTATGGCAGCTTGTAGTCCTTCAGCAGATAAAGAGAAAGAAAAGAAAGAACAAGTAACAGCGCAAAATGAAGGAGAAGCAAAAACGACAAGTGCAGATGAGACGTCAAAAACAACGAAAGATAATGAAAAAGAAACAAATACTTCTTCAAATGAAAAAACAGATAAAGATGCAAAAAATACGAAAGAATCATCAGGAACAGAAAGTAACGGTAAAACTTCAACTCAAAATGAGGGTGTGAAAACGAAAGAAAAAGAAACGACAGGAAAAACGAATGACGAAACGACTAGCGGAAAAACGACAGATCAAAGTACAAGTACAAACTCAAACGGAAAAACAACGAAAGATCCGAAGAAAAGCGTAGCTGTGAAAACAAATGTTAAAGAAGTTGCTGCATTAATTGAAAGCTTAGACAAGCAATTAGCTGCAAATCCTAAATTAGAAACAGTAAATAAACTTGGTAAACAAATTAATGAAAAGTGGGATGTAATCGAGAAAGAATTAGAAGCATCACATCCAGCTGAATATAAAACAATCGGACAAAGTATGTATCCGTTAATTGTAGGAGCGGAGAAGGAAAAGATTGATGTTACTAAAATGAAGTCGTTAACGACGAAAACGAAAAAAGATTTAAATCAGTTATTAACGAAACTTTCGTAGTTTCAAAAGCCTACTTGTGTGAGTAGGCTTTTTTATATTTTTTGTAAAATCCTATTTATTTTCATTTTCAACTACGATACGAAATGAACCGTATGCTTGTTGACTTACATAATGATCTTCACGCACTTTATAAGGAAATGGGAATGCAACTAGTTGAAAATTACTTTCCTGATCCACTGAAGGTAATGTGAAATTGAAAATTTGTCTCGTTTCAGGTGCGACTGCAGTATAAACGACTTTTTTATTATTAAATATTTGAACTTGTTCCCAATCTTTAAAGGCCACGATTGCATAAGTCATTTCATCTTTTGTTTCATTACCGTTAGATAGAGTTAATTTTTTACCTTCCTTTTCAGAAAATACCGTTTGTAATTTTTCTTCATTGTTCGTAACAAATAATGGTTCATAAAGACCATCTTTTAAAATAGTATTTGAATCTATAGGGGTGAATTTTATTTTTTCACTTTCTTCCTGAGAGGGATTTATTGAGTATCGCATACTTAAAATCTCTTCTAATATAGCTGCTTTATTTAAGTCATTATCTTTTAACTTATATTCAGGGTTTTTAATTATTAAAAAGGCTAATTCACTTGCATTAGGAGAAGTGGGTAAAGAGATTTTCGTAGTAATTGAACTATTTGGTTGCATATCGAAAGAATAGTATGATGTTTCATCTGCAGTATCTTCTATTATAAAAGGTTTTTGTTCGTAATCTTCTAGAACAATTAATGCATATTTTCGTTTTTCATCAATGCTATGTACGAATGATAATACTACGTTAATATTATTATTCTTATTAGTAATTTGACTGCCATTGTTAATATGTTGGCCTTGATTATCCTTCAATCCGTAAGAAATAGTGTTGGTTTGTTGCGCTCTCTTATTTTCTTTAGAAGGTGTATGTGGTTGTATGATTGAAGTATGGAACAAAACATAAATTATAAGTAACGAAATAAGTACAACGCTGATAATAATATACATTTGTTTCATAAATAGCACCTCAATATATTTAAAATATAAGAGAAAAAAGATATGCAAGATGCATATCTTTTTTCTCTTTCTTACCAGGAAGCTTTTGTTTCGTGATTCACATCATTATAACCATTCAATTTATAGGTATGATTACCAATAGCATAACCATCTCCATAATAAACACTTGTGTTGGTCGCTGTAGCACTTACATAAGTTGAGTTTTTTGCACTATTACTTTTCGTATTCACTAATGATCCGTCGCCATTGAAAGTTCTTGCTTTTGCATAAATATAGTCTTCGGTCGTAGTTGATCTCGATTTAGCAACTGCATAGGGGTTACCAAAAAAGGGAGTATACACGCTAATGTTAGAGTCATTCTTAGGTGCAGCTGCAACAACCAAACTAGGAACAGTAGATGCTTTTGTTGATTGAACTGTGTCATAGTCAACTAAAATAGGCTGCTTGTTTGCAGCACCCACCTCTGAGGCACTTGCGTTATTAGTAAAACCAAAACCTAAAACCGCTAACCCTAAAGTTGTCACCGCTAAAGATTTTTTCATATTCACTAATTTTCCCACCTTTTTAAATTTTTGAGTTCGAACTCAATTCATACAATATATGAAAAATTTGAAATTCTCAATAACTTGTCCCATACTTAACTTACCTTTTACTTTTGATTCAACATTTCTTCATTTGTAAAAAATCGAATATCTCTTCTAATGCTTAGCCAGCAAGGGAAACAGGTTTAACTTTATGAAGTTCGTGTAAATTTAAATCTATTCATTTCATGATCTCTGTTATTTTTAAGGTTATGTGGGAAACTTATTTAAAAAAGGATGGTGATAAAAATGACAATCGATCGAGTTTGTACAATTGGGCCAGCAAGTAATAATAAAGAAACGTTAGCGCAGTTAATAAACAATGGTATGAAAATAGTACGGTTGAATTTATCACATGGCACGCATGAAAGTCATAAAGACATCATTCGTTTAGTCAAATCGTTAGATGATTCTATTAAAATTTTAGGCGATGTACAAGGTCCTAAAATAAGGTTAGGTGAAATAAAAGGAGAACAAATTACACTTCAGGCGGGAAATTCTTTTATTTTACATACGCAACCAGTTACAGGGAGCAATAGAGAAGCAAGTGTTGATTATGAAGGAATCACGAATGATGTGAAAGTTGGAAGTAGAATTTTAATTAATGATGGAGAAGTTGAGTTAATTGTTGAAACGGTAAGTGCGGATAAAATAGAAACAAAGGTCAAAACAGGTGGTAATATCTCATCTCATAAAGGGGTGAACTTACCTGGGGCAATCGTTAGTTTACCAGCCATTACAGAGAAAGATAAAAAAGATATTCAGTTTCTTTTAGAAGAGGATATTGATTTTATCGCATGTTCTTTCGTACGGAAACCTAGTCATATAAAAGAAATACGAGATTATATACAACAGTACAAAGAAACATCACCTAATGTAATTGCCAAAATAGAAACGATGGAAGCCATCGAGAATTTTCAAGATATATGTAAAGAAGCAGACGGAATTATGATTGCAAGGGGGGATTTAGGAGTAGAGTTGCCGTATCAATTTATTCCGCTCTTGCAGAAAATGATGATTCAGGAATGTAATCGAACGAATACATATGTTATTACAGCGACACAAATGCTTCAATCAATGGTAGATCATTCTATTCCAACAAGGGCTGAGGTGACTGATGTGTTTCAAGCTGTACTGGACGGAACGAATGCAGTTATGCTTTCTGCTGAAAGTGCATCAGGCGAGCATCCAATTGAAAGTGTAAAAACATTACGTCTCGTTTCTGAATTTGCGGAGCATGTGAAAAAAGATGGGCCTTTTGTGATGAAAGAAGTACTGGAATTACTGCATAGATCTTTCGGTGATTGATGAATAAAAAAGAGGGCGGATATGCATCCCCCTCGTGTTTTTCATTCATATTAATCTTGCTCTTGCTCATCCAAAATCTTATCAAAAGCAGCAGATACTTTGTCAAACTCTTCGTCATTTTCAATGTATGAAAACTCATTATCTTCTTCTACTTTTAAAAAGAAGATATCAATGTCTTCCTCAGTTTCTGTTTGGATATCTTCAACAAAGGCAACTGCAATATATTCTGCGCCTTCGACATCCATCGCTCCAAGTACTTCTACTTCCTGATCCTCATTATTCTCATCACTAAGAGTAAACACTTCGCCAACTTCAATATCAGACATATTCATTCTCCTCCTGTTCGACTCTAAAAATAGAGCACTCAAACTGTATACATACTAACATATCTTTCCATGAAAAACCAAATTCATACTAAAGAAAAACAACTGATTCTTCTTTAGTATGAGTATCCAGCTATAAGGAGCATTATTTTTTGCGTGCTATGTTACTAAATCCATTCAACAATTGTATCCGTAGTCTGTCTTGTTTTATCACGCTTTGGCTCTTCTTTACGGTAACCAAAGGCAACCATAACAGATACTTCAAGATTATCGCCCTGTATAATGCCTTCTTGACGAAGTAAAGAATCTACTTTCTCTTTATCAAATCCTTCTATTGGACAAGAGTCAATGCCAATTTGAGCTGCACTCGTCATCATATTACCTAAAGCGATATAAGATTGCTTAGATGCCCAATCAAATACAGCACGATCGGATTGTAACAAGTTAAAATCTGATTCCTGGAACTTTTTGAAGAATTCATATCTAATTTTCTGAGTGTCTTCAGGTAATCCAATAATATCGTTCATCATATATTTAATATACTCTGCATCATAATGCATATCTTTAATATTTCTTGAAAGAACAATGACAAAGTGACTAGCTGTTGCAAGTTGCCCACCAGCGCCCCATGAATACGGTTGTAGTTTTTCTCTTAATTCTTTATTTTGTACGACAAGAAATTTCCAAGGTTCATATCCAAAAGAAGAAGGAGACAATCTGCCTGTTTCTAAAATAAATGTAAAATCCTCTTCTGAAATTTTGTGCATAGGATCGAACGCTTTACATGCATGTCTGAAATGAAAAGCCTCCATAATTTTTTCTTTTGTCATTTGGTTTGTATTTGTCATAAGAAATCCTCTTTTCATTTGTTTATTTTGTAAGTAAATTATATTTTTAAAGTAACATAGACACAAGTACGCACATTTATGTGGTATAGTATCAAAAAAGATACTATTGATAAGGGAAGGGATTTCTTATGGATTGTTCAAAAGAAAATAATATAAATTACCCATTTTTAAATAAATATTCTTGTCCAGTCGAAGCGATGGTCGAGGTGATTGGAGGAAAATGGAAAGGGGTTATTTTGTATCATTTATTAGATGGTACAAAGAGGTTTAATGAATTAAAAAGATTAAAACCTAATATCACACAAAGAATGTTAACACTGCAGCTTAGAGAACTCGAAGCAGATGGTATCATACATCGTGAAGTGTACCGTGAAGTGCCTCCAAAAGTAGAATATTCGTTAACCGAGCTTGGTGAATCACTTCGTCCAATGATTCTATTAATGATGGAATGGGCAACTCATAATATGGAGAAAGTTTTGGAGAGTAGGAATACGAAAAATAATAGTTAAGAGTTGTAGAAATAAAAGGTGGTTCCATAGGTGAAGACACCTTTTATTTTTTACTTTCTAAAATTTTGGTTGTCATTAAAATGCATGTGAATCTATTCTTGGGATGTGCTATTGATTTTGCTATGAATCAAAAACTTTCTTTTTAGTAGTGGAAATAGCATCTAATAAAAGGAAAACGGCTGCTATCATATGTAGAACGATTTCTATATAAGGAAAGAAGGCAAATAGAGTAACGATAATACCTATATAATGAGCGTACGTATTCATGCCTGCTTTTTTAGCTAATAAAATAGTAGTGATATGTAAAACAACCAATAGTAGTAAAGGTATCCCATTTAGGTTAACAAGACTTGGAAATAAATAATAACAAGGAAGTAAGAAAAGATGATAGATCCCTGTGGTCCACTTTAGTGCTTGTATGTAAGTTTTCAAAGTAAATCCTCCTAAAATCATTCGTATCTATATATTACCAAAAATAATAGATGATTGGATATTAAATACTTGTGGTTTTTAGTAGAATATAATTATTTTATGTAAACCAATTGTTTTCTTATCTTTAAAATAGAAAAACCACCCAAACGAGGGTGGTTCGTATTATAAATAACTATTTAAAGAAGAAAGGGGAACCTTCACTTCACTACCTTCCTTCATATTCCGCAGCATAACGGTTTCTGTACTAAGTTCTTCTTCCCCAATAATAAGCACATAAGGGATATTCTCTTTATTAGCATAATTAAGGGCACGCTTTAATTTGCGGCCTGCTAGTTCGAGTTCGACTTTTAAGGAAGTGGTAGCACGTAATTGCTGGGCAATTTGTAAGCATTGTAATTCTGTCCCGAGTGGGATGATAAATACATCCGCTGTAGATGATATCGTTTCTTTCTGCGATAGTGCTGTATAAATAACGTCTAAACCGAATGAAATACCGACTGTTGGATAGCTTATATTATCACCACGGAATGCCCCAATAATATTATCGTATCGACCGCCGCTACCAATGCTGGATGTAATTGAGCCGTCTTTTAGAAAGATTTCATATACGGTGCCTGTGTACATTGTAAGTCCTCGCGCTAAAAATGGATTGAATATAGCATTCTCACTTATTCCAAGGGCGATTAAATATTGCTGTAATTGTTGTAATTCGTTTACTCCATCAGCAACGAGTGGAGTATTGAAAGCGTCTTTAAAGTCAGCAATTGTAAGCTCTAGACAAGATAAAACGGTATTACATATCGTATCAGCCATTTCTTCAGAAATTCCGCGCTCTAACACATCTTTTCGTACACCATTAATCCCAATCTTTTCGATTTTGTCTAATGATAAAATGACGTCACTTGTTAATTCAGTAGGGATGTTAATGGCCTGAAGAATACCATTTAACAATTTTCGGTTATTATATTGGATCGTTATCTCTAAGTTTAATGTTTGGAACAGCTCAAACGCCATGCTCATAAGTTCCGCTTCTGCCATGACTGATTCTACACCGACTATATCAACGTCACATTGAATGAACTCACGAAATCTTCCTTGTTTAATTGGTCCATCTCGAAAGACTTTTCCAATTTCATACCGCTTAAAAGGAAGGCGGATGTTCGGATTCATTGCTACGACTTTTGCGAATGGAATTGTTAAATCATATCGTAAGGCAAGGTCGCGTTTTCCTTGATCCTGAAGCGTATATATTTCTTTTAATATTTCATCACCACCGCCGTACTTGTAAGACATAAGCTCATACATATTTAACGTTGGTGTTTCTAACGGTTTACATCCGTATCGTTCAAACGTGTCTTCACAAGTTCTTTTAATTTTATTTCGCAACACTTGTTCCTCTGGTAAATAGTCTTTCGTTCCTTTTACATTTTTCATTTCCATTGTAATCACTCCTTTTTAAATTAAAAAAAGCTATGCAGGTATAAAAATACCCACATAGCTTTATGAACGCTTCGTGGGTCAACAGGAAAAGCCCTGTACCCACGAAGAAAAATTTTTCTTCGGATACACGGCGTTACGTATGATGATGAAGTTGGAAAGAAGTATTAACATTTCGCATGACAAATCTCTCCTTAACATAAGTTTTTCCAAATTATATCAGATGATTTTTGAATTATCAATATTTTTAGTTTTGAAATATACGTGAAGTTATGTAGGAGAAATGGAAAAGAGTGTATAATAAAACTTAATAATATGAAATAACCTTTTAAGGAGAGCGCTATGAAAAAAGATAAAACGAATGCGATGCGAATATTAGATAAAGAAAAGATCGAATATTCGATGATGTCATATGATCCGGAAGACGGAAAAATTGATGGTGTATCAGTAGCTGAGAAAATTGGACGTGAAGTGAGAGAAGTATATAAAACGTTAATCGCTCAAGGGAATAGTAAAAATTATCACGTGTTTATCATCCCGGTAGATGAAGAGCTAAATTTAAAAGCTGCTGCAAAAGCAGTAAGTGAAAAGAAGATTGAAATGATTCCTGTTAAAGATATTACGAAAGTGTCAGGATACATTCGCGGTGGTTGTTCACCAGTAGGGATGAAGAAGTTATTTTCAACATGCATTGATGATAGTGCTCAATCTCTTGAAACGATTATAGTAAGCGGCGGGAAAATTGGCGTGCAAATTGAGCTGAAAGTGGATGACTTAGCGAAAGTGACGAGAGCGCAGTTTGGTGAAATAACGAAATAACGAAATAACGAAATAACGATATATAGGAAAAGAAGTTCTAGTTTTATTAAGTTTAGATAAAGATTTTAGGATAATTAGTCCGTTTTGTCTTAGAAAGGTGTAGATTTTTTGAATACGAAATTAATCATAGTAGAAGGGCTTCCTGGCTTTGGGAAATCCACCACTGCAAGCTTGCTTTACGATATTCTAATTGAAAAAAATATTGACGCTGAGTTATTTCTTGAAGGGAATCCAGACCACCCTGCTGATTATGATGGGGTATCTTGTTTTGATAAAAGTGAATTCGAAAGTTTGTTAGTGAATAGTGGTAATTTTAAGGAAGTAATTAGTGATAGAGTCACGAAGCGAGAAAACAATTATTTATTGCCATATAAAAAAATTAAAAATGAATACAGCTCTAATTTTCCTGAAAATTTATTAAATACCATTTTCAAAAATGATATATATGAATTACCGCTAGAGAGGAATATTGAATTAATAACTGAAAAATGGAGGGATTTTGTTGAAATAGCCAACAACGAAAATAAAATTTATATTTTTGAATGTTGCTTCATACAAAATCCATTAACAATCGGGATGGTTAAATATGGTGCAAAAAAAGAGAAAGTTATAAGTTATATTAATGCATTAGAGAAAATTATAGAGAAATTAAATCCAGTATTGTTTTATATAGAACAAGATGATTTGGACTTCTCATTCAGAAAGGTATTTAATGAAAGAGCAAAAGAATGGTCTTCTGGATTTATTGAGTATTATACAAATCAAGGGTATGGGAAGATGAAAGGCTATCACGGTTTAGACGGAACAATTAAAGTTTTAGAAGCAAGAAGAGATATTGAAAGAGAAATATTTGATATGTTAAATATAAAAAAGACAAAAATTGATAATTCACAGTATGAAGCTATCAAATATAAGTCAATGATAATTGGAAAATTGGAATCACTTAAATTTCTAGATTAATGTATTGCTTTAATTGCGCAAGAAACTAAAAACTTTTAACTTCCACTTTCGAAAATGATGTAAATAAGCTAATCACTGGATTCTCATAGAAAACTGTGGTGAGATGAAATTTTTGATTTTACAGCACTTCAAAATCTTAGCTAGATGGCTATGTATCGGTACCCCACAACAAAAAGGCAGGAACATATCAAATATGTTCCTGCCTTTCATTTCAGAGAGACGTTATGTCAATTAGATGTGTATAGAATATACAAGAGGAACTCTTTACTACTTACACGAATCTATTATAATTGAGAACGTCTTGATAATAAGGGGGAATCACATGTTTAAACAATTTGGGGCATCGATAAAGGGAGAAATAATAGATTAAAATTTATAAATTGATTGAGCATCTAAAAGGAGTATAAAGTATTTTGAAAAAAACTAAAATGAGAAACTATGTGAAATTATTTATTCTTTACTTAATTATTGTTTTAATATATTTCCTATTGTTTGATTGCAGTAAAGTATATATTAAGGGAAAAATAAATAACGAATTTTTATTTCAATTATATTTATTAATAGGACGTATTAGTATGGGCTTGGGAATATATTTTATTCCAGAGAAGCTAGGTATTAAGATTAAATTTAGATTTAAATTTCTTATAGCAGTTATCGCGATAATAACTACTATAATTTTTCTTGATATAGTTGGTTTAATTGAATAGCTTTGATAACTTCCTATATCGAAAATTATGCAAATAAGCTGTTCACTGGATTCTCATAAAAAACTGTATTGAGATGAATTTTTTGATTTTGCAGCACTTCAAAATCTTAGCTAGATGACCACGTATCGGTACCCCACAATAAAAAGGCAGGAACATATGAAATATGTTCCTGCCTTTGAATTTAGAGAGAGGTTTCCTAACAGTTGATTTTGTTAACGAAAGTCGACTCTAAATCTATATTTTATGTGGAATAAAGAACATATAATAAAAGTATGAGGTGATACAGTGAGAGAGATTTATATTCATAAAATCATTGCGGATAAGAGAAAAGAAAAGGGAATTACGCAGGAAGAGTTAGCGGCGTATATCGGTATTACGAAGGCATCTGTTTCCAAATGGGAGACGGGGCAGAGTTATCCGGATATTACATTTTTACCACTATTAGCATCGTACTTTAACATAAGTATTGATGAACTAATATGTTATACACCGCAAATGGAACAGGAAGATATTAAAAATTTATATCATCGACTAGCGGCAGCTTTTAGTGAAGAACCGTTTGATGAAGTAATAATAGAGTGCAGAGAAATAATCAAAAAATATTATTCTTGTTTTCCATTATTACTTCAAATGGGACTACTTTTTGTTAACCACCATATGTTAACTGAGGATACGGATAGAAGAATTGAAATGTTAGAAGAAGCAACGTCTCTTTTTAGCAGGGTGCAGGAAGAAAGTGATGATGTTTCTCTTGTGAAAGAGGCGGTATCGTTTCAAGCAACTTGCTATCTTATACTCAATAGACCAAATGAGGTACTTCAATTACTTGGCGAAACGATACGTCCTAACTTTCCAGAAGAGGATTTAATCGCACAAGCGTATCAAATGCTTCGAAATGCTGAAAAGGCGAATGAAATGATGCAAATTAGTATGTACCAACATTTAATACAGCTCGTTGGGACAATACCGAGTTATGTAGTAGTAAATGCTTCAAACGCTGAAAAGGTAGGGATAATCTTAAATAGGGCTTTCATGTTAATAGACATGTATGAAATAGAAAAACTACATCCAAATATGACTTTAAAAGTTTACTATGCTGCTGCGCAAGTGTATTGTATGCAAGAAAATTTTGAAAGTGCATTAGAAATGCTACGGAAATATGTAGCGGTTTGTGCGGTTAGCTTCACAGTAAATAGTCTGCATTTACACGGAGATTCCTATTTTGATGCGATTGATGGATGGTTTGCAGAATTTCCGCTCGGTGCTAAAACAATTAGAAATGAAGAAATTATAAAGCGGAGCATGCTACAAGGTATTGCAGAGAACCCGATTTTCGCATCGATGAAAGATTTACTAGAGTATAAAAATATGATAGCGAGTTTGAAATTTAAATTGGGTATAAAAGAATAGAGGGAGGGCAAAATGATGACCTGTGATGAATATGAAGTAGCGATAAAAAGTGAAATAACTTTGCGTGGTACGATTACAAAGCCGAAAAAAGATGGAAAGTACGCTGCTGTTGTAATTATCGCTGGATCTGGCGAAGTTGATCGTGACGGAACAATAGTACCAATGAATATGAAAGGGAATATGTATAAAGACTTGGCACATTTGATCGCAAACCTCGGAGGAGTTACATTACGTTTTGATAAACGTGGTGTCGGAAAGAGTGATGGGGAATTTCAGAAGACTGGAATGTGGGATTTAGTATCCGATATAGAAGCTGTTATTACGTATCTAAAAGAACAGCCATTTGTAGATTCGGAAAATATCATTTTAGCTGGTCATAGTGAAGGGTGTATGTTAGCGACTGTAGTAAACGCAAGAACGCCCGTTAATGGACTCATACTTCTTACAGGAGCTGCGGAATCGTTAGAAGAAGCTTTGAAAAGACAACGAGAGATTGCTTATAAAGAGTTAAAAGAGCAAAAAGGAATAAAAGGCAAGCTAATGCGTCTTCTCAATGTAGAGAAACGTGGAGAAAAGCAGATGGAAAAAATAAAAGAGAAAATGATGAATACAGAAAAAGATACGATTAAAGTTGGTTTTAAACCGATGAACGCAAAATGGTTTAGGGAGCATTTTGAGCATGACATTTATAAGGACTTACAACAAGTAACATGTCCAGTACTAGCAATTGCTGGTGATAAAGACTTTCAGGCGAATCCTGAAAAAGCGAAGCGAATTGGTGATTATGTGAAAGGTGGTTCTGAAGTACATGTCATAAAAAATATGGATCATATTTTGAAAGTTTTTGAAGGTGAGTTTAAAGCGTTAGAGTTTAAAAAGAATTATGAAGCAGGGGCCGGAAAGCCACTTCATCCAGAGCTGGAAGAAATAGTTGTGAATTGGATGGATGCACATTTTATCTCGCAATATGAGGAAGTTGGAAGAGAGAGTAACTACCTGTAAAAGTCCGATTAGTGTGGGTACCTATGAATCCTACACCAATCGGGCTTTTTTGTAATTGTCGCTTCAATTCCACGAAAGAAGCAGCATTGTTCAACTAACTCTATTACAGAAGCCGATACACCCTCATCACAATGATTCTTTAAAGAACCTATCATAAGAAATTTCTCTTTTTATTTATAATAAAGATTAAAAAAATGTGAATTTCATAGAAAAAGAACGACATATGAAGTAAAATGTCATGTATAGTTTCTATCATTTTCTTTAATAATTGTTTGAAATGTTCTTACATATTGATTTATCTGGGAGAATGTATAGATTTCGATTGATTATATGTAATGAAAAAATGAAGGTGTTATGTAACTATTAGGATGTACATTAGAAGAAGTGTGAGGAGGAAGGTATATCTATTAAAATAGCGAGATATACTAAATTAAACATGAGTATTAGATTGAATAAAAAAGTAGTAGCATTAACAGCAGGACTAACGGTATTATCCTCATCGATGGTATCATTTGCAGAAGAACAGCCATCTGTAAATAACCATCAATCTATAAGTATTCAGGAACAAAGCGGGACAGATCCACTTCAAGTATCAGAAGAACAAGTTTTAAAAAGTATTGAAGAAAGTTTTGAAGGGGTAGATGGACGTGGTGGAGGTACTGTCAATAATAAGAAAGTGGACAGTCTTCAAAGTTCAGAAGGTATTTATGAAGAAACGGGTACATTAACGGTTCCTCACAATTCAAATAGAACAAAGCGTAGTCTTGCTTTTTCAGCACCTACAGTTTCTAGTACGATAAACGGGGTTCCATTTACGGAATGGATTGTTCCAGCAGGTAACGATAATATTCGCCCTCAAAATCATATGATTCCAAAGTATATTACAATTCATGAGACTGATAATAAAAGCGTAGGAGCAGGAGCTAAAAGCCATGCTCAATACTTATATAACCAAGCAGTAGGGGAAACAGACCGAGCTGCATCATGGCACTTTACAGTAGATGATAAAGAAATTTATCAACACTTACCATTAAACGAGAACGGATGGCACGCAGGAGATGGTGATGGGTCAGGTAATAGAGAATCTATTGCAATTGAAATTGCAGTTAATAGTGATGGTGACTACAATAAGGCAGTCGATAACGCTAAGAAACTTGCAGCTTATTTAATGAAAGAAACGGGTGTACCATTAAACAACATCGTAAAACATCAAAAATGGAGTGGTAAAAACTGTCCCGATATGATGATTAATAGTGGACAATGGGTACCATTCGTAAATGGCGTTGAAGGATATTATAATAAATTTTATCAACCGACAGACGATATAACGGGAGGTTGGTATGAATCGGCTATTCGTGATTTGAACAGAAGAGGTATTATGGTAGGAGAAGGAAACGGCATTTTTGCGCCTAATAGATCTGTAACAAGAGCTGAGTTTGCGCAATTAATCTCGAATTCTTTAAGTCTTCCAGCTGGAGATGCGACGTTTAAAGATTTAAATGATGTAAATTCAACTTTACGAGATGGTATTAAACGTACTGCAAGTGCAGGCATCATTTCTGGTAGAGGAGACGGTAATTTTGATCCTAACACACCTATTACAAGAGAAGAAGCAGCGGTCATTGTAAATAAAGCTTTACAGTATAAAGGAATAAATGGACCATTGGTAAACTTGCCATTTGCAGATAAAGATCAAATTATCTATAAAGAAGCTGTACAAAGATTATACGGCTTAGGTATTGTAACAGGTATGGGAGATAACTTGTATGTCCCTAAAGGAACAACAACTCGTGGTGAAACTGCAGCATTCATTTTAAACATGCTTCAAGTTATTGAAACTGGGAATGTTCAAAAAGGAATTGGTACGGTTGAAATAAATGGTATTGGGGTAAATGTTCGCAGCGGAGCAGGATCTAGCTACTCTGTTGTTAGAAAAGCAAGCAAAGGTGAAAAAGCTACTGTATACGAAGAAAAGAATGGTTGGCTAAGAATTGGCACAGATGAGTGGGTTTATAATGAGCCTAGCTACATCGTCTATACGAAAGATAAAAATTAAATAGTTAAGAAGTAAGTCATACATCACATATTTCATTTATTCCCAGGCAATGGACAGCATTTTCTCCATTGCCTGTTTTGTGTTTCAGTTTTTTAATAGTTATATAGAAATTTGAAATGAAGTTTGAAGGAAGAGTAATTGTCTGTAAAATATTGGCCGTTTTAGGTTAGTTTAGTATATAGGCTTTTTTGGTTTTTTTCGCAATTATGTATTTGTTAACAAGTGTTTCGGGTTATTGTTAGGGGTGAAAACGAACATTTTTAATTATTTTATAAAAAATGTTCATGTTTTTATTGCGCGTATACTAATAGTTTGTTATATTATCCATACAATAATTTAAAATATCATCACTCGTATATACTCGGTAATATGGTCCGAGCGTCTCTACCTAGTTCCCAATGAAAGAACTGGACTACGGGTTAAAGTATTCGGTTGTGCTGTTCAATGAGCGCTATCGATCTATAATTTTGCATTTGTTTTACCTTATGCTTAATTAACTTTGACTACCGTAGTTCTAGAAAGTAGAGATTCTTCTACAATTTCTAGAACTTTTTTGTTTGGAGCAAAAGCATCGAGTATAGAAAACAACAAGAGAAAGAGGAGAGATTATTTATGAAGAACAATATGTCGAAAAAATGCGCTGCCCTAGCAACTACTATTACATTGTCATTCTCAATACTTGCGGGATGTAATGGGAGTCCAAAACAAGTAGTAGAAGCAAAAAGTAATCAACAACCTATTTTAATTCAAGGGCCAATGCCGATAGAAGCTGAAAAGTTTGCGAAAAGGCTAAAAAATGTGAAAGAAGAAAAGTCTGGAACTTTCGTATTTTATAAAGGAACTGTCGACAATTATCCTGTAATCGTAGCGAAAACAGGTAAAGGAATGGAAAATACAGCAGCCGCTACAGCAGTAGCTATTGAAAAATATAAGCCTCAGGCGATTATTAACCAAGGAACATCAGGTGGACATGATCCAAATTTACATGTATTTGATATTGTTTTAGGAAAACAAGTTGCAAATATAGGTTCATTAAAAACAACAAATATGGATGAGAATCAAGGAATTGAGCCGACAAAATGGATATCTATGGATTTAATGGCTTCTGAAGGAAGTGCAGGAGAAGATCCAAATGCTGAGAAAATCCGATACTACGAAGGAGATAAGGATTTACTTGCAGCAGCGAATGCGGTAAAAGACACATATACAAAGGGTAAAGTAGTTGAAGGTACGATTGGTTCAGCAGATGTTTGGAATAATGAAGTTGATAGAATGAAATGGTTCCATACAAAATACGGTACATCTGTAGAAGAAATGGAAGGCGCTGCAGCAGCGCAAATCGCAAAAGCGTATGACGTACCATTTTTAGGGATACGAGTATTATCTAACAATAAAACAAACGGCGGAAAATACAACCCAAATACAGCGGCGGCGAATCAAGAATATGTATATGAAGTAGTTAAAAAATATATAGGTTCTATGCAAAATAAGTAGTAGTTCTATTCCAACATAAACGTCAAGAAATCCTAATAGTTTCTGAGACGGGTAGATTTATCTTAGGAATGGTAGTTGAAAAAGAAAAGCTTGTTTCTTATAAAAAATATAAGAAACAAGCTTTTTTATTTAAAATAAATTGGGTAATTCAACTATAACATCAATATGCATCGTTGAATATCATAATAATATAATGGAGGTGATGTTATATGGCTCTTACTACAGGACCAATTGAAAACGTAGGAAATCAACCTGCTAATGCAAATAGAGTTAGGGTGAAGATCCTTAACCGTACTGCGGGCCCACTTACTGGAGTAGCTAGAGTTTTTAGACTTGACGGTTCATTAGTATTAATTGAACAGGTAAACTTCAATGTGAATTCTAATGCTTCTACTTTTGAAACTCTAAGTTTAGTTCATCCTGCTTTTGGACAAGCATTTGAATATGAAGTTCAAATTGTTCCTAATCAACCTGGTGGACTATATAGTGTTTATGGACTAACAGCTGAAAGTGTTATCATTACTGCACAACGTGTTGTGAATTCAGAATTAACACAGTTTCTTTAATTAAAATAGATTGGTGCCTATATGGTATCCAATCTATTTTTATACTTATTCTTCAGAGGAAGAAGGGCTTTACACAAAAATAAAGACAGTTATGGAAAAAAGAAAAAGTCGAGCTATCATCTTGATTTTTATTATTTCTGTCCTAAACTCTATCTTTTTTGTTGCATGGTTTTCTTTGAATGCTTTTTGTTCAAAATGTTTTTTGAAGTATTTATCAAATATGCATTATTGCATAAATAAATGGGAGTTTATAAGTTAACATTAAACTACTTTTTAATTGTAAGGAATATTTTAATAATCTTTACTAGAGAAGGATATTCCTTGTGAAAAGTGAAATTGCTTGAAAAGTAGATAAACCAAAGTGTGGAAATAATACAGACTCAATAGAGTTTTGTATTAAATAAAAAGAAGAGGATGGGGATGGCTTTCTAAAAGGTTTCGGGGGCTAGAAAGCACGTTTTAGTTAATAGCTTCAAATTATATTTTAAAGGGGAAATGGGTATATGAAGTTTCGAAATACAAAGCTTGCTATGGTTACACTATCTTCATTTTTTATTTTAAGTACTGCATCTCTAACATTCACCGATATCATACACGGTGAAGTAGCTTCTGCATCACCACAAGAGATTACTGTAAAAAGCTATGACGATACATATTATAATAATGCAATAGGAAAAACGGGTTTAGAATTAAAGAAGGAACTTCATAATATTATTGATGATCATACAAAGTTATCATACAGTGCGGTTTGGGAAGCACTAAGAGATACTGATGAAGATCCAAATAATAAAAACAATGTGCTACTCTTATATACTGGGCGTTCGCAAGGGAAACTTACGAATGGTTCAGGAGTTGATAATTGGAACCGAGAGCATGTTTGGGCAAAATCTCACGGTGATTTTGGAACGACTGCAGGAGCTGGAACAGATTTGCATCATTTAAGAGCGACGGATGTATCTGTAAATAGCTCACGTGGAAATCTGGATTTTGATAATGGTGGTGTGAATCATTCGGAAGCGACAGAATGTAAATACGATAGTGATTCTTGGGAACCTCGTGATAGTGTAAAAGGAGATATCGCTAGAATGCTATTTTACATGGCTGTTCGTTATGAAGGAGACAGCGGCGAAATAGACTTAGAATTAAATGAAAAGGTGAATAACAATAAAGATCCATACATGGGCAAACTATCCGTTTTACTAAAATGGAATGAACAAGACCCTGTAGATGATTTAGAGCGAAAGCGTAATGAAGTGATTTTTACGAAATATCAACATAATCGTAATCCTTTCATTGATCATCCGGAATGGGTAAATAAAATTTGGAAGTAAAATACTTAAAGGTATTTTACTTTGAGAGAAGGGATTGATTACTATGATCAATCCCTGTTTATATCTATACTAGAATAAATGATTTTTATAGGATTGGATAATAGAATAGATATTTTATTAAGTTAAGTATAATATGAGTCTTTTAATACGGTCCCCATTCAATATTCACACCAACAATAAGAAAAATAAGTCCAATGATAAACCAAATGAATGCAAGGGGTGCCATGAATCGAATCCATTTTCCATAAGAAATGCCGCTCGCTGCGAGAACGCCCATTAAAACACCAGAAGTTGGATTGAGGCAGTTCACTACACCTTCGCCGAGCATAACAGCCTGTACTGTGACTTGGCGTGTAATGTGCATGAAATCGGCTAATGGAGCTAATATCGGAATGAAAATAACAGATTCACCTGTCCCTGATGAAATAAGGAAATGTAATGCGGCACTACTTACATACATACCGAGAACGCCGAATACAGGGCTATGTCCTTCGAGAGACTGTGCGAGTTGGTTAACGATTGTATCAAGTAATTTACCTTGTTCTAAAATGACTGAAATACAACGAGCCATTCCGACGATCAAAGCACCGTATATGAGATTTTGGCAGCCTGCTAGAAAAGTAGAAGCGATATCGTTTGCTTTCATGCCACCTATTATTCCGGCTGTAATTGCGATGAAAATAAAAGTAGCAGTCATTTCTGCGTCCGTCCAATGTAGACGAAAAGCACCTATTAAAAATGCAATTAATGATAAAGCTGAAACGAGTAGAATTAATTTATGACGTATTGTCCAAGGAACTTCTGTTTTCTCTGTTTCTTTCTCGCTTGAAAGAGCATTACTTGGAAACCAGTTATCGCCGAGTATGCTTCCTTTATTCGATTTTTTTAAGCGTTTTATATACCAATTAATATATAGAATGGTAGCCAGTAAAAAAGAGATATAAATTGCTGTACGTAAACCAATTCCTGAAAACATTGGGAGTTCCGCGATTTTTTGTGAAATGCCTAAAGGTGAGGGAGATAAAATAGTAGCATTAAAACCAGCATAAGTGCCTAAATAAATAATTGCTACACCAACGATAGCGTCCCATTTCAATGTACGTGCAACGATGATGCCGATGGGGATAAAGCCGATAACTGAGTTAACAATAATGCCAGTCGTGCCGAGAATAGAAAAGAGCGCAGCGACAATGCAAATGAAAAGTAATTGCTGATTTCGAAATTTGTTAATAACATGATAGATTAAACCGTCAAGAGCACCTGTTTTTTCAAGAATGGCAATGGCACCCCCTGTAAATAAAATTAAGAATATGATAGGAGCAGCAAGTGTCATTCCTTTTTCAATAGCGGTAAAAAAAGAAACAAACCCTACAGGCGATTGTGGAACAGAATGATAACTTCCTGGTATTGTCGTTGTAACAGTCCCATTTGTAACTCTTTTAAACTCTCCAGCCGGAACGAAATAAGTAGCTATTGCACAAAGTAAGGCAATAAAAAACAGTAGTACGTACGCATCAGGCATTTTAAACTTTCGTTTACTAGGTTGTCTTTTTGTCTCAGTTTGTAATTGCATAAAATCCCTCCTTTTTCACTTGGTTAATTTTTAATATTCTGAAATTTATCTGTGAAATAGATTATAATAAAGGTGGCTTCTTAAGGCAATAGTTTTTCTATGCTTTTCCTGCACATACAAATTATTGCAACAATAGACAGGGAAACGAAAATAATCCAAGAATATGTTAAATAGAAGGAAAAAGAAAAGAGGGAAAAAGATGTGGAAAACTACGGATTTATGTGATGAGTTTGAAAAGGAATTACAAATATGTCGCCAGTCTTTTCGGTCTTTTGGGAAGAAAGAACAATTTCACGGGAAAATTGCAACGGTGAAAGTGAAGGATGATAATGTACTAGTAAAAGAGGGATTGCAAACATTACCAGAAGAAGCGGTATTAGTTGTTGATGGCGGAGCATCTACGAATTGTGCGTTACTTGGTGATAATTTGGCAGCTATTGCGGAGGAAAGAAAGCTGGCAGGGATTATTGTAAATGGTTATGTTCGTGATTCGAGTGAACTAAAGAATATTAATATTGGTATTTTAGCACTAGGGACGATGCCAAATAGAAGTGTAAAAGAAGGAAAAGGGGAACGGAATATTTCATTGCAATTTGGACAAGTAGAATGGAAACCAGATGAATATGTTTATGTGGATGAAGATGGCGTCATTATTAGTAAAAAGAGTTTACATAGTTAAGAGTTAATAAGTTACTATTCTTAGAAAATAAATCCGATAAAGCATGGACAAAATTCTTTGTCAATAGTAAAATAATACAGAAATTTATAATTAACAGAATGTATAGGTTTATCGTTTTACGATAACTGAAATGGAAGTAAGTTGTGCCTAGAAAAGTGAATGTTATCACAATGATACGTTCATGAACAAAATTATTTTTCCTATACAAATATAGCCGCGAATGATGCGGGTCGGAGGTGTTGCACAGTTTGTTCGACACTTACAAAAAAAGAGTGTCAATTGCACGCCCTTGAAGGGCCTTTTTTTGTGTAAATAGTAGTAAGGGAGGAAATTTTGGGATGGCAATGTTAAAAAAATGGCTGCTTACGTCGTTAATGGCAGTTACACTTGTATTTGTTTCTTTTGCGAATACAGTACATATTACGTTTGCTGAAGGAAATACAGCAAAACTTGCAATTGTTGGTGAATCACAAAAGGGCATTATGTTGTGTCCGAAAGAAGAGCAGATTACAGATGGGGAAACAGCTTTAAGTTTGCTGCAAAAAGTCATGGGGGACAAAGTAACAGCAGAGACGATGTCGTTTGGAACGTATGTTAAAGGCATTGACGGCTTAATGGCTGGGGACACAAGCGGCTGGCTGTATGATGTAAATGATAAATCTGCAGAAGTTGGAGCAGATAGTTATAAATTAGAGTCTGGAGATGTTGTTGTCTTCCGTTTTGTTGCAGACTGGGGCAATATGAGCCAGGAAACATTACAGCAAACATTAGATAAATTTGGTACTTGTAAAACTGTAGAAGAACCAAAGACAGATGATCCAAAACAAGAAAAACCAGAAGAACCAAAAACGGATGATTCAAAACAAGAAAAACCAGAAGAACCAAAGACGGATGATCCAAAACAAGAAAAGCCAGAAGAACCAAAGACGGATGATCCAAAACAAGAAAAGCCAGAACAACCAAAGCAAGAGAACATTCAAGTTCCAGCAGCACAAGTAAATGAAGCAATCTCTAAGACATCTGAAAAGATGTTACAAGATGGAATTGAAAGTGATTGGGTAGCATTAGGTCTTTCTCGTTCTGGAAAGAATATACCAATTGAAGCGACATTAAATTATGTTAAGTCAGTAACTGAAAAAGTAGAAAAGCGTGTTAATCGTTTTTCAGCGACAGATTTAGCTAGAACGATTATTATGATGAATGCAATGCATGCAGACCCTACAAAGGTAGGTGAACATAATTTAGTTCAAAAATTGTACGAATCAGATAAAGTGAATTCTGTTACAGGTTATACATTTGCCTTACTTGCATTTGATACGAAGAAATATGAAGTTCCAGTGAATTCAAAATGGAATCGAGTTGCTTTAGTAGATGCCCTTTTAAACGCACAGCATACAGATGGCGGCTGGACTTACGATAGTACAAGCAGTAAAGATAGTGCTAGTAGCGTTGATGTAACAGGAATGGTTTTATCAGCGTTAGCTCCTTATCAAGACCGAGAAGATGTGAAACCAGCTGTACAAAAGGCTGTTGCATACTTATATAATGAACAACTAGAAAATGGTGGTTTCTCTGCTGATGGACAAGAAAATTCTAATAGTGCTGCGCAAGCAATTATTGGATTATCACTTGTGAAAGATGTAGATCAAAATCGTCTACATAAGGCAGTGCAAAATCTATTGTCATATCAACTTCCAAATGGTGAATTCAAATGGTTACCAAGTGATCAAAACGGTAGCGGAATGGCAACAGAGCAAGCGTTATTAGCTTTACTTCAGTTTAAAGAGCCTGGAAAATCGATTTATGACTGGTCAAATGTATCTGTTCCTGAAATCGATAAGAAACCAAATGTGGATTCAGAAAATGTTGTAGTAGAAAAAGAAGTTACTGAACAACCACAAGAACAAAAACAAGTACAACAAGAAACGAAAGATGACACTCTAAAAGTTGTTGTCGATAATGAACCGGTTAAAAATAAAAAATCTGGAAACGGTAGCATGTTACCAAAAACAGGAGCATCTTCTCATAGTGCAGCTACAGAAGTAGGTATGGGTGTATTATGTATTGCTTCTGCATATGTATTATGGAGACGTAAAGCAGCTTAACAAAAATTAGGAGCAATCATTTGCTCCTAATTTTCTTATGAAAGGTGAGAGACAACATGAGTAAGATGAAGTGGTTTATTTCTTTAATGCTTTCACTTGGGCTACTTGCCGGATGTGAAGAGGCAGCTGTAAAGCCTGAGAAGAAAGTAGAACCAAAGCAAGAAGAGGTAGCAAAACAAGAAGAGAAAAAAGATGAAGCGAAGCCGGAAGAAAAACCGGAGGAAAAACAAGCTGAACAAGAGCAAAATAAGCAAGATGAGCAGAAAGAGAAACAAGAACAAAAAGTAGAAGAGAAGCCGAAAGAAGAAAAACCTCAGGCACAACCGGAAGTAAAGAAGGAAGAAAAACTTCAGGAACAGCCTGCTACTAAGCAACAAGAACAACAAAAAGCACAAGAAGAAAAGCAACAACCGAAAGCGCAGGAAGTAAAAGAAGAAGCGAAGGTTGTGAATCAGCCGAAAGAAACACCGAAGCAGGAGCAAAAGAAAAATCCAGAAGAGAACAATAGTGTACCAACTCCGCCAACACCGGTACCACCACCAAAGCCAGTACCACCAGTACCACCAGTACCACCAGAACCTAAAGCAAAACAAGTCACTATCTCAGTAAAAGGTGATAAAGGATACTTATTAGGTGCGAAAAAGGTTGATGTACAAGAAGGCGATACAGTTTATAAAGTATTGCAGCGTACAGGATTAGATGTGGATGCGAATGGATCTAAAGGCGATATTTATGTAAAAGGGATTAATGATTTATATGAAAAAGATATTACAGCTACTAGTGGATGGAAATATCGTGTGAACGGTGCGTTTCCAAACCATAGTGCAGGTGTAGTAACAGTTAAACCAGGAGATACAATCGAGTGGGTGTATGTATTAAAATAAGAAAGGCATTCGGTAAAGGACTATGAAAATAAGTTTTGCTTCTTTACATCCTTTTGTGAATTTTTTCTATTATATCGGGGTGATGATACTATGTATGATGTGTCTTCATCCTCTTTTTTTAATTGGAGCAATTCTATTAATCGTTATAATCAATGTGATGCAAGGGAATAGCGAAAAGATTAGAAAGATGTTACCGAGCACAATCGTTTTCTTTTTTATGGTCATTTTATTTAATTCGTTATTAACGCATAGAGGCCGAACTACGTTATTTTGGTTAGGTGATAGCCGGATTAAGCTTGAGGCGATTATGTTTGGATTAGTAATGGGGTTATTACTAGTTGCGATTATGTTTACGTTTGCTTCGTATAATGATATTATTTCAAGTCATAAATTTTTATATTTGTTTTCTAGAATTTCACCGAAAGTAGCATTGTTAACGATGATTACAGTGAGGTTTGTTCCTTTGTTTATTAGACGATTACAGAAAATAACACTCGTCCAAAAGACAAAAGGTGTACAAGTAGGTGCAGGTTCCATTATTGAACGCGTGAAAAATGGTATGCAATTGCTGCAAGTATTATTAATTTGTTCATTAGAAGATGCACTGCAAACGGCAGATTCTATGCAAGCTCGTGGATTTGGTGTAACGAAGCGTACGACGTATATTCGGTATAGAATGGAAAGGCGAGATTGGTATACGCTCAGTTATTTAAGCATTCTACTTATAATTGCTATTATATGTAGTACGTATGGCGGAGGGAAGTTAATCATTTATCCGAAAGTCGAATCTATTCTATTTCAGCAATACGACGGGATGATGTTTGTCGTATTTACGATGTTTATTAGTTTACCAATTATAATGGAAGGAAGGGAATGGATATGGTGGCGCATGCAGAAATAAACAATTTGTCATTTGTATATGCTGATGAAAACGAATACGCGTTACAGCATATTTCTCTTTCTATTCAAAAAGGAGAGTTTATTGCACTTGCTGGAGGATCAGGCTCTGGGAAGACGACTTTATTAAAACATTTTAAAAAGGAGTTACTTCCAATCGGTACGCGTACTGGAGATACATATTATGATGGTACTTTATTAGAAAATGTACCGGATTTATTATCTGCGCAAGAAATTGGTATGGTATTTCAAAATCCAGAAAATCAGCTCGTAATGGATACAGTAATTCAAGAATTAGCATTTTCTTTAGAAAATATCGGGTTACCATCTCATATTATTCAAAAGAGAATAGCCGAGCTTATTAGTTTCTTAGGATTTCAAGATTTATTGCACCAATCTGTACATACATTATCTGGTGGGCAAAAACAACTTGTCAATTTAGCTGCAGTATTAGTTATGCAGCCGAAATTATTATTATTAGATGAACCGACAGCACAGTTAGATCCGATTGCTGCGAAAGAGTTTTTAGGATTGTTAAAGCGTATTAATGAAGAACTTGGAATAACGATCGTTTTAAGTGAACATCGTTTAGATGAAGTGATACCACTTGCAACACGCGTCATTTGTATGAATAACGGCCGAATCGTTTATGATGGTAGTCCAAAAACAGTTATAGCGAACATGTGGGAAGTAGAAAATTTCCGTCCATTTATTCCGCAAATTCCAAGATTGTTTTTAGAGTGGAATGTAGAAGATATTCCATTTACAGTGCGAGAAGCACAAATGAAACTGAATAACTTTTCAGAGATATCATATGTGAATGAGCCAATAGCAAAAAGTGAAAAGCACGAAGTTATTTTAAGTGCAGAGCATATTTCGTTTCAATATGAAAAAAATAGTCCACTTATTTTACGAGACTTGACCGTATCGATTGAAAAAGGAAAATGGGTAGCGCTCGTTGGAAAAAACGGTACAGGGAAGTCTACACTGTTAACGATTTTAGCGGGATTACAAAAAGCGAGAAGAGGGAAAGTAAAGTGGAATGGGAAAGTGATACATAAAATTGATTCGAAAGAACGATTTAAAAGTATCGGGTATGTATCGCAACATCCGTATTATCATTTTACATTTGATACAGTGTGGGAAGAAGTGTATGAACGTGCACGTGAATTATACGGAGAACAAGGAAAAGAAATTGCAGAAAATATGCTAAAACAGTTTTGGTTGTATTCGCTTAAAGAACGCCATCCGCATGATTGTAGCGGGGGAGAGCAACAATTACTCGCATTATGTACAACGTTATTGTCAAAGCCGACGTTATTGTTACTTGATGAACCGACAAAGGGATTAGATCCATGGAAGAAAGAAAGAGTAGGAGAGCTATTTAGGAAGTTGCAAAAGGAAGGTACAACAATTGTAATGGCAACGCATGATATTGAATTTGCGGCGAAATATGTGGATCAATGTATGATGTTATTTGACGGAGCAGTTATTATGAATGATGCACCGAAAGAATTTTTTAGTGGAAACTTCTTTTATACAACATCTATCAATCGATTCATTCGAAAAGAATTGCCATATGCATTAACGTGGGAGGATGTGTACGAAGCGTGTCCAAACGATATGTTGCATTCATAATATGTATTTTTGCAGTTATAATAGCCACATTGTTCTTTACTACATTTATCATGGACGGGTATTACATGTTAAGTAGCTTGTTTTTATTAGTAGTTATTATGTTACCATTCTATATCCGCTTTGAAAGAAAGGCGTTTGTTTCACGTGAAATTGTTCTCGTCGCTGTGTTAGCAGCAATCGCAGCAGTGAGCCGCGTACCATTTTCGATTTTACCGAGTGTACAACCGACCTCTTTCGTTATTATCGTTTCTGCAATCGTGTTTGGGAGTGAAACTGGTTTTATGATCGGTGCAACAGCGGCTATCGTATCTAACATTTTTTTAGGACAAGGTCCGTGGACGCCGTGGCAAATGTTTTCATGGGGGATGATTGGTTTCATAGCTGGATTATTACGCAATACATTTTTAATGAAAAAGTTATGGGGAAGACTACTATATGGATTATTTGTTGGATTTTTATTTGGCTGGATTATGAACTTCTGGGGGCTTCTCGGTTTTATACAGGAAGCAACGTGGGAAACAGTTATTTCATACTATATCGCAAGTTTTTACTTCGATTTGAGCCATGCGATTTCGAATGTTGTGTTCTTACTACTATTTAGTACTTCTTGGATTACGATTCTTACAAGATTTAAAAGGAAATATGGTATATTAGATAAGCATAACATGGCATAGAAAAGCATATTCATATAAGGTAGGGTCGCGACTTACATATTCGTTTGCCTCTTTCATGCTTCTTACATATTGTAAGGAGCATTTTTCTGTATATTTTTTAATTATAACGGCAATAATAATGAAGTATGCCATTTGAAAAAACTTCCCACCAAATTGATGGGAAGTTTTTTCAATCTTGTTCTAAAATGTGAACGGTGTAATCACAGCGTTGAATAGCTTGTTCGATCGCATAAAGGGATTGTTCAATACGAGCGCGATTAAAATCTTTTTCAACAGTCTGTAGTGCTTCTTCTAAACAATGTTTTGCTTCTTGTAATGATTGAAAAGAATTTTGGACATATCCGCGAGCATTTTCGTGCATTTCATAATCCTCCTTGCATATTCATATATGTATAGTATGAACAGTAAGGAACAAAATATAATTTGTTATATTTATTTGACAATTAAAACGAAATTACGTATAGTAGGAATTAAGTGAATATTTTCTTATCCAGAGAGGTGGAGGGACTGGCCCGATGAAACCCAGCAACCGCGATGCAGGTGCTAATTCCAGCAGAACATATTTGTTCTGGGAGATAAGACGAAGATATAAACGTAACTTCTTCTTATCGGAGAGGTTTTTTTGTTGCAAAAAAACCGATTACGAAAATTTATCTTAAGAAGAAAGGGGTTGCGAAGTACTGTGACACTCGAAAAATACGTAAAACTGCGTAGTACAGTTTATGAATATATGATAGAGCAAGATAAGCCAATATCATTGTTAGATATTCAAGAACATATCGTTTCGCATCATGAAGGAAAATTCACGAAAAAGATGTTACATCAATTTTATTTATCAAGACTATTAGATGAACTGAAACTGGATGGGAAAATTACATTAGCTGATGAATATCTCTATACTGAAAAAGGGGTATTTTATAAGGCGGGAAAAGGGAGCTAAGCTCTCTTTTTTTTGAAGTATGTAGAGTAAAAGACTGCTTAAGCAGCCTGATACAAGGGAATGGTGTTGAGTGTGTAGTGTCAAAGATTGAATGTGCCTGAAAGAGGCACTTCATATCGGCTGCAAATGAAAAGAGACACCTCCGCCGAATAGGTGTCAGTCGTTTTGTCATATAGACTTGCTATTTGACAGTTATTAGAATAACATGCAGGGTTTTGGAAGTCAAAAGGGAATTAAAGGAAGAGGTGTTGTTATGTACGCTTACTTACTAAATGATATAACGAAATGGATTCCTAAGTACATTATGGATAAAGGGTATGAATATTATGAAGAAGGACATGTAGAAGATGTTGAAATACAAGAAAAGAAAATATTTGCTTTCGTTACTGGAAATGCAGGAAACTATGAAGTGATTATTGATCTTGAAAATTTTACAGAAAGTAGCTGCGAGTGTCCATATGAGAATTATTGCAAGCATATGGCGGCAGTTGTTTATGATATTCAAGGTGCTGGTGAAAGTACGCTTAAAGAGAAACTGAAAGATTTAGAAAAGGAAGAGTTACTTACATTATTAAATCGTTTATTACAAAGTTCGAAAAACGTGCAAATTGTAGAGAAGATGTTAAAGAAGGGGAAACTTTAACATATAGAGGGAGTTGTTGTGCAGTGAATATACGAATTGTATACGCTCATCCTAGTCCTCCAAGTTATAACGCAGCGATTTTAAAGCATGTGCAAAAAGGATTACAAGAAACAAATCATTCGGTTACGGTACTTGATTTATATAAAGAACAATTTGATCCAGTCCTTGTTTTTAATGAAGAGAAGAAAAGACCCGTACATTATGAATGAAATGGAACGTAGTGTAAACTGTTGTGGGTATGATAATGAACTTTTGCGAACGTATATTACATGTTTACTTCAATTGAATAAATGTAGCGAAACGTTTGAACAAATTCAAATGCAATTAAGAAATAATTATTTAATAAGAGGGATTTGTGAAAGAGAAGTTGATGAGGTTGTACGGGGAAGTAAAGAATATGAAATGTATTTTCTTCCTAAAGCGTTACAGTGGAATTTCTTGAGAGAAAATCCACATCTAATTGAAAAAGTATGTGAAGATTTTTTTGCATTTGAGGCATTACATCTTACGGAGATAGAGTGGAAGAGGATTATAAATTGCGTGGGAAATAAGTGATTCATTATGTAAAAAAGCTAGTATAAAACTAGCTTTTCATTTAAATAAATAGGAAACATAGACTTATGATAAATCCTGCATATAGTAAGTTAACAACGCAAAATCCCATAATATCACGGGCACCTAAACCAGCTATCGCTAATGCCGGTAATGCCCAAAAAGGTTGAATCAAATTTGTCCAAGCATCACCCCACGCAATTGCCATTGCTGTTTTTGCAGCGGGTACGCCAAGTTCAGCGCCAGCTGGAATCATAATTGGTGCTTGCACAGCCCATTGACCGCCACCGGATGGAACGAAAATATTAACGATGCCAGCGCTTAAAAAAGTAAAGAGTGGGAAAGTTGTTTCGTTTGAAATGCTAATAAAGAAATTCGAAATAGCTCCTCCAAGTGAAAGTCCTTCACTATTTGCTCCAATCATCATTCCCATAATTCCAGCATAAAACGGAAATTGAAGTAAAATGCCAGAAGCACTTTTCGTAGAGTCTGAAAAGGCACGAATGTATTGAATCGGAGTGCGGTGAAAAATAAGTCCAGCAATTAATAACATAAAAATAACGATGTCTAGCGTAAGGTTAAAGCCTTTCGTATAAAAGTAATTGAAAATATAAATGAGACCCAACAATCCAACACAAAGTGTAATAATGATGCTATTTTCCATTTTTTCAGCGAATGTATTGTTTCCTACTTCCTGAGCGGCGGCTTCTTCATGGAACACGCTAGGATCTACCGTTATCGTATGTTTTTCATCTGGATGCATGGCCCGGTTAATGAGAGGCATCGTAACGAGAAAAATAATAACTGGTACAAGTGCGTATGGTGAGAATAGCGTTTCTGTTATTGGAATCGCTTCTTTAATACTTCCTGCTGTCGTTTTAATTAATGTTTCACCGCCAGTTGCTAACGTAAGAGGAATAGAAGCAGAAAGTCCCGCATGCCAAATGAGAAATCCAGAGTAAGAAGAGGCAATGGCTAGTCTATAATCTAATCCTTCAAGCTGCCTTGCCACTTCTTTTGCATATAAAACAGATACAACAATACCAAATCCCCAGTTTATGTATGCCCCTAGTAAACTTACGATTGAAATGGCAATAATACCTTGTCCATTCGTTTTCGGTAGTTTTGCCGCTTTCGTTAATCCTTTTTTTATGAGGGGAGCATTTGCTAAAGCAGATCCTGTCACGAGTACAAGTGCCATTTGCATAGAAAAGGCGAGAAGCCCCCAAATGCCATTACCCCAGTGATTAATCATTTCCACAGGTGTTTGGTGCGTTGCAAACATGCCGAAGAAAATAACAAAAACAGTTAATAAACATGATAAAATAAACGGCTCTGGCAAGAAACGTTGCACTAAGGTGACGCAACCATTTGTAAAAGAACGAAACAAAATAGATCAACCTCCTTATGTATATTTATTACAATTATTCGGGGTTGTTTGAATAATATCCTTTAATATATAGAAAATTCAGATATTTATACCAGTTGTTTTTATTTATTAAACCGTTATTTCATTGTGTGTTGAAGTATAGTGCAACCATCTGTTTCAAACATTGCTACTCTTAGGTTACATCATGCTACTTCTCGATTCTTACGGATTTTTATAATCTATAGTAAAAACAAAGTTATAGGAGTTGAAATTATGGAGTTCTATAAAAAGCTAAAAGAAGAACGTTTAAAGCATAACTTATCACAAGAAGAACTAGCTCTTAAATTAAACATTAGTAGACAATCAATTTCTAAATGGGAGCTTGAAAAAGGTTATCCAAATATTGAAACACTTATTGCATTAAGTGATTTATTCAATATTAGCATTGACGAATTAATTAAAGGAGATGCTTTCTTGAAAGACAAAATCATTAAAGAAGGAAAAATGGGGGAATTAAAAATGACAGATCAATTCAAATGGTTATATGTAGTGAGTTCAATTTTAGTAGTATTTTGGCTTTTTGTACTGCCTTGGTCCAATTTATCAGGTCTAACATTAAGCATAATTAATCTCATAGCTATTATTTACTTTGTAATAGTCGTACACTACATCAAAAATAATAAGAAAAAATTTTTTAATTAAATTTTAAAATGAAAGCCGGCAGCAAGTCAGGGGATAAGCATTCTCTAATTGCTGTCAGCTTTAGTCAATTCAGGCTTAATTACAATTTTGGATACTCAAACTTTTGAAGTAGCGGTAGTATTTCTATCCCCAACAAGAAAAAGCCTCCACTACCGTGGAAGCTTCTCTAAATGATGTGCAATATCAATATACATATTGGAGTAAACGGAATGGATTTCATTACTTGGCGTAGCGTTAGAAGAGAAGTGGACAATGACCATATTTGCTTTCGGATCGATGTAGAGCGATTGTCCATAACTACCTAACACTTCAAAAGCATCCTGTTCATTGTGCGGAATCCACCATTGATTATGATAAGAAATGGAAGCTCCAGGGCCAACTGCAAGTTCACCTTCTTGGACATTTATTATATCTTCAGTAATAGAAGAAGGGAGAATTTGTTTTCCGTTATATTCCCCGTTGTTTAATAGTAATTGCCCGAATCTCGCCATATCTCTAGCAGTTGCATGTAAGCCAGCGCTTGCTTGTTCTACTTTTGTTTCATCTGTAACGTAATACGCGTTTTCTTCCATACCAATTTGAGACCATATGCGTTCGCTAACATTTTCTGCTAATGATTTATCCGTGATCGTTCGAATAACCCAAGCGAGTGTTTCAGCTGATCCGTTATCGTAAGAAAAATCGGAACCAGGCGGTTCAGTTTCTTCTACTTCTCGTAACATATCATAAATGTTCATCGGACCGTCGTAGTTTTTACCTCGAGGTAAAATATTACTAGCTAAATATAGTTGTGCATCTTGATTTTCTAACGCTGGATGTTCATATCCGTGAGTAGGGTATTCAACAGAAACTTGCATGTCCATTAATTGCTGAAGTGTGGCATTACCGAACGGTGTGTTTTTTAATTCTTTTATATATGTGTCAGCTGTTTTTTCTAAGTCAATACGGTTTTCTTCAGCGAGCGATTGTATCACTGCCCCAGTAAAGACCTTTGCTAATGACGCCATGCCATGAGGTTCATTCTCGTTATATCCATTGAAATATCGTTCATAAACAAGTTGTCCATTGTGTACCACGACAAAAGCATCTGTTTTGTTATCGTCTAAAAGTTTTTTTAGAGGAGTTGTATTTCCAAACCTACGCTCCACAGCAAAATCGTCTAAGTTTTGTAATGAGGTAGAGAAGTGGAAAACTTGATCCGGGTTATTATTTACCTCGTTAATTAAAGTGAATTCTTTCATATGAGTATACGACCAACGTAAGTAAGGGTCATCTAACCAATTTTTCTTCGTCACGTTATTTTTCGATGGGATTGTTTTATTATGTTTGAAGTATGTAAAACCGAGCCCTGTGATTACAAATATAAATGTGATTATGAGTAAGAGTAGGGGAGATTTTTTAAGTTTCATATCGGTCCCTCCTTTTTATTTCTATTATAAGTATACGCTTCTATTGAAAGAAATACAAAATAAGGAAAGTAAACGGGGAAGTTTACTTTCCTTATTCATGTTAAGCGGAAACTTTTCCGTCTGTATGTTGTTTCTTGAATTTTTGTTTTCGTCCGTGCAATCCATAATAGAGAAGTAAAGTGAAGGCAACGATAATAGCTGCGATGAAATACATATTATGGTAACTTGATTTCGCTGCGACAATACCTAAAATGAAAGAACCCAAACCGAGCCCGCTATCAAAGAATGAGAAGTACGTAGCTGTCGCAGAACCACGTCGATGGTTTGCAGCGGCAGAGATTGCAATCGTTTGGAAACTTGGAATTAATGTTCCGTAACCTAAACCAATTAACATACCTGCACCAAGGAACCAAAACGGAGTTTGCGCTTGGCTTAAAATGAACATACCAATTGTGAAAATAATGATAGCTGGGTAAACAAGTACATTTTCACCGAAGCGATCAAAAATCTTTCCTGTAAATGGACGAGAAATTACAACAACGAGTGCGTATAAAATAAAGAAGTAACTAGCAACTTCGCCTAAACCGAGCTCTTTCGCATAAATAGGAATAAAGGATAAAATACCACTATAAGAAAAGGCTAAAACAAATCCTGTCAGAGCGATCGGAATAGAGGCTGGTTCAATTAAGTCCTTCCATTTCATTTTTTCTCGTTTTTGTTTGCTCATTGGTACTTCATGCGGAATATTTACAAGTAGTCCTAATAAAAATGCAAGCAATGAAAATATGGAACAAACGATAAATAGTACAGTAAATGAAAAATGAGAAATAATTGTTAAACCTAAAAAAGGACCGATTACCATCGGCAAACTCATAAATACGCCGAAATATGCAAGTGCCTCGCCTCGTCTATGAGCTGGTGCAACATCAGTTACAATTGTTCCTGTGGCTGTTGTTGCCATACCGAACCCAATACCATGTAAGAAGCGAAGGGCAAGTAATAAAAATAAACTTTGCGCACCGAAGTACATAACGGTAGCAGCTAAAAATAATGAAAGTGAAATAAATAATATTTTCTTTCTTCCTAATTCATCGAGCCATTTTCCTGTAAATGGTCTACATAAAACAGATGAAATAAGAAAAACAGTTGCAACTAAACCAATTTCCTCAGGTTTTCCTTTTAGGCCGTCTATTACATAGATAGGTAAAGTAGTCATAAGCATATAGAATGTTAAGAAAAGAAATAGACTACTAAAACAAGTTCCGAGGAAATCTTTTGTCCAAAGCTTCTCACTTTGCATCGTCATCCCTCCAATTTAATCTAAATTTTTAATGATTTTTTGTAACACTTGAAATGCTTGATGTAAATCATCTTCGTTAATATCTTCTAGTGTTTTTTCTTCGAAAGTATCAACTTCTTCTTGCCATATCGGAATCATTTTTATCGCTGTTTCTGATAAAGAAATGAGCTTTTCACGGCGATCTTTTCCTTCAGTACGAATAATCCAACCCATCGTTTCCATACGTGTTAACGTACGAGTCATTGTTGGTGATTCAACATTTAAGTATTGGCACAATTCTGTTTGCGTACAAGAACCGGTTTGGTTAATGCGGAAAATAACGGCCCATTGCGCACTAAATAGCCCAGTTGGAGATACGCGTTCATTAAATTTCTTTGTGAATTTTCGAGAAGTCTGGCTGACAATGTGGAAAAAATGTTGTTTTTCGTCCATATAGTTAGATCCTTTCAAATTAGTTACCTAGCTAACTATATACTTTTTTATTATAATTGTCTAGTAATAGACATGTTGATTTATGTAATAATTTTGGATAGGCTTTATGTTGAGAACGTACATTCTGTATGTTATTCTTTAAGTAAGTAAAGAATTTTCTTTCTATTAAATTGAATGGGGGAACTTGTGATGATTAAGCCTGCAACAATGGAGTTTGTTTCACTATCGAACGGAGAAACGATTGCGTATCAGGAAGTTGGAAGGCAAAATACAGAAATTCTTGTACTCATTCACGGGAACATGACATCGTCACAACACTGGGATTTAGTAATTGAAAAACTGCAAGATCAATACCATATTTACGCTCTTGATTTAAGAGGATTTGGACAATCAACATATAATAAATCGATTGATTCAATACAAGACTTTGCAGAAGATGTAAAACTAGTTATCGATCAATTAAAACTAAAGAAATTTTCATTAATGGGCTGGTCAATGGGCGGTGGTGTTGCCATGCAATTTACGGCGAATCATCCAACGTTTGTTGAAAAGTTAATTTTAGTAGAATCAGTAGGAATGAAAGGTTATCCGATTTTCAAAAAAGATATTAACGGGCAACCGATCGTATCAAGTTTAGTAAAGACGAAAGAAGAAATCGCACAAGATCCAGTACAAATTGCTCCAGTGCTAGATGCGATAAAAAATATGAATAAATTATATTACCGTACAGTATGGAATCTATTAATATATACACATAATCAACCTGAACCGGATCGTTATGAAAAGTATTTAGACGATATGTTAACGCAGCGTAATTTCGTAGATGTGAATTATGCGCTCATTACATTTAATATTTCGGATGAACATAACGGGGTTGTAGAGGGAAATAAGCAAATTCATCATATTAAAGCTCCAACACTCGTCATACAAGGTGACAGAGATTACGTCGTACCGCAAGTAGTCGGTGAGGAATTAGCAAAACATTTGCCAAATGCAGAGTTAAAAGTGTTAGAGGATTGCGGCCATTCGCCGTTTATTGATTGTTTAGATGTATTTATACAACATGTAGAGGCATGGTTAGAACAGAAATAATCCCCGAAATGAAAGGTATTGCATATAATATAACAATTTGTATGTAAAAGGGGAGAATGTCAATGCATCACCCATTTTTAGTCGCGTATTCGCCATATAATCATCATGTATATACAAAAATGGTGATAAATCCGCTGTATATGCAAGTTTCACCAGCTGTAGTTCCTTTAGAAATGCAACATACACAGCCACCAATTACTGACGCACAGCAATATGTATATGGAACTGCATTTTATAAAAATCCGTATTTCAAGCAATTTCATAACAATGTGAAAGCGCAAGTATGGGAAGGATAAGAAGCGAAAAGATTCATTCTTTTCGCTTCTTTTTTATTGCGAATATTCGTACACGCATTTGAAGAAACAGTTTATAATGAAAAGTGGACAGCGTGAGAAGGAGAGGGAAAGGGATGTCGATGCGTTTTACTTTTTGGATTATGGTTGGAATTGTAGCAATCTCGGGTTTGTCACAAGGTATGCTCTTACCAGCCATTGCAATGATTTTTGAACAAGAAGGGGTTAGTTCAAGTATTAACGGTATTCATGCGACGGCATTATACATTGGGATATTAGTTATTTCACCGTTTCTTGAAAAACCGATGCAAAAGTTTGGAATGAAACCAATTATCGTTATTGGTGGGTTTCTCGTTATTATTTCATTATTCTTTTTTACACAAACCTTTTCATTTTGGGTATGGTTTATTCTTAGATTTCTAGTTGGAGTCGGAGATCATATGCTTCATGTCGGAACACAAACGTGGATCACGACAACATCAGACCCGAGTAAAATAGGGAGACAAGTATCGATATACGGTGTATTCTTCGGAATTGGTTTTGCAGTCGGTCCGTATTTAGCAAGCACTGTTCAGTACGGTCTTGCAACGCCATTTATTATATCTACTATACTTTGTTTAATAGGTTGGCTCTTACTACTTCCAACGAAAAATGCATTCCCAGCACAAGATGAAAGAGAAGAGAAGAGTGAATCATCATTTTCTCGTTATAAACAAGTTGTTGGATTAGGATGGATTGCATTACTTGGGCCACTTGCATATGGTGTACTCGAAGCAATGTTAAATAGTAACTTACCAGTATACGCGCTTCGCAAAGGATGGTCTGTTTCAGAAGTATCCTTCTTATTACCAGCGTTTGCAGTTGGGGGCATTATTACACAAATTCCACTCGGTATATTGAGTGACAAATACGGAAGGGACCGTATATTAACGTGGACGTTTAGCATAAGTACGGGTATTTTCCTACTTGCAGCAGTATTTGATCAATATTACTGGATCGTCTTTGCTTGCATGTTGTTAGCGGGTATGGTCATTGGATCGTGCTTCTCATTAGGTCTTGGATTTATGACAGATTTATTACCGAGACACTTACTACCAGCAGGAAATATATTATCTGGAATCGCCTTTAGTTTAGGAAGTATACTGGGACCTGTATTAGGAGGCGTATTTATAGAAAAAATACAGTATACAAGCTTTTTCATTGCGGTTATGATTATAATAGGAGTTCTCGCAATGGTATATATGATCTACATGAAGAGTCAATTCGCATCAAGAAAAATAGAAAGTAGGTTAGGGCATGACAAAACAACCTAATAAGAAAAAATTTGAAGTACTCGAAAACGAAACAATTACAGACTGTTTAGCGCGCATGGAACAAGAAGGATACGCACCGTCTCGTCGCATGGAAGAGCCAATCTTTCATGAAGTGAAGAAAGACGGCAAAACAGAAGTTGAACCGTGCGGTAGAAAAATTGTTTTTGAGGGGAAATTGAAGTAATAAGTTATATAAACAAAATTTGCTTTGAGGTGTAAGTAAGATAAAACATATCTTGTTCTCAAATAAAAAAACGCTATTGATTCTAATATCAATAGCGTTTTTATTTATATTAAATATATAGATCAAAATGAATTTCTGCTTGAATTGAACTAGCAAAATCAATAATGTTTTTTTGTAAATACATTGCGGGTGATTCGTTATTCGCCACTTGAATCACTACCATAAAAAGAAACTCTAAACTATACTTCTTCTTGAGATGTTTTAATTGTTCTGTTTTCCCTTCAAGAGATTTTAGAATAACGTTCAACTGATTATTTATGTCGTATGATTCTTGGTATCCAGTGCTTATAGTCCAATCCGTCTCTTTTCTATATAGGGTCTTGGTGGATACAAGATTCGGATTATCATGTCTTTCAACAATATCTCCTTTTTTATAAGTTTGTGTCGGCTCGATACTTAAGGCCTCGGTAATTGCTTCAATAGGGAATATATCACCCGTTACACTAAAATAGGCCATAACTTTGGTTTTATCCAGAACGGTTCCTCCTCTATTATTAAGATACTACTCTTATTAAATTATGAAAATTTATGAATGTAAATAGAATTTTCATCCTGCTATTTGTGGGCAGTCAAACTTCTAATGGGAGGAAAGTTGGTGAGAGCCAGTTGTCCATAAAAGCATGATTAGTGTGGGGCAATAAAACTTCACTAGTTTCATTGTATTGAATTCCGGCGTTGGGACATTAGTTAAAGCTGATACATATACCTTTGTAGGAAAGAACAATTATACAAAAGTATGATGCTTAAAAATATATTAATTTGTATGATAAAAACAAAATATAATTTAAAAAAATCAGAAGGTAGGGGAAGGAGAAATATATAATGATACAAAGCATATATGAAACTCATTTACATGTAAGGAATTTAGAAAAGGCGATAGATTTCTATCAAAATAAGTTAGGTTTATCATTAGCAAAAAAACTATCGAAAAGGCGGGTTGCTTTCTTTTGGGTAGGAAAAAATAAAGCACAAATGCTCGGGTTATGGGAAATGCATACGAATGAAGAGTTTGAGACAAAACACTTCGCTTTTCGCGTAGATTTAGAGTTTTTAAAGACTTCTAAATTATGGTTAGAGAATCGTGGAATAGAGGTAGTAGGGAGTCAGGGGAAGGGAAATGAAGAGCCAATTGTCCAAAGATGGATGCCAGCTGCAAGTGTATATTTTCTAGATTGTGATGGAAATAAATTAGAGTTTATTTCTATGTTATATGATGATCCAGATGAACTAGAATATGCAACGTATTTAAGTGAATGGGATACGGAGCACCCAAAAAAATAAAGTTTAATCAGTAGGAGTTTTATAGCTTTGGATTATGTTAAATAGATAGGGGAAAATAAAATCCCTCAAGAATAAGGCTGTTCTTGAAGGATTTTTTATATTTTATATTACTTGTAACTTATTAATGCTCTTTAGTTTTAGATATTTTAGATATTTCGGCGCGTTGAATATAACCATCAGAGAAGCTGAAATAAAGAGAATAGCTTCCTCGATTATATATAAAGCCTTCACTAGTCATATCCGCTCCAATTTCATCTGGTTCACCAAACCACTCTTTTAATTCACTGATAGGAATACCCATTTTTACCCATATATATCTTGCGTCCGAAGGGTACATATCAATATTATACTCTCCGTATACTGCTGTATTAGGTGCATCACATTCTGTACATGGTGCTTTCTGCAAAACATCAGGCACTCCAAATTCTTTTTTCACCTCAGATATATCTTTACCCAATGCATGTAATGTAAATGGACCAAACGTCCCATTCTGTAAAGCTGTTGTTAACATTTGTTTCAGTTCTTCTTTTGAATTGATGTTGAAATTATAAGATCTGTTTTTGGCTATTGCATTATAGAAAAATTGTGCATACTCCTCACGTTTCACAAGCATGTTACCATTGTAATTACCTGCCTCATCACCGTAGGATATTCGGTTACTACGTAGCGTATTTACAAATTCATAGGCCCAATGATCTTGAGGTACATCTTTAAAGTTACTTTGTCCTTTTGATTGTAATTGAAATGCTTTTTGTAATACTACTGCCATTTCATACCGAGTTAATGCATCATCTGGACGAAAAGCACCTGTTCCATCACCTGTCATAATTCCAGCCTGTACAATAGCTTTAATATCCTTTTCAAACATATGATTTTTAATATCGTTAAACATATTGCTCTGTTCATTGTTTGCTGTTAAACCTAAATGACGAGCGATTAAAGAAGTTACCTGGCCTCGAGTAATATTATCCCCAAAACCAAATTTTCCATTTCCATATCCGTTAAAAAGTCCTGCTGACGCTAAGTAATCAATAGCATCTTTTGACCAGTGGTCCTTTGGTACATCTGTAAATACAGTGTTCGCATTGCCAGCTACCTTATAGTTATTCGTAGTTGTTTGTGCGTTTGCTGTGCCTACCATCATTGTAGTTGCTAGTGCTGCGGTGATTACGAATCCGAAAATTTTTTTAGCTTTGCTTGTTTTCTTGCTCATTTGAGAGAGCCTCCCCAGTTTCATTTAACTTTATTATACGTATTACACATATACATCGTAATTGTAACATATAAACAATGATTATTTTCCATTAATTTCTGTAATGTGGATAAAATTTCAATGATCTACATGAAACTATAATTTTTCTTCAATTAAATATTCATTGCTATTTAATTGAAGAAAAATGCGAAAGCTTTTTATAAAATATGGAAATGTTAAAACCCCTTTGATAAAATGGCAATATGCAAAAATAATTATTTATAAATTCTCAATGTAATGAATATTCATGTTTAAATATACGAATTTAACTACATAGTTATTGTGCTAAAGGGGGAGAAAGATGTTAGATGAATTGTATAATGCTTTTTTAAATGCATCGGGTTTTACAGAAAGCGC
Organism: Bacillus sp. GbtcB14; assembly: GCF_019091205.1. Taxonomy (NCBI): domain Bacteria; kingdom Bacillati; phylum Bacillota; class Bacilli; order Caryophanales; family Bacillaceae; genus Bacillus; species Bacillus sp. GbtcB14. Next base: position 297,310 of record NZ_JAGXJT010000005.1, read on the forward strand.
GAGGAAACGAGACCAGTATGATAAATTACATGATTATTTAAAAGATCAAGAAAGAGAGTTAAAACAATTCATTCAAGAGGCTGAATCAGCGAAAAGAGATTATGAGAGTAAAAGTAATGGTTTAGAAGCTAATAAAATTCCGGCAGTTGAATTTGAACAAAAACGTCATGAAAAGGATGAAGACTTACATACAGTATTATCCTATTTTAAAAGTGCATTAAGCGATGTTGGATCTGCGATAAGTACAGCTTATGCAAAGTATTTGGAATATAAAGCGAAAGCAGAAGCGGAAAAAGCGTCAGCATACGCTGCAGCGACCAAAGCTTTTGAAGAGAAGAAAAAGGAAATTGAAAAACTTATCCATTAAGTATAGAAAGAATGGAGGGAATCCACATGAGTGGCAAAGAGGTTGAAATTATAGGAAGTAACACAGCAAGTGCCATTTCTTACGCGCAAAATATTGAAAATGGTATGAAGGATTCTTTAAATCAAGCGAAAAACTTAAAAGCATACGTTACATGTGCGAACTGGAATGGAAAAACGAGGGATGCCTTTTTAAGTTATCTAGATTTAATTATTCAATATAATTCAGAAATGGTAGAGGCATTTGAAGGACATACGAAAGCTTTGAAAGAGTTAGAGAAAAGTATTCAAACGTACGGCGATATATCGGAAGTAAGGGCGATAAAACAATTGTGATGGAGAAATGAGGGATAAAAGAATGGGGAAAGAAATGAACTTTGCACCTGCTGAATTATATGTTCTCGCAGGTGCAGCTGGAGTTACAGATATATTTGGATTGCCAAACCGTGACGTAATTATTTTACTTGATGAAGAATGTGTCACGAAAGCAACTACGAGTTTAAAAGAAAAGGGCTTACTTACAAGCGAAAATGGAATTACCCGTGCCGCTTTTCAAATGATTGAACTATTAAAGGAATATGAAAATTGTCATGAATACACGAGAATGAATAATGTATTAATTGGCTTTTTAAAAGAGGATAAAGACCGAGTGGCTGTATTAACAGAAATAGAACCAAATAAAAAATACGAGATCGACTACATACCAAAGCCAGACGTATATTTTTCCTTATTAACACGCATCCCTTTCTTGTTGAGAGAACCGAGGGAAATAGAAGATACATTTTTCTCAAAGAGAATGACAGAAATAGAACAACAAACATTTGAGGAAAAAGATTTATCAAATAAAGACGTTATAGCGATGGAAACGTATACGAGGCCTCGGAGTAATAGAGGAGGAAAATGGGAATGTTTTTTATATTTCACTGAAGGAGAAGATTTCGTTCAAATAGATGTAGAACGTAATCGATATGACTGGGTGAGTCTCTATGCGGTAAATAAGAAATTGTATGACGTGTTAAAAATGCCGTATAAAAAATTAATTGACCCGAGACAATTCTCGTTAGGAGGTATTGAATAATGCAAGTATCAATGGGAGATAGTGGTTCTGGTGGTGGAGAGGAAGTATTAGTTAATTTTCAAGAACTACTTGATATAGTAATGAAGTTAGAAGATATATATGCAATCCATGTAGGCGTCATTGGAACGAATATTGAGAGTTTATTAAGCAGTGATTTTTATCAAAAAGGTGAAGCGATGAGAGTAATTGAAAAATATCCTGATATATTACACAAAACACTTGAATTTGCTGAACACTATTCTAGGTCGGCGACACTTGTAAGGGTCGCATGTGTAGAAATGCTTGAAAAGGACGAACAATTACGTGAAATATTAAGTAAGTTGTAGAAATCACCATACGGCTGGGGGATGAAAACGAAATGGATGTGAAATATAGACCTGAACCATGGCAAAACATGGGAGATGGTATGAATCGAATTACAAAAGATACACTCATAAAATTACGGCACGCAAATGAATTATTGAAAAAAATTGATGGAAGAATACGAGATTTAGACTCAGATGGTAGTATACATTTTAACCCAAAAGATCAATCGCAAAAAATAGGGGAATTACTTGATAGCTATTCGACATTACAAAAATATTGCGGAGAAGCAGGGCGATTGGTCTCTGAACATATAGATAAACCTTTTTTAGTAGAAATGGATAAATTCGCTCAAAAAATGAGAGATACGTCTATTCTCAGTTTCAAAACAGATAACCGAATTGGCTCCACAACAACGACAGTATTACCAGATGCGCATGCAGGGTACGGAAGTGTACCACAAACAATAAAAACAAAAAAAGATAAAATAACAATAGAAGATATTTTTAAAGATTCACCTGCATTTGATAACGTACTGAGAGAGGAATACAAAGAACTAAAAAAACAAAATCCGGATGCAAAACTAAATTATGAAGAATATAAGAAAGTAGTCCCATCCACACGAGGGTTTGAATACAAATCGATAGAAGATGAACAGAAAAAACTAGAAATGGTGCGAGACATAGGAATAGGCCTAGGAATCATCATCACAACAATCCTTTGCCCGCCACTCGGAACCGCTGCCGCAGTAGTATACGGTGCTGTACAAATAAAAAGCGGTATCGACGGAGAAGACTGGGGAACACACCGGAAATTGAGCCAAGAAGAGCGGGTAGGAAACATCATTTTTGGCGGATTAGATGCAATCCCAGTTGTTGGAGCAGTAGGAAAAGGAGTAAAAGCATTCAAAGGCACGAGTGAATTAGCTGATTTAGCGAAATTATTAAAATTCAAAGAAGGAATGCCTGGTTTTAATCCAAATTTGGGTGGAAATGTGGTACAATCGCTTAAGGAAAATAATCTATTAAAAAATTTAAAAATACAAGGTTGGAAAACCGTAGATAAGATTAATGATGCGGACTATTTCATTAAAGGTTTAGTAGCAAAAGGTGTGGACTCCGTAACCCCATTCGTTAAAGGTGTAGAAATACTGCCAGATGGAAGTGTCGTTAGATCTGGAACGAACTATAGCGGGAAATTCCAAGAAGCCCATGATGCCTCAAAGGCGAGTATTCAGAGTAGGATCTCGAATTTGGAGAGTGGTGGGGTTAAGGGTACAGTTAAAATTGATTACGATTTAGCTAAAGATTATATTAGAGATGTAGAGTCAAAAACAGGATTGAAGCTTCATAAAAACCAAGTAGAACAATTAAAGGCTGCTCTAAGGGAACATAAGTATGAAAAAATGACGCCATTGGAAACGTTAAAACACAGAAATAAATTTAACAGTGTGAAAAACAAATTGATAAGTGAATGGGAAGAAAAAACAGGTCAAACATGGCCAAGATATACTGAGGAAGTTTATGATAAAAAAGGTAGAGTAGCAAGGGATATTGGGCAACCCTATGATGCGCATCATATTATAGAGAATAATTTTGGTGGGCCTCATGAATGGTGGAACATACATCCAGCTAAGTTTCCTGATGAACATCAGGCAGGAATTCATGGTAAAGGGTCACCATCAAATAAATTATTTCCAAGGAGGTAGTTTTTATGGCTACATTTGATTTTATAAAAAATAGTCATCATAAGTTTTTTAAATTACAAGAAAATGAACTTATAGTGGCAGAAGAGAGACTTGGATTTGCATTTCCTAATGAACTTAGAAGTTTTTACTTAGAAGTTGGTTATGGTTTTATAAAAGGAAATAATGTGGATGCAATAAATAGAATAATGGATCCAGATACTATAGCGGATATTACATTGAGAGAAGGTATTTACGAGTTTGATCCAGATTTAGAGGGAATATACGAGGAAGAAGATAAATTAGTTTTTTATGAAATAAACGAGGGTGTATATTTAACACTTGATTTGAATACACCTCAACAAACTCCTGTATATTTTTTTGAGACTCAAATAGCTGATTCATTGGAGGAATTTATACGAAAAATTAATCAGGATACTGAATACTTTGTGGATATGGTTGATTAATACTCTATAGTATGGATTAAAAGTCTTCAGTAATAAGTAAACAAACGAGATTGGTTATAGTAGCTTTATAAGTATTATAGTCACATACTACTCAATGTATACTTTACACAAGAGAATGACAAAGTTCGTAATGCTAAAGTTAAATATACACTGGCACATAAGACAAGCAAACGAAAAAGAATAGGCTGTTAAAAGGTATATACTCTATGATGGTTGTACCATCATAGAGTATTACGTGCAATGATAGAATAGAAAATAAAGTACAAGCTTAGGCGAGATAGCATTTTATTGGGCGATGAATATAAAAATGGAATGGGCATGAAACTAACGAACTCGCAAGTTTCAACGTAGTCGTTGTCACGACATATAAAAGGTGTCATACTGTTACTAAAAAACTTACAAATTTATGCTATTTAAAAATATATGAACTTAAAGCGCTTGATTGTCTATTTGAGGCAACAAGTGCTTTTTTAATTGAAAGGTATACTATAAATTTATAGAAATTATTTTTATGAATTAAAGCTAACAGGAATTACTAGTATTATATAATTGAAATTAAACTAGCAAAAGGTGTGGACTCCGTATCCCCAATCTTTAAAGGTGTAGAAATACTGCCAGATGGAAGTGTCGTTAGATCTGGAACGAACTATAGCGGGAAATTCCAAGAAGCCCATGATGCCTCAAAGGCGAGTATTCAGAGTAGGATCTCGAATTTGGAGAGTGGTGGGGTTAAGGGTACTGCTAATAGTCGAATAGATTATTTACGTAATAAATATGGAAAATTTACTTCAAAAGAATTGAATTATAGGATTAACTTACGCGGTGAAACACTTAAGGAATTGCAAAAGTTAAAGGATACGGGGATAAGTAAGAAAAAAATTGGTCCAGCCTTTGCTGGAGTGTATGATAAAACAACTGGTAAAATTCACTATTCGATAAATGACTACGATGGAATATTGCCCGATTTCCATCCTTTAATAAAGTCAAGATATGATTCTATGCCACAAGAAGTTATTGATTCATATACATTTACAAAAGGTGCAGGTTCACACGCTGAAGTAATTGCCTTGAATAAAGCATTAAAGGCTAATCCAAGTGCTGGTTTGGATAATTTTGTTATCAATGTAATTCGTACGGGGCAAAATAGAACAAAACCAGCTGGAATGATGTTTCTAAGGTGTCCTCATTGTGCTTATCTTACAGATGAATTTGAAATAATCACGGAGGTTTCAAAAAATGTTAAATGATATATTAACGAAGGAGTATATAATACAGAACGGCCTAGAGTTTGAGGAGTACTTAGAATACGGGGGGCCTTATGATTTAGGAATAGTAGAGTATACTGATGATGGAAAAGAAAAATTATTTACTGGATTAGCTTACGATATTTATGAAAATGGGAATATAGAAAGTTATTTCTACGTAGAAAATGGTGTTAAACAAGGAAAATATGTGGAGTTTTATCCGAGTGGTAATATAAAAAGGATAGGAAATATGAATAAAAACTCGGCAGAAGGCTACCAGGTTGAATTCTTTGAAAACAGGGCGAAAAAGTATGAGTCTGAATGTATTGCCGGACGTGAGATGACTTTTAAAAAGTATGATGAACAAGGGAATATTATAGAACAAAAAACAGAACCAAGTGAATCAGATTTATTATATGCTAAAAAATTCAGTAGGGAGCCAAAAGTATAATAAAGTAAATACTATACAAAATCAGTTGAAATGTTGAGTTGTAATTCATCAAATGAAGTATGGTTAGAAGACATACAGGAGGTATGCACTAAATTTGGTATGAAAGTGGAGAGGGAAATATGAAGAGGAGTTTAAATACGGCGATATGTTTATGTTGCGCTGAGCGGGATCAACAAGAATATATAAAAAAACAAAAGCTTGAATCAACCAAAGAGAATTTACTATTTATTGAAAAAATTTTACGCTGTGATTGCAATGGATAATTCTAAATTAAAACCTTTAATAGAGGAATTTAAAAATGAGCAGCGTGCATTCTTACCAAAAGTACAACTTAGAAATACCTTTCAATTAGAAGAAATACGATTTGTTGCAGGAGTAGATTTAGCGTATTGGGAAATAAATGGTAAAACGTATGGTACATGCTGTATTGTAGTCATTGATTTTAGTACACATGAAGTTGTTGAAAAAGTGTACAGTTATGGAGAAATAACAATCCCGTATATTTCAGGTTTTCTTGCTTTTCGTGAGTTGCCTTTAATTAAAGCTGCAGCAAAAAAACTAACTAAACAACCAGATATCTATATGTTTGATGGGAATGGTTATTTGCATTATCGACACATGGGTATTGCAACACATGCTTCTTTCTATTTAAATAAACCAACAATTGGTGTAGCGAAAAGTTATTTAAAGATTAAAGATGTAGATTTTACTATGCCTGAAAATCAAGAGGGATCGTATACGGATATTATCATTAATAATGAAATATATGGTCGAGCTTTAAGAACAACCAAAAGTGTAAAACCCATTTTTATCTCATGTGGTAACTGGATTGATATAGAGACAAGTACTGAAATTGTCATGAGACTTATTAATAAAGAAAGTCGGTTACCCATACCTGTTAGATTAGCAGATTTAGAGACACATATAATGAGAAAAAAACTATGGGAAAATTATAAGTTATAGAGCTTAAACCTTGATAAGTTGAATACTTATCAAGGTTTTTATGTAACTGCTTTAAATAGAGTATTACGTGCAAGGATAGAATAGAAAAAGAAGTACGAGCTTAGGCGAGATGACATTTTACTGTGGGATGAATATAAACGCATGGAATGTATATTAAATTAACGAACTCGTACAAACTCGTAAGTTTTAACATAGTAGTTGTCATGACATATAAAAGGTGTCATACTGTTACTACAAAACTTACAAATTTATGCTATTTAAAAATACATGAACTTAAAGCACTTGATTGTCTACGAAAGACAACAAGCGCTTTTTTTATTGAAAGATATACTATAAATTTAAAGAAATTATTTTTATGAATTAAACCTAACGGAAATTACCAGTATTATATAATTGAAAATACATTAGCAAAAGGTGTGGACTCCGTAACCCCATTCGTTAAAGGTGTAGAAATACTGCCAGATGGAAGTGTCGTTAGATCTGGAACGAACTATAGCGGGAAATTCCAAGAAGCCCATGATGCCTCAAAGGCGAGTATTCAGAGTAGGATCTCGAATTTGGAGAGTGGTGGGGTTAAGGGTACGGGTGATAGAGATGCTGATATTCCACCAGCCTTCAAGCAAGAGGAATTTGCCAGTACATATGAATCAAGATTCAAGCAAACACCCGCAGAAACGAATTCAAATGTCGTTTTTGAAGGGGTTAGAGGTGAGTCTTTATGTACCCTAAAACCACCACCAGATCCTACGTTACAGAAAATCTTAAATGAAGCTGGTATTAATGGAATTGAGTATAAAAATGGAGTTCCTGATTTTTCACCTGTAGCGAAGGCACAGTTGGAAATCGATTATATGCTAGGTGGAAAAGGGGCTAAAGGAAATACTGCTAGAGATTATAATTTTAAGCAAGCAAATGAAAGGTTAGCAGATCAGCTTAATAATTCACCAGAATTGGCAAACCAATTTGGAATGGAAGCTGGTGGAATTACGGCAAAAGATATAGAAAAATACCGAGTAAAAAATAAATTAACATGGCATGAGTTAAATGATGGAGTTACTATACAACTTGTGCCAACAGAAATAAACGCCAAATTTGGACACCTTGGTGGAGTTGGTGAAATAAACGCAGGAGCTTTTGAACCTGGAGGATTTGCAAATAAATAATAAGGAGATTATAAAATGACAATAAATGATAAAGTTTTTGGAGTACTTGATTATCAGTATACATGGGTAGGATACAGAACCATAAAGTTTTTAGGAAAGGACACGGAGATAGCATTATTAATTGGAGGAGAAGATGATGGTAAATTTGATGAAGGTCAATATGTGGCATACAATTCATTAATGGATAATTGGGAGAAAATCCAACATAACATATTACAACCAATTTTAAATTATTATAAACAAAAAAGGCATGAGCTTGGTTATGATGTTGCATTTAATGAAGATTACCCATTAATTGAAACAGTTGATCAATTAATAGAACATATAACATTAGTAGGTATTTCTGTTCCGTATGATTTCCTTCGCGATGGACGTGATGTAGGGGTCTCGTTTGATTGTTCATGGGATGAGGAAAATGGTTTAGGAATTCGTCTTATAAATGAAAGGGTAGATGAAGTAGGTTATCAAGATGTCGCTATTTAAAATGGGCTGTTAAAAAGTACAGACTAATGATGGTTGTATCATCATGGAGTGCAATGAAAGAACAGAAAACAAAGTACGAGCTTAGGTGAGATGAGGTTTTATTTGGCTACGAAGATATACACTTAAAATGAACCTGAAACTAATGAACTCGTACAAGCTCGTAAGTTTTAATGTACTTGTCACGATGCATATAAGGTGTCATACTTTTACTAAAATACTTATAAATTTATGCTACTTAAAAACACATGAAATTAAAGCACTTAATTGTCTATGATAGGCAACAAGTGCTTTTTTGCGTTTTAGCGTAGAAATAATGTGGTACAATCGCTTAAGGAAAATAAGACTTTAAAGAATGCACTAGATGCTATGAAAAATACTCCTATTCCAGTAGCAGTTAGGATGGTGGATACTGGAATAGGAATGAGGCTTCCTTATATAGAATCTTCAACTGTTGGAGAAGTAGCTGGAAAGTTTTCAAAGGCAAGTACGGCAGCTAAGGATGACGCTTATCAACTTGCTAAGGGTACGGGTAACGCTGTTCATAGATCTGAAATTGACGAAGTAATTAAAAATAATTACGATAAAGACGGAAATTTGATTAATAGATCAATTGTTCCTAAGGGATATGATAGTGTTGAAGATTTCTTAAAACAAGTAGATGATACTACCATCAAAGAATTTGGGTATGATAGTGTTGAAGAATTTAAATCAGTGGTAGGATATGTTGATGACTTTTTAAACGCTTCACCTAAAAATAATATAATTAATAAAGGATTGGCAGGAGGAACACATGTGCAGGGTGTAGACTATGATGTGTTAGGTTTTCCTATTTTTAAAGGAGATAACTTAAAATTTACGTTAAAATTAAAGGAAGAATATTATGTTATGAAAGATACAGATCAGTTTAAAGAGTGTACAAGGATATTAAAAAAGGCAATTGAAGAAGGTAAAGTACCAAGGGAACTTTTTACTCCACAACAGCTTAATCAGATTGAAAAGGGGAGAGCAAGAATAAAGGGGCTTACTTGGCACCATCATCAGGTTCCTGGAAAGATGCAATTAGTATTAACAGATATTCATGGGGTTAACCATCTTGGTGGAAATAAATTATGGGGAGAGGGTATTAGATGAGAAAAGATTTAGAGTGGGAATATGCTGATGCAGAAGTATCAGAAACTAAGATTAAAGAAATTGGATTACAATTAGGCTTCCAGTTACCTCAAGATTATATTGATTGTGTAAAAATAAATGGAGGTGCGAGTGTATTACCAGAAGAATTTAATGTAGGCAATGTAGAGCGTTGCTTTGGTAGTTTATTTAGTTTTGATGAGGAAAGTAGTGAGTACATTATTAAAAAGTATGAAATATACAAACCTACGCTTCCGCAAAAGATTTTCCCTATTGCAATTGATCCAGCTGGAAATTTAATGTGTTTAGATTATAAAAATAATACAGAAAACCCAATTGTAGTTTTTTGGGAGCATGAGAATGCTGGCGAAAAAGAAATGTTAATGCGTCAAGAAGGTTTAACAGAAGCACAAGTAGAAGAACTGGCAAGAGAAAATGTATTTTATATTGCAGATACATTTACTGATTTTTTAAGTAAATTACACGATTAAAAAATATAATGATGAATGAAAAATAAAGTTTATGTGAAGTGGATAGAAAAAATAATAGGGTGTTTGAAAATAGATACTCCATGATGGTTGTACCATCATGGAGTACTGTGTGCAATGATAGAATAGAAAACGAAGTACGAGCTTAGGCGAGATGACATTTTATTGGGTGCTGAATATAAACACATGGAATATATATTAAACTAACGAACTCGTACAAACTCGTAAGTTTTAACGTAGTAGTTGTTACCACATATAAAAGGTGTCATACTGTTACTACAAAACTTACAAATTTATGCTGCTTAAAAACAGATGAAACTTAAAGCGCTTGATTGTCGACTAAAGGCAATCAAGTGCTTTTTTAATTGAAAGGTATATTATAAATTTATAGAAATTATTTTTATGAATTAAAGCTAACAGAAACTACTAGTATTATATAATTGAAAATACATTAGCAAAAGGTGCGGACGCCGTATCCCCAGTCTTTAAAGGTGTAGAAATACTGCCAGATGGAAGTGTCGTTAGAACTGGAACGAACTATAGCGGGAAATTCCAAGAAGCCCATGATGCCTTAAAGGCGAGTATTCAGAGTAGGATCTCGAATTTGGAGAGTGGTGGGGTTAAGGGTACGGGTGAAACTCCTAAGATAACTGATATAAAAGAGAAAGATCTTGGGAAGCACATTGTTAAAGGGAAAAATGGAAGGAAAGAACTTGCGCCAAACGTACGCTATATCACTGAGGATGGTTATAAATATACAACAGATGAGCTTGGTAGAATAGTAGATGTTGAGGCGGAAGGATTAATACTTCAAAAAGGAAAACGAAACACAGGAATGCAAGTGGCTGCAGGAAGAGAAGATAGATTGCCGGATGATGATGGTGGGCATTTGATAGGGACGCAATTCCATGGATCCGGTGATATTGATAATTTAGTCGCTCAAAATAAACAAATTAATCGTTCGGGTGGAGAATGGTATAACATGGAGAAAGAATGGGCTAATGCATTAGGTGGAAAGCCTCCTAAAAAAGTGACAGTAAAGATTGAACCAGTATACTTAGGTTCATCGCTAAGACCAAACTCATTTAAAATAAAGTACCAAATTGAAGGCCAACGTAAGGTAATACGTGAAATACTTAATAAAACAGGAGGTTGATGTAAAAGTGTTCGAATTAGAATTAAATAAAATCTATCAAAATATAGCGCAAAAAATAAATGATACAATTCCCGTAGAATGGGATATCTTTTATTTTAATGCAGAGATTCATAACCAAGAGGGTGGGGTATTATTCTTTTTCAATATCACAGATAGATCGGATGAATATATATATTCCCATGATATACCAGATGTATTTAATGTGAGTGAAAAAGAATATGATAAGACATATGATGAATTATTTCATTTAAGTGTAGAGTTACAGGAAATATTTATAAAAAATAATCAGGAACCTTGGTATTCTTTTGATATGATTGTGACATCTGAGGGGAAAGTAAAAATTCATTATGGGTATACTAAATGGTATCAATCTACTTTTGGACCGAATGACCGAGTGGATTATTTTGAATATAAATATTTAGGGAAGAAACCTAGTAATGAAAATGAGCGAAGAAAATTCGAAGAGATGAAAGAATATGAAGAGCAAAATAAATCTTAAAATATTTTTTGTTAAATTAAGGAATGCATTATTAGCGAGTAAATATGTAAAATATCCAAATTAACTAGCTTTAGTTGGACTATTGAAAAAAAGAATAGTGACGGATTAATGTTACTTATAAAATATATAAATTTAAAGCACTTGATTGTTATTTTTGACAACAAGTGCTTTTTTCATAGACATATTTAAACTTGATGAATAATGCGCGGTATATATTGATAAAAGAAAATAAATTGTTAATATTATATAATTGAAATTAAATTAGCAAAAGGTGTGGACACCGTATCCCCATTCGTTAAAGGTGTAGAAATATTGCCAGATGGAAGTGTAATTAGATCCGGAACGAACTTCGGCGGAAAAGCAAAAGAAGCCCATGCTCCTTTAGGGTTTTAAGGGTACGGGTGAGGTTACTAAAGATGTAGACAAAATTGATTATGGAGCTTATTTAAAAAAGAATATAGGAGAGCCTCCAAAAGATAGGTATGATCCACATGCGCATCATATTGTATTTAAAAAAGGAGATGGAAAAGCCCAAAAAGAATTAGTTAAAGAGGGTCTTTATAGATTTTATTTCTATTTTTTTACAGGGATTATACAACTAACAACGAGAAAAATGTTCATAATTCCTTTCATTCCTATTATAATGAATTCTACAATAGAAAACAGAACGTATATTTGGTATAATCAAAATATACTATATGAAACGATGTACATGAGTTTGAGATTTATGAAAAAAGGTAAGTAATACATAATAATACATACGCTAGAGGATTCAGTTCATGTTATACAAATCAATCGTTAGAAAGGAAAAGAAGTATGAATCAAATTTCATTCGAAGATTTATTTGAAGAAGAAAACAAACGAGAAAAGGTGGAGGTAGCTGAGATTCCCGTACCTTTATCGCCCCTACAAAAAGATATTTTAGAATTAATTGATTCTGAAGAAATAAGTGCGCTTGAGCTATGTGAACGATTAATACGATCTGGTAAAATATCAGATGAGAGATTCACAACGAATAAGCCTAAAGCATATGGGCAAGTATGCTTACTATTAGAAGGGTTTGTTAAAGAAGAAAAGCTTATTTTTGTCAAAAGTGATGAGAAAAGAGATAGAGTATATAAATTGAATGAAGAAGTTTTTAACGGATAAGGTGTACAAAGGGGAGTTCATTCATTTTTCTCATTAAAAAGGTGTCAATCTTACTTAGATTGGCACCTTTTTTGATAATTTAACATCTAACATATTTACGCTTAAAACCAAGTCTTCCTCTATCAAGTTCTTTCTGAATACTCTCTGAAGCATGTAGCAAACTGCTTTTTTTGTTATCACGTTTGATTTCAACTATACCAACTTCTTTTGCAATCTCGACTGCTTTTTCGTGTAGTGGTACATATGAAATTGCTACCGTGTTTAGGAAATTATTCATAGCGGATTTTGTTCGTTCTGGAGAATAATGAATTGTATCTTTCACCATTTCAAGCATATCGGAAATTTTACTTTCGGAAAATTCATTGTCTTTACGATTTCCTAAAAGCCAACAGTAGCAACTCCACCCAGCAGACATTTTAAGCTCGTCCCCACTTGCGATCCATTGATCAGCAACGTCTTGTGCAATATTTGACTCCGATAAAGTTACTGCTACAACATAATCAGATAGCATGTAAAAATAAGCCCCATCTATCCAGCGATTAAAATCCGATTCACTCATAGCTTTCGGATCGGCAATAATGCCTGCAAAGTACATAGCATCGTAGTTGCCTGTGGCATAAAGTTCTTCAGCTAATTCTTGATTTAATTTTATTTTTTTAGCGATTGGTTTCATGGCACCTGTAGCTACGCCAAAAACTGGCTCATGCGCACCGTTAGATATGTATATTTTTTTCGTTCGTTCCTTACCTAGAGTTTCAAGTTCTTGCATAACTGTTTTAAAATCCATAGCTGTGCACTTCCTTCCTTCATGTAAGAGCCTTTTTCAGTCTTTCATATTTCTTATGTTAATACTAATTGTATTCAAGAGGTATGTCTACTTTCTAAAGGCATCGAAACCAGTTAGTGATTTTGAAGGCTTTGATTTTGTAACTACTACAAGCTATCTATAATGGTAAGAAGGTCACTGTAAGGTAAGGAAGAATGAAAAGTATGTATAGTTTTTCCAATAAATATTTGGTATGATGGTGAATGGGAAAAATATACAAGTTGTTAGTGGCTCATAAAAGGGGGATTGTATTGAAAAGAACGCTTGAATTCGTACTAGGTTTAATTGGTGGCATTATAGGAATTATTATTTCCATACTATTAATAGTTGTAGCGTTTAATATTATGGAAGGTTTTGATTATGAACTTTTAGCTTATTACTCTATTATTTTAATAGTTCAAATAGGGTTGCTTATTTTATCATGTTTAGTAAACAAGGTTAATAATAAAGTTTATGGAGTTTGTATGATTGTGATTCCTATAGTTATGTTATTTATGTCATTATTCTTTTTACTTATTCCAACAATATTACAAATTATGTCTGGTTCATTTGCATTTAGAACACTAAAGTTAGAATCGAATGTGGAATAAATATAATTATTTACGTCTGAATATTCGGTTTATTTAATGTTTTCATTTGCAGTTCAACTTAACATAAGGTACAAAGTTGTGCACTTTAGGAGGAGAAATAGATGATTATTTGGTCTGGTTGGGGTTTTTTAGTCGCAATTATTGTAATTATTAATACTCTTTTAGGTAAGGTTATCTTTGGATCTATAACGGGGGACGCTACATATTTTCAAGACCATAGTTGGCCAATGGCAGTAATGCTTATTATATCAGGGGTTATGTCTTGGTATTTAGGAAAATATATTAATAAGCCAAATGGGAAAGTTTATATAGATGCCGAAACTGGTGAAAAAGTTATGTTCACCAAAAAGCACTCACTATTTTTTATAAAAATGGAATATTGGGGACCGATTCTAGGAGTTATTGCGATTGTAACTTTAATTACAAGATAAAAAAAGAGGCTGGGTATAGTAAGAATAATCGATTGAAGTAAAAGGAGAAATTAGTCATGAATGTAAAGAAACTACTAGGGGTAGCAGTTCCGGTCATGTTGTTATTTGGTTGTGGAGTGTCTGAGAAAACGAACACTTCAAAACAGGAAAAAACGGAAGGGTCTAAAGTAAAAGAATCAAAGTCTAATAGTAAGAAAGAAAAAGTTTCAAAGGAAGACTACCCTAATAAAGTATATAAATTAGGAGTAGAGTTTGATAAGTTGTTTGCGGAGCATAACAATATTACAAGAGAGGTTTTTGACGGTAAGAAAAAGAAATCAGATATAGTAGATAGTGTGAAAGAATTAAATAAAATGTTAGATAAATTTGAGTCGATAGATCCCCCTGCAGAGTATGTAAATCAACAAAAGGATTTTGAAAAAGCAATTGGTTATTTTAGAGAGTCTTTTTCTTTAATAAATGAAGTATTCACCCGAAAAGAAAAAAGAGAAAAAGGCGATAAGACTGATAAAGAGTTAATGGAGAAATCCGAAAAGTTAGTGAAAGAAGGAGATATTTACTGGCTTAAGGCATTCAAAGATCTTGAAGGGGATATTAAAATCGGTGACGGTACAGTATCTGTGAAAGATTTGAAAGAGTTAGATAAGAAAGCTGGAATTAATACGGATAACGTTATGAAGAATGTGAAAGATGGTACGGAATTAATTGGTAATTGGGGATTCAAAGGAACAGACGGTTTCATTATGTCACTTATTCTAAAAGGTGATAAGACATTTGAAACGTATGGTAAAGGTGAGTATCCAAATAAAAAGAATTATATTGAAGGCACTTGGGAATATGATAAGGAAGCTTTTACAATCTATTTACATCTCAATAAACGTTTAGTAGATGGTGTAGAAGATACAATTCAAAAAAAGAAAATAGCATATAAAGTTCAAGACTATGATGGGGAAAACTTACGATTATTTAATGAGGCTTCATTCAACACAATTAAGTATGTGAAGCAAAGATAAAGTTATGTAGGACTAGGTTTAAATGACCTGGTCCTTAATTAAATTGTGGGCATGCAACGAATATTTTATCGTTGGTTTTGCCTATTATATATTATGTTCTTACTTTAATAAAGTAAGAAATTAGGGGATTGGTTACAAATGATAAAGAAATTTACTAGAGTAGTATTAACTGTAGTTATGCCAATTGGTATGATTGCGAGTTGTGGAACTGCTGAAAAAACTAAAGCACAAGAGACGAAAGCGGTACAATCTGGGAAAAAGGACTATATGGACTATTCAAATGGTAGCAAAGGTATAGTAGTAAGTAGCAAAGCGAAAGAGCGTCAACAATACGAGGTTGGGTTTATAGATGAAAACAAATTAATAGGAATTGATGAAAATATTGAGGACTGTATTATTTTAGATAATAAAGATGAAGCAAGTCTCGTTTGGAAACAAATAGAGCGTGGATCGATTATTGAAGTGCAATATGGTAAGGATCGCAATGATATTGTAGGCGTACAATTAGTAGGAGATCGTGAGCCATACGAAATTAGTGATAAGTTTGATCGAAATACGATAAACGAGATTGTCGAAAACGTTAAAGGGAATTTGTAATAGAGGCTAGAATGAAAAGATATTTAAGTTTACTATTAAGAAAGTCGATTCCTTATTAACATAAGAAATCGACTTGTTATAATTATTTATTTTGTAAGTTGTCTTTCCAATAATTATAGCTATTATCAATAACTTCTTTTAATTTGAAATAGTTTTCCCAAGTATCTTGCACATGGTAGAGAGTTTCACCTTCATCTATAAAAACATCACTGTAATCATTTATATATTTCCAGTCTTCGTCGTGGTTAAAGTAGTACATTGCGAATTGGTTGCCCTCATCATTTAACATGTCGTCTGCTAAAACGCCATCCCAGTTCATATAAATTTCTGTGCCAGTCATTTGTCTAAGTTTAAACTGGTTCATTTCGTCTTGAGACTCTTCTTCAAATTCTTGACTACATAAATGATGTTCAATTATCCATCCTAAAAACATGCCAGTATGTACAAAAGCTTGTTCGATTGGTAAGTCCTCAGGAAAATCACCTTCGAAATGGTACTTCGCTTTATCATAAACAATCGTATGTAACAATTCGTTCATCCCCTTTAACGTATTATCTAATAAACTCGTACTGTTTGTTTTAATATTTCAATTATGTTTTCAAGCCATTCTAGCGGTGTTATTTCTAGCCCTTCAAAATCTATCTCATCTGCTGAATATCGTATATACTCTCGTTTTTCTTCATCATTTTTCGGTCTTCTTCATTTCAGGTATCAATATGAGAAATCTTTTCCAAATAAAACTCTTTTCAATGTAAAAGGTTACATCTATATTATCGCAAGAATGTAAAAATGTTAATATTTTCAAAGGGGAAAGTACAAAGAAACAGGATTTATTTAATAGATACTTGATCGTTATGAAAAATTATAAAAATCCTTCTTATTGAAGAAAATCAGTAAAAGGTATCTTAATCTATTTTTTGAGAAGTAGTAGTGTGTATGAGGGTAAGTGCTTTTGACGGCAATTGCAATTGGTTATAAAATAATGTCTGTTAAGGAATTTTATTGAAACTATCATTCACCTGCTGGGGATAAAATGAAAGTATTTATAAAAGGGTGGAATAAACATAGTTTTATACATACATAGTAGATTCATAGTCTATTACTAATGAGAATATAAAGGGAGGTTGAGATACTACACGAACAGTGTAGGTATCGATTACAGCAATGAATACAATTATAAAAAAAAGAGTAATTGCACTATCAACAAGTTTAGTAATGTTAGGGAGCGCTCCTTTAGCAATATCAGCAGAAGAGAGTAAAAAACCTCAAACTGATCAACTTCGTATCGCACAAGGGGAACGTGGAACGAGCGGGTTAAGTTATTCTAATTTCAATCTAGAAACTCCAGATCACATGCAAATTAACGAAGCGGAAGTATCAGAGAATGAGAAAATTCTTTTAGAAGAATATAAACATAAACATGATGAAACAGAAGAGTTACATAAAATGAAAGAAGCTAAAACAGGTCAAGTAGCGGAAGATGAAGCTATTTCAAACATTGAAAGGGCTTTTGAACATGTAGACGGTCGAAATGATGGCTCTACTCGCGAAATGAAGCCGGTTGAAAAGCCAAGAGCTATTCAGTATAGTGCATCGATGACTACAAAGAAATATGGAACACTTGCAGGTGTCCCGTTTGTAGAGTGGGTTGTTCCAGCAGGAAATCCTGATATTCGCCCTGCCAATCCGATGAAAGCACGTTACATTACAATTCATGAGACTGCAAACACAGCTCGTGGTGCGAATGCTGAAAATCATGCGAAATATTTGTATAAACAAGCAACAGAAGGTACGTTCCGAACTGCTTCATGGCATTTTACTGTAGACGATAAACAAATCTATCAGCATCTACCAACAAATGAAAATGGTTGGCATGCAGGAGATGGTGATGGTTCAGGAAACAGAGAGTCTATCGGTATCGAAATTTCAGTTAACCAAGATGGAGATTACAATAAAGCGTTAGAGAATGCAAAGCAACTTGCAGGTTATTTAATGAACAAAGAAGGAATTAGCGCGGACCACATTTACAGGCATCAACAATGGAGCGGAAAAAACTGTCCTGACATTTTAATTTCTCGTGGGAATTGGAATGGCTTCGTACAAGGTATTCAATGGTATGCAAATGTTAACGCACAAATTGACTCGCCTTTACAAGAAAGAAATGAGCTATTTGATTCAAATGAATTTAATCCAGCGGAACCTAGCATGGAGCTAGTTGTTAATGGTGATGGTATAAATGTACGTAGCGGTGCAGGACTTGAACATCAAACCGTTCGTAAAGCTTCAAAAGGTGACCGTTACAAAGTGTTAGCAGTTAAAAACGGTTGGTACAAAGTAGGGAATGGAGAATGGATTTTCTATAATCCCAGTTGGATTAAGATTAACTACAATGTACCAAAAGAAGAAGTACAAAAGCCGAAAGATGATATTACAGGTGGATGGTTTGAAGGGCATATTCGTAAACTACATAGCCTAGGTATTATGCAAGGTGAAGGTAATGGTATATTTGCTCCTTATCGTAATGTAACGAGAGCTGAGTTTGCTGCATTAATTTCAAATGCTCTAAAGCTACCAGAAGGAAATAAGTCATTTGTAGATATTAACAATGCGCATCCGTCACTGCATAATGGTATTAAACGTAGTGCAAGTGCAGGAATTATTAGCGGTCGTGGTGGAGGTGTTTTTGACCCGAATGCACCAATCACTCGTGAAGAAGCATCGGTTATGATTGACAAGGCATTACAGTATAAAGGTGTTACAGGTAATTTAGTCGCATTACCATTTACAGATCAACATTTGATCGCATACAAACGGCCTGTTCAGCGATTATACAGCCTACAGGTAGTTACTGGTGTTGGAGATAACAAGTTTAATCCTAAAGGTACAACAACTCGTGGTGAGGCAGCGGCCTTTTTAGTGAAGATGTTAGACTCTATGCAGAAATAAATGAATGGTATGTAGAAGTTTGTATTGATGCAAGAAAAAATAATAAAGACTTTAAAGGAGCTATCCAAAATGAAAATTTGGAACAGCTCCTTTTTTATTTTAGCCCCTATGAAGCCCCTACCAAGCCCCTCATAAGCACCTACCAAGTAATAAATCACTAAGAAAAAACAAAACAAAAACAACTACAAGAACAAAAAAGCGTGAAAAAATAAAACCGGTGTTGTAGTAGTTAAAAAAATTTGGAATTCAAATGCAAAAAACCAAGCCCTCATTCCTATATGTATATTGAAGGATTGAAATCTGCCTTTTTATGAATGCAAGGAGGAGGTAAACATATGGCGGTGTACCGTAATGTGCAGGTGAACTTTTGGCAAGATGAATTCATATTAGATTTAACGCCAGAGGAGCGTTATTTTTACATATATTTGTTAACTGGTACGAAAACGAAGCAATGTGGAATTTACGTATTACCGAAGCGTGTGGCAGAACTGGAAACAGGCTACAGTATGGAAACGGTTGAGAAGCTGTTAAATAGATTTGTTGAATACGGAAAGATTTTATACGATGCGGAAACGAAAGAGTTATACATACTAAATTGGCTACACTATAATTCTATTTTAAATACGAATGTAGAAAAATGTGTGTTACGTGAGTTAAAGACTGTAAAAAATAAAGAATTCATACATAAGTTTTTACGTACATGTCTTGAAGAAGAATGGAAGATTCCATTGTTATTGCAGCATTTTGGTATGCCGGCAGAAGAGGACAATAGTATTTTAGAAGTAGTTGCTGAGGAGAAGGAAGAAGAGATAGAAGAGGATACTTCGCATAGTGAAGTTTATAAGTTTTACGAACAACATATAAGTAGTCTATCTCCATATATCGTGAAAGAATTGAAAGAGTGGATACAAAAAGCTTCAGGAGAGACAGTACTAGAGGCACTTAAAGTTGCGTTTGAACAGAATAAGCGAACGCTCGCTTATGTGAAGGGGATTTTGAGGAATTGGTGTAAGAAAGAACGAGGGGATGTAAGGGAAGGAAAGGAAGGAGTATTCAGTTTACATGATCCATAAAATGAGCAAGGAAGGATTTTTTCTTTTCTAAAAGGTTCTTTCAAAATAGAAGCGAATAGTTTGAGGAAGGAGGGGGTTATATGGAAGTTGTTATAAAAAAGAAACGAACTCGTGGTAAGAGAATTTTTATTTGGTCTAGTAGTATCGTCCTTTTGTTAGTTATATGTACAGCGATTTTTTTGAACATATATACGCTTAGATCTGTGCCAAAGATAGATGGAACGATAAAGCTAGAGGATTTACAACATGCTGTTATGGTGAAGCGAGATAATAAAGGGGTACCGCATATTAAAGCGGAAAATGCACATGATTTATATTTTTCGCAAGGGTATGTACAAGCGCAAGATCGTTTGTTCCAAATGGATTTAAGTAGAAGGCAAGCTTCTGGTATGCTGAGTGAAGTTGTAGGGGAAGCAGCTGTTGATCGAGATAAGTTGTTTCGAACGCTCGGTTTACGGCGAGCAGCCGAAGCGTCTATTAGTCAATATGATGGAGAAGCGAAATATGCCCTGCAATCATTTGCTGATGGGGTGAATGCTTTTATACGTGAGGCGAAAGAGGAAAAGAAATTGCCGGTCGAGTTTACTATATTAGGTTATGAGCCGGCTGAGTGGTCAATTGTAGATTCTTTAACAATTGGCAAGTATATGGCGTTTGATTTAGGCGGACATTGGCACGGTCAGGCATTTCGTTATTGGGCGCTGAAAAATCTACCGAAAGAGCAAGCAAATGAACTATTTCCTACATATCCGAAAGATGCGCCTAGATTGCTAGCTGAACTGGAAAATACAAATGTGAATGTAGCACAAAGTTTTGCAAAAGCGATCATTCCACCAGAGTTTAATGGTAGTAATAACTGGGTTATAAGTGGTGAGAAGAGTGCGTCTGGTAAGCCGATTTTAGCGGATGATCCTCATTTATCTCTTGCGACGCCTTCTATTTGGTATCAATCGAAACTTGAAACGAAAGATTTACATGTGAGTGGCGTTATTTTCGCGGGAGTGCCAGGCGTTATATTAGGTCACAATGACAAAATAG
The DNA here is from genome assembly GCF_019091205.1 of Bacillus sp. GbtcB14. NCBI lineage: Bacteria > Bacillati > Bacillota > Bacilli > Caryophanales > Bacillaceae > Bacillus > Bacillus sp. GbtcB14. Next base: position 318,443 of record NZ_JAGXJT010000005.1, read on the forward strand.
CATGGGGCGTTACGAATACCGGTCCTGATGTGCAAGATTTATATATTGAGAAGCGAAATCCTAATAATGAAAATGAATTTCTGTATAACGATAAGTGGGAAAAAGCTACTATTGTGGATGAATCTATTAAAGTAAAAGGCGGAAAGACAGTCCCATATAATGTTACGGTTACGAGGCATGGTCCAGTCATTTCAGAGTTTGCGGATAAACGGAAAGATAAAACGAAAACAGTATTTGCTTTGAAATGGACTGCATTGGAACCGTCAGCTGAGTTAAAGGCTGTATTAAATATGAATAAAGCGAAAGACTGGAATGAGTTTGAAACGGCTCTTCAAGATTTTCATACACCAACGCAAAACTTTGTGTTTGCATCAAACGATGGCACGATAGCTTATAAAGCGAATGGAAATATACCAGTGCGTAAAAAAGGTGATGGTAGTTTGCCGGTGCCAGGATGGACAGATGAATATGAATGGGAAGGTTATATCCCGTTTGATCAACTTCCAAAAGTAATCAATCCAAAACAAGGGTTTATTTCAACTGCAAATAATAAAATCGTTGATGATAATTATCCGTACCATATTAGTAATACGTGGGCGCAGCCATATAGGCAAATGCGTATTCAAGAGTTTTTGCAAGAAAAGGAAAAGTATACGGTGAAAGATTTAGAAGAGTTACAGATGGATCAAAAAAATTTATATGGGAAAGAGTTTGCTCCTATATTTTTAAAAGAGTTAAATAAAGCATCGTTAAATGAAGTAGAGAGAGAAGGCGTAAAACAATTAACAAAGTGGAATTTTTACGATAGTAAAGATGAAGCGGCACCGTTAATATTCCATTTGTTAATGAAAGAGATTTCAAATACGTTATTTTCAAAAGAAATACCGAAAGATGTGATGGAGTTATTTGAAGGGAAGGCACAGGTTGTTGATGAATTGATTCGAAAAGAGGTAGCAGGAGAAAAGAGCGCTTGGTTTACGAAGTACGGAGGCTTCACGAAAGTTGTGCATACATCGTACGAAAATGTAATGAAAAAATTACAGAAGGAATATGGACCGAATGTTGCGGAGTGGAAGTGGGGCGATTACCATCAACTGGCGTTCACACATCCAATTTCAAAATCATCTAGTATGTTAGCGCTACTTGCATTTAATCGCGAAAAACCAGTTCCAATCGGCGGAAGTCAAGTTACCGTTCAAGCAGCGAGTTACGGAGATAACGGTATTGTCAATCACGGAGCTTCTTGGCGATTCGTCATTGATACGAAAGATATGTCAAACGGTTATCATATCGTAGGGCCAGGACAATCAGGTCATTTTAGAAGTGATTGGTATCATGATCAAATAGATGACTGGGTAAATGGCACGTATCATACGACTACATTGAATACGGAGGGGATAGAGGGGAAAGTGTTAACTTTGCAGCCGAAATAATGTTAGAAGAGGCTCTTACTATAGGTAAGGGTCTCTTTTTTGTTATGTGACAAAATTTGACAAAATATTCTGTAGAACTTTGTTATAATTTTTTTTGGAATATTTGGTTTAAGGTTTTACAGCAATAGGGATACATATATTCTAAATTAAAGGGTTTTATAGGGGGATAAATACAAGAATGAACGACATGGAGAAATATCGAGAGAAAATTAAAGTGATTTCTTTTGATAGAGAAAAAAATCAAATGGTTGAAGTGGAAGAGAGTAAAATAACTTTTGATGATGTTGGTGGAATGGAAGATATTAAAAAGAAAATAAATATGGACTTTATTATGCCGATTAAGAATCCAGAGTATTTTCAGGCTTTTGGTAAGAAAGTAGGAGGCAGTTTATTATTTTATGGGCCGCCTGGATGCGGTAAGACATTTTTAGCGCGAGCAGTTGCAGGGGAGATAAACGCTAATTTTATTCATTTAGAGTTGCAAGCAATACTATCGATGTGGTCAGGAGAAGCGGAGAAAAATTTACATGAAGTGTTCGAAGAGGCAAGAAAAACAAAGCCTTGTATTTTATTTATAGATGAGTTAGACGCATATGGCGGGAATAGACAGAAGATGGGTGCTCATCATCAAAGAACGCTAGTTAATCAATTGCTAGTGGAGATGGACGGAAGCAATTCTTTTAATGAAGGTGTTTATATAATTGGGGCAACAAATACACCATGGTATATTGATCCAGCGTTACGACGACCAGGCCGTTTTAATTCACTTGTTTTTGTGGCACCACCAAATAACGAGGAAAGACTGACAATACTAGAGCTGAAAACAAAGGATAAACCGAGAATGGAATTGCAGTTAGATTTTGTTTCGAAGTATGCAGAACATTTTTCAGGGGCAGATTTAACATATTTAGTGGAAGACGCTATTAATGAAGCTATTCAGCGTTCATTTGAAACGGGGCAGTTACAGCCCTTATCCAATGAAGATTTATTAAAAGCAATGAAAAAACGGCAACCGACAACTTTAGACTGGTTCTCTACTGCAAAAAATTATGCAACGTTTAGTGATGTAAATAAGGATTTTGACAAAGTATTAGAGTATATGGAAGAGCACCAATTGAAATAAATGATATTAGATTGGGGGAAAGGAATAGATGGAGGAGCAACTTAGGAGAATCTCGCACTTATTGAAGCTTGGTGATGTTGAGCTTGCAAAAGAAGAAGCGGAATGGATGATTAAAGAAGATCCAGAAGATGCTACTGGTTATATTTGTTTAAGTCATGTGTACTACTTTGGTTTTCGACAAATTGATGAAGCAAGTAAATATTTAGAAGAAGCACTAAAAATAGATCACTTAGATGAAAATGTTTTGTTAACAGCGCTAGATATTTTTTATGCGCAAGAAAATTTTGAGAGATTAAAAGAGATAGGAGAAATAGGGATAAAAAATTATCCGGAAGAAGGCGTATATTACTTTTATGTGGGCGAGGCAAAAGTACATATAGAATCGCTTAATAAAGGTATTACATACTATAACAAAGCGATAGAGTTAGAACCTGAAAATGATATGTATGTAGGAAGATATGCTTTTATTCTTTTAAGTTATTATCCGAAACGAATAGAAGAGGGTATAAAGGCGGAAAAACGTGCTTTAGAGCTGAATCCAGAAAATGTAACAAATCTAGTCTCTTTTGCAAATGTAGCAAAAGAAAAAGGGAATTTTAAAAAAGCAAGAATGCTAGCTGAAACTGCAATACGATTAGAGCCAAATCACGAAGGTGCTTACAAAATTTATAGGGATACAATCGGAACGAAAAATAAGTATTGTGCCTTTATGGCAAGTTTTACGTATACATTTTGGAATGCATTTTCTAAGTTTTGTAAAATATTTTCGTTTGCAAGTAAGAGGAATCTTAAATTGCACTACATTTTAGTTATTTTAAGCCTTTTAGGTTGGATAATACTTCCTGTATATTTGACAGGTTGGTATGCCGGTTCCGTGTATATAGTTATTTTTATGATGTATAGCATTTCATCTATTATAAAAGGGAGGATTCATAAAGAAGTAGGATTAGGAACACGCTTTGATGCTGAATACAATGTGAAAAGAAATAAAATCATTCGAAATCGTGAAATTTCCAATATGGAAAGTACGGTTAAAAAAGAAGAGGCTACTACTATTCCAGTTGCGAAACTATCAAAAGAAGAACTGGAAGCACAGCTAGAGGGCTTCTGGAGTAAAGGAACTGTGTATGAGGGGCAGCAAGAGGTTGCTGCAGCAGTGAAAGAACCAGCTTTATCATCAGCTGAACATAAAAAGATTCAATCATATTCAGATATTGAATCACCAAAATATAATAAATGGTATATTTGTTTAATTGTCGTTTTATCGATCTCCTTTATATTTAAAGTTGGAAAATTGTATAACTTAAATAATACAAATGCGGTGAATACGACGCCACAAATGAGTCAAGAAACGAAGGATATTATTGTAGAGCAACAAGATAAAGCGCTCAAAGATAAAAAAGAATCGTTCGATAAGTTAGAAGTAGTAACTGTATTATACGTATTAAGAAAAGGTGATTGGAATGGAAGTACAATCGAGGGAGCTATAGAAAAAAGTTATGTACCGGTTATGTTAGAAAAGGTAGGACAACCAGCCGGGGAGAAGTTAAAAAAAGCAACTCCTATGAAAATATATAAAGAGGATACAAGAACGTATGTATTACTTCAAAATGGAGATAGCTCTTTTATTATTGAAATAACAGCAAGAAAGTTAACTCATATTTACGGTGAGAGCTGGAATAATGCGCAAGAAGAGATGCAAAAATATGAAGAGTTACTTGGAAAAATAGAGTCACAAGGTGTTGAAACAGGGGGGATTTAGCATGAGTATTAAAGTAATAAGGGCAACGGGAATGATGGGAGGAGCAGCAAGAGTCGCTGTAAAGGTAGATAATGAAGTAGTAATGAAACTTGAAAATAATGAAGAATATACGTTTCCTTTTGAGGGAGATGATGCAAATATAAAAGTAAAACAATTCTTTTTTGGGAGTAAAGAAAAGAAAGTAAAGGATGGCGATATAGTAGAAATTAAGATTAATAGTATCGCCATTTTATTAATGATTGTGTCAATAATAGCTGTTGTATTTGGCTCTTCAATTGGTATAAATATAGTTGTTTTTGGTGTTATTGGATCGTTAGTTACGTTAGTATATGGATTTAACAATTGGTTTAGTTTAGAAGTGAAATAAGTATTGTATTTGTTTTTATGTTAATTCATTTAATTTACTATACATGAAGTGTAATTATTTCTAATAGGGAATGGGGAGGATCATTATGAAGAAAATGATTGTAGCATCTAGTTTGGCGTTAATAGTAGGTTTGACAAGTGGTTGTAGTAGTGAGAAAACGAATGTTACAAAACCAGTATCTGTACAAAAAGAAAAAGAATTAGTCGCGAAAGATATTTTTAAAAAAGCAGGTGATAATTTTAAACAAGAGGATTTTCTCACTTTAACGTCTCTTATGTCAATGAAGGGGAACAGTCAATCAGAAGAGATTAAAATGAACATTCAAATGGAGCCGAAACGAAAGAATTCTAGAGCAGAAATGAAAATAAGTGGAACAGATATTGTAACGTACGAAGTAGATGGAAAAGTCGTTGCTCAAGTGAAAGACCCTAGTACAGGAGAGTTAATTACGATACCTAGTGATCAATTTAATGTAAATGACGTAATGGTAAGTAAAAATTTACTTAATGAGTTAGATTTACCAGAAGTTTTGGCTAAGAAAATGAAAGCGAAGAAGGAGGGAGATACATATAAGCTTACACTTGACCTAAAGGGGAAAGAAGCAGTAGATACATTACAGAAAATTAATGGAGATATGAACAAATTAATGGAAGGATTTAATATGGATGCGTTAACTGTTGAATATATAATAACGAAAGATTATAAATTTGAAGAGATGCGCACAGCTATAAAACTGAGTGAACGTAATACAGATAAGAAATCTAGTGCGGATAAAGAAAATTTGGATACAGTTGTGAGCATAAAAATTGATTCATTTGATAAATTTGATTCAATTAAGTTACCAGAAGGAAGTTAATAAAATCAATCATATAAGGGTAAAAAAGGAGCAGAAATACGCTCCTTTTTTATTTACCTTACTATTTTTAGGAGGTTAGTATGAATAAGGTATGAATAAAGGATGAATAGCATTTTTTTGGATGAAAATCCCACTCTTTTTTGTATGGAATATATGTGAAACGTTGTATAAAATAAGCAAGTATGCCAAGAATAATAGGAGGAAAGTTGTGAAGAGAAATAAGAGTTTAGTAAGTTTTTTAGGAGTGTTTATTATGTTGTTTTCTTTTTGTTTTCAAGGGAATATACAGGCAGCTGTTCAACCAGGAAAAATAAAATCAGGGAACGTAACGGTATGGGAAGTTGGAAATGTATCGAAAGTGTTAGCTGATGTGAAACGTTTAAATTTAAATACAGTAAATGTACCGATTCAAGTCGACATTCCGAATGTCACTTCTACTAATATGGTAATTAATCAGGCACAAAAGAAACAGGCTATTATTTTAATTCAAGAATTATTAAAGCGTAATATTCAAGTTATAGTGGAACCGTTCCCGTATATTCAGCAAGGAAATGTTGGAGAAACGGAGTGGAATCCAAGTAATATTAATGATTTCTTCTGGAATTGGAAAACGGTTGTTTTGCAAGACATCTTTCATTCGATTACAAGTAAATACAATGTGTATGGGCTCAAGATTGCTTCTAATTTCGTGAATATGGAATATGCAGAAGGATATTGGAGCGATACGATTGATTTTGTTCGTAAGCAGTATAAAGGAAATGTTTTGTATCAAATGAATTGGTGGTTAACAGCAACTTGGGATCCTTCATATGAGGCAAAGTTTAAAGTGAAAATCAATCGTCCGTATTTAAAAAAGGTGGATATTGTAAGTATCGATAGTTGGTTTGAAGTTTCAGGGAAAAGAAATCCATCGTATGAAGAAGTAAGACAAAATTTATTTGCGACGACAGTATATAATCGTGGACAAAATGTTGTTCAGCAACTAGAACAATTACATAAAGCAACAGGGAAGCCTGTTTATTTTGGCGGATTTAACGTTCCGGCGCGTGAACTTGGATTGCAAAATCCGTGGAATCCAGATGTTTCAAATGTATTTTCAAGAGATATACAACTAAACGGGTGGCGTGCTTATCGAAATGTTTTGGAATCGAAGCCATACTTTAAAGGATTCTCAGTTTGGTTTATTGGCTCTAATAATAGTACGCATGCGTATCAAATCCATAGTAAAGAAGCAGAGGCAGTTATTAACGGCTGGTACCGAAAATAAATTTTATTAAATAGGTAAGTTTTGAATTTTACCACATATATTTCTAGTGAAAGGCCTTTCACCATCTTATTACCTAGGGGGCAATCATAATGAAATTTTTGTCTTACCTTACAGTAGTTTTGGTGATTCTTGGCGGTTTGAATTGGTTATTTGTAGCGTTAGATTACAATGTAGTTGAGAAATGGTTTGGTTCAATGCCGGCGCTTGTGGACACTATTTATTGGCTCTTTGGTCTTTCTGCTATTTATCAAATTTTTGATCGGTTCTTTACGAACAATTAGCTATTATTCTATTACTACTAGAGTGTTAAGTACGATTATGTACTTAACACTTTTTTGTATGTTTATAAAAAATAGTTTGCACATGCAAGCGATTCCATTGCGTCTTGCGCCGTAATAATAGAAAACAAATTGACCGTATATTATATTTCGGGTTATAATTCAGAAAGTTTAAAAATTAATAAAAATGAGAAATAGGGAGGTTATTAGGGTGATGGAGAGAGTATATAACTTTTCAGCTGGACCATCAATACTCCCTTTGCCAGTTTTAGAGAAAGTGCAAAAGGAGCTTGTAAATTATAACGGGACAGGCATGTCTATTATGGAAATGAGTCATCGATCTTCTTATTTTCAAAGTATTATAGAGGAAGCGAGTAGCCTAATTCGTGAATTAATGAACATTCCTGATGAGTATGAAGTGTTGTTTTTACAAGGCGGTGCGTCATTACAATTTTCTATGATACCGTTAAATGTAATGAATACGTATAAAAAAGCAGGGTACGTATTGACTGGCTCATGGTCTAAAAAGGCGATGCAAGAAGCTGAAAAAGTAGGAGAAGTACAAGTGATTGCTTCTTCTGAAAAAGCGAAGTTTACTACGATTCCTAAGCTGGATGGTTTACGGAGCGATGAGAAACTAGATTATGTACATATAACAACGAACAATACAATTGAGGGGACGAAATATGTGGACATTCCACATTTAGATAAAGTACCGCTCGTTGCGGATATGTCCTCAAATATTTTATCAGAACGATATGATGTTACGAAGTTTGGCCTTATATATGCGGGAGCGCAAAAGAACTTAGGGCCAGCGGGCTTAACGATTGCTATTATAAAAAGAGATTTAATTGGGAGAGCAGATCGCTCTTGTCCTACGATGTTAAACTATGAAACTTACAGCAAAAATAACTCCTTATATAATACACCGCCGTCCTTTAGTATTTACGTAACGAAACTTGTACTAGAGTGGTTGAAAGAGCAAGGCGGGGTATCTGCGATTGAAGAACAGAATAGAATGAAATCTTCACTTCTTTACAATTTCTTAGATGAATCAAAATTGTTTACTTCACCAGTTGATCCTACGTATCGATCACTTATGAATATTCCATTTACAACGCCGTCAGAAGAGCTGAATAATGAGTTTTTACAAAAAGCGAAAGAACGCGGCCTTGTTACGTTAAAAGGACATCGCTCAGTCGGCGGTATGCGTGCAAGTATTTACAATGCGATGCCAGTACACGGTGTACAGCAATTAGTGAATTATATGAAGGAATTTGAGCTTGAGAATAGATAGGGAGATGGGGATATGTTTCGTGTTCAAACGTTAAATCAAATTGCAGAAAAAGGCTTGCAAGTACTTGGCGGAGAGCGTTATGAAGTAGGAGATAGAATGGACCATCCAGATGGTATTTTACTTCGCAGCTATTCTTTACATCAAGAAGAATTTTCAAAAGACTTAAAGGCGATTGCAAGAGCTGGTGCTGGTGTAAATAATATTCCTGTCGAGCGATGTACAGAAAAAGGGATTGTCGTATTTAATACACCAGGAGCTAATGCCAATGCAGTAAAGGAACTTATTATCGCCAGCCTTATTATGTCTTCACGTAACATTATTAACGGAGTAAGCTGGACGAAAAATTTAGAGGGTGAAGAAGTACCGCAGCTTGTTGAATCAGGGAAAAAACAATTTGTTGGATCAGAAATTGCAGGGAAACGTCTAGGCGTTATTGGCCTTGGTGCAATCGGTGCTTTAGTTGCGAACGATGCGTTAGCTTTAGGGATGGATGTTATCGGATACGATCCTTACATTTCAGTTGAAACAGCATGGCGCCTTTCTACGCATGTGCAAAGAGCATTTAGTTTAGATGAAATTTTTGCAACATGTGATTATATTACCCTTCATATTCCTCTTACAAATCAAACGAAGGGGATTATTGGGGAACACGCTGTAGAGAAGATGAAAAAAGGTATGCGTCTATTCAATTTCTCTAGAGGAGAACTTGTAGATGAAAAAGTTCTTCAAACAGCCTTAGAAGAAGATGTTATTACACATTACGTAACGGACTTCCCGAATGAAAATGTGATAAAGATGAAAAATGTAACAGCGACTCCTCATCTTGGTGCATCTACGTCTGAATCGGAAGAAAATTGTGCGGTCATGGCAGCACGTCAATTACGAGAATATTTAGAGACAGGAAATATTCGTAATTCAGTAAACTATCCAAACGTAGAACTGCCGTATATCGGAAAGAAACGTATTACAATCATGCATCAAAACGTTCCGAACATGGTAGGACAAATTACAGGATGTTTAGCAGAACATCATATTAATATTGCGGATATGATTAATCGTAGTAAACATTCTTGGGCGTACACAATGATTGATATTGATAACAGAATTGATGATATAATAAAAGAGAACATTGTGGAAAATATAAGCAAAATTACAGGTGTTGTAGCCGTTCGAATGATTGTGTAAAGGAGAGAGGAAAACTTGGCAAAAATCCGACCGTTTCGGGCCATTCGTCCAGTAGAAGAAAAAGCAGCACAAGTTGCAGCTTTACCGTATGACGTTTTAAATAGTGAAGAGGCAAGAGGTGTTGTAAAAGGAAATCCGTATTCTTTCTTACACGTTGATAAAGCAGAAATTGATTTAGACCCAGCACTTTCACCGTACGATGATCGCGTATATGAAAAAGCGGGTGAAAATTTGAATCAACTTATACGAGAAGAAGTGTTCATTCAAGACGAAGAGCCAGCACTATACATTTATGAGCTGACGATGCAAGGTAGAAAGCAGTCAGGGCTTGTCGTTTGTACATCTATTGATGAGTATGAAGATGATACAATTAAAAAACATGAAAGAACGCGTCATGAAAAAGAACTAGATCGTATTCGTCACGTAGATGTGTGTGACGCAAATACAGGTCCTATTTTTTTAACGTATCGTACAAAAGAAGACGTGAAACGATTAATTAGCAACTGGAAAGAAGAACATACACCAATCTATACATTTACAGCAGAAGACGGCGTTAAGCATGTTGCTTGGAAAATAGCTGATGAAGAAATAATTGCAAGTTTAGTAAACTTATTTGAAGATATCCCGAATCTTTATATTGCAGATGGACATCATCGCTCAGCATCAGCAGCAAAAGTAGGGCTAATGCGAAGAGAACAATTTCCAAATTACACAGGAGAAGAGGAATTTAATTTCTTCCTATCCGTTTTATTCCCTCATGATGAATTATCTATTTGGGACTATAACCGAGTTGTGAAAGATTTAAAGGGCTTATCAGAAGAACAGTTTTTAAAGCAAATCACGCAATACTTTTATGTAGAAGAAGCAGCTGTTTCTCCGTATAAACCAAATGAGCCAAAAACATTTGGTATGTATGTAAATGAGAAATGGTATAAGCTCACAGTGAAAGAGGAAACGTTTGATGCGAATGATCTCGTGAAAGGTTTAGATGTATCTATCCTGCAAGATCATTTATTAAGCCAAGTACTTGAAATACATGATCCGCGGTCTGATTCACGCGTCGATTTTGTAGGCGGAATCCGCGGATTAGAAGAACTAGAACGCCTTGTAAATAGCGGTGAATATAAAGCAGCGTTCGCATTATATCCGACATCAATGGAAGTTTTATTAGCAATCGCAGACGCTGGAGAAGTTATGCCGCCAAAATCAACGTGGTTTGAACCGAAACTGCGCAGTGGGTTGTTTGTACATTCATTAAAATAAATAGACTTCTTTAGATTGAAAAACCGAAATGATTTTTAGTTTCGGTTTTTCTTATTTTAAAAGGGTTTTTGAGGAGGGGTATGGATGAAATTACAAGTAGGCGAAAAAATCACCTTTGAACGAACTTTTACAAAAGAAGATGTTGCATTATTTACGGAAGTGTCTAAAGATGAAGGCGTTCATCATGTTACACCAGATGAGCAGGGGAGATTTGTTGTACAAGGGCTGTTAACATCAACGTTGCCTACAAAAATTGGCGGTGATTATAACGTGTTAGCTCGCAAGATGGATTTTGAATTTTTACGTCCTGTTTTTAGCGGTGATACAATTTGTTGTGACGTAACCATTGAACGATTTGAACGAGATGAAAAAAATCGTACAAAAATTATTGCGATGTTTACATGTAGGAATCAACTTGAAAAAGAAGTTATGAAGGGGAGTTTTTCGGGGATCATTCTTTAATTGATAGGAAAAGTAATGAGTGAGTGGGGCCCTCAGGCTTAGAGTTTTAATTCCCCCATAACGAAAAATTTATGCATTATACTATTTTCTTAACTATTAGAAAATAGTAGGATAATCTCGTCAATAAAAAGGACATTTCTAGTATTGCAAGAAATGTCCTCTCCACTATATTATAGGGTATTTTGTTAAAATTCAAACTCTAAAATTAGTTTACTAGTTTGACCTGTAAACTGATAATGATAGGAACCTCGCAGATTTTCTAAGTTACCGGTAGCTTTAATAATTGTTCCTGGGGAATCTAAATTTCCTTTATCAAATATTCCTTGCTCTATAGCTGTAAATGTTCCTTGTTGCCCCTTGTAAATTCCTTCAAAGTGTAAAAATCCAGAAATTTTAGCAGTAGCCAAGTGACCATCATTTATATTTGAGTCTAAATAATATAATAAGTATTCAACAAAAGCTTTTCCTTTTAATTCACCATCAATATCATACTCAACATGGGCAATATTAATAGGAAAATCTTTTCTAGTATCATCGATTAGTTTTTCATCCCATTTACTTACTGTAAATGTTACTTCCATACACGTAATCTCCCTCCAATTAGATACTTATTTAAAGTTTTCCTTTATTCCACGCCACTCTCTAAAATAGAGAAAGCCCCATTTTCACAATTAATTTCTGCCATCGCACCGTAAGGTAAAATAAACTTCGGTTCGGTATGTCCAAAATTTAAATTATAAAGAATCGGCAAATCTTCTAAGTTATGTTCCTTCATTACTTTCAGTATTTCGTGTTTATAGTCTTCATAATACATTTCGTCTTTTGGTTTACCAAAAATAATGCCTTTTGCTTTTTGGAGAATGCCTTGCGCTGCGTAATTTCGTAACCAATACTTTATATAGCTTGGTTCTGGATGGTCTTCAGAAGTTTCAAAGAAAAGGATACGATTCTCCCAATGTTTTTTCTCAGGCCAAAGTTCCGTTCCTTTTGCAAATTCCAATACTTCTATACAACCACCAATTAAGCGTCCTTGTACAGTAGTAGAGCCTTGAAGTACCTCATAGCCATTGTTTTGTTTCATCGTACGTCTTGTATCCTTATTTATTTCTATCCATTCTAAACGCTCACTCGTCCATTCATAAGCTGGTTGAATTTCGCCAATCATTTCATTAGAAAAGAGAGTTCGATTTACCATTTCAATCGTATATGGATCCATCTCTACATTTTCAGCAAAATCTGTTAAAATGGCTGGACCGTAAAAAGAGGAAATCCCTGCTTTATGGCAAAATAAATGTGAAATGGTAACGTCAGAGTATCCCATAAAAATTTTCGGGTTTTCACGTATCACATTAAAATCTATATAGGGAAGTAAGCGAATGCTATCTTCACCGCCAATATTCGCAATAATTGCTTTCACGCGCGTATCTTTAAATGCTGTCATTAAATCTTCCGCACGGGCCTCTGGGTTGTTATAAAGGTATTCGCTGCCTTTTAAGCTATTTGGCATTGGAATAACCGTAAGACCGAAAACTTCTTCTAATCTTTTTACTCCTTGCTCATATCGCCATCTTATTTCAGAATCACCTGCACCGCCCCATGAAGGACTTACTGTCGCCACGATATCTCCTGCTTGTAACCTCTTTGGTTTTATTAACATGTTAATCCCGCTCCTACATAATGTAATGGACTACAATTATACAAACTGTATCATTGAAAAAAACATGATGCATGACATTAGTTTCTTCATCATCAATCCGTTTACCTGCTGATATGCAAGAATTTAGCAGCAGTGTTGAATATAGGAATAATTGATTTATATTTAAAAATGACAGTATGCAACATTACATAAGAAAGATGGTTGCTATTTTTCACGGATTGCAACTATATTGGTTGCAGGTTGGTCGTATTCAATCCAAAAAATAAAATCATCATGAATGGAAAGGTTACAGCTTTTCCTGAACAAGAAAGCTATCGCCTTTAGGCACTTGGGATGAAAGTGAGATTGGATACGGAGTGTCACTAAAAATCGCAACGTTCGTGGTGCTAAAAGTGTCTGAAGTATATGTAGTTTATTCGTTTTTTTGTTGGAATTTTTAGGGGAGTATTCTTTAATTATTAGATAGAGAGGTAAAATAAAAAATACACCTAATTACTAGGTGTATTTTTTAGACTTGAAAACCACATATGTATTGGGAGTTTTTCTCGGGTAGAGTGTATCACAATAGAAATCATGTATATACATAATATTCGTTACATCGAATGGTTTCCTTGTAAGTATATGAAAATGGTAATCTAAATAGATTTTAATTTTGTTAACTTACCAACCTGTACCATGTTCAGAATTAGCAGGAGCCCCACCAGTGTCACCGATGTTTAATGCAGGAGCGCCGCCAGTATGGCCCTCAGAAAAAGAAGGAGCTGGTGGAGACGGGAAGTGAGTATGTCCAGCTTGATTTGTGAAACCTGCGTTTAAGCCAAATGCAGCAATACCCGTAAATGCAATACCTACAGCGATTTTACCAATTGTTTTTTTCATTTCTTTAACCCTCTTTCATTTGATTTTTTTGCTACTGTACTATTAAAGAAGTATAAACTTGCTTTTTCGTGTTGTTGTTTGTTATAAAACGCAAGAGCTAGTTTTTCAAGATACTCAGAAACATAGATATATAAAGATTCTTTATTGAAGTATTCAATTCCTTCTAAAACAATCGGTTCAATTTTGTCTAATTCAGTTTGATTTGTGAAAGCTTCTAATATAGCAAAGTGATGTTTGTGCTCTTCATTACCAAGTTCAGCAATAAGTTGTTTCCCTATTTTAATGTAGTGGTTTGCTTTGTCTATAAGTCCTAATTTTTCATGTTCTTGAGCAAGTAAGAATATAGCTTTGTAGTGAGATGGGATCTTTTCAACAACTTGTGTCAAGTGACGAATCGCTTCTTCAGAAAGATTCTGGCTAGCATATAGATGACCTAGATTACCGCGCACATACAGTTGTAATGAATCTTCATTTAATTTTTGGAGAATATCTAACGCTTTGTTATAGCTTTCCTCAGCTTGTTCAAAGTGTCCTACGTCTACATAAGAAGCACCAAGTACACTTAAACAGGATGAAATATTTCTTTCACATCCGTGTTGCATTTCAAAAATTTCTAATGCTTTAGAAGCATTTACAATGGCAAAACTTGGTTGTTGTTGGTGACAATGATAAGCAGCGTATCGGTAATAGAAATCAGCTTGTTCAATTTGACTGTGTCCAGATAAAAGTGCATGTGCTTTTAAGAAATATTCTTCTGCTTCTTGATAATGATTAATTGCTGCAAAGTAAATCGCTTTATAATAATGATATAGATAAGATAGGTGTTTATCTTCTGGTTTTTCTTGGTCTTCTATGATTTGAAAACTATCTTTCGTGATTGATAGTCCATCTGTCAGAGCTGTATGTCGGAACTGCAGTAATGCGTAATATAACTGATAAAGTGGAATCGTTTCTGTTTCTTTCAAAAGCATTTCTTCATGTTCTTTTTTAGCTTCTTGAAACTGAATTTGTGCTTCCTTAACGTTTTGCGTTAAGATTGCATGGTACCAAGCTTCTAAATGTTTTGTTGTATATGTATGTCCCTTTAATGAAATGTTCATATTAGCCCCCCTGTATATTTTTCTATATAATTGTAACTATAATGGTAACATAATTAAAAGTAATTATTTGGAATTTTTTCTTGATAAATAATATTCAGAATTCTATAAGTCGGTAAAACCTGTCAGTCCATGTGTTTTTATGGAGAAAAGGACACAATTGACTATAGAATCTTAATAAAATGATGCCACATGTACAATGCTAAAATAAAAGTTGAGAAAGTATGCATGAGGTGTGAATAGGGTAAGAAGGTAAAAATCCTAGCTACAATAGCTAGGATTTTTGTGTTAAATAGTCTCACCGTGAGCTTCTAGTTTTGGAGCAGGGAAATGTTCGTGCCCCTCAAGTTTAGGAGCAGGAGTATCAGCATGGCTCTCAAGTTTAGGAGCAGGAGTATCGCCATGAGCATCTAATTTTGGAGCAGGAGTATCGCCATGTCCTTCAAGCTTCGGAGCAGGAGTATCGCCATGCCCCTCAAGTTTAGGAGCAGGAGTATCAGCATGGCTCTCAAGTTTAGGAGTCGGCGTATCACCAACATTTAAAGCAGGAGCGCCAGTATTACCATGCGCTTCTAACGTAGGAGCAAAGAAGTCAGCGTGACTCTCTTGTTTAGGAGCCATTCCTTCTCCATGAGTATTTGTATAAGAAGGAGCCCAAGTATCTCCTTTATTGTATGATGAAATAGGAGGTCTGCCATGATCATAAGCAGGAGCGCCACCGTCGCCTCTATTATAAGAAGGAGCCCAAGTGTCGCCATGTGAATCTAATTTCGAGCTTAAATCAGCATGTGTCTCCAGTTTAGGAGCAGGAACGTCGCCATGCTCAGCTTTTACAACGCCGCCATCCCCAATATTTACACCAAAAAGACCAAAGCTAAATACCGATAAACCTACAACAGCTGTACTAATTTTTCTTTTCAATCTATATCTCTCCTTTTGCTATAGTTTTCCATTTTGTCTAAACGTGGTAGATAAAATGAAATGAATCGTAAAAAACTACCAATTATATTACGATATACGAATAATTCTGTGTAATATTTTGTAAAACCTCCTTGAAATTTGAATTTTATGAAAATAAAATTCGACATGGTTCATTTTTCAACTAGTTGAATAAATTTTGATTGAGTTTTTATAAAGCTATTTGTTAACCTTAGGACCGAAAGTAGTTCTTAATTTCTTTATACCGTGGTCATAAGGTTATTTTAGCTTTGAATTAAATTAAAGCTCTCTTGCTGTATATTTAAAAGTTACAGTATGCAACATTGCATAAGAAAGATGGTTGCTATTTTCTATAACCTGTAACTATAATAGTTACAGGTTGGTCGTATCCAATCAAAAAAATAAAATCATCATGAATGGAGAGGTTTCATAATGGGTATGAAAAAATTAATTTTAGCAGGTGCTTTAGGGATCGCAGCATTATCAGGAACAAATTTACCAGGATTAGAAGTAACAAAAGTGAGTGCAGCTTCTATTGAATCGAATTTCTCGACGTTAGAAGGACGAGTAGTAGAAGTAGATAACGGTGTACTTGTTGTGAAATCTAAGCAATATGAAGAACCTATTAGTGTGTATATAGATTCTCTTTCAAACGTGAAAGTAGGAGATGAAGTAAAAGCTACTGGATCTATGATGCGTAATTTTACAGAATATATGGTTGCAACTGCAATTGAAAATACAACAAACAAGTTAGGCATGCACATGAAAGAAGACGGTTCTCCTGATTATGTGATTGGAGAAGTATCAAAAATAGGGACGATGGAAGATGAGGGAGACGGTGCTACTAAATATGTCGTAGTTAAGTATCCATCGCTAAACGGGAAGAAAGTTATTATTGATGTTTTCTTAACAAAGGGACAAGTATTTAATACAGGTGAGAAAGTAAAAGTTGATATGAAGTATGTAGGTTGGGGCGGAAGTTCTATTAACTGGAACACAGTTGATCATATCGAAAAAGTTTATGAGGTAAAGAGCAACGTTGAAAATAATGATGGTGTTTGGATTTGGTCTTAATTAGACGCTTGTAAATAACAAATGTATCATGCAGTACCCATCGAATCATCATATGTATGATAATTCGATGGGTACTTTTTTGTTTTATGTTTTTTTGAGAATAACGGATTTCGGATTAGAATATGATGTTAATACTGGAGCGAAGGTGAAAAAAACAATATGGAAAGAGGTGTTTAAGGGTGGAGCGAGATGATGTTTATTTACGAGCTAAAAAAAGGGTAGAGAATTTACAAGCGTTTTATATTCATTTAACGGTCTATATACTAGTTAACTTAATGCTTTTTTTCATAAATATAAGTTCTGATTCAAGTAAATTATGGTTTTTATATCCACTTGGAGGTTGGGGGATCGGTATCGTTATACACGGTTTAACAACTTTTCCATTTGGGATATTCGGAAAAGAGTGGGAAGAACGAAAGATTAAAGAATATATGGAGAAAGATAAGTAAATGTATTTCTGGAATGTATGAATATAAAATCTCATATACATTTTTATAATCACACGCTTGAGGCGAAGTCTATTCTATAGCTTCGCCTATTTGCTTTGTATTCGAAGTTTGTGCGAGTGAGAGTGTGTATATTCATTTTTTAGGCTGAATTGCATGTGAAATCAAAACTTTATTTGTAGTACATAATAAATACAGTTGTTATCCTTTTTTAATCACATGTGGATATAGGCTAAAGTTGATGTATCATCCTATATTAAAATAAAAATAAACCACTGTTCGATTTGAATATTCCACGATATAATGGTGAGAGTTTATGACAGAATAAATATTTACATAAGAAGTGAGGTACTGTATGAAAAAAAGAACGACAGACATTATTTTTATTATTATCGGTGCATTTCTTTTTGCGTTAGGTGTGAATTTGTTTGTTATCCCGAACGAGTTTGGTGAGGGTGGAGTAACAGGTATCACGATTATTACGTACTATTTATTTGAATGGTCACCAGGCTTAGTTAACTTAATTTTAAATGCGATTTTGTTAATAGCTGGTTATAAATTTTTGAATAAGATTACAACAATTTATACGATTATCGCTGTAGTTACGAACTCGCTATTCCTTCATTTGACAGAAGGTTGGACGATTGCTTCGGATGAAATGCTTGTAAATGCCATTTTCGGAGGAATATTTATTGGGTGCGGGATTGGTCTTATTATTCGTGTTGGCGGAACAACAGCAGGTACTACCATCTTAGCAAGGATGACGCATAAATATTTAGGATGGAGCATTAGCTATGGTTTATTGTTCTTCGATTTAATTGTTGCGTTTTCATCTTATTTCATCATTGGTGCAGAAAAACTGATGATAACAATTATTATGCTATATGTAGCAACGAAAGTGATGGAATTTGTAATTGAAGGATTAAATCCGAAAAAGGCCATTACAATTATTTCTGATAACCCGAATGAGATTGCCGGGAAGGTCACTACCTTAATGGGCAGAGGGGTTACCGTGTACTCAGGTCATGGCTATTATACGAAAACTCCGAAGGAAATCCTTTATGTTGTTATTAATAAGCAAGAAGTAGTGAAGCTAAAACGGATTGTTCAAACTACAGATCCTGCTGCGTTCATCGCTATACACGATGTTCGTGACGTATTTGGAGAAGGATTCGTTGATATTTCTAAAGCATAGAAATTACTTTTCATTAAAATAATCTTAATACTAAAACGTAAGAATCTATTTTGAATAATCTTTTTTCAAAATAGATTCTTTTTCTTTTTCTTGCAAAAAAACCAATTGTTTCTTAATGTAAGAAATGTAGAAGGATGAACAAGAGAGGGTTTAATGAAGATGATACATATTTTATTAGCTGATGATGATAAGCATATTAGAGAATTGTTGCATTACCATTTACAAAAAGAGGGGTTTAAAGTTTTTGAAGCGGAAGATGGAAAGGTAGCGCAAGACGTATTAGAGAACGAAAATATTCATCTTGCGATAGTGGACATTATGATGCCGTTCGTTGATGGTTATACGTTATGTGAAGAAATACGGAAGTACCATGATATCCCGGTTATTTTATTAACTGCGAAAGATCAGTTAGTCGATAAAGAAAAAGGATTCATTTCTGGTACGGACGATTATATTGTAAAACCATTTGAGCCAGCTGAAGTCATTTTCCGTATGAAAGCATTGTTGCGCCGTTATCAAATGCTGAGTGCAGACATTATTACACTTCATGGGACGACAATTGATCGTAAAGGTGTTGAAGTAAAGTGTAACGGTCAAACGATTTTACTTCCATTGAAGGAATTTGAATTATTATCACAGCTCGCTAGTTATCCTGGAAGAACATTTTCAAGAGAAGAGTTAATTGAATTAGTATGGGGAATGGATTTTGAAGGGGACGAACGAACGGTTGATGTTCATGTGAAGCGACTGAGAGATCGTTTCTCAAAACGAACTGATGATTTTCAAATTACGACAGTGCGCGGACTCGGTTATAAGTTGGAGCTGAAATAAGATGAAATCACTATATTCTAGATTTGTTTTTATGACAGTGGGGATTATGCTTCTTAGTAGTATTATCGGTTTTTTATTAACGAACGTATATTATCAAGTGAAGTTAAAACCGTACAATAGTGAGAAGATTTTAGCGTATGCGGAAGAAGTTAAGTCATTATATGAAAAGCAAAGTGAAGGAAATCAAGAGGCATACTTGCATTCTATTGCAAAGTTAGGATATGAAATTTATATTGTCGATGATCAAAAGAATGGAAAGCGTATCGGGAATGCATTTCGTAAGACGTCTATTAGTGATGATACCGTACATAAAGTATTGCATGGCGAAACATTTAATGGTGTTTCTACGTATCCCACGCGTCTCTTTATTACCGGTTTTTTTGATAATGAGTTAATTAATAGTGTCGGTGTCCCAGTACAACACGGGGATAAACAGTACGCATTATTTATTCGTCCTGACATTCAGAACCAATTTGGTGAGATGCGAATTTTCTTAGCGGTTTTACTTGGGTTTATTGTGTTATTAAGTATTATTTTTATAGCGATTGCAGCAGGTTATATCGTTCGCCCAATTCGTAAATTTACGAAGGCTACGCAAAAAATTGCGAGTGGTGAATATGAAATTGAATTAGACGTAAAAAGAAAAGATGAAATAGGAACGTTATCTACAAGCTTCCAAAAGATGACGAAAAGTATAAAAGAACTAGATGAAATGCGACAAGAATTCGTTTCAAACGTTTCACATGAATTCCAGTCGCCGCTTTCTTCTATACAAGGTTTTTCGAAGACGTTGCAAACAGAAAAGATGAGTGAAGAAGAAAGAAATCATTACTTACAAATTATTGAGGGCGAAAGTAAGCGAATGTCTAGTTTATGTAAACAGTTACTCACGCTTGCTTCATTAGATAAAGAAGAGAAAGTGTTGCAAATAAAAGAATTCAATTTACAAAAGCAAATTAAAGATGTCATTTTTATGCTCGAATGGAAATGGCGTGAGAAAGATATCACTGTTGAGTTTGATGTGCCGGACATTACAATACAAGGCGATGAAAACTTACTTCATCAAGTATGGAGTAATATTTTTACGAATAGCATTAAATTTTCAAACGATGCTGGGACCATTGAGTTTTTTGTCGAAGAGTTAGAGTCTAGTGTCATTATCTCGATATCCGATAACGGAATCGGTATGGAAAAAGAAGAAATGGATCGTATTTTTGATCGTTTTTACAAAGTAGATACGGCAAGAGCAAGAAATGTAGAAGGTAGTGGTTTAGGGTTATCTATTGTGCAGAAGATTGTTGAACTGCATCATGGAAACGTTTCAGTGTATAGTACGAAAGGGGAAGGGACTACTGTTCGGGTGGAGCTTCCAAAATAGATGGAAGAGGCTGTTTGGGAACGGCCTCTTCTTTTTTGTCGCTAGTATACGTGTAAAGTGAAAAAATGTGAGCCATTTTAATTACATAATTGAACGAGTTTGTGGAGTGAGATCAGGAGGAAGTTTATTTGAAAATGTAGAATGTCTACAGAGTTATAAGGATTGTATTGAGACTTTAACTATTTAGGGAGGAAATTACTTTGAAACGAATTGATTTGTTATTAAACGCACTAGATTCAACATTCGATAAAGAGAGTTGGTATGCACCGTTTAAACAGGCTATAGAAGGACTTACAGCTGAACAGGCTATTTGGAAACCAGCTGGAGAGACAACGAATACCATTTGGGAGAACGTTAATCATCTCATTTATTACAAAGAGAGGCTTGTTGCAAACTTAGAAGGCCGTGAATGGACAAATAATCTCGACGGTGGTGAAACCTTCTATCTAACCAATCAATCTAATAGTGATAAGGAATGGAAGAAAGTCATTGAACGTTCTGAAAATGCTCAGCGTAATTTAAGGCAGGTATTAAGTGCAATTTCCGAAAGAGCGCTTGAGCAAAATTCACTAGAGGGGAAATTACTGGACATCATGCTTCATGATGCTTATCATACAGGCCAAATTATTCAATTAAGGAAAATGCAGGGGGCATGGCCATCAAAGCGTTAACTAAACGATTTAGTTGGTGCTATTGTTGAATAAAATTTAGATATTCAAACGACTTTATTGTTATATTTTTAGTGAAGTATTTTACATCCAAAATTAAATAACTATATGTTTAACCCCGTCCCCAATTTAGAACGGGGTTATGTTTGTTCTGCTATAAAGCCGTACCTTTCCCGCGCTCTACTTTAAATCGAACCCCAAAAGTATCCGCTGTAATTTCATCAGCTTTCGGCAAAGCCCTTAATTTCGGATGAAGTAGCCATACGAGAGAAATAAATAAAATCCCGATGCTAGCGAGTGCGAAAATGAGTTGGCTACTAAATACATTTGCGGTGTATCCGCCAATTAAGGAACCAAAAGGCATAGCAATTGTACCCATACTTCGCATGACTGAATTGATGCGTCCGATATACTGATTTGGGATTACAATTTGACTAATTGTCGCAAATAATATGTTGGTGGCACCAATCGGTACCCAAGCTAGGCCGAATAAAAAAATGGATAACCATTGAAACGGTACAATTGTAGAGAGAAACCAAAAGATAGCGCCAGTCGCAAAGCCAATAATAGAGACACGACCAACATTACGTTTACCAACCCATGAACTGAATAATGCACCAATGAGACTACCTGCTGATATAGCAGCTAAAAAGAAGCCATATGATTTCACGCCTCCTAAAGAATCAGCGAAAGAAGGGAGTATCGCCATCGTCATACCAATTGAAAAATTAGCAACAACTGAACCGATTAAGAATACGCCCATTAATGAACGGAAGACAATCGAAAAACCTTCTTTTAAATCAGTGAAATATTGTTTAGTTGATAGCGATGTATTGGTTTCTGTTTGCTTTGGCATTTTTAATGAAAAGAACAAAAGGGCAGTAATCGCGAATGTAAAGGAGTCGATTACATATAAGGTAATTGCGCCAAACAGTGCTACTAATATGCCAGAAAGAGTCGTGCAAATTAAATCAATGCCTTGATACGCAAATGAAAAGAGTGAATTTCCTTTTAATAGTTGTGTTTTATGCAGTAGAAGTGGTAAAGCTTTTGACTGTGCAGGATAGGCGAATTGTTCGATAAAAGCTACGATGGGCATGATGATAAGTAGTAGTTGAACGGTTAGTAGATCGAAGTAGTGTGTAATAGGAATGATTAAAATAAGAATGCATTGCAGAACTTGTGTAATGACGAGGGTGTTTTTTATTGGCCATCTATCAACGAATGGGCCGGTAAGGAATTGTAATGCAGAAGGTAATAAGGTAAGGAAACCAGCCAATCCAGAATAAAAAGAATTACCACTTAGCTTGTATACGAGCCACATCGCGGCTACATAATACAAGCTATCTCCTATGTTTGTGAAAATTCTCCCTAAAAATAATAAGAGGAAATTCCGGTTTTTTAATATGTCCACTTTATCTACTCCTTTATATTAAATTTATTCGGTAAAATAAATTTGACCGTCTCGGTAAAAAAAATCGTATTACGATTTTTCTTCTTCTTTAATAAATTGCTGCATTGTTCTCTCAGCGATTTGAAGTGCGGTGGTAGAAATGTAATAAGGTTTACTATTCGGATCTTTATCTGCACCTTTTGTGATTTCGTTTAATTCAGCCATCAATTCATGAAACTTTTTCACCCATACTTGAAATTGTTCTGGCGTAGCATCAAACTCCCAGCAAGATGAAACGTAATTCCACTTAGCTGGGTCTTCACTTGCATTTCGTAATGTAAAAGCTTCTTCTGGTGCAGCGAGAATTTGGCCTTTCGTTCTTTCTATCATTTGTAAAAAGATTTGGCGACCTGATTCGCTTAATATTTCTAAATGAGGTAATAGATCTGCGGCAGGGGTGAAGCCTTTAGCAACAGATTGATAAAACTTTTGAATGATGCCATTTTTTTCTTCGGTGTAAACGATCTCTATAAGCCCATTCTTTTCTAATTCTTTTAAATGATAATGAATTTTCGCCCTTGAAATGCCGAATTTCTCAGATAGCAGTTGTCCTGTATAAGGACGTTCGCATAGACGCATCATCATTTCGGCACGTAGTGGATCGCTTATTGCTTTTAGTTGGCTATAAGTAGTTAGTGTTAACATGGGCTTCAACATGATCAACTCCTCAAATAAAATTACTCGGTCAAGATTATTTGACTGAATTGTATCAAGGATTTTAATTATTTTCAATACTTTCTGAAAATTTAGTCTTCCCCTCTGTAATCTTCTGTTCATATTCCGTTCATATTTCTTTTTTATGATAAGTGCATAGAAAGAAAGAGGAAGGGGCGAGCGAAATGTTTTTAGCTCTGCGTGAATTAAAACAATCAAAATTAAGATACGGATTAATCGGACTGATTATGGTGTTATTATCATTTTTAGTCCTTGTGATTTCAGGATTAGCAAATGGATTATCATATGATAATGCTTCATCGATTCAAAATATGGAGGCAAATAAGTTTGTATTAGCAGATGATGCGGAAAATAAATTACTTCGTTCACAAATTAAGCAAGATGATGTAGATAACGTAGTAAATCAAGTAGGCGAGAAAGAGGCCGTTCCGTTTCGTGTAAAAATTTCAACCTATGAAAAGAAAGATAGTTCAAAAAAAGTGGATGTTGCTATTTTCTCAAGTGAACGCGATTCATTTTTAGAACCGAACATTGTAAAAGGTGAGAAATTAGGTACAGCAAACAACGAAATGGTTGCTGATGAATCAATTAAAGAAAAAGGAATCGATATTGGAGATACAATTATTGATCCTGTTTCAAAGAAAGAATTTAAAATCGTTGGATTTACGAAAGATCAAATGTTTAGCCATACACCAGTCGTTTATGTAAATGAAGACGTATGGGGTTCTATCTCTCAACCAAATCAAAAAGATTATAGTGCAATTGCGCTTAATACAGATAAAGACATTAAAAATGCACATGTTATCGACAAAAAAGAAGTATTACAAAGCATTCCAGGATTTAAAGAAGAACAAGGAACATTAACGATGATTATTGCGTTCTTACTTGTTATCGCAGCGTTACTAATTGGTGTATTCTTCTACGTAATTACATTACAAAAAACACAGCAATTAGGTGTATTAAAAGCAATCGGTACGAAAAATTCTTATTTAGCAAATAGCTTAGTCATACAGGCGTTATTCTTATCAGTTGTGGCGATGATAATCAGTATTGTTCTTGTACAAGGGTTAGAACAAATTTTACCAGCAGGTATGCCGTTCTTATTAACAACACCGATGATTGCACAATATGCAGCAATCTTTATCGTCATTAGTATTTTAGGAACACTTATTTCGTTATACCAAGTATTAAAAGTTGATGCATTAGAAGCAATTGGAGGCGGGATGTAATGACTTCATTATTAAAATTAGACAAAGTAAGTAAAGTGTACGGAGAAGGGAATACGGAAGTAACAGCCCTTCATCCGATGTCGCTTGATGTGAAAGCTGGAGAGTTTATTGGAATCGTCGGTCCTTCTGGATCAGGGAAAAGTACGTTATTATCAATCGCGGGTGCATTACTATCACCATCAAAAGGGGATATTTACATTCGTGAGCAAAATATTACGCAGCTATCGGAAAAGGAAATGACAGACATTCGCTTGAAAAAAATCGGCTTCATTTTCCAATTCGCAAATCTTGTTCCATATTTAAATGTGAAGGAACAGTTACTTTACATTGCAAAGCTAAAAAAAGAAAGTAAACAAGAATCTGAAAAACGTGCAGATCATTTATTAGCAGCATTTGGATTAGGCGAAAGAAAAAATCATTATCCAAATCAATTATCTGGTGGAGAAAAGCAGAGGGTCGCAATTGCTCGTGCGTTCATGAACAATCCAGATTTAATACTAGCAGATGAACCAACGGCAAGCTTAGACTCAAAACGTGCACGTGAAGTCGTTGAAATGATGAAACGTGAAGTGAAAGAAAGTCAAAAAGCAGCAATTATGATTACACATGATGAAAGAATGCTTGATGTATGTGATCGTATATTGACGCTTAGAGATGGGAAATTGGTATGATGAAAAAAGGAACTCTTACGATTGTAAGAGTTCCTTTTTTTATTTTGTCATCCATTAACAAGAGGAAGAGGGAGGGATACTTTGTGGAAACCGGAATAAATTTTCGGGATCATATTTTGCTTTTATTTTCCGTAGCTTATCGAAGTTTGCTCCGTAATATTCTTGTCCGAAATTTTCGATGTTTTGGTCTGGAACATTCACATAAGAACCAGTTACATAAGGTTTTATTAGTTGGCGTACTCTTTCAACTGATGCTAGATTAGCAGCTTCTTCGGATTTGTCTTTCCAGCTAGCAGTCCATTCCGTATAAAATAATGGGCTACGCCAAAAGAAAGCTGTTTTACTGCTAGGTACTTTACTTATAGCACCGCCCCAATTAATAAAAAAGAAATTAGCTTCGGTTCCAGTAGCTTCTTCTAAAAATTGTTTCATAATTGAAATAGGCTCTTCCGGCCAAAGGTTCAGTGCCCAAGCCGAAGAAAACTTAACGCTTTGATCAGATCGACCAGGGATTGGCTCATCAGGATCTAAGAAATCGATAGCGGCTGGGTAAGGTAATTCTTCTATAACAATTTGTGTTGGAGTTCCAGCACTTGTTAAAGGTTCTAACAGTTCTATGAGTTCACTTTTGGAACCTAAAAAAATACCTTCTGCATGACAAAGTCCATTTATTTTGCTGTAAATTTCAAGTAGGCACCCTAATCGTGAGTCTACAAAAGGAGCCCATTCTTGCCAGACTTTGAAAACAGTTTCTAACTGATCCCATGGCCAAATGATATTAAAAACAGTGGCAGTATTTGGGGCGCGATGAAGTTTCAATGTGTATTCAGTATTGTATCCGAAGTTTCCGCCGCCACCTCCTCTAGAGGCCCACAATAAATCTTTATTGCAACATGGATCCGCTTGAATGATTCGGCCTTTCGCATCGACCGTTTCTAAAGCTATAAGGTTATCACTTATTAGACCGATTGTTCGTGAAACGACTCCAAATCCTCCTCCCATTGTAATGCCGCCGATTCCAACTGTTGGACTATCTCCAAACGGTGACATAAAACCTTCTCTAGCTAGTCCTTTT
The DNA here is from genome assembly GCF_019091205.1 of Bacillus sp. GbtcB14. Classification (NCBI taxonomy): domain Bacteria; kingdom Bacillati; phylum Bacillota; class Bacilli; order Caryophanales; family Bacillaceae; genus Bacillus; species Bacillus sp. GbtcB14. Next base: position 345,003 of record NZ_JAGXJT010000005.1, read on the forward strand.
ACAAGTGGACCGACGTGGATTCCAGTTTGAACGGTTGCTATACCATTCTTTTTATCTAAACTTACTTTGTTCATATCACTTACATCGATAACAATGCCGCCATTTACTACAGAAAGGTTTTTATCTAGCGCATGTCGACCGCTTCTGACACGTAACGGAACATGATTTTCGCGAGCCCATTTAATGGCGTTACTGACATCATATGAACTTTGTGCAAAAACGAAGACGAGGGGGAAGACATCAACGTAAGGATTCCAATTCTTAATAGCTTCTATATAACCGGGGTCTCCTTTGTATATGACTCGTCCTGTGAGTTTTGTTGAACCCATGTATTTCACTCCTTAGAAATATTTATAGATGTCGTTCTAATGTAGCGGTGGAACATGGTCATGTAGTAATTAGAAGAATAAGAACTTTATGGGAGGTAGGATGAACATATCATGTAGGTACTAATAGAGGCTGAGTATATGGTGGTTTAGAGGGTTTGAAAAGCTTTATTGCTACACAAGTTCTATTAGTAGTGTATGAATTGAGAGTTAACAATGTTAAAGAATTGTACATTTTCCTATCAGCATGACTTTGGAGAATTACAATATGAGTGAAAGGCTTCTAGTTTGGTTAAAGCATAAGGAATGAATATGAGTTTGAAATTTGATCAATGTATTTGTTTTCTGGGGTAGTATCAGAGTGAAAAAGTAAAAGGTTTACTATTACAAAAATGATATGTGAATAGAGAGAATTCTATTTTAGAGGAATAGTTAGTTCATAAACTGACCTATATTTGGTCTTTGCCTTAAGAAGCCGATGCAATGGTTCTTAAGGCAGAGACCGTAGATTATATAATTTAAATTATAACTGTCTTATAAAAAACTTTTAATTTTATTGCGTGCAAGTAATAAAACGCCGCCTAGTACAGATAACATGCCTAAAGCCATATTATTTGATTCTTCACTACCAGCGTTAGGAAGTTCTCTAGCATTGTTGTTTGTATTTGTAGTACCAGTTTTTGTTTCTGTTTGTTTCGATTGAGATACTTCATTAATTTTGTTATCAACATTTTGCTTCGTTGTATGTACCTCAGCTAATTTGTCATCAATTTTTTTCTCAGTATGTTTAAAGTCGTTGATTTTAATATCTAAGTCTTGTTTTTTCTTTGTTAAATCATCTGAAACAGTTTGTTTCGATTGTTTTATTTCGTTAATTTTATTTAGTAACTCTTGTCTAGCTGTTTGTAATTCAGCTAGTTTGTTTTTTACATCTTGCTTAGCAAGTTCTAAGTTAGCGGAAAGACTATCTAAATTGCCTTTAATTTTTTTTAGTTCCTCTAGCGTGTTCCCAGTATTCGGCTTATTTTCTTTTAACTCAGCAAGTTTGTCCTCGGCAGTTTGTTTTGCTTTCTTTAACTCAGCTAATTTTTCATCTACTTGTTTTTTAACGTCCTTAAGTTCATTAACTTTTTGATCAATGTTCTCTTTATGTTGCTTCATTTCATTCACTTTTTCATCGACAGTTTGTTTATGTTCTTTAATCTCATTCACTTTGTTATCGATATTTTGCTTATGTTCTTTTACTTCAGCAACTTTATCTTCTACTTGCTTTTTATGCTCTTTAATCTCAGCGATTTTATCTTCGGCGATTTGCTTGTCTTGCTGAAGTTTTGCATCTAACTCTTGTTTACGTTGTTTCATCTCGTTAATTTTTTCATCAGCAACTTGTTTACGCTCATGTAGTTCGTTAACCTTCGTATCAACATTTTCCTTAACTTGGTTAAGTTCATTCAATGTTTGATCCACGTTTTCTTTGTGCTGCTGCAATTTCGCATCTAACTCTTGTCTATGTTGCTTAATTTCAGCTAATCGATCTCCCGTGCTTTGCTGAGGAGTAGCATCAGTTACTTCCGCATGAGCAGAGTTTGCGCCAGCAATCATCGCTAAAGCTAGTGTAGACGCAGCAATTGTTTGTTTTGTTTTCATATTTTTGTACCTCTTTTCTTTCATATGCATGAGCTGTTTTGTGTAAAATTGAGCATATAGAAGTAGATTATTTTATCATTATATACCATGTTAGGCTCTTAGAGGAAGGATTTGCATAATAATCTATGATTATGTAATTCTTATAGTCTCTTATTCTGGAGTAGGGGACAACTCTTTAGTTAGATGAACAATTTCTTCTATAGTAAACTGTAGATCTTTACTATTACGAATAACAAACAAATAATCAGCCTCGTTTTCTACAGGATCTACCACATCATCGTGAAGGGATTCAGTTTGTTGTCGATCAAGTACTTCTTTGAAACTAGAATATCCACCTCTAAAAATATTGGTACTTCGCGTGCTTCGAGCCACTCTTTCATAAAGTACATCATCTGGAATATCAAAATGAACGAGTACACGTACATATTCCTCTTTCTGAAATAATTCATTTAGCAAATACATTCGTCCGTTGCGGCTTCTATTTGAGTTGCAAATAATAAGGTGTAAATTTGTATGTTCTTTTGCATAATCAACAATGAATTTTGAAAGACCATGCTTAAATGTATTAGGGCCCTTAGCCGGCTGTAATTTTTCATAGTGCGTGTTAATAAATTCTGCTTGGTTATCTTGATCCATAACGAAAGAGTGGGGTAACTCTTTTTCTAATGCTCTTGCAAATGTAGTTTTTCCGCTGTGTGTTTTTCCTACGGTAATAATGACGAATCGTTTCATATTGGCCTCCATTTATATTGTTATAAGTTGAAATATTCCGTGTGAATTGAAATCTTCCTGCTAGAAAATAAGTAATTTGTCGGAGTGAGGAGAAATGACTCGATATGTGCGGGTAAAAGTGTTTTGTAATTGTTTGACAGACGGTTGACCTTTACACTATACTGTAAACAACTAGTTACAGTATGGTGTAAAGGATACAGTGAACTGAAAAGGATGGTTGGTATGGAAACTTTTACTGCAAAGCAGATTACAGAAATTCTTCAAAAGGAAGGGACGAATATAAATTTAAGAACTGTGCGGTATTATACGCAAATTGAAATTGTGCCTCCTTTAGAGTTAGTAGGGAATAAAAGGGCTTATACAGAGAAACATTTACATTATTTTCGGGCGATCATCACACTATCAAAAACAGGAGAAACACTTGCTTCTATTCAGGAAAAGTTGAAAGAAATGTCTCTTGAAGAAATTATAAAAATTGGGGAACGAATGACTTTTTATCAGTCGGATAAAATTCTTCAGCATGAAACACATAAAGTGAATGATGATGTGTTCATTACTTTAAGTACGAATGTTTCAGATGAATTGAAGCAACAAGTCATTAACTCTGTTTCACAAATTTTAAAAGGAGAAAAGTGATGAAAATCAAATTAGCGAAGTCGATGATTGAAAATGAAGAAGGAACGAACCATGTATTAATTGAAATTCCGGATTCTTTGTCTTACGTTTCAGCTGAAATTGCTATTTCTCTACCGAGTGGTTTATCTCGATCTAAAAATGTGAATGGATTTTATGAAGATGAATTTGGCACGATTTTTATTGATAATATTTCTGGAAAACTACAACTTTTAATTGAATTTTTCACTGAAGAACCAGTGTCATGTGGAAAAGAAATGATCGCTGTGAATCTAATTTATAAAGATAAAGAAGGCCAAGATACGTGTATAAATGAGTTTATCCCGTTGTTAATTACTCAAGAAGATGAGATGGATGAGTTAGTTGTTAATAAAGAGGTAACTGATCTTGTGAAAAGATTTCTGATAGGAGAAATAGTGGCTGAAGAAGGTGAAGATAACAGATTTGTTAACATTCGGCCGAAAATACAACAAATAAATAATCAATTCTCTGAGCTAGAAAAGAAATATCGAATTGATTTTTAATATGAAGTGGAGGAAATAAACATGAATTTGATTCCTTATGTCGTTGAACAAACCAATCGAGGGGAACGTTCGTATGATATTTACTCTCGATTATTAAAGGACCGCATTATAATGCTTACCGGTGAAATTACAGATGAATTGGCAAACGGTGTCGTTGCACAGCTACTATTTTTAGATGCAGATGATCCGGAGAAAGATATTAGCATTTATATAAATTCTCCTGGGGGATCTATTACAGCTGGGATGGCGATATTTGATACGATGCAACTTATAAAAGCTGATGTTAGTACATTATGCGTTGGAATGGCAGCTTCTATGGGAGCATTTTTACTCGCTGGAGGAGAAAAGGGGAAACGTTTTGCTTTGCCGAATGCGGAAGTGATGATTCATCAACCTCTTGGCGGAGCAAGAGGGCAAGCGACTGATATTGAAATTAGTGCAAAACGAATTTTGCATATGAGAGAACGTCTGAATCAAATATTATCAGAACGAACAGGGCAGACTGTGGAATCACTGCAACGTGATACAGAGCGTGACAACTTTATGACCGCTGAGAATGCGCTGAATTATGGATTGATTGATAAAATACTGGTACGCCAGTCATAAGGAGTGCAGAAATATGGATAATGAAACGAAGAGTGTTTATTCTGTAGAGTACGAAATGGCTGAAGTTGTATTTTATAAAAAAGTTGTAGCAACGAGTTTTGATAATGCGAAAAGTCAAATCCGTCAGCAATACCCTGATGTGCATATCCGAGCGGTTTCGATTTTAGATGATTTAAAAGACGTATAAGTTGACAAAAAAACTTATTTGTGCTATAATTTACCAATATAAAAATAACGTGTATAATAGGGTTCTCCTGGCCAGGGGGACCCTATTTTTGTTGTGAAAATGAAGGAGAGTGTATGTGCGTGAAAAAAGGTGAAGCAAGTGTAACGTCGTTAGTATCAGCTTTTGGAAGGGCATATCATAGTGAATTTGATAGTCCTAAAATCTTTGATGATTATGTAGCTAAAGATTTAATTTCACAAAAAGAACGTAACAATATTGAAATGAACATGGTTCAAGGGATACATTTTTTCAATAAAGACATTGCAGAGAAGTTTCAAGACAATCCAAAAGAAATATTAAAATGGATTACGCAAGTTCAGTTGTCACCAACACCTTTAGCACGTGCAGCCTATTGTGAACGAGTATTACTACATGAAATTACACTAGGAGCAAAACAATACGTCATACTCGGTGCGGGATTAGATACGTTCAGTTTTAGACACCGAGAATTAGAAAATAAAATAGAAATATTTGAAGTGGATCATCCTTCTACGCAACAGGCTAAGAAGGTAAGAGTGAAAGAAGCAGAATTTGAAATTCCAAATAACCTTCATTTTGTTTCGATGGATTTTACGAAAGGATTTTCCTATGAACAGTTACGTAATGAAGGATTTCAAAATAAAAAGACTTTCTTTAGTCTTTTAGGTGTTGCGTATTATTTAACGAAAGAGGAACTTTCCAGTTTAATAGAATGTTTATTTGAGTCGGTTCCAGCAGGGAGTTCCATCGTTTTCGATTATCCTGATGAAAACTTATTTACGGAAAAAGGATTATCCAATCGAGTTGAAAACATGGTGAAAATGGCTGTGGTAGGCGGAGAACCGATGAAATCATGTTTTTCTTATACCGAAATGGAATCTCTGTTAGAGAAGTCTGGTTTACTCATTTATGAGCACTTATCACCAGAGGATATTCATAAATTATATTTTGAGGGACGAAACGATTTTTTAGAAGCTTTTGAGACGGTGCATTACGTTCATGCGGTGAAGAAGTAGATAATCGTTATGGTGAATATTCAGGGGAAACAATTGGGATTTCTTAAGAAAGAAGAGATTTTGTCTTTTAATTGTACACACGAATCAATTTACTTTAATAGTTAGATTCAAATAAACTATGATATGATTAGTATTGGATTTCTTAATAAGGGGGTTTTAAAATGACGCCAGAACAAATTGTTAGAAAGTTTTTTGAAGAAGTACGTTCGGGGAATAATCCTGACTATTCAAATCAATTAATGGCAGAAAAAGTATTGGCACATCAAATTGTATCTGAAGAAGAACAAACAGTTTGCAGAACACCTGAAGATTATACTGAACATGTAAGAGAGATGATTGAAGTATACGGTAATTTTTCTTTAGAAATTCAAGAATTTTTAGTACAAGGAAATAAAGTATATGTACGTTGGAAACAAGTAGGTATGCATCTAGGAGAAATCGATGGATATCAACCTACAGGACTCCCAATAATTCAAATAGCAAGTGCGGTGTATAGAGTAGAAGATGGAAAAATTGCAGAGTATTGGATTCAAATTGATAGGTCAGGAATTCAAAACCAATTAGAGCGCAATAAAAATATGCAGTAGTTAACTTTTAAAGCTATAAGTAGGCATGGAGAGAAATCTCTGTGTCTCTTTTTTTAGGGGAAATAAGGAAATGAGATGTAGTGCTGGGAAGTAGTAAGTATATCGTTATTGGAAGGGGAATTCGATGGTTTAAAGAATATGTAGTATGAATATAAAAGATTAAGTAGCAATGATTAAGGAGAATATAATGTACACAATTGGACAAGTTGCTAAATTTTTAGGTGTATCTAGAGATACTTTGAAGTTTTATGAGGAAAAAGATTTGGTCAAGCCAAAGCAAAATATTGAGAATGGATATAGAAAATATAATCATTTTGATATATATGATATAACAACGGTAAATTTCTATAGGGAAATGGATATCGAAATAAAAAAAATTCAAGAATTAAGAAAAAGTAAGAGCATAGAAGGAGTAAAATCATTGCTGGAAGAGAAAGAGAAAGAAGTTTTAGACGAGATAGCATATAAAAAACTTCTTTTAAAAAAACTTCAAATTGTAAAAGAAGATTGCGAAAAAATAAAGCAATTCTTAGGGAAATACGTAGTAAAAGAAATGAAGCCATTAGAAGTAATCGGAGAAATAGAGCATTTTACTGCGTATGATGAATATGAATCTTTAAAAAAGAACACGGATAGCCTAAAAAAGGCAGTTACTCTAAACTCTTTACGAAGAGTCATAAGTTTTAATGAAGAAGGTATTATAGAAGATAAATTTATCATTGTAAGTAAAGTAGAGGACTTTGATAAAGGGATAGAAGGGAGAATTTTATCGCATCCAAAATGTATTTATACAGTTATTGAAGATGGAAGATGGTCAACTGGTGGGAAAAGTATAGATCATATCGTGGAATCCAGTTTAAGAAAAGCAGTAATAGAACAAGGCTATGAGCTTTTGGGGCTAGTGTATATAAACATATTACTTACCACGTATGAAGATGAACTTGAGCGTATATTTTTAGAAATATATGCACCTGTAAAATAATGCAGACATGTATTGACCTGTGAGTAACCCCCAGGTTTAAGCTGAGAGTATCTGTAAATATAAATACTATTATGTTTACGAAATACTTAGTTTGAAATGGGGATTGTGCATGAATAGGGAAAAGGAACTAAAAAAACCAGTAGCGAGTTTTATTGTACTAACCAATATCATTTTTCTACCACTTTTTTTGCTTGTAGGAGCTATAAGTATGTTGAAATTTCCTTTATGGATCTTTGATGTAATGTTTTGTATATCATCTTGGTCTTCAACCTTTGCTTTTGTCTTGCTATTTAAAAAAATTTATCCGGGGCAGAGTTTTATACAATTTGTAAAAGATAAATTCAAGACTAAACTTAAATTATCTGTGATTCTTACTGCAAGTATGATTCAAGCTTTCATATTTTTAATGATTTTGTTTCTAATAGCTAAAAATAGTGAAGTAGACTCTATTTTTACTGTATCTTCATGGGGAATGCTAATCTATTTCTTTGTTAAAAATTTTCTTGCAGGGCCATTGGGAGAAGAACTAGGATGGCGAGGATTTGCACAAATTGAGCTTCAAAAGAAGTATTCACCATTAAAAGCTTCAATAATCATTGGATTTTGGTGGGGGATGTGGCACCTACCTATTTGGTTTACTACAGGATTTGTTGGGATAGACCTAATTAAATATATTCTATTTTTTATGATCTCTATCATATCTATAAAAATCGTCATGACTGCATTTTACAACTTAAATCAGAATTTAATTATCCCAATCATCATCCATCAATTTTTTAATTTCTTTATTGGTATTATAAACGGAAACTTAATCGATCTAATTATGTATAATGCGATTTTTTATTTAGTAGTAGCAGTTTTAATGATTGGTATAAATCCAAAGAGAGTTCTGTATGGAAGGAAAGATATAGACATTATCAATGGAAAGTTTCATAGAGTATAGTAATTTAATCACTGTTTTGTGGAAACAAAACTGTCATTTTCTGCCAGATACACAAGTTGTAGGACTGGGGTAACAATGACAATTCAAGATGAAATTGTGTCTAATAATTCTCTAAAATGGATGCAGGGATCTCTTATATTGAAGACTTCAGTTTATCGGCATTAGGCTTTTAAATACGATTCGACGCTTATAACGTTATAAGATGAAGTTACTAAAAGAACAAATTAGATGGAGTATGGTGAAAGGTGAAAAAAATTCTTGCTATATGTATCCTATTTGTCAGTTTACTTGTAGTTGGTATCGTATTTGTTGATATAAAAAAGACGGTGACGCAGTCTGATGTCTCCAAACAGGAAAAAAATTCTACGTTTAAGGAAATCAACAATCCTATTATTTTAGAAGACAACTTTCAATCTGGACTAGAAAAATGGAAGATAGCGATCAACGACCCGGAAAGCCGTATGAACCTAGATACTGATACAATCTCGCGGCGTGTACATATAGTAGATGCGCCTGGCATGACGGGAGATTACAAAGCAGTGCAGTTCGTTGTTCCGCATTCTCAAGGACAATTCCGTTCAGAAATTGCACAACCATACGAAGAAGGATTCCATGAACGTTGGTATACAGCACGGACTTATATTCCGCGTGACTGGGTGTTGGACAAGAGCAGTGGCAACGATATCGTTATGCAATGGCACGCCGTACTTGGCAGTGAGCGAGTGGATCGGGATTTTCCGGAATTGGCTATTGCAGTGGAAGGGGACAGATGGAAGATACAACGAGCGTTTGGTTCTCCTGCGAGTATAGGGCGCGATTTTAAGACATTGGATGAACTAGTGCAACAAGGAGTTTGGTCTTCGTGGGTAATCTATGCAAGGTGGTCAGCAGGAAGTGATGGATTACTACGAATATGGAAAGATGGAAAAGTTGTATGGGAAGTGCAAGGTCCTAATGCCTATACGACACGTACACGTACGCCTTACTTCAAGATAGGACTTTACCACCCGCAGTGGAAACCGAAGTATGGCGAACCAAAACCTGGTCTGGTAAAAGAAAGGAAGGTTTTCATTACCGATGTCAAGATAGGAAGTGAAGAAGCGACTTATCAGGATATGATGACAAAAAGTGATTTATTAAAAAAGGAAAAATAGATATCCAGAATAAGTGGTAGCTCCTCATCGGTGACTTCTCTATTATTTATCAAAGATTATCGATATCTTTAATAACGAAACGATTTGTTATGTCATCAGTGAATCACAAACAATGACATTAGCACTGAATTAGAAGTTTTTGAAAAAGCACATGATGCACATACAGTGAAGAAGTAGAGGATTAGATTAGTAGGCATAGGGAGAAATCTATATGTCTTTTTTTTATCCCGCATTAACGGGCAGTAAGACCCCCATCTCAAAATTCAACGGAAGCAAAGAAGTTAGGTGGGGGATCAACTGCCCGTAAAAGCCCGATTGGTTCAACTGATAGTCAGTGGAGGATGAACAAAACCTCCACTGATTAAAGTTTCACTTTATATGGATTTTTAATTGTAAGAAATAATTTACAATTTGTAAAAAATAAATTACAATTATCTAAAGAGGTGTTGCTATTGTTGCATAATAAAATTGTAGTTTGTCGAGCAGAAAAAGGTTGGACCCAAGAAGAACTGGCAACAAGAGTGGGAGTTAGTCGTCAAACTATCGCTACTCTTGAAAAGAATAAATATAACCCTTCTCTAATTCTTGCCTTTAAAATCGCAAATGTATTTGAAAAGCCGTTAACCGACGTATTTGATTATCTAGAGGAGTGATACATATGTTTTTGTTAAAAATTTTGTTATTTGGTTTAATAGTGATAAGTAAGATGTATGTAATAAAATTTCAATCAAGTGATGAAGCAAATGACGAAAGAGGAAGAGAAATTCTATATAAAACAAATAATGCTTTGTACAATATTCTATATTTAGGTATCCTTGCCATTATTGTTTTACAATTAATTGATATTATTCCTTTGAAATTTCTACCTGATTTGTTGTTATATTTTGCACTTTCATTAAGTGTGTTAGGCAGTATTTTTATATTTATCAACAGAAACAGTAAAAATTACTAATACGAGTTAAGTGTTTAATCTTGTTCTGTTAGTTAATTGAACAAAATTTTTTTTAGTAAGCTACATAACATAATCAATCTTTTTCATGAAAATTTAAGGAAGCCAAAAGAACCCACACATTTTAATCAAAATGTGTGGGTTCTTCTTTTTATAAAATGAATATTTGTAGTGTGGAATATATCCAATTGATTAACCGAACTAGTATTTTAGGGGGATTAACTGAAACCATAAATATAACTTCATGTCTATCTTGTTGATGAATTTCATTGTCCTCGGATAAAAAATCAGTAAACCCTTTAAGTATGTAATACTTTGGTTTTTATTACAATTTTGTAAGGTTAAGTAATGAAAATCGATAGAACGGGATATTGGAATGGGATACTCTGATTGATGGGTAGAATATTCTGAAAAAAAGGAGTAGGACAAATGAAGAATAGACAAAAAGCATCGATAATATGCAAAAGTATTTTATGTTTAATTATTTGTATATTGATTACAAATGAAGTGCGGTTTATGAAAGTGGTGAGAGCAGAATCGGGCACGTTTACTGATAGAAGTATAGAGGATTTCAAAAAAAAGATGGATAAACAGGTACCAAAATGGCAGGGGAAATATGAGGTACCAGGGGTTGCAATAGGAATTGTACATGAGGGGCGTATTGCTTATACACTTAACTATGGTTATGTAGATAAAAAGACAAAAAAAGCGGTGAGTGATGATACTTTGTTTCAGGCTGGTTCCATATCTAAAAGTCTTACAGCATGGGGAATCTTGCATCTTGTAGATGAAGTGCGTTTATTACTAGATGATCCCGTTGGAAAATATCTGACCAAATGGAAATTACCTAATTCAGAGTTTAATAATAATGAAGTCACGATAAGAAGATTGTTAAGTCATACAGCAGGGCTGTCTGCACATAAAGGATACCTTGGAGTTGTACCAGGAAAACATCTTGATTCTATCGAGGAGTCTTTGTCTGGAAAAGGATGGCTTAATGAAGCAGTGGAGGTTACCAATAAACCAGGTTCAGAAACAATTTACTCTGGTGGCGGATATACAATTTTACAACTTGTAATTGAAGAGGTTACCGGAATACCGTTTAATCGTTATATGGAAGAACAAATTATGAAACCTTTAGGAATGAAATCAAGCTCATTCTCGCAACGTCCTGAAAATCTTAATCTTTCGAAAGTCTATGGATATTTTGGAGAGGAGCTCCCTAGTTACCAATTTACCGAACAGGCTGCTGCAGGTCTCAAGACAAATGTTACCGATATGATGACATTGATACTTGCAAGCATGGATGCAAATACTAAAGGGAAAGGTGTTATCAAAAGTGAACGTGTTGAGGAAATGCCAAAGCCGATATTAGGGGAGAATGGTTTAGGTATATTTGAAAAAAACTATCTAATCAATGGAAATTACTTTATCATTCTGGTGACAACCGAGGTTGGCATTCTTTTTATGGTTTCATTCCTAATACAAAGGATGGATTGGTAATCCTTACAAATGGTGAAGGTGGTATAGACTTACGACAAGATATTTACCACGCATGGATTGAATATGAAACGGGAAAATTACCTGAAAGTTACTTCGCTCTAGCTGAGCAGAGAAAAAATAACTCCATTACATCAATTGTTATTGGAGCCGCACTTAGTATGTACTTGCTGCTGTTTGTTTTTAGATTGTACAAAGGTAGAAGAACTTTCATTTTTAAGCAAGAGAAGAAATCTTACATCGGATTAGTAGTTAGGACATTTTTACTTATTATTACTGCTATTCTCGTTTTTTGTGCTGCCTATTTGTGGAGAGTGTTTAGTTTGAATTCTGGTAATACAATAAATTTTATTCTAATAATGGCATGGATTATAACGCTATTAATTAGTGGATTTTTCCCGAAAATTAAAAGTAATAAAAAACAACGTATGAAACTAAGAGATTTAACATCAAAATTTACAATTATGTAATGTTAAAAGCTAGAAAGCTAGATTGGCGTGAATCGCTAATTGGGGAGTGCAAAAAACAACAAAATCTCTTAAAAAACACTTAATTTTTTACTCCATCTATCTTTACAATCCCCCCTTATAATGTGAATTGGACAAGCACCTAAGAGAAAGCAGAACATGTCAGTTTGTACATTTTATGATTAGGGGGAGAATTTGTATGAAAAAGACAGTTGCTTCGTTAGCAGTTATGGCGGCATTATTACCGACATTTTCAGCACATGCGGAAGGGAAAGAGCAAGTCCGAAAGTCAACTACAACTTTTAATGTTATTAGTGATATTCAAGGGGATTTAGGGGATTTTGATCATGTGTTAAAAGATATGAACAAAGTGATGCCACTTTCTAGAGCGCTTATTATGAATGGGGATATAACATCAACTGGACAGCAGTCACAATATGATGATGTTAAGCGTGTATTAAACAAAAATAAGGTCCCGGAAAATGTATGGTCAACAGTTGGAAATCATGAATTTTATGCTGGTAAATGGACGGCTGATGGGAAACTTTCTCAAAATACATGGCCAAATGGTGTAACTGAGGAAACTTTATTTAACCGCTATCTGAAATTTAGTGGACAAGAAAAGGTATATCATAAAAAAGAATTAGACGGTTATCCGCTTCTATTTTTAGGAACTGAAAAATATATGAAATACCACGATTCAAAAATGTGGGACGAAGTATATATGAGTGATGAGCAACTAGGTTGGTTAAAACAAAATTTAGAAGAGTACAGCCAAAAAGATAAAAATAAACCAATTTTCATTTTCTCTCATCACGTTTTACCTGATACTGTGTCTGGATCAAGACAATCACCATATTTACAAGACTATTTAAACGTTGATAAATTGTACGATATATTAAAAGACTATCCGCAGGTCGTTTTCTTTACGAGTCATACGCATTGGGATTTAAACTTACCGGACTGGGCTGGTAAAAAGAAGATTGCAGGTGGAGATGAAAAAGGATTTACAGTTGTAAATACGGGCGGAATTGAAACGGGCTGGATGTCAGCTGGACCAAATGGCGGAGAGAAAACTGCTCCGGATGGATATTCATTTAAACAAGGACTACAAATAAAAGCATACGGTAACGATGTAATCGTAACAGCTTACGATTATAAACGTGATAAAGATATTAAAAAATTATTAATTAGCGATTCGAAAGTTGCACAAATGGCACCAAATGTTACAGCAGATGACAGTAAAAACGTAATCGTCGGTGCAACAGAATACATGGAGTATTCTATAGAAGGAACGAATGAGTGGCATACGTATAATCCAGGGAATCCTCCGAAATTTGATGGGGACAAAATTGTATACGTACGCCATAAAGGCGAAATGAATTTACAGCCGGGATTAACGCAGCTACTTCGTTTTTCGGTAAATAAGTAATTGGAAAGGGCCAACTTTTTAATAAGTGGTCCTTTTCGGTTTTGCCGGTAAGTCGATATATTTGAAAAATCGCTCGTATAAATTTCATGTACCGAATTGAAGTGATAAAAGCGTAAATGCAATTTCATGTACTAAATTCCAATACATTTTTACCCCAGAAAGATGACTTCATCATTTTTACATGCAATAATAGTATCGTTACATACATTGTGAAAGAAGTACAAAAGGAGCGTTATTTATGAATTTAGCTAAATTCCCGAGAAAAAAATATACAGAATCATATACACCGATTGAAAAATTAAACAATTTTTCTGAAGTACTTGGTGGGCCAACTATTTATTTTAAACGAGATGATTTACTTGGTTTAACAGCTGGTGGCAATAAGACGAGAAAGTTAGAGTTTCTAGTTGCGGATGCACAGGAAAAAGGTGCAGATACGTTAATTACAGCTGGTGGTATTCAGTCCAATCATTGCCGCTTAACACTTGCAGCTGCGGTAAAAGAAAAAATGAAGTGTATCCTTGTGTTAGAAGAAGGACTTGAGCCAGAAGAGAAGCGAGACTTTAACGGAAACTATTTCTTATATCATTTACTAGGTGCTGAAAATGTAATTGTCGTACCAAACGGAGCAGATCTTATGGAAGAGATGCATAAAGTTGCGAAAGAAGTAAGTGAGAAAGGTAATACACCATATGTAATACCAGTTGGTGGATCAAATCCTACTGGTGCAATGGGATACGTTGCTTGTGCGCAAGAAATTATGGCACAATCATTCGATCAAGGAATTGATTTCAGCTCAGTTGTTTGCGTAAGTGGTAGCGCAGGTATGCACGCTGGTTTAATTACTGGCTTTGCTGGAACACAAAGTAATATCCCTGTAATCGGAATCAACGTAAGTAGAGGAAAAGCAGAGCAAGAAGAGAAAGTAGCAAAACTTGTAGAGGAAACGTCAGCTCACGTTGGTATTCCGAATTTTATCTCGCGCGAAGCTGTGACATGCTTTGATGAATATGTAGGACCAGGTTACGCGTTACCAACGCCAGAAATGGTGGAAGCAGTTCAATTACTTGCGAAAACAGAAGGTATTTTACTGGATCCAGTGTATACAGGTAAAGCAGTAGCGGGACTAATCGACTTAATTAAAAAAGGTACATTTAATAAAGAAGACAACATTTTATTCGTACATTCAGGTGGTTCACCAGCTTTATATGCGAATACATCTTTATTTGCTTAAGTGTAAAAAAGCATTGGGTATCCAATGCTTTTTTGTTATATACTGGAACTAATAAGGGTGAGAGGGGGAAGTATATGAGTTTAAATGTAAAATGGATTATATACACGATACTCAGCATTTCTATTTTACTAATTTTATTTGTGGCTTATGGAGTTTATTTATCTTTCACTTAAGTGAAATGGTAACCAAACCAAAGGAAAAATAAAATAATTGCAGTGTTAAATAGAGTAAAACATAAACCGATAATGGCTAAAATTTTCTTCTCAGATCGGCTACAAAAAGAGATGAATGCTAATAGGATTGCTATAAAAGCGGAAGCTAATATGAAGTAGGCGAAAGGCACGACATATGCTACTCCAACTCGGTCTAAAATAGGTGTGAAGAGAAAGAGATTCATAGTAACGAATATACTTACAATGAGAAACGTATAACTTTTCCAAGTGTATGTTTGTAACTGCATGGAACGATACTCCTTTCTCTTTATTATTTATATTTTTAAGTTTAAATTAATTACCTTTATTTTACAAATTAAAATATTTTGTATTGAAAAGAGGGTATTAATATGAAATTTAGAAATTGGTCTCTAGTTATTATTAGTATCTGTATATTCATAATAACCGGCTGTTCAAATAGACTAGGAAATGAAGATCAAAGAATCGAAGTACAAAATTATACTGCTGATGATGAATATGAAGATTTTAAGGTAGTGACAGATAATAATGAAGTGTTGCAAGTAAAGAAAATATTAAAGGATACTACTTTTGAGAATAAAAAAGTGGAAATGTCTCGTCCAGCGGATTATCACTTTATTTTTCAATTTAAAAATCCGAAAATAGAGGCGAAAGCTGTGTTGTATCAAATTTGGGTAAGCACGAATAAGGAGAAATTGGAAATTAAGGCGGGGGATAATCGGTACGCTCAATTAGAGGGAAAACATGCAGCCACTTTGTTTCAGATCGTTACAGGGGAGAGGTTAGCTGAATAAACATATATAGAGTTATAGGAATTCAGTTCGTATTTTGCATTTTGAGAGATACTTAGTTTTCAACAAAAATAGTTATCTTTTTATATTGGAATAAATATTGAGAATCGGATAAAATGGAAATTGGACATTGAATCGATGAGCATGAGGTTCTACGCTTATAAGCGGATTCATGGACCTTAAGGTGTGCATGAATCTGCCAATGAATAATAAAATTAGGAAATATATTGTTTTTACAAAGATTCGATGTTATGTTTAATTTTCTTAATATAATATTTCCCTTATATAGGAGTGGCTATTTGAAGAAGTTAATATTATTAGTTTTATTGGCTACATGCTGCCTCACCATTGCAGGATGTTCTAATAATAGGATTATAACAAAGGATGAGTCTAAAACTTCAACACCTGTAAAGATTGAACGGATCAATAAAGCGTGGTACAAACATATATAATAGTTTAAAGAATCTTGAAATTGTTGATGATAAAGATTATAAGGTGAAATTAGTTAGGCCGATAGTAAATGTTGTGAAACATGGTGGAAAGCAGGGAGCATGATTTGCATTTAAATGTATATAATATGCGACATTAAAATATTCACAAAAAAGAGTCTACATGTAGTCCTTTTTTTGTGGATATTTTTCATAAATAATAAACACCCTATGGTGCCTTTCTCTGATTTGAACTATCCGAAAAGTATTTTATCAAGTTAAGTAGTATCGTTCTTCAAAATTTGGCGAATACGAGGGGCACGTAATAGCTCGATTGTTGTGATCCTTTTTCACTTTATCTATCATCTTTATATATCTTACTATTAAAAAATCTGACTTTAATCGATTAAATGAGATAAAAACTGGTTAAAAAGAATGAAATTTTAGGAAAAATAAGGTACACTATTCAATGGTTTTGGTTTAAAATCGATTGACGTTAATGTATACGGGGGAAAGATTGATGAATAACAATACTGTAAATGAATCAGTTGAAGAAGTTGAGAAAAAACGGGTAAGATCAAAAAAGCGTTTTACAAATTGGAAACTTATCGCAGCGGGTGGCGGTGTAATTGCACTTCTTATTGGGGGAATGAGTTATTATCAGGCAACTCACTTCAATTCAAATGTTACGATTAATGATACAAAAGTCGGTGGTTTGAGCGCTGATCAGGCAATACAGAAATTAAAAACATCTGGATTAGCAAACAAAGTCTATATTGATCAACAGCAAATTTTAGATGAACAAGAGACAAAGACGGAACTGACGGAAAAAGATTTGCCACAAGTTAAGAAACTATTAAAAAGCCAGTGGACATTTTTCCCTTCTTCAAAGGAAAAAGATTACTCATTGCTACCAGAAAAGGCAGAACAGTATCGTAGTGAAACGATGAAAAAACTTGTAGAAGAAAAGCTTGTCTCTATGAATGAAAAATTAAAGGCGCCTCAAGATGCTATGGCGAAGCTTGAACAAGGAAAAGTTGTTATTTCGAAGAGCGTTGATGGAAAACAATATGACGTTACGAGTCTACTAAAAGATTACGACAAACAGAAGCATAAAAGCGAAATTCATCTAAAGTCTGCATACATACAGCCTATTAAAGAAGACGATCCGATTATCAAAAAAGAAGAGAAAGCATTACAGAATCTTCTTGGGCAGTCTGTTGATTATAAAGTGCAAAATGAAGTCTATTCATTAAAAGCGAAAGATTTCATTCAAAATGCCTCTATGTCAAAGGATATGAAAGTGACAATCGATGCGAGCGATATTAAGAATAAGATTGTTGAAATTAATAAGGCTAAATCTACATTACATAAAGACTTCGCATTTAAAACACATTCTGGTTCGGTCATATCAGTAAAAGGACAAGGATACGGCTGGGCACTAGATATTGAAAAAGAAACAAAACAAGTTCAAGAAGCCTTTGAGAAAGGTGAAAAATCGCTTTCTGCTTCTAATATTCACGGAAATGGTTGGGAGAAGGAAGGTATCGGCTATGAAACAACATCGAATAATGGCATCGGAGATACATATGCGGAAGTTTCCATTGCAGATCAACAAATTTGGATTTATAAAGATGGAAAATTAGTCGTCACAACAAATGTAGTAACGGGTAAACATAGCACGGCTGAAGATACATCTCCAGGTGTATGGTACGTTCTATACAAACGAACTCCATACACGCTGAGAGGCAGCGCAGTAGGTAAAGCTGATTATGCAGTTAAAGTAGATTACTGGGTTCCATTCACAAATAGCGGTCAAGGATTCCACGATGCTGGCTGGCGAAAAGATTGGGCAAATAATGCTTATTTAACAGGGGGATCAGGCGGGTGTGTGAACCTTCTTCCTAACGTTGCAAAAACTGTATATGATAGTTTGAACACGAATGATCCAGTTATTGTGTACTAGAAAATAGGTACGTATTGAGAAATAAATAAAGCAGGGAATTTTATTTGATGGTACATGAAAAAACACCTCTTGAATTCGCATACGAAGTATGTAAATTTAATGGAGGTGTTTTTTTGTTTGAAGACAAGGGTTCATTGTTTATAAGAAATAAAGTGGAAAGAGATTGAGATGATAGGTATTCAAATAGTCAATAAAATTGACACTGAATATCATTTTCATTTATTATGGAATCGTCGCATGTAATTGTATATGATTTTCATGGGAAAGTTTACTAATATAATAGATTTTTATTAAGGTGTCTCATTTAAGAATTTAAAAGTAGGAAAGGGTAATATAAAAATGAACTGGAAAAAAGGCGGATTATGGATTATTATTTTTTTCATTGTAAAAGGTACAATTTCTACACTTTTAATCGTTACAGGTGCTAAATATTTTGATTTGTCATTTATGCAGATTCTCGTACTAATACTGATTTTATTACTGATTTCTCTCATAAGTCGAAAATTGCTGCATAGACATAAACAAAACAAAAAGCAAAAAGAGCTAAATATATAATGAAGCCCCAGAGACCTTTCGATTTCTGGGGTTTTATTTCGATATTTTTTTCCATAGGCATATCAACTTAACAGAACAGGTTGTCCAAAATGATAAAATCGATGCTGTTTATAATGCGTCGGTTACTTTTATATAAGGATTGAAGAGAGCTTTTAAATCAATCTTTATTCTGAAGCTACAGACACTCATAAATTATTTCCGTTTTTCAATTGGTAGTTTAAATGTAAAAGTACTGCCTTCTCCTAGTTCACTTTCAACGGTAATTTCTCCTCCGTGTAGTTCGACAATCCATTTTACCATCGACAATCCTAAACCTGTGTTTCCGATGTTTGAAGATGTTCGTGCTGCGTCAACTCGATAGAATCGGTCCCATATTTTAGTAATATGTTGCTCGCTGATGCCTATGCCATTATCGGAGACTTTACCTATTATGTTGGTTTCATCTCCGAACAATTGCACATGTACAGTTCCGTTCGCTTTACTATAAGCAATCGCATTCGTTAGTAAATTCATTAATAAACGCATCATCAATGTTTGATCTGCTTTCATAAACAGGTCTTCCTCTATATTAGTTGTTATATCAATCGAAGCTTCTTGAACCATTAATGAAAGCTCTTCTACAACGATTTCCGTTAATTCACTCATATTGATACATTCAAATTGAAGAGTATTATGCTTTCCTTGATCAGCTCTTGCTAATAATAAGAGTTGTGAGATTAGTGCGGACATTTTACGTGATTGCTTTAAAATTACTTCTAACGATTCTTCCATTTCTTTCGGATTATTTCTCTGCAATAAAGCGTATTCGCATTGCGAAATAATAACAGATGTTGGTGTTCTTAATTCATGAGATGCGTCAGATGTAAATTGTTTTTCACTTTCAAATGATGTTTCCAATCGCTCAAACATTTTGTCAAAGGTTTGTGCTAAATGATACATTTCGTCTTTTGGTGAACCGTGTAAATTAATTCTCTTGGAAAGGTCTTTACCATCACCAATTTTACTGGCTGAATCACTCATTTGTTGCACAGGTCGAAACGCTCTTTGCGTAATAAAATATCCTCCCACTGCGGCAATGAGAATAAGTAATGGGAATGAGATAAGTGTTACGACAATAAACGTATTCATCGTTGAGGATAATTGGCTCATCGTCATTATTCCACGAATCCAGACTTGCTCATCGCCGCCTGCATTATGGAGAAAATCATATACAATCCATTCTTTATTATCGTCTGTAATGGTTTGTATTTCATCGGATTTAAGCGATATCTTTTTATTAAAGCTTGTTGGACTATTTCCTGCCAGCAGCTCACCTTGTTTATTATAAATGATGATATTTACTCCATCTTCTAAGGTTTTAAAATCATCGTCCATTTTTAATTGTCCATGCTTATATTCGATATCTTCCATGCTTTCTTTTACTGTGTTCTTTAATTGAACTTTCATATTAAAAAGCAAAACTTTATCTGAAGAAGTTAAAATAAAAGCTAACACGAGTGCCATAATAATTACAATTAGCCCTGTATACCACAGGGTTACTCTCATTTTGATGGATAGTCTTTTCATGATTCCACTCGCAATACGTAACCAGTTCCTCGTACTGTATGAATTAACTTCGTTTCAAACTGGCTATCAATTTTTTTACGAAGATAGCGGATATAAACATCAATAATATTCGAGCCACCTTCATAGTCGTAATTCCACGCATGTTGCTCAATTTTATCTCGTGTCAACACAACTTCCTTATTACGAATCATATATTCTAAAATAGCAAATTCTTTACTGGAAAGAGTGATAACCTGATCTCCTCTTGTTACTTTATGCATATTACAATCTACCACTAGGTCAGCGATTTCAAACACATTAGATGTGTTTCCTGATTTTCTTCGCATTAACACTCGCATTCTTGCTAACAGTTCGTCAAAAGCAAATGGCTTTACTAAATAATCGTCCGCACCTAAGTCGAGTCCTGTTACACGATCATCAATTGTATCTTTAGCTGTAAGAAGCAAGACAGGAGTTGTATTATTGTCCGCGCGTAATCTTTGTAATACTTGTAAACCATCTATTCCGGGAATCATAATGTCAAGCACAATCAAATCGTAGGTAGCCATGTTTATATAATTCAAGGCATCTTCTCCATTCCCACATGCATCGACACTATAATGTTCTGTATTTAATCGTTTTACCAATATATTTTGTAAGTCTTGTTCATCTTCGACAATAAGAACTCGCATTAACATTCTCCTTTTTTCCTTATTTATATGTATCACTATAATTCCAAAACATTAAAGAAAGATTAGAAACGATTTAATTATATCATTTTATTTTTTTGTACATTAATCTTCCTTTAATGTTTGTTCAGTAATATAAAGGCAAGGATAAGGTGCACATGTAGAGGGAGGAAAACAGAATGAGAAAGTGGATGTTGATTGGAGCAATGTCTTGTCTATTCTTAACAGCTTGTTCTACTCAAGCTGATAACAATACAGAAGTACAACAACTGAAAGTGGAAAATGATACATTGCAAAAAGAAAGTGCTCAACTACAACAAGAACCACACAAAACAGGGCCTGCTACGAATGATACGAAGCAAATGCAAGATTTCAAAAACGAAGTCACATTTATCGTTGAAAAGGCAAATAACACGAAACCAGTTGGAGCAAAAGAAGAAAACTTAAATACGTACTTAGCAGCAAAAAAAGAAATTGATCAATTAGATGACAAGATAGATCTATCTGATAACCAGCTAGAAGCAGATTATCACGCTGGAACGATAACTGTTGAACAATATGAAATGCAAGAAAGAGAACACGATATACTGGAAGATCAATTAGAGCAAGCAGAAAATGCACTTGAAGCAAGATTTGGAATAGATGATTAATCATGAAGGAGTGGATGAAAATGTTAAAACATAAAAAGAAAATAATTATAAGTGTAATTGCTATTTTAGTAAGTGGTATTGCTATTGTTGGTGGATATTATGGTATGGGTTACAATTATGCGAAAAAGAATGAAAACTACACAGAGAAACAAGTTCGTGAAATTTCTTTAGCTCATACAAATGGAGAAATTATTAATGTGAAAAAAGAATTCGAATTAGAAGATGACAACTTAGCACAATCAAAATTTGAATATGAAGTGGAAATCAAGACGCCTGATAATCTGTTAAATATTTTAAAGGTTAGTGCTAGAACAGGTACAATAGAAATCAATCATGAAGATTAAAAAATATCGCATATTTGAAAAAACTCCTAACAAAATTTGTTAGGAGTTTTTTCATGTTTATACGCTACTATTTTAAAAGGAGGACCGTTATATCACCATCAAGCTAACAAAATACCACCAATACGCTATTCTTTCTGAATAATCATAGGAAAGTATCGGTCCAATCCAAGTGTATATTTGTGACGAGTTGAATTCAAACTTGACCTTAGATTCAGTGATTTTTCTTTTTCTCCAATCGTGCAAATTTGATTACGTATAATTACATAACAACTTGTCATTGTAACTTTGATATCTTGCTGTTACATTCCAAAATGCGTACAACAGCGTGCTTTCAAGGTTATACTGACGCTGGAGGTGATTCAAAGTGACATACGATTGGTTTATAAACGAATGCGCAGTATTTTTCGGAAGTTGATCTTTTCATTAGCCAGAAAGCTTTTGAGTCCTAATAGTAAACATCAATTCTTCATTTTGAAACTAAAATCGCTTTTATATTAGATTTCGAATTTTATGTGGTACAGACATTAGTTGAAAGATAGGTTTTGCCTGTTCTTGTTTATATCAAAAACTTGATAATTTATAAAAATGGATTTAACGGGGGGATATTATGAAAGACAGCAAACATTTTAATTTTCATAAGCTTTGGCTAGGGCAGTCTATAAGTTTGTTAGGTACTCAGTTTACAATAGTAGCTTTGCCACTTTTTGCATTAGAGGTGTTACAAACAAGTGAAGCAAATGCTGCTATGCTTCGTGGTGTTATATTCGTCCCGTACCTAATTTTCGGATTAGTAGCCGGTGCTTTAATAGACATTTTTCATAGGAAAAATGTCTTGCTAATTTGTAGTATATGTCAAGGAGTATTGTTTTTATCAGTATCCATACTGACTGTAACAAATATTATAACGTTCCCCTTATTGGTATTTATCATGTTTTTAAATGGAATATTCACCACGTTTTACAACATCGCTATTCCTTCTTTCTTACCGGAAATAGTAACAGATAAAGACAACTTAAAAAAAGGAAATGCTCAACTAGCACTTTCGGAATCTATTTCTATAGTAATTGGTCCTATGCTAGTTGGATTAACAGGCTCATTTACTTTTCATAAAGAAAAGACACCCTAAGGTGCCTTCCTCCGACTTGAACCACGTTCATTTAGTGTAAACACATCCTATAAAACAGAATCGTCTATATACATCAGATTGTTAGTTTACAAAATACAAGAGATTTGAGATCAGTATTAGAGTGACGCCACATCTTCTGTAATGATTGATATGTTACGCCTTTCAAAAGAATCTGCTTTATAGAATGTATCCACAATTTATATTTTACTACATTTAATATTTATTTGGTGTATTTTATGTAACTATGTATAATTGCATAAAGTTTTGAAAAAACGAGAGTATAATTTGGTATTGTGTCATAAAAATAAAGCTCACCTACGGTTATAGGTGAGCCTTATTTTTATGACTATCTCATTGCACAAAAGGGAATTTGTATTAACATAATAGCATATTCTTGGTGTTCTTATATTGAGAAAAAAGAAAAGACACCCAAAGGTGCCTTTTCCAATAGTTTTTTAGCAGAAGCAAGAAGCTCCAACGATGATTAATAAAATAAATAATACAACTAATAAAGCGAAGCCTCCAGCAAAACCGCCGCCGCCGCAACTACCGCAGCTACCACCGTAACTCATATTAATCTCTCCTTTTAGTAAGAGGCGAAAAAATGAGGTCACTCATGTATTTTAATGGATTCAAATTACTTTATGTTTTTATGGATTAATTGAGCAGGTCCTTTTGAAAATAGTTTTTATATCGAAAGTAGAGGATTAATTATCCTGCATGTCAATCAATATGCTAAATTGCATATCTAAAAAAGTAGAATTTGTTAACGTTTTCAAAATAAGGAATATTCTTATAAATTTCTGTTAATATCAAACTTGTACTTATTATAAAACAAGGGGATGTTTATATGTTTAAAAAAGTTACATTGGGGATATCATCATTAGCGGTGGCAACGGTAGTTGGGTTAGGAATGGCATCGGAGGCATCAGCAGGGCCAGCAGCACCTCTAACTTCTTTAAGTGTAGTAAAAGTGGAATCACAATTGGGTGGAGTTGAATACATTACCCCTAATAGTTTTAGTACAACTAAAGATCATGGGGGAAGTTACTTATATGTTTACACAAAAGAAATAGGGTATGGACAGTTTCCTTTTGCCAAAATGAATGGATTTGATGTGAAAAATATTGGTTCACAAATAATTGGTGGTAATCCTATTGTAGGTTGGGAATATAAATGGGACGCATCAAATCATCAAGAAGGGACTTTTGAATATCAAAAGACTTCAATAAACTATCCAAGAGATACGTGGCGCACTTCGTTATATATTAAATAATTAGTTTTCTATATTCGTAGCATGAAAATCCCTTCACAATGTGTGGGGATTTTTTCATAAAAAAAGACGCCATAAGGCGCCGTCCTTTTAGGTAGATAAGATTTAGTTTTCCAATCTAAAGAAATTTTGTATCAGCTCTTTGTGAGTATATCATAATATCTGATGGATTTATTATGCATTGTTACATATTCTTTCCCCCCCTCTATTTTTCGTTTGATAAAATATAATCCTAATATTACCAAAATTTAAATAAATATTTCTACATATTCAAAACATTTACATAATTTACAAAAGTGATACAGTTGAATTGTAAGCTATAAAAACTATTAAAGGGGGATTTATTATGTTCAAGAAATTAGTAGTAGGAGTATTAGCAACTGGTATTGCATTAACAGGAGGAATTGGGGCAGCTTCAGCTGATACGCAAAAAGCTGTGAGCTCTCCGAAGCAAGCAACATGTTCAATTCCTTATGAGTATTCTAATGGTAAATTCAAAAGAACTCTTTATTACTCAAATGGAGTATATGCTAATAGTTTTAATGAAAATGTTTGTGGCGGGACGATTACGTGGTATTTAAAACATGTTCAAAATGGAGTTGCTTTTTACGAAGGTAATTTAAAATAGTAGATTTTTTGAACCTCATTTATTGAGGTTCTTTTATTTTTGGTTTTCAAATTGATTCTCCATAAAAAAAAGACACCAAAAGGTGCCTTTCTCCGACTTAAACCACTTTAATTTTAATAATATGTATTGGAATCCCATCCGAATATTATTTTACCATGTTAAGTAATATTTTGGTACCGCCAGTATTTCAGAAAAAACCACGCTAAGTAAAATTGAAGTGAACCCGAATAGTGGTACATGAAAAAACACCTCCTGAATTCGCATACTAAGTATGCAAATTCAACGGAGGTGTTTTTCATTTGAAAGAAAGAGTACATTACCCAGAAGAAATAAAGTGGAAAGTAATTGAGATGAAAAAGGATGGTTATTCAAATCGTACCATGGGGGGATTTTTAACACAATTATAGCCCGGAATTGCGGGGGAGGGAAAACACATCTCGCTTATGCTATCGCAGATCAGCTTGCAGGGGCAGGGAAGTCAGTTGTCTTCGTCACAGTGGGTGAGTTGCTACGGAAAATCAAAAGTACGTTCAGTAAAGACTCTACATTAACTGAAGGTGCAATTATAAGAGGATTAGTAAGGGCAGAAGTATTAATAGTTGATGATTTAGGAGCGGAGTTAGGCGCATTAGATGCCAATACAAAAGCAACAAACTTCATTAATAGGGTGTTATTCGATGTTTTCGATGGTAGGGCAAGGTTAAATCTACTATTTTCACGACAAACCTAACAGGAAAGCGTTTAGACGAGGTATACGATGAACGGATTGTATCTCGGATTTTAAATAATTTTTAGAACGATCACTTTCAAAGAAACAAAGGATTACAGAAGAAAGGCATTGCCATGTTAAAAGGGGGAAATCGAAATGTGTGCATGTAATGGAACGGGTATGTATCAGTTTGGGACATGCGTTTGTAAAGCAGCAAATCAAACACCTGAAGAAGTGGATAGAAAGCGTCATGCTGTTATGGCGGAACTAAGAGAAATTCATCAATTACAACTGGAGGGGAAATGGGATGCCAAGACTTGGAACGGATTTGGAGAAGGAAAATTACACAATGGCGTTGCAGCAGAGAAAGTACATGAAGAAATCGCGTCATAACTTATATATCGCTCTAGAAGAATTGGATCTGGTGTTTGATGAAAGCGAAGTAATTCGATTAAAAGAAATGTGAAAGGAAGACACCAATTAGAAATTGCAGCATTGATTATGGATCAGGCCGATAAGAATAAAATTAAATCTCGTCCAATGGGGTTAGAGGCATGAAACAACTAACACTGGAGGATGTAATCGGAAGTTTTAATTATACGGCAACAAATACAGCGGAAAAGTTCTTGAAGCGTAATAGCGTTATGACGTACTCAATAGAGTTTTATGACAAAGACGAGAAATGGAAGCTTCGTTGGTTTGAAGCGAAGTCCGAGAGGGAAGCTATAGAAATGGCTAAAAAGAAATACGGAAAGATACAAATCATTACTACTTATATTTCGGATAGAACCTTAGCAGAGATTATGAATTTAGATCAGGAGACATAACGCTATGACGGGTGGTCAAATCGGCTAAATCTAGGTAATTATTTGATGATTCTGATAGTCTTATAAAAGCGTTATCTAAAAAAAAAGACCTCTTACGGAAAGATAAGAGGTCATCCAAAAGATGTTGTATTTGAAACACGTGATGTTTCATAAATGTATTATAATATAATTTATATATTACGTATAACTAATGTATGTATAAAATTGTGAAAAGAATAAAATTTTATAAAATAGTAATTTGAAACTGTTCATGAAAAAAGAGCACTATCGAAAGTGCTCTTAGAAAATCTAGTTTATATTCTGTTTTGAGCTACGATTTTAATATTCTCTGGTGGAATGATATCTTGAATTTTTTCTTTTAAATCTACGTGGACCATTTCTTCAAGATGCTCAAGTGAAACTTCATAGTTTATGCATTCCGCAGTTGAGATGTTTAATAAAGAATAATTTTCATTCTTTTTTACAACAAGATATTGTGATTGATCTGTAATTACAATACATCCTTGTTGAATGCCTAATTTACGATTATCTTCAAAAGTCATAAATATATCTCCTAACACTTTTCTGATAGGAATTGTACTACAGAAAAATGTTAGTGTCTAGTTAGTTTTATGTAAGAAATACAGTCAAACAAAAGCGTTATTTTATAGCAATGTGAAAAGAGCACACAGCAAATGTGTACTCATAACAATCTAAATTATTTTAAGGACCATGATATATCATCAAGGGCTTTATAAATATAACTATACATGCGGTAAAAGAGATACCTTGGATTGTATTTTTGTTTCCATTTCATAAAACTCACCTCTCATACAAATAGTTTAATTACATTATACAGTCATTAATTTGAATGTTAAGAAAACTCGGTGTGAATTAAGGTAAATTTAAACAAAGTAGTTAATTTGTAAAAAGCAGTTAGCTTTCGCTAACTGCTCCACTCCCAACTGGAGTTCTAGTTATGTAATTTAGATGAAGATACTACCTACTAGGATTAAGGCTCCTAGCAAAATTAGAGAATCAACTAAAATCAAGAACTGGTTTTTCTGTGGCTTTTTCAATTCCTTTATCAAACTAAAAACTGCACTCATTCCGAAACAAATATATAACAAAATCATTATTGTTACTGACATAATTAACACTCCTAATATATCGATAACTTAATTATATAACGAAAAACATGTACATGTCATTTTCTAACAAAATCCTTATTTAAAATGAAAAAAGCCCTAGAGGATTAGGACTAAGATTGAAGTATCATCTTTAAAGTGAAAGTAAAAAGAACGATATGAGGTTAGTTTAATACGAATCTTTAAATTAGGAAATAACGATATTAATAGGATAGTTAATTTAAATAAAAAAAGAGCCCTGCATAAGGGATGCAGAGCTTCATAAGGTAGAGTTATGTCGTACTCACAACGGATTTTAACATGAATGTTGTGGTAAACATACTGGTAAATGTATCTAATTTATTTAGAGCTGCTATTTTATAAAAAAAGAGAAGTCCTTAATCAGGTCGCTTCTCTTAATGCCAATATACAATAACTCTTCCATTATAATGTATGGGCGTAAAATATTTAATAATTATCTTCATGGTAAAACTTTCATTTTGTCATAAATAAAAAGGCAGTTATTTCCGCAACCACCTTTTTAAAAAACAGAGCAACTTTTTCAGAAATAAGATATGAATGATTTCTGAAAAGGTTATAGGATATAATCCCATTTTTATAATTCAAGTGACGAGCTTAATTCATAAGAAAGGAATGACTATATTATATGAAAACTTGTCTAACGGGGTTACATATAAAAGAGCAGCTAGCAAAAGCTAACTGCTCCATACAAGGAGATACAGAGAAAACTAAATTGATTTTGGCATACAGCCTATCAACATTATGGACATAATATTGGGTTTTATTCGAAGGAATGTATGTTTTATAAATTAGATTATGATAGTCGATATTCTCCATATTGACCAGAAAAGAACCATGAATTCTAGTAAAATTCCAAGTGTTCTTTTCCTAGTTTTTTGAAATTCTTTTACTAAATAGCCAACAGCACAAATTGCTAGAAGAATGAAAAGAAAAAGTTCTAGTGTAACTGGCATTTGATCTACTCCTAATCATTTAGTTTAATTTAGTATATAACGATTATAAGATTTTTTGTGGGTAATGGTGAAAAATTAAACAAAACTATCTCTATATGAAAAAAGGCCCTGTTGTCTCCAACAGAACCTCTTCTAAAATGGCAAAGAGTAACTCTTACCTTACTCTTTGTTTATATACTACAGAGAAGTGTTAATAAAAATCCAAGGCTGCTTATATTGAGAAATAAAGAAGAATTATTTTAAAGAATTTTATCATTGTTATAAATAAAGGAGCAGTTAGCCAAAACTAACTGCTCGGCTGGTTCTCCAAAAGGGGGAAAGGAGAAAGGTTAGGGACTTCATTAAATGAGTTATGGCCATCGCCTATCTATATTATTGACAAAATATTAAGTTTTATTCTACCGAACCTAAAAAGAGCACCTTTAAAAAGTGCTCTTTAAGGGAAAAGTGAGATGTTAAAAAGTAAATTAGGGTTTTTTACTTCGAGATAATATATGACCATTTCATCATAATGTGACGATGAATCACAAAAGAGCAGCTAGCAAAAGCTAACTGCTCGGTTCTCCAAGGGGGAACAAGGAGAAAGTAGCTTAATGGGTTGTCTATAATATTGACGGAATATTGAGTTTTATCAAAAGGGACTTATAATCTATAAATTAGATTATGATATTTGCTATTACCCATATCGCCCAGAAAAGAACTAAAAATTCTATTGAAATCCAAAGTGCTTTTTTCTCAGGTTTTTTAAATTCTTTTATTAAAGAGAAAACAGCACTAATTGCTATAAGAATGAAAAGAACGAGTCTTATTGTATCTGGCATTTTAACCACTCCTAATCTTAATTTAAATTCATTATATAATGATTTTTAAATTTTTAAATAATTATTGGTGAGAATTAAGCAAAATTTAAACAAAATAATCCTTTGAATAGAAAGAGAGGAATAACAATGGGACAAAGAAACCGTGGAATGGCATTTGAAATGCTTATCAACCTAGCGAACGAAATGTATCAAAGAGGTGGAGTGGCGCTTATAAACAAGCGTCCGACTCCTATGAAGGTGTTAAAAAGTAAAGTTGGACGTGTGCTAAACGGATTCTATGAAGCTTAAAAGTACAGTAGACTATGATGGTGTGTATAAGGGACGAGCTATAGTATTTGAAGCAAAGTCTACAGAGAATGCTACACGATTTGATTTAAAGAATATTGCGCAGCACCAATTGGATTACCTAGAGAAAGCGGAGAAAATGGGAGCAATTTGTTTCTTCCTTATAGAGTTTAGTAAGGATAAATCAGTATTTGTAGTATCACTGTCAGTCATTCGATCTTATGTGAGGATGTCGCATCAACCGAAAGGAAAGAAGTCCATACCAAGAGCAAGAGCCTTTTACTGGATATGTCATTTCAGTAGATAAGAATTACTTAGTGGTTGCTGTGACGTCTACAAAAGATGAAGCGTTTGCTTACCAAAATGATTGGTGGGATTTAGTTGCTCAGAATAAAATTTTAAGAGTTCCTGTTTCAGATAGGGAAAATTACACATTGGGTGAAAAATTAAACGTATATGCAGTTGGTTGGACTCCATCATTACCACCAATTGCTGTTATGCCTACAATTGAAAAATTAGCCTAATAGGTAATCGCATCTAAATATAAAATAAATAACCGATTCCTAAATCGTACAAGGAATCGGTTATTTTGTAACTGCCGGATGTTGGTAATATAAACATTGATTTCTGTTAAACGTTTACTTTTTTCAGCGTATGTAACCCCTTTTTTCTTTTCAACATAAGTTTGCTGTTTCCTACGTTTATGAACTTGAGTTGATGTGAGTCTGTATATTACAACTCGTGAGGGTAATTTTTGTTGTCCAACATAGGCATTTCGAATTTCATCAGTATCTCCTGGTTTTATCTGATGCATGATATGTTCAAAGTCAGGTAAAGCATATAAAGATTGCTTTTTTACTGTCCCATCCCGAAAGAATTCTGGAGATTCATTTTTCACATATACTCTATTGTTTTATGCTAAAATTCTCTTAGTGTATATTTTCGTTAAAATGTGGGTGGACCCCCTTTTAGCAAAACCGGAGTGGAAATGATGAGTATAAACAGTTTTGTGGGATTGATAAAGGACGAATTATTAAAAGAGGTAAGCATAAGAAGTGAGGATGACTTCGAGCCTGTAGTAGTTAAAGATATTCCTAGACTTTGGAAGTGTTTAGGGATGGGTAATTATGCCGCAGTATTTATGCACAAAGAATACAAAGATTGGGTAGTGAAAGTTTACGCACGAGAAGGAGAAGGAATTGAAAAAGAGTCAGAAGTATACCGAAAAATCGGAAATCATCCTTCTTATTCAAAGCTTATATATAAAGGAGAAAATTTCATAGTATTGAAACGTTTAAAAGAAATTACCTTATACGATGCTGTTCATAAGGGGATTAAAATTCCTAAGCAGGTGATCTTTGATATCAATGAAGCTTTAGAGTATGCAAGGGAACAAGGATTAACTCCTTGTGATGTTCACGGAAAAAATGTGATGATGGAAAACGGAAGGGGATATGTAGTCGATGTATCTGATTTCTTAAAAACAAAAGAAGATACTAAGTGGAGAGACCTAGAAAAGGCATATTTTACATTTTATTTGCCTGTCATTTATAAATTTCCTTTCCCTATTAAAATACCGTATTTTATATTAAACATTGTTAGACGTTCGTATAGAAAATATAAGAAGCTTAAAAAGAAATTCAAATTGTAAAAGGACCACATACTTATCTATAGGTTAGATAAGTGAACCACCAGTAAACAAAAGGACCGTACATTTTAGAACTGTCTAATATGTACGGTCCTAATTTGATTACTTCATGAAGTAATCAGTAAGCTTTACCTTTCCTTTTTCACGCAATTACTTATTTTCTTCCTCAAACCCCTTATTCTTTTTCTCTAATTTTTCAATTCTTCTTTCAAGTAAAGGAATGCCGGCATTTTGATTGTTCTCGTTCCGTTTAATCCTAGGGTCCACAAATACTTTTTATTGTTGATTTTGCAAGGAATTGATGCGTTTTTTGAGCACTGTATGGTTTTATTCACTCCGGCTTCTTTCTGTCACACTTTTGAAGTTAATTATATTTTTCTACGTACTAAATAAAAAGATAAGGCCCCCATAATAACAGGTGCAACGAAATCAAAGAAATGGGAAAAATTAAAAGGAAAAAGAAAAAGAAATGGTATAAGTGTATAGAGAACTGCTTGTCCTATAAATACAGGGATTCCAAATTGAAATTCTCTACATCGCTTGATTTTCCTGTATAACACTTCCCCAATTAGACAAGCTATAAGAGCTGGTATACTACCATAAGTGACGATCGTTTTAATGAATCCTAATACAACGTTCGGGTGAATAAAGCTAGGATGAGAAATATATGAAATTAAGAACCATCCAAAAATAAAAGCAAACAAACTTGCAGCATAACTAATTACAAATTTTATCAACGTAATCAACCTCACAGTTTTCTAATATTAACTCCATTGTATGACATAACGTCTCATTAACAGTAGTCAATGAGGCATATAATTTTCGTTTTTTGGGATTTGCTTTTCTTAGCTTGATAGCGATGGGGTGAGTCATAAATTGTGGGAAATCTCCATACTCCTATTAACCCGTTAGTTAAAGAAGAATTTCTTCCACAACTCTTAAGTTATTATAATATGAAAAAATGAAATTCTCCTTCTGCAATTCATTCAAATTGGCCAATCATCGTATCTTTTGAATGCCCTGAAAGTGCATAAGCAAAATAATTAACATATCCTATGCAAGAAAGTTGGGCTAGTTAATCGCATATGTTTTATTGAAAGGATGTGATTGAATTATGGAAAAGCCGAATTGGGGAATTGGAGGATTAGTATTTGTTGGCTGTATGTTTCTTGGCGGAGGAGTGGGATCTATATTAGGCGATACGCATGCTGGATGGCTAATAGGGATGGGGGCTGGATTTATTGGGATGGCTTTAACGAGACTGATCAGAAAGTAATATAATGGGATTCTGCTCCCAGTAAATAAGGAAATATGTATGTAATTCATGGCATAATAGCTTTATAAATTATAGTTAGAACCTTCTCTTTTCTAAATTTCTCCATACATAGATATGATTCTCAAGTCGGAGGATGGCACCTTATGGTGTCTTTTTTTTGTTCCCTAAAAATGACTTAACACATAAAGCCGAGTTAATTCAAATAATCCGGAATCATTGAGTTAATAGATTTTGGCGGATTGCCGTCATCTTTTTTGTAATAGAATAGATTCATTACCGTTTCAGACCTAAGTATTCATTCATAACCTAACAGTAAAAGGGGAGATGATTCAAGGTATGGCGTGTAATGATGAATTAATTTGTCAACAGTTTGCAAGAATTATAGGTGGCCAAGAAGGGTTCGCCGGTGGAAAATGCGTGGCTACAATAAATCGGGATGAAATACAAGCAACTATCTTAGGAAAACGTTTTAGAGTAACAAGTTCCTTCTCATTCGAATCACGAGATAATAAAACTGGACGAGCATTATGTTTAGGCCGGATAGCGCTATTGCAAAGAGAAGTCAATGGGTTTGTTGCTACAATTATTAAACAAGGAATAATCGTTTCGTCTATACACAATGAGTGGTTATGTGATGAGCCGAATTTAATTTACGTTAATATCGAAGACGTTGATGATCCGCTAAGCTTCGCAAGGAAAGTTAGAAAAGCGTTATGTAATTAACCAATCTATTTAGTTAAATGAGCGATATAAAAGGATCTTTAATTGAAAGATCCTTTTATACATAAGATGAAGGTTTTTCCTTGTATTTCATTAATTAAGTTCACTTGATTAGCAAACGAACGTAATTCCTGTGCACGAATCGATATAATAATTTCCGCTTTTATTGTACTGTCAGTCTTTTAGTGGAAATTAAATTTATACGACAAATTTTGACAAAGAAATACATGCATTTTTGTTATGCTATGAAAGTTATTGATTTGTAATGTATATATAGGAGGATTTTTTAATGTTAAAGAAATTGTTATTATTTGTACTTATGAGCTTGTGTGTAATGGCTTTAAGTGCTTGTAAAGGTGATGAAGAAAAATTAAAAGTAGCAGAGGAAGAGCAAAAAATAGATGAAGATAAAAAAGTAGCAGAGGAAGAAAAACGTAAGCAAGAAGAGCAACAAAGAGCAGAGGAAGAAAAACGTAAACAAGAAGAGCAGCAAAGAGTAGAAGAAGAGAAGCGTAAACAAGAAGAGCAGCAAAGAGTAGAAGAAGAGAAGCGTAAACAAGAAGAGC
The DNA here is from genome assembly GCF_019091205.1 of Bacillus sp. GbtcB14. Classification (NCBI taxonomy): domain Bacteria; kingdom Bacillati; phylum Bacillota; class Bacilli; order Caryophanales; family Bacillaceae; genus Bacillus; species Bacillus sp. GbtcB14. Next base: position 379,079 of record NZ_JAGXJT010000005.1, read on the forward strand.
AGCAAAGAGCAGAAGAAGAGAAGCGTAAACAAGAAGAGCAGCAAAGAGTAGAAGAAGAAAAACGTAAACAACAAGAGCAGAAGACTCAGCAACAACAGTCTATACAACAAGAGAGAACACAAAAACAAGAAAAAACAACACAAGCAACAGGTGGGAAACCAACAAGATCACAAATTTCAGTTGGTTCACATGTAGTTATTCAATTAGATAATGACTATAGTAAAACTGTAAGTGGTGTTGTGAAAGACATTTTAACACATAGTGAAACACATACATACGGTATTAAAGTTCGATTACAAGATGGACAAATTGGCCGTGTTCAAAGTGTTAACTAGTGAAAAAAGATTTGACTATTTTTCAAATAAATAAAAACTACAAAAAAACGGTTCTTTCGTAAAGGAACCGTTTTTTTTGTAACGTTTTGCTTAGCGTACGAAATTTGCGTTTTGTTGGTGCAGCCACACCTCTATCAAGTTATCCGATATAGGGTAATAGATGTTTTTATAATTTGAAAGCCGAGGAAACGAACTTGGAGGGAGTATTGGAAGCATGTTTGAGAAGATGAAATCAAAGGAAAAGGAAATGTTTTTTAAGCCGGGGCCATGGACCTATCTTCCCGTTCTAATGAACTAAAAGAAGAACTTCCCCATACCGATTAGACTACTAATCATTCCTATTCCATTCATGCTGCTTTTTCCTACTGAAAGTAAGTTTCCAAGCATTCCTGGCTGACCGATTCCTCCGTTATTCCCCCATCCCATGGGATTTACCTGTCCTCCCCACCCTGGAGGGTTTCCGAAAGCACCCCAGTTATTGGCATTAAAATTAAAAGGCTTGACTGGCGGCGATAGTAAAGCGGCAAGATGACCTTGTGGGAACATCCCTGCATGATTGAATGGTTGGGGCCATACAGGTTTTTGAAAATTAAAGCCTGCATGGCCTGGTAATGGAGCCCAATGAGCAGGATGACCTTGGGGCATCATCGCTGCATAATGGATGGGCTGCTCCCAAGAGAAGGGAGGGGGCTCGGGATTGAAACCCGTATAATTGGCTGGTGAATCCCAACCAAATGGATAGACTCGACAACCCCAATTCTCAGGAATCTTCAGACCATCCATTCCCTCCGCTTTAGTTGTTTGAGGCTGTGAATATAATGATGACATTGAAATTTGGTTATTATATTGCTCCCCGTTTCCCTCTAAATTCAAATACCAATATTGGTGCATAAGCTTATTCCCCTCACTTTAAAAATGTAATGTTAGACTTAGCCTATGTAATATTCCTTTTTATGGATGGTTACATAACTAGATTTACAAGCCCGTATTTAAATGTTTATAAAGGTTTAATCAATAAAAAAATTTTAAAATGTTATGTTGAGCAAGTAGAATTGCTAAAAAGAGAATATCCATTCGAAGAGTTTGGCAAAATACTGCAAGAACAGTGTATTTTTGTGCAGATATGCAAATGATTTAAATGAATCAATGGAATTTATAATGAAGGGGCAAATAAATATATGAGTGAGACATTACATAAAAGAAAACCACCATATTTAATGCTTGTAATCCTTTTTATTGGCGCATTTGTTTCATTTCTAAATAACTCGCTTTTAAATGTAGCCTTGCCATCAATAATGAAGGATTTAGATATTAAAGATTTTTCAACAATCCAGTGGCTTTCTACAGGGTATATGCTTGTAAGTGGTATATTAATTCCAGCATCAGCATTTTTAATAACCCGCTTCTCCAATAGGAGCTTATTTATTACATCTATGGTGATTTTTATTCTTGGTACGGCCTTAGCGGCTGTAGCACCGAACTTTGGTTTATTACTTACTGGCCGGATGATCCAAGCGGCAGGTTCTTCAGTCATGGGGCCTTTGTTAATGAATATTATGCTGGTAAGCTTTCCAAGAGAAAAAAGGGGAACAGCAATGGGGATTTTTGGATTAGTTATGATTACAGCTCCTGCAATTGGACCGACACTATCAGGTTATATTGTAGAGTATTATGACTGGCGTTTGCTTTTTGAAATGATTTTACCGTTAGCAATCATTAGCTTACTGCTGGGGATTTGGAAATCGGAGAATGTCATGAGACAAAACAAAAATGCAAAACTTGATTATCTCTCATTACTATTATCTTCTGTCGGTTTTGGCGGTTTGTTATATGGATTCAGTTCTGCAAGCTCCGATGGCTGGACGAATAAAGTTGTCTTAACAACCTTAACCATAGGCGCTATTGCCCTAATTGCTTTCATTATCCGTCAATTAAAAATGAATGAACCATTATTGGATTTACGTGTTTACAAGTACCCAATGTTTGCACTTGCGTCTGTAATTGCAATCGTTAACGCAGTGGCCATGTTTTCGGGTATGATTTTAACACCAGCTTATGTACAAAATGTCCGTGGTATTTCACCGCTGAGCTCTGGGCTGATGATGCTTCCAGGTGCGGTAATAATGGGAGTTATGTCACCCATTACAGGTAAACTATTTGATAAATATGGTCCTCGAATTCTTGGTATAGTAGGACTTTCCATTACAGCTGTTTCAACTTATATGCTGGCAAACCTGCAAATCGACTCTAGTCACACACATATTATTCTTATTTATACGCTGCGGATGTTTGGGATGGCGATGGTGATGATGCCACTTATGACAAATGGCCTTAATCAATTGCCAACTCGCTTAAATCCGCACGGTACAGCTGTTAATAATACGGCTCAACAAGTGTCCGGTTCGATTGGTACTGCTATTCTTGTTACGATTATGAATTCTGTAACAAAAACAAAAGCTGAAAGTCTAATGGCTGATGTAGATCCAGCAACCTTCACAGAAGCTACGAAGGCAATATTAACGCAGAAGGCTTTATTATCCGGAATTCAATATTCATTCTATGTAGCGCTTGGCATGAATATTGTTGCACTACTATTAGTTTTTTTCGTTAAACGTGTAGATACAAGTGCGGAAGCTATTGAGAGATTAAATCGGTAGAATGAAACATAACTTTAGATAATGATTTCTACAAGTTTTTTGCTGTTTAGTTAGACTATGAAGAAATGCAAATTTCTGCTGCTAAGGCGCTAGTATTTAAAGCCGGAAAAGAAACAGTGAAATAATTATATAGTAAAAAGGATCTGATATTCATATCAGATCCTTTTTCATTAACGACACAGTATATTTGCTTATCGTATTTGTTTGGATTGACATTAGAAACTACTGGTTTTCCCAATACTACAATTTTTAGCTCTTAATTTTTGATAAACATTATAATAATACGCTTCATTTTAATTTAGTATTTTTTTCTGCAAGTTATAAATCCAATATCAACCAACAACTTAGATTACCAACCTTATAAGCAATATCATAATCGTGAATAGTTAGGGAAAAGATAAAATAAGGTAATCAATTACATATCTTTATCCCAGGCGATTCATTGCTATCTTCTTTTTATTGAATGGGATATTTTATTTCATGCTTTTTTGAAAGGGTGTTTTTAATGGATAAAAAAGTATCTGCCATTCCTCAGCCGAAAACATATGGACCGCTGGGTAATCTCCCATTAATCAATAAAGATAAACCGACTCTATCGTTTATTAAGCTGGCGGAAGAGTATGGTCCCATTTTTCAAATTCAAACTTTAAGTGATACCATCATTGTCGTTTCTGGACATGAACTGGTAGCAGAAGTCTGTGACGAAACACGGTTCGATAAAAGTATAGAGGGTGCTTTAGCAAAGGTTCGTGCCTTTGCTGGTGACGGATTATTTACAAGCGAGACTCACGAGCCGAACTGGAAAAAAGCTCATAATATTTTGATGCCTACATTTAGCCAACGGGCAATGAAAGACTATCATGCCATGATGGTCGATATTGCTGTACAACTCGTTCAAAAATGGGCACGGCTTAATCCGAATGAAAACGTAGATGTTCCGGAGGATATGACTCGCCTTACATTAGATACAATTGGTCTGTGTGGTTTTAATTACCGATTTAATAGCTTTTATCGTGAGACCCCTCATCCTTTTATTACTAGCATGAGCCGTGCTCTAGATGAGGCGATGCACCAATTGCAGCGGCTGGATATAGAAGACAAACTTATGTGGAGAACGAAACGTCAATTTCAGCATGATATTCAATCTATGTTTTCTTTAGTAGATAATATTATTGCTGAACGTAAAAGTAATGGGAATCAGGAAGAAAATGATTTACTTTCCCGTATGTTAAATGTGCAGGATCCGGAAACTGGTGAAAAATTAGATGATGAAAATATTCGTTTTCAAATTATTACCTTTTTAATAGCTGGGCATGAGACAACAAGTGGATTGTTATCTTTTGCAATCTATTTTTTATTAAAGAATCCAGATAAATTGAAAAAAGCCTATGAAGAAGTAGATCGGGTTTTAACAGATCCCACTCCAACATACCAACAAGTTATGAAACTAAAGTATATACGGATGGTTTTAAATGAATCGCTACGTCTATGGCCTACTGCTCCAGCATTCAGTCTCTATGCAAAAGAAGATACAGTAATTGGTGGGAAATACCCAATTAAGAAAGGAGAAGATCGTATTTCTGTTCTTATTCCTCAGCTACATAGGGATAAAGATGCGTGGGGAGACAATGTGGAAGAATTCCAACCTGAACGATTTGAAGAGATGGATAAGGTTCCTCATCATGCTTATAAGCCATTTGGAAATGGTCAGAGAGCATGTATCGGTATGCAGTTTGCACTTCATGAAGCCACACTCGTAATGGGAATGCTTCTTCAACATTTTGAATTCATTGATTATGAAGACTATCAGCTGGACGTAAAACAAACATTAACGCTAAAGCCTGGTGATTTTAAAATTAGGATTCTACCCCGAAATCAAACTATCAGTCATACTACTGTTCTTGCGCCTACAGAGGAGAAACTGAAAAACCATGAAATCAAGCAGCAAGTTCAGAAGACTCCTTCTATTATTGGGGCAGATAATCTTTCGCTGCTTGTTCTGTATGGCTCGGATACCGGGGTAGCAGAAGGTATTGCAAGAGAACTAGCAGATACAGCTAGTTTAGAAGGTGTTCAAACGGAAGTGGTAGCTCTTAACGATCGAATTGGAAGTCTGCCAAAAGAAGGGGCGGTTCTTATTGTAACTTCTTCTTATAATGGAAAGCCGCCAAGTAATGCAGGACAGTTTGTGCAGTGGTTGGAGGAATTAAAACCGGATGAGCTAAAAGGTGTTCAATACGCAGTTTTTGGTTGTGGAGATCATAATTGGGCTAGTACTTATCAGCGAATTCCAAGATACATTGATGAGCAAATGGCTCAAAAAGGAGCAACAAGATTTTCTACACGTGGAGAAGCGGATGCAAGTGGTGATTTCGAGGAACAGCTCGAGCAATGGAAACAAAGTATGTGGTCTGATGCGATGAAGGCATTTGGATTGGAATTTAACAAAAACATTGAGAAAGAGCGCAGTACTTTGAGTCTGCAATTTGTCAGCCGTGTTGGAGGATCTCCTCTTGCGCGAACATATGAAGCAGTTTATGCATCTATATTAGAAAATCGTGAACTTCAATCATCTAGCAGTGAAAGAAGCACGCGACATATTGAGATATCTTTGCCAGAAGGTGCTACGTATCAAGAAGGTGACCACCTTGGGGTGCTGCCAATTAATAGTGAGAAAAATGTCAACCGAATTTTAAAACGCTTTGGATTAAATGGGAAGGATCAAGTCATACTGAGTGCAAGTGGACGCAGTGTAAATCACATACCTTTAGACAGTCCTGTTAGTTTATATAACCTTCTTAGTTATAGTGTTGAAGTTCAAGAAGCAGCCACTCGAGCACAAATACGAGAAATGGTGATATTCACAGCATGCCCTCCTCATAAAAAGGAATTGGAATCATTATTGGAAGACGGAGTTTATCATGAACAAATATTAAAGAAACGTGTTTCAATGTTGGATCTTCTTGAAAAGTATGAGGCTTGTGAAATTCGATTTGAACGCTTTTTAGAACTTCTTCCGGCGCTCAAACCGCGTTACTATTCTATTTCAAGCTCTCCACTCGTTGCACAGGATCGTCTGAGTATTACGGTTGGTGTTGTTCATGCGCCTGCATGGAGTGGGGAAGGGACATATGAAGGAGTCGCTTCTAATTATTTAGCTCAGCGTCATAATAAAGATGAGATTATTTGTTTCATTCGAACGCCACAATCAAACTTTCAATTACCTGAAAATCCAGAAACACCAATTATCATGGTTGGGCCAGGTACTGGAATTGCACCATTCCGTGGATTCTTACAAGCGCGTCGCGTTCAAAAGCAAAAAGGTATGAACTTAGGACAAGCACATCTATACTTTGGGTGTCGTCATCCTGAAAAGGATTATCTCTATCGTACAGAACTAGAAAATGATGAAAGAGATGGATTAATCTCTTTACACACAGCTTTTTCTCGCTTAGAAGGACATCCTAAAACATATGTACAGCATTTAATAAAACAAGATAGAATGAATTTAATTTCGTTATTAGATAATGGGGCTCATCTTTATATATGTGGTGATGGAAGTAAAATGGCTCCTGACGTAGAAGATACCCTTTGTCAAGCATATCAAGAAATTCATGAAGTTAGTGAACAAGAAGCAAGGAATTGGTTGGAACATGTGCAAGATGAAGGGCGATATGGAAAAGATGTTTGGGCTGGTATATGAATTTTTCTTAATTAGATAAGCAATATGTAACGAATGAACTTCTTTCGAATAAGTGAATAACTCATTTATAAAAATCCCGTATTTTTATTAAATACGGGATTTCCTTATTTTTAATAAGCTGGACTGATACTGTAGAATAATAATAAGTAATTCATTTGACAATTAAAATGACCTAATTTAATATATATGTCATAGCATATATAGTGAAACAAACAAATTCACTGTGAAGAATTGACTGGTATGCTGTACCCTTTTATATCTTAATTTATAGAGGTGAAACATGAACTTACATGATTTAATAGGCTATCTTGTTCATCGTACTGATGTGAAAATGACCAATTATTTTACGAAGAAATTAAAGCCTTTTGGAGTTACGCCAGAGCAGTGGGGGATTATTAGTGTTCTTTGTAGCCAAAGGGCGACTACTCAAAAAGAGTTAGCAGAAGCTATTGATAAAGATCAAACTACTGTCGTAAGAATGATACAGTCAATGGAGAGAAAAGGGATTGTAAAGAAGGCTTTGAATGACCAAGATAGGCGTTCACACAACCTTTTTTTAACTGAAAAAGGTGACGAGTTAAAGAAAACAATCTTGCCTGTAGTGACAGACGCTCACCATTTCGTTACGAGTAATTTGAGCGAGGAAGAGATTAAAGTATTACAATCGTTATTAAACAAATTGTATGATACACGTTATTAATAGTTGTTCCTTATTGATGCTATGCTATTTATAAGGAACAACCTTTGTTTTAGGTATTATATATGCTATAGCATATAATTTTGTTTGTTTCGAGGAATGGTGGAGATAGCTTTATTTTGTATGTTATCTGATTCAGGATTACTTTTTTTGCCTAGTACCAGTCAAATTTTTGTATTATATATGCTGCAGCATATAAATTTATCAAATAAATAAGAAAGATGTGATTGCTATTTTAATATTAATCAATGTAGTAAAAGTTGTATTGTTTCTGTTCTTTATAATGACAGGTACGAAAATTATATCTGGGAAAATGGCAGATGAGTTCAAACGATTTGGTTTACCTTCGTTTTTTAATTTCTTAACTGGGGCTTTTGAGATTGTAGGAGCGATTGGAATGTTGATAGGAATTTGGTTCCCAATGGCGGCTTTATGGGCAGGATTGTTGTTAGGCGGCACGATGCTTGCAGCTGCATTAACTCTTATTGTATTAGCGAAAGATCCCTTTAAGAAAGCGATACCTGCACTTGTTTTGTTTGTCCTTAGTTTAGGGATCAGTTTGTATCATATTTTTTTAACATAACTGAAAACTGTTAAACTTTATGCGTTCAAGGTGATATCGTTTTGTAATTATTTTATAGATAGGGAGTGTGAAAACGTATGAATGAGTTATTATTTTTCAAAGTCTTAGCGTTTCTTGCTATATTGACAACAAGTATTGTTGCTGGAACTGTTTTTGCATACTCTAATTCTGTCATGCCTGGTCTGCGTAATTCGGATGATCGTACTTTCGTTCTTTCGGTTAGACACTTTACTTCATCAGTGGCTAATCCGATTTTTCTCTTTATTTCAAACGGAGCTCTTATAGCGCAGATCGGTTTTGTTGTATTAGCCGTTTACCTACAGCAATTTGATAAAGTCATTTTAGGATCAATCGCATTGATTAGTTATGTTGCCACTCTACTAATCACTTTCACAGGAAATCTTCCGATGAATAGAGCGATTATCTCAGCTGAACTACCTGTAAGAGATTCTGGATGGGATGAACTCAGAGTCGAATTTGAATCCCGTTGGACGTTGCTGAATCACACGCGTACCTTAACGTGCATCTTGAGTGTGTCGGCACTACTCATAGCGTTGCTTATTAATTAGTAGTATGAATATATTTAGGTGAAAAATAATTAACCTGACAATTCTTAAGGAATGTGTCATTGGAAAATAACTTGTCGTTCCAGATCTTATCAGATGAAAACCTGATTGATTTAAAAGCTATGGAAAGATTTTTTATCCAAAGGAATTCCTGATGAATTTTATATTAAAAATAGGAGTGATTGAAAATGGCATATTTATTACAAGTTGATTTTCCTTTTGAAGGTCCTTTTGGTGAAGAAATGGAAAAAGGATTTTGGGATTTAGCAAAAAGTATTAACGAAGAAGAAGGATTCCACTGGAAAATATGGACAGAGAATCGAGAAACAAAAGAAGCTGGAGGCATTTATGTATTTGAAGAAAAACAAGATGCTGAAAAATACGCTGAAATGCACAAAAACAGACTTGAAGCAGCAGGTGTTAAAGATATTAGAGTAAGAATTTTTAACATTAATGAAAAGTTAACGGAACTGAATCGTGGTTATACTAAATAATTCCGACAGTCGGAGCAAGCTTAAAAAGAAGGGGGATAATCCCCTTCTTTTTTGAATTCTTAAATTGAAGGTGAGGGGGATTTCGCACAAAAAAATCCCTATATAGATAGAGATTCACGTATCGGCATATAGTCCTTGAAAAAGGATGTATGAAGTGTAACATTTGAGAGTTTTTGAATTTGTGAAATTGATGTGAAAGTACTTTTAAAAAATTGTATTGAAATAGTGACTTGTAAATGGGTACGCCCCTTACTGGGAGGTAAGGGGCACAGGAAATGCAAATTTATTTGTAATTTGCTAAGTTTATTGTAGCATATATACCCGTCTATATATGTTACAAAAATATGAACAAATCTATCATTTAGTAACTAGTGGGAGTGCAGATTGTATGGCCTAAGCTGTTTTTAAAGGATTATAACAGAGAAAATACAAGAAAAGACCTGAAATAGGTTCGTTTTTGTTATTCTTTTGGAGAATAATAAATAATGTTGTTTCTCGCGTATCGATACGGGACAAATAAAAGGAATATCTCATCGCTATCCTTTCCTATGAAGCTATGGAAGAGTACATTAGAAAGAACAAATTAAGCCTGTAATATGCTATATAAAAAAGTCGATTCTTAGAAACTCGACTTTTTCTTTGCCTTCTAATTGTATAAAGTTCTACAAAATTGATTTAGCGTATATCTCCACTTAAATGTAAATAAAAGTAAGAAAGAAAGCCGTTTTTTTGTTCTTTAGTATACAGAAAATCGGCTTTCTTACGCATTGCTTAATTTTTCAAACGTATTTGTATTTGATTGTCGGTTAAACGATGGGTCATGACACGTATTATTACAATTTAGTAAGATTATTTTCCAATTTGTAAGGGGACAGTCATGTAATTAAACATAAATAACGTATATCTTTAAGATGTTAAACGCCTATACACTGAAGCATGTAGTTTTTTTGTAGGTGGATTAAACCATTCACAAGTAATTCTGATTGAAAACGGCTAAAAGTGAAGCTACTTGAATTAGGTTGTTTTAGACCATGTTCCCTACAATGCAGTTGCTTTCAGCGTGCTAAAGCTCAGTGTGGAAAATAAAAAAAGGAGCTGATAAAAATAAAAACATTAAGTCTGTTTCTAATAGTTAATAAATCTTTTATTGGTAGGGATATTTAAATTTACAGAGGCACATTTTTATTTTTGTAAAATAACCTTTAAGTGTATTAGGAGATTCCAAATGAATAAATTAAATGCGTATATAAGAATAGATACAATGGATTACTTACGAGGATTTGCCTTGTTGGGAGTTCTTCTTGTGAATAGTTATCAGGTTATGAATAATGTAGGTGTTAATAATGAATTCCATGATGAATTATATTCAATTTTTAACAGAAAATTTTACCCTATCCTATTCTTCTTATTTGGATTTGGTAGTTATCTTTTTATGAATCGATCCAAACAAAAAACAAAAAATAGATACCTTTTATTTTTACGAAGAATAGGATTTTTATTTGTACTAGGACTTATCCATATATTTTATGCACCATCTGGGATTAACGATGTGTTAATGGTGTATGCTGTACTTGGCCTATTTATTGCTATGTTTTTTAAATGTAAAAAATGGAATAACTTAATTGTAACGATTACACTAATTGTTTTATCTATAGTTACAGCATTTTGTCAACCTGTTTATGGTGAAAGGATAGTATGGCTAGAATTACTCTCAAACATAAGTAATTGGTTATCATTGATGATGCTAGGGTTTACGATGGGGCAATTTAAATTTTTTGAAAATATCTATGGGAAATTAAAGTATATTTCGATTTTCTTAATAGTTACTATTTTTGCTTATCTATCTCTATTTTATATTCAAAAGTTAATTGTCATTACTCCTGCAGGCCATGAAATATTAGAAGATTATATAGTTTCTTCAATGATTATTAGCTTTCTTCTAATTATTTTACAATGGGATAAAGCTAAAGTAATATTTTCTCCAATAAAATATTATGGACAAATGTCTTTAACAAATTATCTGGCACAAAGTGTCTTACTAATTGGGTTTAGTCTCATCATTGGTAGTGTACCTATTAATTCATTAATTATCTGCTTCATTATCCATACTATTCTAATTGTTTTTAGCATAATGTGGTTAAGGTCTTTTAATATGGGACCTGTTGAATTGTTGTTACGGTACTTCACTTATTGGGGCAAAATTCCAAATAAGAAATAATTATTAAAGAAAGTTTTAATGAAGGAACCTCTTTATAATGAAATGTTAAAGTCAATTTTCTTAACGTACGACACGTTATTGAGCTGTTACAACAAAGAGGTTTTTTCAGCAAACAGTTAGCAGCGAGTGGATTTTGAATACGCTGTATGCCTTGCTTTTCCATACTTGGGAACAGGTATATGAAGGAAATATGGCTAAAAAATCTGCTGCAGAGCTTGTTTTAAATACATTTTATTATGGTTTCAAAGCTAAGGATGAGTTGAGAGAGGAGTGAACTGATACAAATTCATGATAATTAACATCAATAATTATAAAAAGCGAAAAGGAGTAATGGGGGATGAATCAAATCTCTATTGTAAAGGCTGATCATCAATCCATGGTCGGTGCCAAGCTAAATGTAATGGCATTGGAATACATGGCGTTTCCACTTGCAGGATCTGAGGAGAAGAACACAGTCGAAGAGACATTTTGTAAGCTATGGCGGCAGGGGAACAACCGTTTTAGTCATCAATACGCTTATGAAGCTCAAATGGACGGGAAAACTTTAGGGATGATTACTTGCTATCCCATCCCCGTTTTAAATCGTCTTGCCTGGCCCACTTTTAAACAGCTGCTTTCATTCCGCAAGTTTGGTTTTGTTTTTTATAACATTCTGAATATCAAAATGCTTTATTCCATGGTTACCTCGAAGGAGGGAGAAGAGGACGAGTTTCACATCGGAACAATCGCTTTATTGCCCGAAAGTCGAGGACTGGGGATAGGTACCAGACTACTTGAGTTTGCTGAGGAACAGGCTACCCTGCAAGGCTTTGCCAAATGTTCTCTGACGGTAAAGAAAGAAAACAAACTTGCCATTAAATTGTATCAGAGGAGAGGCTATCAAATTACAGGTGAAATAAATAAACCAACGTTATCGATGTACAGAATGGCCAAAAACGTAGAACCTTACAACCACTTATAAAAAAGTTGTACCGTATTAGGGACACCACCACATCGCCATCAACCTAAGAGTACCTACTACATATTATTGTTATAAATATTACACTGCCTAGATTAATAAGAAGAGATGAAAAAACACGCTAAGTAAAAAATAAAGGAAGCTATCCATATGGACAGCTTCCTTACATAATTATCGTTATTAGCAGTAGGGACTTAATTTATTTAATGATTTTCAAAAACAAAATTCAATTCATATATTTAGAATATAATGAAAAATCGTTATAATGTATTAGAGGTCTACATGGCGTGGAGTTATTGTTAATCATTCAAATAGTTATTTTCACAGTAAATCCAAGCTGAAAAAAGAGATTTAATATGTTAAACGGTTTTGGAATTCCAGGAACTATTATTACTGTTTTAACTTTAAGTGGATTAGTATTTTTATTTAGAAAATTGTTTAGAAAAAATCAATAAAATAACATTTGATTTAAATAAGAAAAGAGGGGGAGTTATGTTGAAACAAGGATGGAGTAAGTTTAAATCCCCTAAAGACTGTTTACGAAAATCTTTAGACTTTATTTTTAGCGAAGTCATATGGGATTCTATTTTCAAAGTTTTCCTTAAACTGTTATGGGCATTTAAAGGTATGGCAAAAGGTTTGAAACGCCTAATAGATAGCATATTTACATAATAGGGTAGCATCCCATTAAGAAAAGAAATAGGAGAGAATATCCTATTTCTTTTTATTTCTATAATAAAATATAACTGCTAAATCTAAAGTAATGATAATAATTAGAAGTAATACTTCTATAAGTGCGTCAGTTTTCCAGTGTTGCAAAGACTTTATAAAGAAATCCCATTCTGTTTCATAGGGAGGCTCTGACCAATTTCGTTGCATTCCTAACACTATTCCATTTATGAAAAGGATCATACTTAATAGAATTCTTCCAACAAATACGGCAGCTACTTTTATATTCCAACGCTTTATCTTAATTACATACAGGATTGGAAATAGTATAAGAATCCAAAAAATAATGATATAGACTGTATTTATCATTCTCTACTCCTAACAAAAGGATTGTTTTGAATATAGGTGAGTCTTCGGATTGAAGGTATGTTTTATTGTTACTGGTTTAAAAACAAGGGCCGGAATTCCGGCTCTTTTTGTATCCCGCAAAATAAAGGTTTACTTTATCTCTCCGTTTCAAAAAACTCAATCCATTCTCCATCAGGACCAGCGAAGAATATGTAACGTGTTCCATCTGGTAATGTTTCAATTTCTTCTCCCAGTAAAAAAGTTATTTCGTGTTTCTTTAGTCTTTCGATTTCCTCTTCTAATGAATCCACTTTAAAGCAAATGTGATGTACTTTTCCTTCTGCCGGAAGAGAAGAGTTATAACCTTCAATTAATTCAAGTATCGTTTCCTTCGATTCTTCCACACCTAAAAAAGCGAGTTTTAAGTCGGGATTCGGGTGACCCATACGTTTAATGAGCTGTAAGCCAACTACTTCTTCATAAAATGAAATAGATGTTTCTAAGTTTGCAACCATAAGTCCAACGTGTTCGATTCTTCTAACTGGCATGTGGATTCCTTCTTTCTGAAAATTATATACAATATATTATTGAAAATTAAGAAAATAAGCAAGATAAAAACCTTACAAATTTTAGCGTGTTATATGGTATAGTGAGAAAGTATGTTTGGGGAGACGGAAGGAGATTATACGATGAATACACCTACTCAAACTCCTTCATTATCGGCAACGATGAAAGAGTGGCATTATGCATTAGCGTATGAAATTAAACATTGGAAAACGATAGGTGGTAGTAAAATTTCTATCATAAACGGTCGTTTTTTATATACAGATTATGAAAGTACAGTATACGTATTTCAGCTTATTTCGGAAGTAAGCTTACCTGAAGGTTCACCAATTCGAATTGAATTTGATGGTGAGGAAGCGACAGGGGAAGTATTATCTGTACACGGATTAGAAATAGAACTGAAATTAAATGATTATATACAAGGTGAAATACGAGAAGCGGTTTTATACAGTGAACCGTGGCAATTGCTAGAGCAACTACAAGAGCGATTGAAAGAGGCACATAAAGATAAGTTAAAACGTAATCGTATAAAGCGTCTTGTTGATGGGACGAGCAGTCCGAAGCATATTGAGAAGATGAAAAATCCGAAAAATGAATTGGCATATCGTTCATTTTACAATCCGACAACGTACGTATGGGGACCACCTGGAACAGGGAAGTCTTACAATTTATCACGTATTATTTCGGCTCATTATCAAAAAGGAAAATCGGTACTTGTGTTAGCTCATAGTAACGCAGCAGTGGACGTATTAATGAGTGAAGTAACGAAGCAAATTGAGAAGAAAAAGAAATGGACGCCTGGCGAAATTGTTCGTTACGGTTTTAGTCAACATGAACATATACGAAATCATGAAACGTTGCTTGCGTCGAAGTTAGTTGAAACGACGAACGGATCATGGGGAGAAGAAAGACTCTATTTAGAGGAAACACGACAAGATCTTCGTGAAAAGATTTTATCATATAAAGCGACTTCTGCTGATAAGAAGCGTATACAAGAGATTGAAAGTGATCTTCGAAAGCAAAAAGCGAAAATTAAAGAAGTAGAAAAAGAATACATTGAAAATGCGAAAGTAATCGGCGCAACTTTATCGAAATGTGCCATTGATTCACTTATTTATGAGCGTACATTTGATTTAGTTGTCGTAGATGAAGTGAGTATGGCATATGTTCCGCAAATCGCATTAGCTGCTTCTCTTGGGAAACGCATCGTCGTATGTGGTGACTTTTTACAATTACCTCCAATTGCGATGGCGAACCATGAACTCGTTCGAAAATGGCTTGGGGAAGATATGTTTTACCATGCCGGGATTGTTGAGTCTGTCAATAAATCAGAAGCACATCCGAATCTCTTTATGTTGCAGGAACAAAGACGTATGCATGCGGATATATCTAAGTTTACAAATTCATTTATTTATAAAAATAGAGTATATGATCATCCGTCTGTTTCAGAACGTAAAGAACTTGCGCAATTGCAACCATTCGCAAATGAGGCAAGTGTTTTATTTGATACGAGCTTAATGGGCGCCTTTTCGTTAAAAGACGCTGCTTCAGGTTCTCGTTTTAACATTATGTCTGGTTTAGTAGCGATGCAAATGATGTTAATCGGACTGTTAGATGGTGTTCAATCGATCGGTGTTGTTACACCTTACAGGGCACAATCCCGTTTTTTATCAACGTGTATTAGAGAAATGTTGCAGAGAACGAAATATCAAAACATACCAGTTTTAGCGGCGACGGTTCATAAGTTTCAAGGTTCTGAAAGAGATATGATGATATTTGATACGGTTGATAGTTATCCGCAAGAACGACCTGGCGTGTTATTCTTTGACCATAAAAATCATCGCCTCGTCAACGTTGCAGTGACAAGGGCGAGAGGGAAATTCATTCAATTATCGGATTGCCATTATATGCGTAAAAATCTTTCAAGAAAACAAGCGTTATCACAATTAACAGCTCATATAGAACGTCACGGAGATGTGTATGATCGTACGACATCAAGACAATTGTGGGAGCGGAAAATTTCGAAACGTTTACGCTGGTTTATGGAAATGAATCTTGAAGAACCGAAAGGGTTATTGAAAGATATTTTAGCTGCAAAACGAAAAATTATTATTTCACTTCCAAGTACAAAGCAAGTGGATAAACGAGTCTGGCAAGCGTTAATGCGTACAAATGCACAAATAACAGTGTATAGTGATGGACCAGTTCCGTTAAAAAATGTAAAGTTACAAAGACAAAATAAAGCTTTCCCGTTTATCGTAATCGATGATGAAATCTTTTGGGCAGGGGCACCGCTTACATCTCAAATGATGTTTGAAGGTAGTACGGAATTTCCGTACATATGTGCAAGGATGCAAGCACCTGAGACAATCGGCGTATTAAAAGGATTTTTAGATATTCGGTAAATTCGGATAGGAATTCCTTGACTTTTATTTGAAATGAACTTAGAATGAAAATAATTTAATATAATTTTATGAAAATTCTTATCACGAGAGGTGGAGGGACTGGCCCTACGATACCTCGGCAGCGGATTCTTTATGAATACTGTGCCAATTCCAGCAAGGTAACTTGAAAGATAAGAAAGAAGCTCATTTTGACTGTATATACAGAAGCCTCTTTCTATCTTTTAGAAAGAGGCTTTTTTATGTGAAAATATAAGGGGGAAGAAAAATGGGAGCGATAGGAGTAACGTCACAAAGAAAAACAATTGAAGAGAGTATTGAAAGAAATAAGGAAAAGTACATAGAAACAAGTCACGATATTCATGCGAATCCGGAGATTGGTAATCAAGAATTTTACGCATCAAGAACGTTAAGTTTATTGCTAGGTAGTGCAGGATTTCAGTTGCAACACAATATAGCTGGACATGAAACAGGTTTTATCGCGCGGAAAAGTTCAGGAAAGCAAGGGCCAGTTATCGCATTTTTAGCGGAGTATGACGCTTTACCAGGACTCGGTCATGCGTGTGGTCACAATTTAATTGGCACAATTAGCGTCGCAGCAGCAATCGCATTATCAGAAACGCTTGAAGAAATTGGTGGAGAAGTTGTCGTGTTCGGAACACCAGCAGAAGAAGGCGGGCCAAACGGTAGCGCAAAATCGAGTTATGTAAAGGCAGGTTTATTTAAAGATGTTGATGCGGCGCTTATGATTCATCCGAGCGGAAAAACAGCGACAACGAGTCCTTCACTTGCAGTCGATCCACTTGATTTTCATTTTTACGGAAAAACAGCTCATGCTGCAGCTTCACCTGAAGAAGGGATTAACGCATTAGATGCGGTTATTCAGCTGTACAACAGTATTAACGCACTTCGCCAACAACTTCCGTCAGATGTGAGAATTCATGGTGTTATTACTGAGGGCGGAAAAGCACCTAACATTATTCCTGACTACGCTGCAGCAAGATTCTTCATCCGTGCAGCAACGAGAAAAAGATGTGCGGAAGTAACAGAGAAAGTAAGAAACATCGCAGAGGGAGCAGCGTTAGCAACAGGTACGAAAGTGAAAATTCATCAATTCCAAAATGAAATCGATGAACTACTCGTAACAAAAACATTTAATGACGTCGTAGCCGAAGAACTAGAATTACAAGGTGAAGACGTAAATCGTAAAGAAAGACTTGGCATCGGTTCAACCGACGCAGGAAACGTAAGCCAAGTTGTACCGACAATTCACCCGTACATTAAAATCGGTCCAGATGACTTAATTGCGCATACGAATGAATTTAGAGAAGCAGCACGTTCAGAACTTGGAGATAAAGCGCTAGTTACATCGGCAAAAGCATTAGCGAATACAGCGTATCGATTAATTACAGAAGAAGGGTTGTTAGAGAAGTTGAAGGAGGAGTTTAGAGAGGCGCAGAGGAATCAAGGGTAGAGGGGATTAAGGTGCTCTTTTCAAAGAGCAATCTAATTAATAAGTAGAGATATAAAAAAGAACATTGAAATATCAATGTTCTTTTTTATTTACTAATCATTGATTTTGTTGGTTTTTTTCAAGAAAGAAAAACTTTTACTGTTACGTATCCCTTTATCAGAACGACAATTTCTCCTCAAACTCATTCTTTAATACAATTAAAGGAGATGATAAGCCAAACTGCATTAAAGAGTCTAAAAATGTAGCGAGAGAATCCATCGAATCGCTCATGACCTTCATCATATAATTAAACTCCCCGCTAATTCGATATAAATCTGTTACTTCAGGAGCGGCATTACAATATTGGATAAAATCAGAGCATTGGCTCGTTTTAAACATGATAAATGCTTGAATGTTTTTATTAATTTTGGAAGGCTCAAATTTCGTTCGGTAAGCTGCTATAACTCCTTGATCTTCAAGTTTATTAATACGCTCTTTTACAGCAGGCTGCGTCATGGATATGATCCGTCCTATTTCTGAAACGGAAATTCTCGCATTTTCATATAACAAGTTCATAATTTTATGATCGATTTCATCCAATTTTACTGCGTTTTGCATTGTGTAGCCACCTTTTTTTATTTTCTAAAGTAAATTGCAAATTATAACTATAATATCATAAGTGGAAGAATTAAATTGCCTATAAATCTATATTTAAAATTATTGGTGTTTGTATGAAAATATAAGTATAGCATTTATCAAACGGAAATTTAGGAAGGATGGAGAAAATGAAGAATCTTGATGGGAAAGTAGCGTTAGTAACAGGGGCGAGTCGCGGTATTGGTCGGGCGATTGCGATGAGATTGGCGAAAGATGGAGCATTAGTTGCGATTCACTACGGCCGAAATAAGGAAGCTGCAGATGAAACGATTAGTGAGATTGAATCTAATGGAGGAAAGGCATTTTTAATTGAAGCTGATCTCAATTCAATTGATGGTGTCAAAAAGCTAGTAGAACAGTTAAAGAATGAATTACAAATAAAAGTTGGTACATCAGAGATTGATATTTTAGTAAACAATGCAGGGATAGGTACACAAGGAACGATTGAAAATACGACTGAAGAAGTTTTTGATGAAATTATGTCCGTAAATATTAAGGCACCGTTCTTCTTAATTCAGCAAACATTACCGCTTCTACGAGAACAAGGACGTATTATTAACATTTCATCAGCCGAAGTACGGCTTGGTTTTACGGGATCAATTGCATACGGTTTAAGTAAAGGTGCGCTTAATACGATGACTCTTCCTCTAGCTAAACATCTTGGAGAAAGAGGTATAACAGTGAATACAATTATGCCGGGATATACGAAGACAGATATGAATACGAAATTGCTAGATAATCCAGAAATACGAAATTTTGCTACGAATTCATCTGTGTTCGGACGAATAGGGCAAGTTGAAGATATTGCAGATGCAGTAGCATTCCTTGCTTCTCCTGATAGCCGCTGGGTAACAGGGCAGATTTTAGATGTTTCTGGTGGGTTTTGTTTATAGGGGCACTACTCGATAACGATCAAATTAAAATTAAATACAGTTATAGAGACTCCATTCCTCGGAAATATTGTAACTATTAAGTTGTAACAAGAACCGTAGTTTTTCATTTTGAAAAGGCTATGGTCCTTTTTATTTGTAGCAAAGTTATGATGCGAGGAAGTTTTTTTGATTAATCAAAAAAACTTGATTAACTTGTTGCATAAAGAACTCACCAGCGTATATACTATAAATATCAAAAAAAGTTGATGAAGGGAAGTGAACTACAGTGGCACAAGATTTTCAACTGTATGAGAAAAAGTTTAAAGCGTTGGCGGATCAAAAGCGTTTAGAGATTATGTATGAACTTTGTCAGCGAGGCCAGACTTGTGTATGTGATTTAACAGAGATTTTTGAGATGACACAATCTAAGTTATCCTATCACTTGAAGATTTTATTAGAGGCCGGTTTAATTGTAAAAGAAACAAAAGGTACGTGGAGTTATTATGATTTAAATGACGCGGAAGTGAATAATTTATTATCAGAAGAATTGTGCTGTATCTTTAGAAAAACAGGAAAAGGTAGTTGTTGTTAAAATTTTGAGTTATTAATCAAAAAAAATTGATTAATGATATATAAAGAGGAGGAATAAGGTATGAGATATGTTCATGTCGGTATAAACGTTACGAATTTAGAGAAGACTATTGAATTTTATGAAAAGGTATTCGGTGTAACACCAGTTAAGGTGAAAACGGATTATGCAAAATTTTTATTAGAAAACAAAGGTCTTAATTTCACGTTGAACGTGCGAGATGAAGTGAAGGGAAATCAAGTAAATCATTTTGGTTTCCAAGTGGATACAGCTGAAGAAATTACATTACATAAAGAAAGATTAGAAAAAGAGGGATTCTTTGCGCGTGATGAGATGGATACGACTTGTTGCTATGCGGTGCAAGATAAGTTTTGGGTAACGGATCCTGATGGTAACGAGTGGGAGTTCTTTTATACGAAAGCAGATAGTGATGTTCACAAAATAGAAGAGTCATCTTGTTGTACGACTTCAAATGAGGCAGCTAAAAATTCTTGTTGTTAATAGGAGATGGAAAATAAAATGAAACGTTTATCATTTCTAGACCGATATTTAACACTATGGATTTTTCTAGCGATGGCTGTTGGGATTGGTTTAGGGTTTGTATTCCCTAGTGTAGTAGATGGACTAAATGCATTACAAGTTGGTACGACGTCTATTCCGCTCGCTGTTGGTTTAATTGTAATGATGTATCCACCATTAGCGAAAGTTCGCTATGAGGAAATGGGCCGAGTATTTAAAGATGTAAAAGTGTTAGTGCTATCTTTAGTACAAAACTGGATTATTGGGCCGGTACTTATGTTTGTTTTAGCAATTATTTTTCTTCCTGATAAACCAGAATATATGGTCGGACTCATTATGATTGGGTTAGCCCGCTGCATTGCAATGGTAATTGTTTGGAACGATCTAGCTGATGGTGATAAAGAATATGCAGCAGGTTTAGTTGCTTTTAACTCGGTATTCCAAATGTTATTCTTCTCAGTTTATGCATACGTGTTTGTAACAGTAATCCCGGAATGGTTAGGAATTGAAGGAGCTATCGTTAGTATTACAATGGCAGAAGTGGCGAGATCAGTATTTATCTATTTAGGAATTCCTTTTATTGCGGGTATGTTGACACGATTTGTATTCGTGAAGTTAAAAGGCAGACTATGGTATGAAAAGGTGTTTATACCTAAAATTAGTCCACTTACATTAATTGCATTGCTATTTACAATCATCGTTATGTTCTCTTTAAAAGGGGAAATGATTGTGAGTGTACCACTAGATGTAGTAAGAATAGCGATTCCGTTATTCATTTATTTTATCGTTATGTTTTTCGTTTCTTTCTTTATGGGAAGAAAAATTGGTGCAAGTTATCCGGTAACAACAACGTTAGCATTTACAGCAGGTAGTAATAACTTCGAATTAGCGATTGCGGTAGCGGTTGGTGTGTTTGGTATTCATTCGGGCGCGGCATTCGCAGCTGTCATTGGACCATTAGTCGAAGTACCTGTCATGATTGCACTTGTAAATGTCGCTTTTTGGTTTAAACGTAAATATTTTAATGATCAATCAGTCTAAATTTAAAAATAAAGGTGGAAAACAATATGGAAAACAAAAAGACAATTTACTTTTTATGCACAGGAAATTCATGCCGAAGCCAAATGGCAGAAGCTTGGGGGAAACAATATTTAGGGGATAAGTGGAATGTATATTCTGCAGGCATTGAAGCACATGGAGTGAATCCAAATGCGATTAAAGCAATGAACGAAGTAAATATCGACATAACAAATCAAACATCAGATATAATTGATGCAAACATTTTAAATAATGCTGATTTAGTCGTTACGCTTTGTAGTCATGCGGATTCTGTTTGTCCGTCTACACCTCCACACGTAAATCGTGTTCATTGGGGATTTGATGATCCAGCAGGAAAAGAGTGGTCTGAATTTCAACGTGTTCGTGATGAAATTGGTGAACGGATTAAAAGATTTTCTGAAACAGGGGAGTAAAGTAAAGAGTCAATCTCTATTTATAGGGATTGGCTCTTTTTTATTGATTTAAAACAACTGTTAAAATGAATAGAGAATATTCTGTCATGGTGGTAAAGTTAGAATAGAGCGGTTTCAGGAAGGTGGTTTAACATATGATTTCTGAATTAAACATGAATGATTTTTATAAATGTAACGGTTTAGTAAATGAAAAAGGGCAATTAGAAGTAAAGGCTGTAATTGCAGGGGTGAACCCTGGTCGTATATTTGTAGATAACATCTATTCTCCTAATTCAGGACTTATCTGGTTAGGGAATAATGATGGCTTCTTTTTTATAGGAAGTGCAGAAAATGAAAAGTTTAATAATGAAATGAATAGTTTTATTGATAATGTGATAGAACCTGAGGCGAGAAAGGCTGGACTAGATTGCTTTGAAGCAATTGGTAATCATTCAAAGTGGAATAAAACAATCGAAAAAATATTTCGATATCGTAAATTAAAGAGTTGGAATCAAAGGGTGTATACGCTAAAGGAAGAGGATTATGAGGGTAATTATGAACCTAAAATTGAACAAGGGTATACAGTGATAAAAATGAGTAAAGCTCTCTATGAAAATCAGGGGAATGTATTGAAGAATATTGAATTTTTACAATCAAAAATTTTAGAGTTTTGGTCCTCGCTTGATGAATTTTTTAATGAGGGAATAGGCTATTGTATAGTTTTTGACAACCTGATTGTAAGTGTATGTTTTTCAGGGTTCGTTTTTGAAAATATACATTGCATAGATATTGAAACGATAGAAGGTCACCAAGGGAGAAAATTAGCGCAAACGATAGCTCATAGTTTCGTAAAAGAGTGTTTGGAGAATAATATCATTCCATATTGGGACTGCATGGAAATAAATAGGCCTTCTGTGGCCGTTGTAGAAAATGTAGGTTTTACAAATGTGTTTAATTATGTAGGGTATTATTTTCCTTTTGAGTAAATTAAGTGTATGTTACAAACCTATCATCAAAAGTTTTTACATGTAAGGAGAATAGGATGAAACACATAATAAAAGACGTAGTAATAAATTATTTTAAAGAAATTCATACATTAGTAGTAGAAGAAGAATTACATAAGAACAGTTGGAATACTGATTTACACTATAAAATTATGGTGAATGGAAAGCGATATTCCGCACGGTTTATAAATAGCGATCGAACAATCAATCCGGCCTTTGGGACGTTATCAAACGAACAATTGAAAGAGCAAGTACGGTATACGTATTATTTACGCAAGCATGGGATTCCTTTTATGCAGATGAACAAGAATCGGGCAGGAGAGTCATTTACATTTGTCACTTGGAATGATGAACAGTACCGATTTGTATTGTCTAATTGGATTGAAGGAGAGCATATTACACATTGTACAGAAGCTATTGCAAAAACCTTTGGAAAGAAGGCAAGAAAGATTCATGATATTTCTCGTACGTTTCAAAGCTCAATTTTTCAAAGAAAATCTCATTTGGATGGGTATGCCCAGTTTATTCATATGTTAGAAAGTAAGGCAAGCGCATGTAAAGAATTACGGGAGTATATAGATCTTGCTACATATCATATAGAGTGCGCATATACGAATGAATTAGAGTTTATTGTACAAACAGACTTAAATCCTTTGAATGTTTTATGGGACTCAAGTCAACAGGTAAAAGGAATTGTAGATTTTGAATCGATTGGATATGTTGATCGTATTGAGGGGCTAGCCTTTTTACTAAAGTGGTATTCTCGAACAGAAGGAATACAATCACATGAAGTCAGTTCAAGTGTTGCTAGTGCATTATTAGAAGGATATAAGGCTAGTAATATTGTAACTTCAAATGATTATAAAAGACTGTCCTCATTACTATGGCTATCCGGTAGTTTGAATTGGAATTTTGTGAAGAAAACGCTAAGTGTAATAAGTGATGAGAGGGAATTGGAAAAACATTTGGAAGTTTATAGAGTAAGAGGAGAAAGACTATCTTCATTATTAATTTGTACATAACATGTATTCTCCTAATTTGGGATTCAAAAAGAAACCATATGAGGTGTTCAAAAAATGAAAATACAAATTGTATTGTTTGACGGTTTTGGAGAACTTGTTTCCTTTGCACCTTTTGAAGTACTGAAAAGAGCAATAGACGAAGGAGCTCCATTTACAGTTGAACTCGTATCAAGTGAACCAAAACAAGAGGTTACTACTTCTTTTGGAGTGACGGTTACACTACATGATTTTTTACGAATGGATAATCGCCCAGATTTGTTAATTGTACCTGGTGGTGGCTGGAATCATAAAGCTGAACACGGGGCACGAAAGCAAGCAGAGATAGGTACTTTGACCAAAATGATTAGAGCGATGCACAATGAAGGAACGATTGTTGCTGGAGTTTGTACAGGAGGTATGCTACTAGCTGCATCCGGTATATTGAATGGTAAAAAAGCGACGATGCACCATTTGGCGCAGAATGAAATGAGTGAATATGGGGCGGAGATTCTTCATTACAGAATTGTGGATCAAGGCGATGTTATCACTGCAAGAGGAGTCACTTCAGGGGTTGATTTGGGACTTTGGATTACGGAAAAGTTCGCAAGTTCTAAAATTGCAGCTGCTGTTGAATATAGAATGGAATATGAGCGGCGGGGTGTTGTTTGGAAGTAATTTAACCGTAATCATATTTTTTGCTGTAGAGCGTATTAGATATTGGAAAAGAGAAAGAGCTAACTCATACGAGTAGGCTCTTTCGTTTATATACTATATTGCTAATTTTTTACAGTAATATCCTTTTTGAAAGGTCATAGAATGGATCATGTATTTTGTTTCATAATGATAATGATTTTTATTATATATTCATAAATTCGTAAAAATTAGTTTACAAATTTGTATCTAGCTTATATAATTTGACTCATATAAAAAAGTTTACCAAGGGAAACTTTTTCGTGAATTAAATTCACATTATATTTTTTTGTTTAAAAGTTGCCTTTAGGCAAAAATATTACATAAACGAAAAAAAGAAGGGGGAATACACAAAAAATGGATAAGGCTATAATTGTCAAAGATTTGTTTGTATCCTATCAAGGAAATCAAGTAGTTCAAAATGTTTCATTTGAAATTGAAAAAGGAAAACTCGTTGGAATTATTGGTCCAAATGGAGCGGGGAAATCTACTTTAATGAAAGCTGTATTAGATTTAATTCCGAACGATAAGGGATATGTTCAAATTCTTGGAGAGGGTATTCGAAGCGTTAGAAAGAGTGTCGCATATGTACCACAAAGAAGTGATATAGATTGGGATTTCCCGATTACAGTTTTAGATGTCGTGCTAATTGGAACATATCCATCTTTAGGGATGATGAAAAGACCGAAGAAAGGGGAGCGGGATTGGGCATTTGAATGTCTAAAGAAAGTCGGAATGGAAGAGTTTAAAAATCGTCAAATTGGTGAGCTTTCAGGCGGGCAACAGCAACGTGTCTTTTTGGCGAGAGCTTTAGCGCAAAAGGCGGAAATATTTTTCTTAGATGAACCGTTTGTTGGAATAGATGTAACAAGTGAAGAAACCATTATTAAAATTCTTAGGGAGTTACGTAAAGAAGGAAAAACGATTGTCGTTGTTCATCATGATTTAAGTAAAGCAGAATCGTATTTTGATAAATTACTATTACTAAATAAAAGCTTAATTCATTACGGAGAAGTACGACAAGTATTAGAACCAACTGTTATGTCAAAAGCATATGTGAATCAAGGAATATTGTTTAATCATGCAGCGGAGGTACATTCATCATGAAAATTGTAGAATTTATAGATGCATTAACGCAGTACAGTTTTCTGCAGAAAGCGTTATTAACTTCCGTTATGGTAGGGATTATTTGTGGTGTCATTGGATGTTTTATTATTTTACGAGGTATGGCATTGATGGGTGATGCGATTTCACATGCTGTTCTTCCAGGAGTAGCGCTTTCTTATATGATTGGTATGAACTATTTTATAGGGGCTGTTTTAACTGGTGTGATTACTGCGGTTGGAATTGGGTTTGTAAGTCAGAACAGTCGAATCAAACATGATATGGCGATAGGGATTATGTTCACTTCTGTATTTGCTGTAGGGATTATTTTAATTACTTTTATGAAGAGTAGTTCAGATTTGTATCATATTTTATTCGGGAACGTCCTATCAGTTCGTTCTTCAGATATGTGGATGACACTTATTATCGGAGTGGTCATTATCGGGCTTGTAATGTTGTTTTACAAAGAATTACTCGTATCCACTTTTGATCCAACGATGGCGCAAAGTTACGGATTACCGAACAAATGGATTCATTATGGCTTAATGATTCTTCTTACAATGGTTACAGTCGCTTCACTTCAAACTGTAGGGATTATTCTAGTTGTCGCGATGCTTATTACACCAGCGGCTACAGCGTATTTATTAACAAATCGTTTATGGGTCATGATTTATTTAGCTGCAGTCATTGGTGCACTTTCATCTGTAGTAGGGCTATACTTTAGTTTCTCTTATAATCTTGCTTCAGGTGCGACAATTGTTCTTGTTGCAACATTCTTGTTCGCATTGGCATTCTTTTTCTCGCCGTCACAAGGTTTGTTTTGGAGAGCTATCAAAATTAGAAAAAATAGAGCAGAGTTGTCATAATTGATTGGAGGATAAAAATGAAATTTAAAAATGTTATACTTTCAATACTTTGTATTTTCGTATTTGCATTAACAGCGTGTTCTAGTAACACAAATGGAAAAGAAGAGAAAAATGGGAAATTAAAAGTTGTAACTACATACTCCATTATATATGATATGGTGAAGCAAATTGGCGGGGATAAAGTCGAGATTCATAGTCTTGTTCCGATTGGAGCTAACCCGCATGAATATGATCCACTACCAAAAGATGTTATGAAAATGACAGATGCGGATATGGTGTTTTACAATGGGTTAAACCTTGAAGAAGGTGGAGCATGGTTTGAAAAGTTACTAAAAACGGCAAATAAATCAGAAAAAGACGCACCTGTTTATAAAGTAAGTGAAGGTGTCGAGGCTATTTATTTAGAAACTAAGGGATTAGAAAAAGAACCAGATCCACATGCATGGATGAATATTAAAAATGGTATTTTATATGCTGAAAATGTGAAAAAGGCATTAATTAAAGAAAATCCTAAAAATAAAGAGTTCTATACTAAAAATGCCGACAAGTATGTAGCAGAACTTCAAAAGTTACATGATGAGACAGTGAATAGAATTCATCAAATACATGAGGGAAAACGTTTCTTAATCTCTAGTGAAGGTGCTTTTAAATACTTTGGAAAAGCGTATGACATTAAGACGGGATACATTTGGGAAATTAACTCAGAAAATCAAGGTACTCCAGATCAAATTAGAGATGTTGTAAGTTTAATTCAAACAAACAAAGTGCCAGCATTATTTGTAGAAACAAGTGTAGATCGACGTAGCATGGAAACTGTTTCAAAAGAAACAAACGTGCCGATTGCAGGGACAATTTTTACAGACTCATTAGGGAAATCAGGTGAGGATGGAGATACTTACTTGAAAATGATGAAATGGAATACAGATACAATTATTAATGGGTTACAAAAATAAAATCTAGCTAGTGTAACTATTGAAGTTTTATAAGGTAAGAAAGAGCCAACTCATGTGAATTGGCTCTTTCTTTTATGTATTATGTTTTATTAATAATTTGGCTGAATATACCTTAGTTATATTCGTTTCGTAACAGATTCTAAAGAAGATGAAACAATATTACAAGAAGCAGCACCTTCAAAAATCTCATTAGTCCGTGAAATGAGGGGAGTTCAACATAATGGACATAAACGTTGCTTATACATGTAAAGTAAGATGTCATAAAAATGAATAAAGACTGCTAATTTTCCTGCACTTTGATTATGGAGAAATAGGGGGCATGACATGAAAGACAATACTCCTAAGAAAATTTTATTTATTCAATCAGGAATTCCTTTTTATTACCCAATGATTGAAGAAGCAATTTTGAATAGTTTACAAAAGATAAACAGCAATACAATTATGGTGAATCCAGAAGAAGCTATAAAAACAGCGTTAAAAGTGAAACCAGATTTTATTTTGGTACTAAGTG
The DNA here is from genome assembly GCF_019091205.1 of Bacillus sp. GbtcB14. Taxonomy (NCBI): domain Bacteria; kingdom Bacillati; phylum Bacillota; class Bacilli; order Caryophanales; family Bacillaceae; genus Bacillus; species Bacillus sp. GbtcB14. Next base: position 406,943 of record NZ_JAGXJT010000005.1, read on the forward strand.
GTTTAAGCGGAGAATTTAATAGTGTTATGCCAGTTCTAAAGAATGCAGGTTTTATTACTGGACTTTGGTTGACAGATGATCCGTATTATACGGATGTAACACGAAATCTCGTTCCGTATTATGATTACATATTTACGCAAGATTTAAATTGTATCAAGTTTTATAGGGGGATAGGATGTAAGAATGTGTTTCATCTCCCTTTAGCAGCAAATCAAGATGTGCTTAAATCTTCTCTTAAAGAAGATACATATAAGTATGATCTTAGTTTTATAGGCACCGCATTTGAAAATCGAATTAATTTTGTTGATTCGATTGCAGAGTATTTAGCAGAAAAGAACATAAAAATTGTAGGGTTTGGTTGGGAGAAGTTAAAGAATTATGAAAGATTAAAGGGTAAAATACAACTCTTGCCACTTGCAAAGTATGAAGATGCGTTACAGTTTTATGTATCTACTAAAATCAATATAAATTTACATCGTTCACCAAGTGATCAGGAATTGAATTGTAACGCTGCAAATATCCAAGCATATTCAGTAAATAATAGGACGTTTGAAATTAATGCCGTAGGTTCTTTTCAATTAACTGATATACGTCCAGATATATCAAAGCATTACATACCAGGCGTTGAAATAGAAACTTTTAATAGTGCACCGGAGTTTATACAAAAAGCGGAGTATTATTTGGAACATGTACAAGAAAGAAAACAAATAGCAAAAAATGGGCTGGATAGAACTTTGAAACATCACACATATGATAGACGTGTATTACAATTATTAAACTATATTAATTTCATGAGCGTGAAGATGTAGTCTAACCATTAACTGAAATGATACGTGTTGGGTGTTTTCAAAGAGAGTTAACCCTCGTATTCTATAAAAATCATTTAGGAAAAAGGGATTTGGATAATTTTGTTGAATTTATTTATTCTGAAAAAATAATTTCGCATTCAAACTAATTTATATCTGATAATTAGAGGAGATTAAAATGAATCACTTTTTTGTAGAATTTGGCGAATATGAAGCAAGTGTTTGTGAATGGGGAGATAAAAGTAATCCTCAAATCATTTGTTTTCATGGTTTAGGAAGTACAAAATTAAGTTTTATCCCACTTTAATGGGCAGTAAGACCCCCACCTCAAAATTCAGCGAAAGCAAAGAAGTTAGGTGGGGGATCAACTGCCCATAAAAGTCCGATTGGTTCAACTAATAATCAGTGGGGGATGAAGAAAACCCCCACTGATTAAAGTTTCACTTTATTGAAATAGCGGAACTTTTAAAAGATAACTATCATATTGTATCGTTTGATCTACCTGGACATGGGAAAACACCAAGTTTTGAGAAGGATAAAGATTACGTTGCATTCCATTTAACAAACTGGGTAGTAGCATTACTTGAGCACATAGGAAACGAAACATTTCATATATTAGCACATTCATGGGGCGCAAGTGTTGCGCTTCACTATGCAGCAGAGCGTCCAGAAAAAGTGAATAAAATGGTATTGTTAGATGGTGGTTATCATCATGGTAAAATGAATGCGGATTATTTTGCGAAGCTATATAAAGATGCGAAAGAAGGAGAGTGTCCACCGCGATCATTAGAGGAAGAAATCACTCATTATGAAAACGATTTTGATGAATATATTTTTGACAGTAAAGAAGCATTCATCCAATCAGAAAAAATGGTTTACAGCAGATGGTCACCATTAATAGAACGTGCGGTTTATGACTTAATGCGAGAAGAAGATAGTCTAATGAAATGGCATGCTAATGGCGATACCGCTAGAGGTGTAATTAAGTTTCAATATACGGTGTATAAAACATTGAAATCTTATAAAATTAAAAGCGATATTTTATTGTTGTATTGTGATCTTCCCGATAATTATTTAGAAATAAGAGAATTGCAGATTGCGGAATTTAAGAAGCATATTGATATTACGACTAAGCTTTACAAAGATACAGGACATCTAATGCATTGGGATAGACCAGAAGAGATTGCTGAGGATATTTTAAATTGGTTCATATAAAGAAGGTCCGTTGTTCGAATGTGAGCAACGGATTTTCTCTTGAAAAACTTAATGTAGTTGTCATAGCCAGTTCCTTGTAAATAGAGATAATAATTTTGTTTTGTGAGTTCTTCAAAATACCGAAAAAATGAAGATAATGTTATTTATTTTTTATTTGGTGACTCTAGGATATCAGTTTAATTGAACTGATAGCGATGTATCTGTATTTCTAAAAAATTTACCTTTGGCATTAGGAAATTTTTTAGGGGGATAATTATTACAAGTGGATTAGGTTTCTTGTGAATTTTAAATTAAAGGTCTTATCCAAAGTTGAGAAAAATCCACATAACCAAAATATTTCATCTTAATATTCGTTAAATCTGATGAAAAAGGAATTTGACGTGTATCATAGTATAAGGGAATCATGATAGAGGATTCTATCAGTTCTTTTTCAAGATTCTTATTTAATAAAGCCCACTTTTCAAAATGTGTATGCTTGTACTTAGATAGTTGCTTTCTTAGTGATTCATTTGTTTTTAAGACTTTAGCCAATGGTGAATATCTAGCTGTTAAAAAATAATAAAATGATATCTCTTGGTTCATCTCGAATACTTCACCATGAATAAAAAGATCAACTTGTTCATTAAGTTTTTCATCCTTAAGATAGTTTTCAAATGGAACCCATTTAACTTGAAAAGGTATATTTTCTTTTTCTAAGATATTCATTAACCATTTTGTTGTCGCTTCTGTATACTGAGTAGCTTTTATAATAAGTGGTTCTTTAAATTCGGGACGTTTTCTTTTTGGAATATTGAATTGATGATCTATGTCTTTCAAACAGCTTTTAATATTTGGTTTTTTTTGAGAATCATATTCATGAATATGATTTATATTGTTAGCGATAATCGAATGTAAGTAATTACGAACTTCTATGTGCTGAATGGAAGAATCGCGCCAAGCATTCATAATTATAACGCCAAAACCTGAATTCCTTTCTACTTGAAAGGTAGAATTACATTTATGGTGTTTGGAAGATTGATAAATAGTATCAAATTCTAGGGGGACCTGAATGAATTCTACTATATCTAGCAAAGGTCTTTCTTGAAAATAATCATGAAATGCTATTAATGATGTTTTCTCCAGGTTATTCTCTCCTATATAAAAACCACCAGTTCCTATGATTTGACCGTTATTTTCTTTATAAATGCTTGTATTTATCATGCATAACATTTGTAAACAATAACTACACCCCTTTGGATAATGTATATCAATAATTAATGGTGAAACAACTTCTATTTTTTCTATGGGTGCCCATAAATCTTTATAGTATGTATGACTGCGTAATTTTGAGAGACATAGTTTCACATCAGACGCTGTTAAGATGGATCCATCATGAAATTTTATAGACTTTTTTAAATATAGTCTAAGCGTAGATTGAGTTAAATCCCAACTGTGAGCTATTTCAGGTAATATGTTCCCCTTTTCATCCATATAAACAAGTCGATTGAAAACGTTCGCGACAATATGTGCACTATGTACATCGGCAGCCTCGAGCGGATGTGTTGTTAAAAAGGGCTTTCTTCTAGGAATAATTAATTTATCATCTGAATTATGTATATAGCCAAATTTTGAATGAAACTTAGTCATCAAGCGTAGTTTGCTGTTTGGAGACCAATTATATAGTAAATATTTACTACTTTTTTCAACAGGCTGTTGGTCCATAATTTCCATTACATGTGACTCATAGATTTGTTCTATATTTTTCAACCATTGGAGAGAGGAGGGCTTTCCTCTACCTTTTCCAGAAATGAAAGTCAGCCAACCTTCATCCATCCATTTATGTAGGTAACGTGCTGTTTGCTTTGTACTTAAATTTAAAAAATCTGCTAGGTCTTGTATTTTTATATTTCCTGAAGAAAATGTTTGCCATAGATTCAGTAAATTTTTATCCATTTTCCTATCTCCTTTTATAAGTGGACATGTTTTTCTGAAGGTGTCCATTTTTAATTTGATAAGTCTAGTTTAATATAACATTAGACAAGGGGAGGAGATACGATGAATTGGAAAGATTTTGAGCAAAATATAAAAGTACGCTTAATTACATCGTTTTTTAATCGTGCTGTCACATCAGCAGTAATGCCTTTCATGGCATTGTTTTTTGCTCAAGAAATAAATAAAGTATGGGCCGGGTTATTTTTAATCTTAACGGTTACTTTAAGTTTTTTTTCAAATTTAATTGGAGGTTACATTTCAGATCGATTTCAACGAAAGAAAATCTTATTATTAACTTCTTTTTCTAGTACTTTAATGTTTTTATTTATGACTTTAAGCCTATTTCCTACAAATAAGATAATTTGGTTATTTGCAATTGCTTATGTAGGTTTTATTATAACTAGCAGTCTTGGGAGACCATCCATGCAAGCTATCATCATAGACTCAACTACACCGGAAAATCGAAAGGCTGTCTATACAATTGACTATTGGCTTATGAATCTTTCTATGGCAATTGGTGCAGCATTAGGTGGTTTTTTATACATTAATCACCAACAAGAGTTGTTTATACTACTGACTTGTGTTTCTGCTACAGTACCGATTGCTTATAAAATTTGGCTAGTTGCAGAAGTTAATGAGTGCTTAGAAAAAAGGCAGGGAAATATAGTACTTGATCTAATTCAAAATTATAAAATTGCTATTCAAGATAGAGCATTTTTAAGAGTTGTCATAGGGTCTACCTGCATATTTGCAGCAGAGTTTTCGTTAAACAGTTATATTGGTGTACGACTTTCAGAAACATTCAATCCAATAAGCATTGGGAACTTTGAAATAGTAGGAGTGAGGATGCTAAGTATTCTTAACATACAAAATATGCTTTTAGTAGTATGTTTAACATTTATTGTAAATAAATTTACAGAACATCTAAGTGGAAAAAAAGCGTTACTTTTAGGTCTTGTGCTCTATGGGATAGGTTATGTGGTAGTTACATCTGCAAACACCTGGTACGTACTAATTATTTTTAACTTTATTGCTACTGTTGGTGAACTTGTCTACTCACCAATTAGAAATGCAGAACAAGCTAATATGATTCCGGCTGATAAGAGAGGATCATATTCAGCCTTTGCGAGTCTATCAGATATTGGGGCGGACCTAATTGCAAGAATGACTATTATCGTCGGTGCATTCTTAATTCCTACGATGATGTCTGTTTATATTGGTATGATTGTAATAATAGGGGCATTTTTCCTATATAAGGGTCTGTTTGTTAGAACTAATAGTCAATCACAGGAAAGATTGAATAAAATTTCAATATAGTATAATGCCTAAAATGAAATATACACTATTCTTTCTATAGAATCGTAGGATAGGTGTGTAAAGAGGGAGTATACAACTTTGGAGGAATTATCATGGTAAAATATATTTCGATTCTTGGTTCAACTGGCTCAATTGGTACGTCTGCATTAGATGTAGTCACTTCTCATCCGGAACATTTTAAAATTATTGGTTTAACAGCAAATCACAATATTGACCTTCTTGAACAACAAATACATACATTTCACCCTCGAATTGTAAGCGTAAGCACAAAAGAATTAGCAGATGCACTTCGGAAGCGAATTTCGAAGGACACAAAAGTCACATATGGAACAGATGGATTAATTGAAGTTGCAACTTACCCTGATTCTAATCTTGTATTATCTTCAGTTGTCGGTGTTTCTGGTCTCCTTCCAACAATTGAAGCATTAAAAGTGAAAAAAGATATAGCAATTGCGAACAAAGAAACATTAGTTGCGGCAGGGCATATTGTGACAGATTTAGCGAAACGAAACGGCTGCCGCTTAATTCCAGTAGACAGTGAGCACTCTGCCATTTTTCAATGTTTAAATGGGGAAAATACTCAAGAAATCGAGAGGCTTATTGTTACTGCTTCAGGCGGTGCATTTCGAGATAAAACGCGTGAGGAAATGGAAATCTTACAAGCTAAAGATGCCTTAAAGCATCCCAACTGGTTAATGGGAGCAAAACTAACCGTTGATTCAGCTACTTTAATGAACAAAGGCTTTGAAATCATGGAAGCACGTTGGTTATTTGATATCCCTTATGAGAAAATTGATGTTTTAATTCATAAAGAAAGTATTATTCATTCTTTAGTTGAATTTATAGATGGCTCTATCATGGCACAGCTCGGTGCCCCTGATATGAGAATACCGATTCAATATGCGTTTCATTATCCAACTAGATTACAATCAGACTATAAAAAATTAAACCTATTAGAGATAGCTAGCCTACATTTTGAAAAACCAAATTTCAAAAAATTCCCTTGCTTACATTATGCGTATGAATCAGGAAAAATCGGTGGTACAACACCTGCTGTCTTAAATGCAGCGAACGAAATTGCAAATGCGCTATATTTACAAAAAAAAATTTCATTTTTTGATATTGAAAAAACAATTTATTCTACTCTTGAAGCTCATCATAGCATTGCAAATCCAGATTTGGAAACAGTATTAGACGCCGATCATTGGGCTCGTGAATATGCAAACGAATTATTAATTAGAAGATGAAAAAAGAGCTAGAACAGAACTCGCTTTTTTAGCTCTCCATTTTACGTGTTCTTTTATTTTAATACATTTACATTTACGGAATTGTAATGAAATGTATTTAAGATATCGCATGCAGAAGGATTTATAGTAATTATTAGTTATGGTCATTGGGAAAGTTCTTTTTAATTAATATAAGCTATATAAGGAATAAAAAAACCTAAAAAACTGGAGGTCATTATGAAAACTTTCATATATATGGTTAGACATGGAGATTCACCAAAGTTTGGCAAAGAAGCAACAAGAGGATTAACCGAAAAAGGAAAATTAGATGTTCAACGAATAACAGATATATTACAAGGTGAGGGAATCGATGTTGTTATCTCAAGTCCATACAATCGTTCAATTCTAACTGTTCAGCAGTTAGCGAAGCAAATAGGACAAGAAGTTTTAGTGTTTGAAGACTTAAAAGAGAGAATTTTTATTGCTGAAGAGGAACGAATGTTAGATAAAGAATTATTTCCTTTGATAAAAAAGTCATTTTTAGACCCCGACTTTGCTTTAACGGGAGGAGAGTCTAATGTCGACTGTCAGAAACGTGCTATAAAAGTCTTAAAAGAATTATTAAACACCTATCGAGGGCAGAGAGTAGTATTAGGAACCCATGGAGCTGTTATGACTTTGATGATGGGGTATTATGATAGTAAGTATGGTCTGAATTTTTTACTACAGACATCAAAACCAGATATATACAGAATGGAATTCAATGGACAGGAATTGGTGGAGATTAAAAGATTGTGGGAAATTGAATAGATTGACTTTATTCATCCATAGCTTTTCCTAGTGACGTGTATTATAAACAATAGGGTTACTGCGGTAACTCTTTTTCTTATGGCACTATCGGGGGATTGAGTTCAAAAATCTAAAAAATTCGGTTCCTTAGCGTACAAAATTCGCGTTTTGTTCTTGCTATCCCGAGATGAAATGGGAGGGAATGTTTTTGGACAGGATACTTTTAAAGTTATTTTTTAAATCAATTCTATTTTTGTTCTTATGCGGTATTGTTGTTTTTTCTATATTTCAGATTATTTTTGTCTGGAGTGTTTCGACAGGATTAGGAAGGGATGATATAGTCGGATTTTCTGATAATAAGTATGTAATTGGTCGTCCACCTGTTAGCTATAATTTATATAAAAAAGATAGTGGGGAAACTATATTAGATAATGTTATTGGTTATAAAAAGGGAAAAACTAAAAGCTATGTTCGGAATGAAATTGAATTTGTAGTGATAAATGAGATAAAGGGTAGCTATGAACTGTATAAAATAGAAAATGTTTCAGAAAAGGAGATAGCATGGCTGGAAGAAATGAAGAAATTAGAATAATAGAGACTATCTGAAAGGTAAAGAAGCACACTTGTTATTGTTAGATCTAAAAAATGATTTAGACTGATAACTGATTTTTATTTCATGAAAAGGGTCATTATTAAAATAAAGTATTAGGGGGTCAGTCCCATCGCCATCAAGCTAATATTTTGAAGCACCACCAAAACAAAAATTGTATCTCTCGACATTTATATATAAGAATTAAGCTCGTTTTTTCGTTTTGGGGTGAATCTGTTTTCTTAAGTTGATGCGCATGCGGCTGTACCACTTATTAGAAAAAACGATATTTTGATGCAAAGTTATGGTGCAAGCAAAAGCATTACAGTTCTATCACCAATTCATTTTTTGATATAATAGATGTGAAGCAGGAAATAGATAGAAAGATACTGCTAGTCATTTATACTTAAATGTAGGGAGATTGAACTGAGTTATGGGGACAGAAAAAGAAATTAGTTCCGCTAAATTAATATGGAAGATGACGCGCCCGCATACATTAACGGCGACGTTTTCTCCTGTAATTTTAGGAACAGTAGCATCACTGTATGTTACAGAAATTCATTGGCTTTTATTTATTGCGATGATGGTTGCATGTTTAGCATTGCAAATAGCAACGAACTTATTTAATGAGTACTATGATTTCAAACGTGGATTAGATACCGCTGATTCTGTTGGCATCGGTGGCGGAATTGTCCGTCACGGATTGAAACCAAAAAATGTGTTAACAGTTGCACTTTTATTGTATGTAGTAGCAGCATTTATTGGCATTTATATTTGTATGAATAGTAGCTGGTGGCTAGTCGTCATTGGTTTAATTGGGATGGCGGTTGGCTATTTATATACAGGTGGTCCATTACCAATTGCGTACACTCCGTTTGGAGAATTAGTTTCTGGATTACTGATGGGGACATGTTTTGTACTCATTGCTTTCTTTATTCAAACGAATACGATAACGATTGAAAGTGTATTGATTTCCATTCCAATTGGAATTTTAGTCGGTGCAATTAACATGTCAAATAATATCCGAGATATTGAAGAAGATATTAAAGGTGGAAGAAAGACATTAGTAATCCTCCTTGGGAGAGAAAAAGCAATAGTAACACTAGCTGTAGCCTTTTTCATTGCTTATTTATGGATTGCTGTAATTGTATTGATGGGTTATATAAGCCCTTGGGCATTAGTTATGTTCCTAGGTTTGAGAAAGCCAATCTCTGCCATTCAAAGTTTCCAAAAAGGAGCAAAGGATCCCGGATATATGCGCATCGCAATGAAATCAACAGCGATGACAAATACGATTTTCGGCTTCTTATTATCGGCAGGATTATTAATTAGTTATCTGTTTTAAATAAAAACTATTGTTAAGTGACTAAACCCCAATTTCTCGATTTTAATATAGAGAAATTGGGGTTTTTATCATTTTTAAACAAAATCGACATTATCTGCATTTTATCTTTATCCATCTCTATTAATCTATTTATTGTAAACATCGGTTGAAACTAATGATTCAGTCGAATAAAGGCTCAGCCTTATAAATAATGAATATGAAAATTAATAGGGAAAGGATCGAAAAATAATGAAAGAATCGCAAAGTAAGAAAAAAACAAGTGTAGTAACGAAGGCAATCATATCTTTAGGAGTTGTTTTAGCAACGACCTTTTTCACATTCTTTTTAATTGGGAAATGGAACTCTATCCCAGTGAAGGGAGTAGCTAATGAAAGTAGTAAACAAGTTAATACGCAACAACAAGAAAAGAAAAAGGAAACACCACCGACAAAACAGAAAAGACCTGATGGAAAACCGGTAGGAAAAGTTGTTTATTTAACATTCGATGATGGTCCTAGCGAATTAACTGGGGAATTTTTAGATGTACTAAAAGAGCAAAATGTTGCCTCGACATTTTTTATGCAAGGTAGCAATTTACAAAATACAGGTTTTCAGGAAAACGTAAAACGAGCGGTAAAAGAAGGACATTATATTGGTGCTCATAGTATGACACATAATAGTGATAAGCTATACAAAAAAGGACAATTCGTACCGGAGATGAAAGAAACGTTAGCTCTTATCCATAACATTACGGGTACAACTCCTAAACTAGTTCGTCCGCCATATGGATCTGCACCAGGATTAAAGGGTGAGGAAATTCGTAATCAAATTGTAGAAGCAGCAATAAAAGTTTGGGATTGGACAATAGACTCAAATGATTGGAAATTAAAAGGAAACCCACAGCAAATTATAGAAAATGTAAAGCGTACAACAACAGAAGATGTGGAAGTAGTTCTAATGCATGAAAAGGCACAAACATTACAAGCTCTTCCTGAAATTATAAAATTTTATAAAGAGCAAGGGTATGAATTTGGGGTATATAATGATGAGGATCATTTTCGTCTAAATTTCCAGAAAGATCAACGTCTATAGTATAAACAGAATTATCTTGAAAAGAAGGTTTCTATTACTAAATTAACAACTAAACTAAAGTCGATTTTCTATACGATAAAGAAATCGGCTTTTTCTTTATAAAATTTTATTGTAAAACGGTATTTGAGGGCTCGTATTATTTTTTCTAAACTTATTAGTTAAGATTATTCGACAATCATATTAATAATAATTAAAGTATAGAATATACACATCTTAGGGAGGGCATATATGTGAAGAAGTGGATGAAAATTGTTCTGTACTCTTTATTAGGTATTTTACTTATGGGAAGTATTACTTTTTTTGTTTGGTCTCAGTTTACTTATAAACCAACGAAAGAGGCCTTGTCGTTAGTGGATGATAAAAAAGATGAAGATAATATCGTCTTTGGAGAGAAAGAGACTAAAATAGGGGTTATTTTTTATCAAGGAGCTAAAGTAGAAGTTGAGGCTTATAGTTACTTAGGAGAAGCTCTTGCAAAAGACGGACATTTTGTAGTAATGCCTAAGTTACCATTAAACTTAGCGATACTTGGAATAAATGAGGTAGACAGTGTAATTGAAAAGTATCCTGAAGTTCAAAAATGGTATGTTGCGGGGCATTCAATGGGAGGAGCCATGATTTCTAAGTATGCCTTTCAACATGAAGAAAAGGTAGAAGGGATTATTTTCTTAGGTTCTTATCCCGCAGAGGATTTCTCTACGAAATCGATTCCGATGCTATCTATTTATGGCGAAGTAGATGCTTTAGCAACTGTAGAAAAAATAGAGAACAGTAAAAAGTTCATGTCAAAGAATACAACTATGCACATGATAAAAGGGGGAAACCATGCTAATTTTGGCATGTATGGTGAGCAAAAGGGTGATAATGCGAGTTTAATTACGGCAAAAGCACAACGAGATGAAACAGTGAAAGTAATGGAACAATGGTTACTAAAATAAGGATAATATATTTACCGAAAGAATTCTCCTTCCCCAGCCCAATGGTAGGTGGGAGAGGTAAGAAAGAGCCAACTCATACAAGTAGGCTCTTTTAGTTATCTACTATTTTTAATTTCCCCCTTACTTTCTCCGGAATATCCTCTTCAGAAATAATATCGTAAGAATACACATACTTTCCTTTTACATGAATTCTCAAGTAAGTTTTTCTTATAAAATCATTAGGAGTGTTCGTTCCTACTATATATTCTTTCTCATTCCTTAATTCATCAACACCTTTTAGTGAGTAAATAGACCGGTCTTTATACTGATAATCTGGAATACCATAACCCTTCGCAACGGCGTATACATTTTTTTCTTCAGCAATCGGATTAAATTTGTCTAAATCCCCGCGTAACATGAAAGGTAGTAAGTATATAGGAAGACCTATTCCTATGATGCAAATTACAAATTTCTTCATGATCGTTTCTCCTCTTGTTCATTTACATGATTCAGTATAGAAAAAAATTCTTATGAATAATGGGAGATTTTCTTAAGTTTTTCTTAAAAAGAGTTGTAAGGTTATTTAAATTTTTTCTAGTGGGTGGATAAAGGAGAGGAAAATCCGTTCTTGTATGAATTGGCTAACAGTAGCTACAGGTTCAATAGGGAAACTTAAACTAACATTCATAAAGATAGTATCGGATCATTACTCGATTGAATTGAAATTATAAATTTGGTGACATTTAAAAGCCACGAAACGTCTTCATACCAGCGTTTCGTGGTTTTTTTGAACTATTCATGTACATATTTTTATACATTGTCCCCTAACTTTTACAGACTTACTTGAAATTACATTAAGCTTTATTCAGCGGGCGCTTGATTAGCGTCCATTTCTACAAATTCACTAAATTCATCTCCCCAATCACAGATGGCAGTTACTACGCGTTCTAGGCGACGACCTACTTCACTAAGTTCATACTCAACCTTTGGGGGGACTATAGGATATACACATCTAGTAATTATTTTATCTTCTTCTAACTCCCTTAATTGTCTGATTAACATGCGCTGATTCACATCAGGAAGTTTTTTTTGTATTTCACTTAATCTTAAAGGTGAACGTTGTAATAAACACCATATAATTGCTATTTTCCAACGCCCTCCTATTACAGATAAAGCTAAATCTTTTCCAGTGAAAAATTCCTTGTCCTTATAATGAATAACCAAAATTTTTGACCTTCCTTTCGTAAAAAATGTTTATAGTGACAAATTTGTCAGTATTGTAATTAAAATTATAAAGTGTAATCTTAGTGGTGTAAACAATAGAAAAAGAAAGTAGGGATTCAGTTGAAAAGTAGAGCTGCTGTTGCATTTAAGTCAGGAGAACCACTTCAAATCGTAGAAATCGATGTAGAAGAGCCAAAAGCAAAGGAGGTATTAGTTAAAATACTATATACATCCGTCTGTCATACAGATGCTTTTACATTATCAGGTGACGATCCAGAAGGAGTATTCCCCGCTGTACTAGGTCATGAAGGTGCGGGTGTTGTCGTTTCAGTAGGTGATGAAGTTACTTCAGTAAAACCTGGTGATCATGTTATTCCACTATATACACCTGAATGCGGAGAATGTAAATTCTGTCGTTCTGGTAAAACAAACCTATGTAGTGCTGTACGAGAAACACAAGGTAAAGGCTTAATGCCTGATGGAACAACTCGATTCTCTTATAACGGAGAACCGCTTTATCATTACATGGGAACTAGTACATTCAGTGAATATACAGTTGTGAATGAAATTAACTTAGCAAAAATCGACGAAAACGCTCCGTTAGATAAAGTTGCCTTATTAGGGTGTGGTGTAACGACAGGTATTGGTGCTGTACACAACACTGCAAAAGTTGAAGAAGGAGCTGTGACAGCTGTATTTGGTTTAGGAGCGATTGGATTAGCTGCTATTCAAGGACTAGTTCAAGCGAAAGCAAGCCGAATTATTGCAGTTGATCTAAATCCTCAAAAATGGGAACTAGCTAAAAAAATGGGAGCGACTGATTTTGTGAACCCTGCAGATTATGATCGCCCAATTCAAGAAGTTATAGTCGAAATGACAGATGGAGGCGTGGATTATAGCTTTGAATGTATTGGTAATGTTGAAGTAATGAAGTCCGCTCTTGAAGCATGTCATAAAGGGTGGGGCGAAAGTATTATTATCGGTGTAGCTGGTGCTGGTAAAGAGATTCATACTCGTCCATTCCAATTAGTAACGGGCCGAGTATGGCGTGGATCAGCCTTTGGTGGAGTTAAAGGAAGATCAGAGCTTCCAGAAATGGTTGCAAATTATATGCAGGGTGATATTGATTTAGATTCATTTATTACTCATCATTTAGAATTTAAAGATATCAATGAGGCATTTGATTTATTACACAAAGGTGAATCCATTCGTACGATTTTAACTTATGGAGAGTGAGAAAATGAGTCTTACATGTATTGAACAACATCGTTCTTTCGGCGGAGAGCAACGTAAATATAGTCACTATTCAGAAGTTTTGCAATGTGATATGAAATTTAGTATCTATTTACCATCAAATAAAGAAAAGAAAAAAATCCCGCTTATATGGTGGTTATCTGGTTTAACTTGTACAGATGATAATTTTAGTCAAAAAAGTGGATTTCAACGTTTGGCTGAAAAGCATCAAGTTGCAGTAATCATGCCAGATACTTCACCACGCGGAGAACACGTTTCAGATGTTGCAGCATGGGATCTTGGACAAGGAGCAGGTTTTTATGTAAATGCTACCGAGGAGCCTTGGGCAAAGCATTATAAAATGTATTCCTATATAGTAGATGAATTAACATCCATTGCTGCAACTATCGTACCTAATTTTTCAGGTGAAGAAAGCATAATGGGACATTCAATGGGAGGACATGGGGCGTTGATGATTGGTTTAAAAAACGCTAAGAGATTCAAAGCAATTTCTGCTTTTTCGCCAATCCTAACCCCTAGTCAAGTTCCATGGGGAATACATGCTTTCACCTCTTATTTAGGTGAAGACAAAGATTCTTGGAAACAATGGGATGCTTCAGAATTAATTAAAGAAGATACGATTCCACCTATTCTTATTCTGCAAGGTAGTCAAGACGAGTTTTATCCAAAACAATTGGTAGAGCATATTTTCTTAGAGAATGCTCAAAAAAATAGTCAAATGGTAACTTATAAAAAAATGGAGGGCTATGATCATAGCTACTTCTTTATTGCTACTTTCTTACATGAGCATTTCTCTTTCCATATGAAATATTTAAGATGATTCATATTTACAAGCAAAATATAGTAACAAAAGTATCCGCATGTAGGGGTGTGGGTACTTTTGATTGTTATATTTTGTCGTGTTTTGTCGTCTGTAAAACAATTAAATGAGGGGGAAGAGTTTATGTGTATTAAAAAAATGCTATTTAATTACGGTGTTAAACGATTCTTATTAAAAGCTCGTTATGGAATTGAAAAGGAAAATCGCCAAGTTGACTTAGTTGAGAGTTTAACTGAAACGTCTAAATCCATTTCATATATTCAGTTTAATGCTAAAACAGTAGAAGACATGATTAATAACTTAGCAGCTATCCACGAAATCCCTTCTCTTTCTGTGGATAAGAATAAAATGCTTTGGCCATTAATATCCAAATGCTGAATGTAAAAAATAGCTATAATTTTGTCGATTTCTATATCGAATATTTGAGTTGATGGGGGGTACCGTTTATATGGAAATGAAAAAAATGTTACACAATGACCGTATTAAACCATATGTATTAAAAGCACGTTTTGGCGTTGAAAAAGAAAGTCAACGAGTGGATCTATCAGGAAGTTTAGCTAAAACAGAACATCCCAATAGTATTTCAGTAAGAGATGACCATCCTTATATTCAGCGGGATTTCTCTGAAACACAGATGGAACTAATCACACCTGTTACCGAGACACTAGAAGATTTATTTAATTATTTAGCAGCTATTCATGATGTTGCCTATCGTTCTATGGGCGTTAACGAAATGCTTTGGCCATTAAGTATGCCACCACAGTTGCCCGAAAAAGAAGAAGATATTATGATTGCGAAACTTAATAATCATGAAAATGTTTTATATCGCCGATATTTATCTAATTCTTATGGTCGACGAAAACAAATGATTAGTGGTATTCATTTCAATTTTGAATTTAGCGATGATTTAATTCAGGCATTATTTGAATTACAATCAGAAATAAAAGATTATCATCAATTTAAAACAGAAATTTATTTGAAAGTCACAAGGAATTATTTACACTATCGATGGCTAATAACGTATTTCTTCGGTGCTTCTCCTAGTAGTGAAAAGAATTTCTTTGAAAAAGATCCTTTAAATGGCGCCGTAAGAAGCATTAGAAATAGTAAATATGGTTATAGCAATGAAAACGATGTTCAAGTATCCTATAGTAGTTTACAAAACTATATATATGATCTTTCTTCGTTAGTGCGTAAAGGGGTTTTATTAGAGGAAAAAGAATTTTATGCATCTGTCCGTTTAAGGGGCGGCCCAAAAGTCTCAGATTTAAATGATCAAGGTATTCGTTATATGGAATTAAGAAACCTAGATTTAAATCCTTTTGAAACATATGGAATTAGCCATGAACAAGCAGAATTTCTGCACCTTTTCCTCATCTATTTACTCTGGATTGACCAAGATGATCACAATGATGAATGGGTAAAAATCGGTGATATTCAAAATAATTTAGTGGCTCTTGAACATCCTTTAGAACATACGCAATTTAAAACAGATGCTGAGCGTATTGTTGATGAGATGGAACATGTAACAGAGTTGTTAGACATAACGGTTTCGAATACATTATTTGTTAACTTAAGAGAAATGCTAACAGATCCAAGTAAGACTTTAGCTGGACGACTTTATAAAGAGATTATAAAAAGTAGTCAAAGACAGGTAGCTTCCCGCATTGCTAAAGAAAATTATAAAAAATCATGGGATAAACCGTATCAGCTATCAGGATTTACTGACATGGAGTTATCTACACAAATTTTAATGTTTGATGCTATTCAACAAGGAATACAAGTAGACGTTTTAGATCGACAAGATCAATTTTTAAGACTAAAGCTAGGAAGTCATGTTGAATATGTGAAGAATGGGAATATGACTAGTAAAGATAGTTATATATCACCATTAATTATGGAAAATAAAACAGTAACAAAGAAAATTCTTCAACAACATGGATTTCGTGTGCCGATAGGCGAGGAATTTAACGATATAGAAAAAGCTTTACGTTCCTATAATTTATTTGCAAGAAAGCCTTTTGTTGTAAAACCAAAAACAACAAATTATGGATTAGGAATATCTATCTTTAAAGAAGACGGAACAAGTTACGAAGACTATCAAAAAGCACTCACATTAGCATTTAAAGAAGACTCATCCGTATTAATAGAAGAATTTGTTTATGGAACAGAATATCGATTTTTTGTTCTAGATGACAAGGTTCATGCTGTTTTATTACGAATTCCTGCTAATGTTGTAGGGGACGGTACACATACGATTGAAGAATTGGTTCTTCAAAAAAACTTGGATTCATTAAGAGGAATGGACCATAGGACACCTTTAGAAAGTATACAATTAGGTGAATTGGAGCTCTTAATGCTTAAAGCTCAAGGGTACCGAAAAAATTCAATTCCAACAAGTGGCGAAATTGTATTTCTGCGAGAAAATTCTAATGTCAGTACAGGTGGAGATTCAATCGATGTGACAGATCAAATTCCCGATGATTATAAGGAACTAGCTATAGATGCGGTAGCTGCACTTGGAGCTAATATTAGCGGTATAGATTTGATTATTGAAAACACAGAAATCCCTGCAGCAAATAAAAACGCTTATGGAATTATTGAGGCAAACTTTAATCCATCAATGTACATGCATATATATCCGTATAAAGGAAAGTCTAGACGTTTAACTATGTATGTACTACATTATTTATTCCCTGAATTGTTAGTTGGTAGTTAAATTTAATTAAAAAGGTCCTTAGCTATGTCTAAGGACCTTTTTGTATTAACTTAAGTATGATACTTTTTTAAATTTATTGGTGTTGCTACAAAATCATGAATACTAGCCATCATCAGACGGAGTCTTCTTGCCGAAAAGGATAAATACATTTAATACAATCATTTTCACAGCTTCCTTTTCATAATAAGAAAAGTATAATTGGAGATTGAATATTTTTCTTTCAAAATCTTGTTTTAATATTTGTTCTCTAAGAAATATGAATCGAAAAGGCATACATACGATTGAAAAATTAGCTTAATATTTTTTGAAATACTTAAAGCAATCCCTCGGTATATAGGAGAAGAATTACATTTACATATTATAAAAATGGCTATCTATATAAAAATTACATAACAGCACATGATATAAATCCATTAAATGAGACAATTATTTGTACCGATGATGCTTTTCATAATAAAAGAATGTTTTAAGTTTGGTGATGTAATTGAGATTGATTAAAGCCTGCTGCACAGATATAGGGCCATGAAATGAGAGTATTATAATTACAGTGAATCTTTAGATGTTTTTCTTTGTCATTTTTATATAAAATCTAAGAACCATTATTGAAATAAAAATATTTGATAATAGACGTTCTCTAACGCTGTATAAAAATATTAGGAAATTGCAATTTAATAAACTAAATAATAATGTACAAAGAAAAAAGGGACCAAGTATGGTTACTAAAAAAAGGAAGTTGTATGACATCCTTTGGAAAATAATCTGCAATAATACCATATGGTTTTATTACCATTTTTATAACTAAAAAATAATTATTTTTATGTCTAATATTGTTTCATAGTGGACATAAAAAATGCTTATAAATGATATGAGGGTAGGGAGTAGCGTGGGATATTAAAACAACTAAGGGGTGTTGATTATCACTACATTAATCTCGCACTTTTATAATGAAGAATATTTACTACCTTGGTGGTTAATGCATCATAAACAAGTTTTTGATCATGGTATTTTAATAAATAGGGGTTCTACAGATCGATCAGTGGAGATGTGTAGAATATTCGCACCGAACTGGGAAGTGAGGAATTCAAGAGTACCAGAGTTCGACGCGGAACAAGTGGATAATGAAGTTATGGATATTGAAAGTGAAGTGACAGGGTGGAAAATGACTTTAAATACTACCGAATTTCTTTGTTATCCAAATAAAACTGAATTTTTTAATTCGCTAAATGAATTAAAAAAGAGGATATATGCAATTCGAATGATCTTAATGGCCGATCCTTTAAATTATGAATATCGTAATCCAAGATACTCTATTCCATTGGTAGAACAAAGATTTCATGGTTATTTTCCACACAATCCACATCCCGGAAAAAGTTGGAGGTTGATCCACGATTATAAAAGCGGGGAATATACGCCAGGGAGACATTCATCAGCGTATTCATTCCAGTTGTATCCTTCACCGGCTTTTGTTTTGAAATTCTATTTTAGTCCATGGAACGATCAAATGAAAAGGAGAAGGTTACAAATTGCTCCAACCTTATCTAAACGTTGGAGTGCTTTAACATCTTTTTATGGAACAAGTTTAGAAGAACTGGAGGAGAAATTTATAGGAACTGCAGAGCATACGCAAGACCTTCGCTTAAATCCAGAGTATCAAGCAGTATTTTTAACAAAGAATAAATTTACATGGGAGGAATGACATGAAAGATAATAGGCCGAAAACATTTTATTTATTCAATTTGGAATTTTTTTGTTATATTTACTTGAAACCGTACTTTTTAATGTACTATCCGAAGGAAGTTCAAGCGTGTGAAAGGCGATAGTCTAGCGGTAGGTGAGAGATAATGCAAAATATCCCACATCAAATCGTGTACGATTTCTATGCCAATTACGTGTCTATTTTGACTAAATATGAAAAAGAAATCACGCAGAAAGAAATAGAACGTGTAGTTGGATTAGGGATGAATTGTATGTGAGTGGCGAAGAGGAGAAAGCTAATGTAGTTCACATTCAATGAGATTATATGTTTATATTTTTGAATTTAGGTGTATATCTTTTAATAATATATACCATGTTCTTTTATTCAAATAATTCTTTGAAACTTGAAGTGTACAAACGTGATCGATACCCCATTCTAATGTCGTGATTTCATTTTCTGCTCCTGTTGGAGAGAGTAGAAGTATCTTAAAGTTATTTCTAACAATCCTTGATAACATAGACTGTAATTCTAGTGTCTCAATGAGATTACCACCCCATCTAACAAATAAAATAGATTGGGATTTTTCCATTATTTTATAAAAATTATTAATTCTTCGATCTAATGTTTGTTTAAATTCAGGATATGTGGTAGACCATTCTTTATTGGAGATAACAGGGAAATCATGATAGGATGTTATGTTATATTTTATATCTTTTACAATATGGGAGGATACAGGTTGTATCACCCCATCATTAAAAACAATATTTTTATCTGCCATTGCATACATATTATCTAAATCCATAAAATCTATGAAATCATTTTTTAATAAACCATTTATGGAGGAGAGATCTGGCGACGTAACCCAATCTAGAGGACCAGAATGTTTCCTTAGCTTGTATTTTTGTGAATTGATGGCAGTATAACAGTTTTCACCTAAACTAATAACATCATCGTATAATCCATGTAACTCTTTGAATTCCAATATAATCATCCTCTATTGAATAAACTAACTAATGTATTGCATTTAAAACCCAGTGATTTTTACGAGTAAATTCCGTTAAAGGGTAAATGTAGTTGATTGTTAAATAAAAATTAATAAGGAAAGGGTTATGTTCTTAAAAAATTATTATAAATAATATATGTATGTTTAATAATTAAAGTGAAAATAATTTACAGGGTTTAATAATATAAAAATAAAGGTATAGAAAAGCTATAAATAGGAAAGTGGTTGTACGTTTAATTAAAATGCTCTTATAATAAAAATCTAGGTTTTTTCCAACAACAATAAATATTATGTCGCAAAGCAAAAATTAAATTGGATATTTTTGATTTAATTATATATAAATAGCAGGATAAATAGTGGAGATAAATAAAACGTATTATAAAAATGTAGTGATGTTAATGAATGACGAAATTAGAATTTCATAAAAAAGAACACTGTTACACAGTGTCCTAAATTATTATAAGAGCTGTATGAGGAAATTTAATTAGCTGGATTTAAGTTTCTCTATCATATATGAAAAGGTTTCTAATGATCTGTTATCTTTTTAAATTAGATTTAATGAGTATTCATATGTCTTGAAATCATCTTTGAAAATATCTTTGACCAATTGAATTGTTTCTTCATCATAAAAACTATCGTAGGTGGGATGTCTTGGGAATAAAGGATCAGTAATATCCCCATCTGCATATGTCCCCTTGTAAACTGCTAATTTGTTTTGGTGGTGCCACGAGTTAATCAATCCATTTAGAGGAGATTTTTTTAATCCGTATTTGTCTTCTAAATTAGAAAGTTCCGTAGAGAGATTCTCCAGGTAAATATAATTTGTTACAAACTCTTCTTCTCCTTGTATATACTGTGGTGTGAAGTGTGGATTTACGCCCTCAAAATCCGGTGCATGTGCTTTTAAATAGTACAAGTAAAGTTTAAAGGAAATTCTTTTATTACAGGATTCATCACCATAAAGATAACGACGGATGTGCTTCCATTCAATGGATTCGTAATACGGAGCAGGAATCAGAGAAATAAAGGAGCTTACGGCCCTTTTGAAGGGATTTCTTACTAATTTATAGGTGTCTTTTTCTTTTTTTTGTAATGCATTGGCTAAATCAATGAAATAAGGTATGGAGTTTTTATAAATTTCAAATTCATAGTGATGAACAAAGGGATTATATTTAACCGCTTCTTTAAATAAATTAATGTGATAAAAGAACCAATATACAAGTGAAGTGCAGCCGCTTTTTTGGCTCCAAAATAAGATTAGGGGAAAGTCTTTGTGAAAATGAGGGGGACGCCCATACTTAGATATAAAATCATAAATATTTGTGATAGGCATTTTTTTGCCTCCCTTTATATTTTGATGGTTTTTTATAATATATGGAGGAAGTATTTATATATGAAATAACAATAAAGGTATCTAAATAATTGTATACGAACGCGTTAATTGAAAACAAAAAGGGGCGCACATGTAAGTGGACGTACTCTGCTGGCATTATCAAATTGTGAAAAGCTAAAAAGAATAAAAAAACCACTAGTAACTAAAAAGACCGATAACGAATCAATATAAAATCATTTCATACAAAATCTACAAGAAGGTTGAAGTAGACACTCACGTGGGTGTCTTTTCTTCATAGGGTGTAATTGCTATCCTAGATTGATATAGGTGAAGGGCTACCTATTTTTACGGATAGCTGTATCGGAACAATTTATTTAGTACATAACTTTCAATGAATATTGAATTGAGGACGGATGTAAGTTGAAATTTAATAGCCGATTTCTAATAGGAAAGAATGGCGTTTTTTATCTTTAAATACTTTACAAGATCGAACTAGAGATGTCGGATTTGTATAATGCGCCAATAAATATCAGTGAAAAGATATACGTATTGTTGATATGACATTTGATGTGATTTTAATAAATTAATTTAATAGTACTTAAAAAGTTAGCTTTGGTATAAGAAGCATAATAGTACCGGGAACACATATTATATAAAGACAAATGAAGGGTAATATAATTTCGCGTATCAATATAATGCAGTCGTATTATAGGAGTTGATGATGTGGCTGATAAAAATGAAATGCAAAAAATATATGAATTGCTTCAAGCTCATGCAATAGATCCTGATTTAATTGGACCTACTTTTCCGCCAATTCCATCAATAACATTTCCTACGGGGCCGACAGGAAATACGGGAGCAACCGGAAGTACGGGGGCAACCGGAGATACAGGAGCAACCGGAGATACAGGAGCAACCGGAAGTACGGGGGCAACCGGAGATACAGGGCCGACCGGAAGTACGGGGGCAACTGGAAATACAGGTTCAACCGGAAATACGGGCCCGACCGGAGACACGGGAGCAACCGGAAGTACAGGAGCAACCGGAGATACAGGGCCGACCGGAAGTACGGGAGCAACTGGAAATACAGGTTCGACCGGAGATACAGGGCCGACCGGAAGTACGGGAGCAACTGGAAATACAGGTTCAACCGGAAATACGGGCCCGACCGGAGACACGGGAGCAACTGGAAGTACAGGAGCAACCGGAGATACAGGGCCGACCGGAAGTACGGGAGCAACTGGAAATACAGGCTCAATCGGAGATACGGGAGCAACTGGAAATACGGGATCAATCGGAAGTACAGGTCCAACAGGAGACACGGGAGCAACCGGAAATACAGGGCCGACCGGAAATACAGGCTCAACCGGAAATACAGGGCCGACCGGAAATACAGGCTCAACCGGAGATACAGGCCCGACTGGAAATACAGGTTCAACCGGAGGAACGGGAGCAACTGGAAGTACGGGTCCAACCGGAGGAACGGGAGCAACTGGAAGTACGGGTCCAACCGGAGGAACGGGAGCAACTGGAAATACGGGTCCAACCGGAGGAACGGGAACAACTGGAAATACGGGAGCAACCGGAGGAACGGGACCGACCGGAAATACAGGTTCAACCGGAGAAACGGGAGCGACAGGAAGTACAGGTTCAACCGGAGGAACGGGAGCAACCGGAAGTGGAGCAATTGTACCATTTGCTTCTGGCGGCCCGGTTATTTTGACTACAATTGCAGGTGGATTAGTAGGAACAACAAGTTTAGTTGGATTTGGGAGTTCGGCGACAGGTATAACGGTTGTTGGAGGCAATATTGATTTGACCGGTACGGCATTAGGCCCTATTATAAATTTTGCATTTTCAATGCCGCGTAGTGGTACTATTACTTCGTTAGCAGCATATTTTAGTGTTACTGTCGCATTAAGCTTGGTTGGTACGACGGTGACATTAAATGCGCAATTGTATCAGTCAACTACCCCGGATAATACTTTTAGCCCGATCCCAGGGGCAACAGTTACTTTAGCACCTTCTTTAACGGGTGCATTAGCTCTAGGAACTATATCATCTGGGATAATAACGGGATTGAATATTCCGGTAACTCCAGCAACAAGACTCTTGCTTGTTTTTTCCGCTACAGCTTCTGGTCTTTCACTTGTTAATACTATTACGGGTTATGCAAGTGCAGGACTAGGCATTAATTAAATGAATTTAAGGTTACTATTTTAATCTTTATATAAGTCTCGAAAGAGATTTTAATATGTATTATTTATGAATCAAATTAACGAATGTAATAACCCATTTAAAAGTGATAAAAATAAAAAAATACACCTTCAATAAATGAAGGTGTATTTTTTTATACTGCTTGGGTTTATATACCCGTATCGTATATAGAATCTTATTTATAAGTACATAACATTAGTTGAATTCTGATCCATTCTGTTTTAGTAAGTAAAAAGAAATATCTCTTCCTAACTTAATTATATCACGTAAATCAAGTTCGAAATAGACTGTTTATTCGTATTTACTACTGCTACAATCAAGAGCACAGGCAAAATAAGGAGAGATGTTACATGAGTTCTTTCGTTCTCGATTTTCAGGAAATAGAAAAAACACAGCTTTCGCTCGTTGGTGGAAAAGGATTGAATTTAGGGGAGTTATCCAACATGCAAGGGATACAAGTGCCAGAAGGTTTTTGTGTTACAACGATAGGATATGAAAAGGCTATCGAGCAAAATGAAGAGCTTCAAACTTTATTGCAGCAGCTAACAAAACTGAAAAAGGAAGAGCGAGCTCAAATTGGTGAAATGAGTAAGAAGATTAGAGAAGTCATTATGGGAGTAGAAATCCCTTTCGATGTAGTGGAATCGGTAGTTCAATATCTCTCACGTTTTGGAAATGAACATGCGTATGCTGTGCGTTCTAGTGCTACGGCTGAAGATTTACCGTATGCCTCGTTTGCTGGTCAACAAGATACGTATTTAAATATTACCGGAAAAGAAGCGATTTTGCAGCATATAAGAAAGTGCTGGGCTTCTTTATTTACAGAGCGAGCAGTTATGTACCGCATGCAAAATAGTTTTGAGCAGAATCAAGTTTCTATATGCGTTGTCGTTCAAAAAATGGTCTTCCCACGGGCTTCGGGCATTTTATTTACGGCTGATCCGATTACTTCTAACCGAAAGGTATTATCAATCGATGCCAGTTTTGGACTTGGTGAAGCGTTAGTATCAGGACTTGTCTCTGCTGATAATTATAAAGTAAAAGAAGGCGAAATCGTCGATAAGGTGATTTCAACTAAAAAAGTAGCTATCTATGCCTTAAAAGAGGGCGGAACAGAGAAAAAACACATTGATCCGGCTCAGCAAAAGCTTCAAACATTATCAGAGCAACAAATATTACAACTGGCACACAGCGGAAGACAGATTGAAGCTTATTTTGGCTGTCCACAAGATATTGAATGGTGTTTAGTGGATGATACATTTTATATAGTTCAAAGTCGACCAATCACGACTTTATATCCAATTCCTGAAGAAAATGATGGGGAAAATCATGTGTATATATCAGTTGGTCATCAACAAATGATGACCGATGCGATGAAACCACTAGGATTATCTTTTTTCTTGTTAACGACTAATGCCCCTATGCGTAAAGCGGGAGGAAGGCTATTTGTGGATGCTACACAAAGATTAGCTTCACCTGCTAGCAGGGATTTCTTAATAAACACTTTAGGGAAATCTGATCCGCTCATAAGAGATGCATTAACGACTGTAGTCGAGCGAGATGATTTTATTACATTGTTACCAGATGATGAAACAGGAAAGAGCGCTAGTAAAAGTGTGCCGCCTGCAAGCTCGCAACCAGAAATCGAAAATGATCCGGCAATTGTTACGAATTTAATAAAGAATAGTGAGGCATCAATCGAAGAGTTAAAACGAAACATGCAAACGAAATCAGGGGTGGATGTACTTGATTTTATTTTGGAAGATATTCAGCAATTAAAGAAAGTATTATTTAATCCGCAAAGTATCGCTGCCATTATGGCGGGTATGAATGCTTCAACATGGATTAATGAAAATATGGAGCAATGGCTAGGCGAAAAGAATGCAGCAGACACACTTTCTCAATCAGTACAAAACAATATTACGTCTGAAATGGGGCTAGCATTAATGGATGTTGCTGATGTGATTCGGCCGTATCCAGAAGTTATTGCGTATTTACAACATGTAAAAGATGATAGCTTTTTAGACGAATTAGTTCAGTTTAAAGGTGGGGAGAAAGCTCGAGATGCAATTGGTGCTTTTCTAAATAAATACGGAATGAGATGCAGCGGAGAAATAGATATTACGAAAATACGCTGGATTAAAAAGCCAACTACTATTATCCCGATGATTTTAAATAACATTAGAGACTTTGAATATGGTGCGAGTAAACGGAAATTTGAAGAAGGATTGCAAGAAGCTTTGAAAAAAGAAGAAGAGTTAGTAGAGCGATTGCAGCATTTGCCGGATGGTAAACAAAAAGTAGAAGAGACGAAGCATATGATTCGTAACATCCGGAATTTCATCGGTTATCGTGAATACCCGAAATACGGCATGATTAATCGCTATTTTGTATATAAGCAGGCGTTACTGAAAGAAGCTGAGCAACTTGTGCAGAGCGGTGTCATTCATGAAGTTGATGATATATACTATCTAACTTTTGAAGAGCTTCACGAAGTTGTTCGTACGAATAAATTAGATTACGAGCTTATTCATAAACAAAAAAATGATTATAAATTATATGAAAAACTAACGCCTCCGCGTGTAATGACGTCTGATGGAGAAATCATTACAGGTAAGTATAAACGTGGAAATCTTCCAGTCGAGGCTATCATAGGTTTGCCTGTTTCTTCAGGTGTAGTTGAGGGGAGAGCACGCGTTATTTTAAACATGGAAGAAGCGGATTTAGAAGAAGGAGATATATTAGTTACTGCTTTTACTGACCCGGGCTGGACACCGTTATTTGTGTCTATAAAAGGATTAGTCACTGAAGTCGGCGGACTCATGACGCACGGAGCAGTTATCGCACGTGAATATGGCTTACCGGCAGTCGTTGGGGTAGAGAATGCTACGAAATTAATAAAAGATGGACAGCGAATTCGGGTACATGGAACAGAAGGGTATATTGAAGTGTTGTAGTTGTGCTTAGATAATAAAGAGATTAATCACTATAATTAGTGACTAATCTCTTTATTTTTTTAGCTAGCAATTACCACCTGGAACATTGATGAATCAGAATGTATACCAATTCGAACTAAAGAATCTTTTCAAAAATATTACAAATTCAGACAACATCTTGTAAGTTATCTGAATTTTCATTATTATATAAACGTTATAACGTATTTAATATTGGGGAGGAATAGGGATGAAGAAAAAACCTTTTAAGGTGCTGTCTACGCTTGCGGCGACAGCTGTGCTTAGTTGCACATTTGGATTTAGTAGTCAATCTGTTTATGCGGCAACGCCGTCTCATACAGGAACTGTAAGTCCAATTGATGAAAATTTAATTCAAGAGGATCGTTTAGCAGATGCACTCAAGAAACGCGGTGTAATTAGTGAATCTACGTCGAAAGAGGACACATTAAAAGCTGTTGAAAAATACGTAGAGAAGAAAAAAGGTGAAAATGCTGGAAAAGAACCAGCAGCAGGGGATAGTGTCTCAAGAGAAGCTTTTGACTTTTTGAAAAAAGTTAAAGATGCAAAAGCAGATGCGAAAGAGAAAGTTGATCAGCCTGCTGCTGGTCCAGTAGTAGGTGAAGCGCCGGTTAAAGGGGGATTAAACGGCAAAGTACCAACTACTTCAGCGAAGCAAAAACAATATAATGGTGATGTTCGTAAAGATAAAGTTCTAGTATTGCTAGTAGAGTTTGCTGATTTTAAGCATAACAATATTGATCAAGTACCAGGTTATATGTATTCAAATGATTTTAATCCAGAACATTATCAAAAAATGTTATTTGGCGATGAGCCATTTACACTCTTTGATGGTTCAAAAGTCCCAACATTTAAACAATATTATGAAGAGCAATCTGGTGGTAGTTATACAGTCGATGGGACAGTAACAAAGTGGTTAACAGTTCCTGGTAATGCAGCGGATTATGGGGCAGATGCAGGAGATGGTGGTCATGATAATAAAGGCCCAAAAGGCCCACGTGATTTTGTGAAAGAGGCATTAAATGCAGCTGTAGAAAGTGGAATTGATTTATCTGAATTTGACCAATACGATCAATATGACAATAATGGCGATGGCAATAAAAACGAGCCAGATGGTCTAATTGATCATTTAATGGTTATTCACGCGGGAGTTGGACAAGATGGAGGCGGTGGTAGACTAGGTGATGACGCAATTTGGTCACATCGCTGGAACCTTGGAACACCATATCCAATTGAAGGAACAAAAGCAAAGGTTGACAATTGGGGCGGTAAAATGGCAGCATACGACTACACAATTGAACCAGAAGATGGAGCAGTTGGTGTATTCGCACATGAATTTGGTCATGATTTAGGCCTTCCAGATGAATATGATACGAAGTACTCAGGAGCAGGTGAGCCAATTAACTCTTGGTCAGTTATGAGCGGCGGCAGTTGGGCTGGCAAAATTGCAGGTACAACGCCACCGAGTTTCTCTCCGCAAAACAAAGAGTATTTTCAAAAGAACATGGGTGGGAACTGGGCAAATATTGTAGAGGTTGACTATGATAAATTAAATCGCGGTATCGGTCTGGCGACGTACTTAGATCAAAGTGTAACGAAATCAGCTCGTCCTGGTTTAATTCGCGTTAACTTACCTGATAAAGATGTAAAAGGTATTCAGCCTGCATTCGGTAAGAAATATTACTATAGTACAAAAGGCGATAACCTTCATACAACATTAGAAACGCCAGTATTTGATTTAACAAATGCAACACAGGCGAAATTTGATTACAAAACATTGTATGAAATTGAAACGGAGTATGACTTCCTTGAAGTACATGCAGTGACAGAAGATGGTAAGAAAACGTTAGTGGATCGCATTGGTGAAAAGAATGTGAAAAATGGTCTAGATACAACGGATGGTAAATGGGTAGATAAGTCATATGACTTAAGCACATTTAAAGGTCAAAAAATAAAACTAGCATTCGAATACATTACAGATGGTGGTTTAGCACCGAACGGTTTTACACTTGATAACGCTACGTTAACAGTAGATGGAAATGTTGTCTTCTCTGATGATGCAGAAGGCGAAGCGAAATTAAAATTAAATGGTTTCGTTGTATCAAACGGTTTTGATAAGAAGAAACATAACTACTATTTAGAGTGGAGAAACTACGCTGGTGCGGATCAAGCGTTAAAATATAGTAGTGGTGTACCATATAATACAGGTCTTGTCGTATGGTATGCAGACTCTAGCTTTACAGATAATTGGGTTGGTCTGCATCCAGGAGAAGGTTTCTTAGGAGTTGTTGACTCTCACCCAGAAGCAATTGTTGGCACACTAAATGGTAAACCAACTGTTCAAAATAGTACACGATTCCAAATTGCAGATGCTGCGTTCTCCTTTAATCAAGCGCCAGCATGGAAAGTTGTATCTCCAACACGCGGAACATATGATTATAAAGGATTACCAGGTGTAACGAAGTTTGATGATTCTAAATCGTATATGAATGATTTAATCCCAGATGCAGGACGTAAATTACCGAAGCTGGGACTGAAATTTGAAGTAGTTGGACAAGCAGACGATAATTCTGCAGGTGCAGTTCGTTTATATCGTTAATAATGGAGAAGCTGTTGAAGGGAATACCTTTCAACAGCTTTTTTCATATGGAAATTTGTTGATGTTCAGATTGATCAAAACATGTTTCCATGCATATGGGCTCATTTCTTTAAACCAGCCGCATAAAAAGGCCCATGAACTGCGATTGTAGATAAAATACGAGCAATTTCCTCAGGTGTTTCTTTTTGGCCACTATTTAACCATTGCTGGATGACACCTATATGAGCTGATGCCATATAAGAAGTTAAGTATTGGCTTGGGACAAGTAAATTTTCTTTATTAATGAGAGCACCATTCGTATCTTCAAATAGTGTTTTCCACATAAAATCCTTCAATTTTGTTTGGAAAGACAAGTCTCCTTTCGGGCTAAGTACAGCTTTAATAAAAGCACTATTTTCATTTAGAAATTCAAGAATAGAAGTGATAAGTATAAATGGCATTGTTGGAGAAGGATTTGATCCAAGGTCAGCAATAACTTCCGGGAATTTCTTTTTGGCAATTTTAGAAAACTCATACATAATATCTTCTTGGCATTTCGTCATTAAATCAAATTTATCTTGATAGTGCGCATAGAAAGTACCGCGATTAATGTTTGCTTTCGTTGTAATATCTTTCACTGTAATGGCGTCAAAACCTTTTTCTTCAATTAGTTCCACCAATGCACTTCGTATGGCAGTTTTCGTACGAACAACACGTAAATCTAAATTACTATCACGCAAAGTAGATCCCTCCTTAATGTTAGTCAACACATTTTAAAAATGTGTCTTATAACCGACACATTCACGATTTTTGATTATTGTATAAGGTTCAACTCGAACATATAATTCAAAATATAAATATACAACACGTTGTTGGTTATTATAAATCAAATTAAAGGAGGAGAAAAGAAAATGTTTAAAAATAAACTTTTATTGTTATCACCGGTTATTGCACTACTTGTAGTTTTTATTTTTTCATTAACATTATTTCCAACTGTTCAACCTAAACCGAAAAACTTGCCAATCGCAATTGTAAATGAGGACCAAGGGGTAGAAATTCCGAATCAACCGAAAATGAATATGGGGCAAACGATTGTTGATAATATGAAAAAGACATCAAAAGCAGAGGAAGAACCTGCGGTAAAGTGGATAGAAGTAAAAAATAAGGAATCCGTGCAAAAAGGCTTAAATAATCAAGAGTATTACGCGGCGTTAGTCATTCCGAAAGACTTTAGTACGAAGCAGGCATCGTTACGAACACAACAGCCATCTTCGCCAGAGGTAGAAATATTTATAAATCAAGGAATGAATACAGCGGCTTCAACTATGGCAGGAGAAATGTTAAATGCGATCGTTGATAATGTGAACAATACTGTTCGCGCGCAACTATTAGAAGGGTTGAAAGCAAAAGGAGCTACTTTAACAGCAGACCAAGTTTCAAATGTAGTAACACCGATTACGAAGAAAGTAACAAATGTGAATGAAACCGGCAAAAATAGTGCAAATGGTAACTCGCCAATTTCTTTATTCCAGCCGTTATGGATTGCAAGTTTAGCGAGCGCAGCAATCATCTTTATTGCAATTCGTAAAATACCAGTCGGCTCACGAAAAGAAAACTTTATATTGAAAGTAAAACAAATCGTAACAGGGGCTATTGCGGCACTTGTAATCGGATTTGGACTAACATGGATTGCGGACGGAATGGTAGGACTAAACATTTCGAATTTCACAGATACGGCACTGTTTTTATCTATTACATCCTTTAGTTTCTTCTTAATGATTTCTGCAGTGCTTTCATTAGTTGGACTAAATGGGATCGGTTTATTCGCTCTCTTACTATTCTTCGGGGCACCGTTATTATCGTTAGCACCGGAAATGTTGTCGCCATTTTACCAAGACTGGGTGTATACATGGTTGCCGATGCGATTTATGATTGAAGGACTTAGAGAAATATTCTTCTTTGGAAAAGGGTTAAGCTGGAGTACACCTGTTACTGCGCTCGTTTGGATTGGTGCGGTAAGTATGGTTATTATTTTAATGACTGCTTTCAAACGTAGTATAATAAAGGAACATACAACAGAATTAAACGCTTAGACAAAATAACGTTTCACTCGTAGTGAAGCGTTATTTTTTGTGGTGAAATGATTATTAGTCTATAGGAAAATGAAGAGTTCGCATTTGTGGTTCATTTTGTATACATGCTCCTACTATTTCAAATTGCATAAAATGTTATGCGAAATAATGGAGGGGATACGATGGATAATTCAAATTATTATGATTGGTATAGGCAAAATGATAAGCTGATTCGTGATATTGAGAAAGCGATAAATGGAGAGTTTAGTGCTATAAATTGCTATGCGAAATTAGCTAACATGGCTCCAAATGCGGCGGAACGAAATCAAATTCTTGAAATTCGTAATGATGAAATAAAGCATTTTCATCATTTTGTACAAATCTATACAAATTTAACAGGTCAGCAGCCTAAACCACAAATTACGGAAGAATGCCCGAATACGTACTTACAAGGATTAGAATTTGCAATACAAGATGAACAGAAGACAGTGGATTTTTATTTGGAAATTTCAGATGAGACATCGGATGCGCATATGAAAGAGTTATTACGCAGAATAGCTGCTGATGAACAAAATCATGCGGTGTGGTTTTTATATTATTTTGTGAAGACGAAGTAAATGTTTAAGGAATTAAAACCGTTTCACTAGTAGTGAGACGGTTTTTTGTGGAATACAAGCTGTAAAATAGATATCTTGAAAGTGTAGTGGTTAATTTTGGTATATAATGTATAAAACGAAAATTAGTAAAAGAAGTAAGTATATGAAAGGGGAACGGCAATATGGAGAGAACTACAGTTCAAGAATATACAATTCGAACTGCTACTGAAGAGGAAAGCGATAGTATTATTATGCTATTAAAAGAAGTAGCACAGTGGCTACAATATAAAGAAGTAGATCAGTGGCAGTATCTGTTAGGCGGAGAGGCTACGGCTGAAATATTAGAAGGCATAAAAGAGAAATATACGTATGTTGCAATGAGAGAAGAGGAAATTGTCGGTACGGTTACGGTATCTCCTAAACAAAATGAATGGGATGAACGTATTTTTGGTAAAGAGGAAGTTTCTAATTCATTATATATTCATAGATTTGCGGTGAACCGGAAGTATAAGGGGAATGGAATTGGAAAATGGATTTTACGGTGGATAGAAGAGAATGTACAACACGACAAAGAGTTTTTGAAGCTAGATTGTGTGGGACATAATCGTACGTTGAATGATTTTTATAAGAAAAATGGTTTTGAATATGTTGGGAGTACAGAAGGACTTAGTAAGTTTCAAAAGAGAAGGAGAATGTGAATGCATCCAATTAACGTAAGTTTAGTTGAAAAGTTAATACAGGAACAGTTTCCTGAATGGGCACATTTAGAAGTGAAACCTGTAAAGTTTAGTGGGCATGATAACAGAACGTTTCACTTAGGGGATGAGATGAGTATAAGATTACCAAGTGATGTAGCATATGCACCACAAGTAGAGAAAGAAAACAAATGGCTTCCGCTATTAAGCAAGGAACTTTCTTTACCAATTTCTTCTCCAATTGCGAAAGGGAATCCCTCTGCAGAATATCCATGGCCTTGGTCTATTAATAAGTGGATAGAAGGAGTGACAGTTACGAAAGGAAATGTACGTGACTTAAATGAATTTGCGGCGAAATTAGGATCATTTCTAGTAGAATTGCAATCTATTGATGCGAGTAATGGGCCGATAGCCGGAGCACATAATTTTTACCGAGGTGGGCTTATGTCCGTATATGATGAAGAGGCGAGAGCTGCTATCGAAAATAATAAGGATGTTTTTGATGAAACAGTATTAAAGCATCTTTGGGATGTAGCACTTCAGTCAACGTGGGAGCGTAAGCCAGTTTGGATTCATGGGGATGTTGCCCCGGGGAATTTACTCGTTAAGGACGGAAAGCTTTGTGCCGTCATTGATTTTGGTATTTTAGGAGTAGGAGATCCGGCTTGTGATGCAGCGATGGCTTGGACATTTTTTGATGAAAATAGTAGAAACGTATTTAAAGAAATATTGCGCATAGATGAAGAAACGTGGAATCGAGCGAGAGGATGGGCGCTTTGGAAGGCGTTAATTACATATGATGCGAATAAGACTAGTAATAAAATGGTGGCAGAGGAATCGTATCGTGTGATTCAAGTGATTGTGGATGATTATGAGAGGTAGTAGAAACAGCCTATTTTAAAATAGGCTGTTTTTATATGATGAAATATTAGAAATGGAAAGAAGGAATCTAATGTAATTATACAGAATATTTAGATAATATGGGGGTGTCGAATTTTGAGTGAAATTGAATTAAAAAGGAATGTAATTAAGACAGGGAGTGAGAAGGGGATCATTTTTCGTTTTATACTCACTAGTCTAGTTGGGGTGTTTATGTTTTTCGTACCAGTTACGATAAACGGTGCTTCTTCCATTATGATTGATCATATCGTATCATGGATTAGGACTTCTGTTCCGAGCGTAGTACCTTATTACGCTCTACTCGTTATGGTAGTGGGGGCGATTTATCCGTTTTATACGAAAAAATGGAATGCATCTATCGTAGATATTTGTTTTTCTATTTTAAAAGTAGTTGGTGTTGTCTTTGGTGTATTATATTGTTTGAAAGTAGGACCAGCTTGGTTCTTTGCACCAGATGTAGGGCCCTTTTTGTATGAAAAACTAGTCATATCGGTAAGTTTACTCGTTCCAATTGGCTCGGCTTTTTTAGCATTATTAGTCGGGTACGGATTACTTGAATTTATCGGTACGTTTTGCCGTCCGATTATGAGACCGTTATGGAAAACACCTGGACGATCAGCAATTGATGCGGTTGCTTCTTTCGTTGGAAGTTATTCGCTAGCGCTTCTCATTACTAACCGAGTTTATAAAGAAGGAAAGTATACGACAAAAGAAGCAGCCATTATCGCTACAGGGTTTTCTACAGTATCCGCAACATTTATGATTATCATCGCAAAAACATTAGATATTATGCATTTATGGAATGTTTATTTTTGGACTACTCTTGTTGTAACATTCATCGTAACCGCTATCACCGTAAGAATCCCGCCACTTAGTAGAAAACCAGATACATACGTAACGGAAGAAGGGTTTCCAGAGCCTGTTTATAAGGAGAAAATGTTAGAACGTGCTTGGGAAGATGCATTAGAAGTATCAAAAACTGCACCGAGCGTTATGAAAAATATCGCAGTGAACTTAAAAGACGGTTTCATTATGACGATGGGAATTTTACCATCGATTATGTCAGTAGGGTTACTCGGTATCGTATTGGCGAAGTTTACGCCAATATTTGATTGGATCAGTTATATTTTTTATCCTTTTACATGGGCTTTACAGCTTCCAGAAGCAGAACTAGCTGCTAAAGCGGCATCCGTTGGTATTGCCGAAATGTTTTTGCCATCATTATTAGTAGTAAGTGCACCGCTCGTGACAAAGTTTGTTATTGCGGTTGTTTCGGTCTCATCAATATTGTTTTTCTCAGCTTCCATTCCTTGTATATTATCGACAGATATTCCGTTAAAAGTATCGGAACTTATTATTCTGTATGTACAAAGAACGATCTTAACGTTACTTATTATTACGCCGATTGCTTATTTGTTGCTTTAAAGTGTTAAAAAGATAAAGCTATAACAAAAGAACCCTTCTGTAAAAGGAAGGATTCTTTTGTTTAAAAGCAGGGTACGCTAAGAAAATCAAATATCCCAAACGTGAAAATGTACAACTTTCATGTTTTTGGATACTTTTATTTATCTTTCGTATATGACGTAACGCTTCTTAAAAAGATTCCTAATCCTGCAAAAAAGAATCCTAAGCATAATAAGCTGCCTGGCGTTCCCCAAGTAATTTGATCTAGCATTTTTATCCCCTCCCGTTTATTATTATATAGTATTTATTGTATATTTCCAGAATTTTCTTTTTTATAAGTGCGATATTAATGATTATCGATGAGCCATCCTACCCTATATGGGATGTTTATATTCGAAGAAGAATTCATATGTTTGGTTCTAAGGAAGAGATGTTGAGTGAAATTGATTTAGGCTAAGTAAAGATAAAATGACATGAGAGTCGCTTTTTATAGAAGGGATTCTTTTAATTATATTCATTTATTCTTATAATTAATTTTTGTTTCATATGATATAGTAATAACAAAGAGGGGGCTTACAAATGGAAATGATTCACGAAAGAGCAAAGTTACGATTAATGGATAGTGATGATGTCGAAACTTTGTTTTCGATTGTAGAAGGAAATCGGGATATTTGGGCGTATTTAATCTCTAAAATGGATAGTGTTCAAGAGATGCAGCAATATGTTCAAAAAGCGATACAAGGTTATGGAAAGGGAATGCAAATGCCTTTCGTTGTAGTGGATCAACAGACGAATACGATTGTAGGAAGTACACGTCTATATAATATTTCAGTGGAAGATAAAACAGTCGAGTTAGGGCAAACGTGGTATCATCCAAGTGTGCAACGTACGAGTATAAATACAGAGTGTAAGTATATGCTTCTCCAGTATGCTTTTGAAAAACTGCATATGCTGAGGGTGCAAATTAAGACGGATGCAAGAAATGAAAAAGCACAGCGAGCAATTGAAAGGTTAGGCGCAGTAAAAGAGGGTGTGCTTAGAAATGAAAGAAAGTTACCGAATGGTTATGTGAGAGATGCAGTTGTGTACAGTATTATCTCAAGTGAATGGCCAGGCGTAAAAGAACAATTGTTAGAAAAATTAGAGTTGTATAAAGAAAAGCTATAATTCGTGTTTTGAAAGGTATATTGTTCGTGATGCATGAAAAATATACCTTTTTTCTTACAAAATGCTACTTTATTTTAATTCCTTTTGTTTCATCGTTCCCTTCTGAGAAAAAATTCGTTACAATGTAGTTGTATGGTAATAAACTTATGAATTTAAAAAATGTAATGAAAACCGCAAATGAAAATGAATTGATAATCCTCAATTTTAAATGAAAACCCTTTTATACATAAATAACAAGTAAAGTTCCTTCTTTTAAATAAACTCAAACAAAATGATTTGATATAAATGTTTTTTTATAGAAGTATGGATGATGTACGGAGGCAATTACAAATGAAAGAATATAAGAAGAGTAAGAAAAGACGAATCTTTCAAGTATTTTTACTAATGATTTGTTCTGCTATTTTATATGTAAGTTATGCAGCTTATGATATTTGGAGTTATCGTTTTAAAACAAATGATGGCGTGAAAACGGATGCTGGTATCGTACTAGGAGCAGCTTCATGGAACGGAAAACCATCTCCTGTATTTAAAGAAAGAATTAATCATGCGATTTCTTTATATAAGAACGGAAATATTAAAAAGATTATTTTTACAGGTGGTACTAAATTCGAAGCAGAACTTGAGGAAGCGCGTACTGCAAGAGTATATGCAATGAAACAAGGTGTAAAAGACGAAGATATTTTAATTGAAACAAAATCCCTTTTCACTGAAGAAAACTTAAAGAATGCGAAGGAAGTTGGAATAGAGAACGGAATACGCACATACACGATTGTAAGTGATCCACTTCATATGAAACGTGCAATGAGAATCGCAAAACATATTAATATTGAAGCGTATGCTTCACCAACGCCGACATCAGCATATAAAACGTTAGACACAGAAATACCATTCTTCTTTAAAGAATTATTCTCGTACATTGGATATGTAACCTCTTTGCCATTAAAGGCATTGAAGGGAGACTAACATAAGAAAAGAACCTATCTTAAAATAGGAACTTTTCTTATTGGTCAAAAACATTGTATTTTTATCGGAATAGTGAAACAATAGAGAGGTAGCTTCATATAATCATAATGAAAAAGTGAGCGGTTGATGAATCGAACATAAAGGAGATTATAGTATGGCACTCTCATTTGTTGAAACAGAAGAACAATCTTTCATTATTGAACAAATAAATAAATTGATTCCGAAGTTCATGGAAAGGGAGCATCAATTAAGTGAATTAGGATCATTTCCGTATGAAAATATGAATGATTTGAAAGATATCGGATATACGAAATTAACGTTACCGAAGGAATTTGGTGGTAGTGTAATTTCTTTATATGACTTCGTTTTATTTCAAGAGAAAATCGCGGAAGGCTGCGGAGCTACTGCATTATCGATTGGCTGGCATCTTGGTATTGTGAAAGAGCTAGCGGAAAATCGCTCTTGGAATGATGAGATGTTCAAATGGTTTTGCGAAGAAGTGCGTAATGGTGCGCTCTTTAACCGGGCAGCAACAGAGCCGAAAACAGGGAGTCCGACGCGTGGAGGTAAACCAGAAACAATAGCGGTTCAACAAGGCGAAAAGTGGGTTATAAATGGAAGGAAAACTTTTACAACGATGGCGCCAATACTTGATTATTTTATTATTTCAGCAAGTATTGAAGGCCGAGAAGAAGTTGGTGAGTTTGTCATTCCGAGAAATACACTCGGTGTATCCATTGAAGAAACGTGGGATAGCGTCGCGATGAGAGGGACTGCTAGTCACGACCTTGTCTTACAAAATGTAGAGATAGAAAACCGCTTTTTTACGGATGTAAAGGGCGGAAAAGTGAAACAAAAGGGTATTGGCTGGTTGTTACATATACCAGCATGTTATTTAGGAATTGCACAAGCAGCAAGAAATTATGCAGTTCAGTTTGCGGGATCATACAAGCCAAATAGTTTAAATCATTCTATCAGTTTATTGCCGAATGTTAGAAGATTAGTTGGAGAATTAGAACTCGAGCTTATGCAAGCTCGCGTCTTTTTATATCAAATTGCAAAAAAGTACGATGAAGCAGAAGATAAGCTTTCACTACAGGCAGAGCTAGCAGCAGTGAAATACGCCGTAACAAATGCGGCGATATCCATAGTGGATAAATCAATGCGCATCGTAGGAGCAAAAAGTTTATCAGAAAAAAATCCGCTTCACCGTTACTATTTAAATGTCAGAGCAGGACTACACAATCCACCGATGGATGATGCAACACTGTCTATGCTTGCGGATGCGGCGTTTCGGTCGTAGGTTTTTAACTTAAATTATATTATTTATGGGCAATATAGTTGTTTGAAAGCACGGGTTTGATTACTAATCAAATCCGTGCTTTTTATTCGCTTGATATACTAGTTTAAAATGCAGCATTTTAATATAAATAATCATTATGATTTTGTAAGTGTTCCTTGATGGAAAAACATTTGCCATTTTCCATCTATCATTTTCCAAATGGAGCTTCGCAAAGTATTCTGCATTCTAGTTTCATCTCTTACACGATATGTCGCCAACACGGTACCTTCTGATAAAGAGTATATTTCAAAATTAGAAAGAGTCATTTTTCTCACGCTAAGTCCACTTCCACCAACAAAATCATTCTTATACCAAACATTCCCCGAACTACCAAATTCAAAAAAATCGACTGCAAGTAATTTGTCTAGTTCTTCTGGTGCTGTACGAGTTTTAGGTTCTAATAGCTTTTCCTCTAGTTCACATAAATGCTTTTTTAATTCAGAATGCTTTTTCACGTGATCAGCCCCATATATTAATTATTGTACAAAAACTAAACTGCTCTTTTTAACTAACGAAAAGGATTTTGACTAGTTAGATAATTGGTTGCGTATTATTATAATGCCAGTATAGAAGCGTTGTAAACATTTGTCGTATCTAATCCCAAATTAAAGGTCTTTCCAAGTTAACCATTCGTAAATATTGTAAAAATTGCCCTGCATGGACCGCATCATGATAGGCAATTCGTAATAGCATATCACCTAAATATCTTTGATAGCCAACATCGCTTCGATCAATAAGGGTTGAATCTAGCTCAGTTATACTTATGGATTGAACATATTCTATGAAGTCAGTAAAGTATGATTGTGCCAATTCAATTTCTTTTTTTACACAAGTAATTGGCTCGTCATCATACGGGATATGTATGTCATTTATTGAGCCGTTGTTTTTTAAAATCATATGATAGTAAAAAGTTGAGCTCCATACATGACGAATCATCTCACCAAAGGACATCGCTTCATTATCAGGCTTCCAATTAAGAAATTTATCGGGAAGAGAATTCCATAATTTTTCTGAGCGCCTTCGGGTTTCTTTCAAATTTAATATACTAAGATCAATTGTATTCATAATACATTCTCCTTTACTATTTAACTTAAAATAATTGTATCAATTTAACAGTTAGGGTATCATCGAAATATGAATGTATATCCGAATATCTCATATATAGCTAAACTAATTGCTGAACCTACAAGAGCAATCATCTTAGATTGTTTAATGAATAATCAGGCACTACCTGCTAGTGAATTGGCTTATATGGCAAAAGTGTCACATCCAACGATTAGTTCCCATCTTTCTAAATTAGTAGAGGGGAATCTACTTACAGTTGAACAACATGGTAGACATCGTTACTATCGACTTGCTAATCAAGAGGTAGCAGAAGTTCTTGAAAAGTTAGGAACAATCGCACCAACAGCCCCAGTTCGCTCTTTAAAACAATCGGATCAACTAAAACAAGTTCGTTATGCTCGAACTTGCTATGATCATCTTGCAGGCAGACTTGGTGTAGAGATAACTGAAAAATTACTACATAAGGAATTTATAATTTTAAAGGAAGGAGAATACATTGTAACGGAACAAGGTAAACAATGGTTTCTGAATTTTGGAATAAATGTTGAAACGGCAAATATAAAGAGGAGGATATTTGCAAAACCTTGTCTTGATTGGAGTGAACGACGCTACCATATTTCTGGTTGGTTAGGATCTGCGATAGCAAAACTGTTTTTTGAACAAGAATGGATTACAAAAACGGATAAAACTCGAGCCGTCCATCTTACAAAAAAAGGTATGAAGTTATTGAAAGACCAATTAGGCATTGACATGGAAAATAAAAAAGTCCATCAAAATGCAGTGCCTCCTGTCGAGTAAACAGTATGAAATAACCTGAGTTCTATATTTATATAGACTCAGGTTATTTAAATTGTTTAAAAGTCTTTGATGATATTTGCGCACGGCAACTTTAGCCTCATTCGCTTTACGGAAAGAGGCTAAATGAAAACAAAGTAGTAGAAGTAATTCTATTAAATTAGTAATCATATTACTTGAAATTTATGCGTAAGAATATAGTAAATGAAGGGAGATATAAAATGAATAAAGTGAAATTAAAAGTATTAAATGTAAGATATGTAGTGATATGTATTTTATTCACGATTATATGTATCCTCACTTCATTCTTTATTTCTAGTAATTCAAACGTATTTAAATCGTATTATATTAATCAGTTATTGGGAACGAATTCTACTAAAGGTCTTATGTACATGATAGGAAGTGAAAATCGTTATTTTGCAGAAGAATTCCATAAAGAAAAAGGACGAGCGTCTCTGGAATCTTTTTTACTTTCACTTTCTACAAACATTAATGTAAATGATCTCCGAAGTTTATTAACTCGAGAACTTCCTAATATGAATCAATTTTATTCGGAAATATTGATTGCTGGGGAAGGAACAGATTATACGAACATTCCGGAAGAATCCAGTATTCCTTTAGATAACATTAAAGATAAAGGTACTGCTATTGAACACCCAAAGAGTGGGAAAGAAAACAATTCTACTGGTGAAAATCCAAATACACAAAATAACGGTGAAAATAAGGTTTTTATTTATCATACACATAGTTGGGAGTCGTTTATTCCTCTAATTCCAGGTGCTGCTATACCCGATGATGCTTCTAGTACAAATAATGAAGTGAATATTACGTTTGTTGGAAATTATTTGAAACAAAAGTTAGAAGAAAAAGGAATCGGTGTTTCACATGATACGACAAATATGAGGGATTTTCTGCGAAATAAAAATTTAAATTGGGCCCAATCTTACAAAGGGTCCCGTCAAATATTACAAGATAAATTGGCACAAGATAAAAATATTATGTTTCCAATGGACCTTCATAGAGATGATGCACGAAAAAATACTACTACAAAAAATATTAACGGAAAGAATTATGCCCGGCTTTACTTTATTTTAGGACGAGAAAATCCTAACTATGAAAAAAATAAAAAAATAGTAACGGCAATAAATTCATATTTAGATGATAAGTATTACGGTTTAAGCCGAGGGATTTTTATTAAAGATCGTAAAAGCGGTAACGGAGTGTATAATCAAGATCTTTCTCCAAATGCATTACTTATTGAAATGGGAGGGGTAGATAATACACCAGAAGAATTGTATGCGTCAGTAGACGCATTAGTAGAAGCATTTAGCCACTATTATAATGGAGTAACTAAGAAAAATAACTAAATATATAGGGGAAACCTAGTGTTTTTGTAAAATAAAAAGGAGTAACACCTAGTCTGAAGTTCTAGGAGGCTACTCCTTTTTTATAGAATTATCAATTTAAAAAATCTTTCTTTTCATTCTTCTTTTTATAGTTTTAAAGGAGAAAGCTA
Source organism: Bacillus sp. GbtcB14 (assembly GCF_019091205.1). Lineage (NCBI taxonomy): Bacteria > Bacillati > Bacillota > Bacilli > Caryophanales > Bacillaceae > Bacillus > Bacillus sp. GbtcB14. Next base: position 448,520 of record NZ_JAGXJT010000005.1, read on the forward strand.
GGTTTCTTATTTTTACTAATGTTATAATAAGAAAAAAGCACGAAAAGAGGTCATCTCATGCTAGAGGTTATTGCAACATGTTTAGAAGATGTAAAACGAATTGAACGAGCTGGCGGGAAGCGAATTGAATTAATTTCATCTTATACAGAAGGCGGTTTAACGCCGAGCTATGCATTTATTAAAAAAGCGGTAGAAGCAGTACATATACCGATTCACGTTATGATTCGTCCGCATGCGAAGTCTTTTACATATACGGAAGAAGAAATTGAAATGATGAAAGAAGATATTGTAGTTGCTCAGAAATTAGGAGTAGCTGGTGTTGTATTAGGTGTATTAAATGAACGAAATGAAGTAGATGAAGAGAAACTAGCGGATTTATTATCTGTGGTAGAGGGGATAAATGTCACATATCACCGAGCAATAGACGACACAGAAAGTCCAGTAGAAGCGATGAGAACTTTAAAGAAGTTTCATAAAGTGACTCACGTCTTAACTTCAGGTGGGCAAGGAAATATAGTTGATAATATTCCGATGCTTACAGAAATGCAAAAGGTAAGCGATGGTCAAATTCAACTTGTAGCTGGAGCTGGCGTGACGAAAGAAAATATAAAGCGATTGCTAGATGAAACTGGAATTTCGCAAGCTCATGTCGGTACAGCGGTAAGAGAAGGGAAATCATGTTTTGCTGAAATTGATCCTAATTTAGTACAGGAATTAGTTCAAATCATACAATAAACACGTAAGAAAGAGGAGAAACGATGAAGGAAAATACGAAGAAAGAATTATTCTCATGGGCTAAAACGATAGGATTTACCCTTGTATTAATCGCTATTATTCGCGGTGTCTTATTTACACCGTCATTAGTACAAGGTGAATCGATGATGCCCACTTTAGAAAATAACGAACGAGTTCTTGTGAATAAGATTGGTTATAGTATAAGTGGATTAGAACGCTTTGATATTATCGTCTTCCACGGAAAAGAAGGATACGATTTAGTAAAAAGAGTAATTGGTTTACCAGGCGATACAGTTGAGTATAAAAACGATGTGTTATATGTAAACGGAAAAGCGATGGAAGAACCATATTTAAAAGAGTTTAAAGAAAAAGCAGCAGGCCGTGTATTAACTCCAGACTTTACGTTAGAACAAATCACAGGAAAAACGAAAGTGCCAGAAGGCCAAGTGTTTGTTTTAGGAGATAATCGTGAAGTTTCTAAAGACGGTCGTATGTTCGGATTTATTTCAGAAGATGAGATTGTCGGAAAAGGACAAGCTGTTTTCTGGCCGTTGAAACAAGTAAGAGCGTTATAAAGAAAAAGTATGGGAGAAATATTCTTCCATACTTTTTTTGTCATATTTATTTAAATGTTTGGCTTGGCTATAACTTGAACTTTTGAAAGAGAACCATCATTATTTCTAAAATTGATCTTGTATTCACCTTCAGGAAGCCAATCACTCCAATTTATACTAAATTCACTTATTGCTTGTTCCCCAGGTTTTAAAGTTCCATCAATCATCCAAGAATCTTTAGCGTTATATAAAGTGTAACGCAGAGGAGAATCGCCTATATTTTTTACAAGAACGCTTAAGTCATCCCCATGAGAGTAGTTAAAGCCAGAAATACTTGATCCGAAAAAATGAATTTCTTCGTTCGCTATTTTATGATGTTGTGCAACTTTAGCGGCTGAATGAGTATCTTCATTTGTCGCAAAAATCACATTATAACCTATACAAAAAGATAACATAATGGCAGGAATCACTAGCAGTTTTTTCAAAAGAAACACTCCTCACATTTTATTGTACATATACCATAATAAATCAAATGGTTCGAAAGGATTATAGTCTAATATAAAAATTTACAGATGTATGTAATTATTTATGCTTATTTTAAATTACTGACAAAATATATCGGATTATGTGCTTGAAAAAAATATTGATAGAATTGAAAGAATATTTTATAATTTTAAATTATATGTTTGTTTCGAAAAACGGAATTCAAGTTCCGCATTTCGGAACAAGAGGGAGATAGAATGAGTATAAATAAAACGGCAGTTAAGACAATGGATATTTTAGAGTTGTTTTATGAGTATGAAGAGCTAAGTTTAACAGAGATGGTTCAGCTTACGAGTATGCCGAAAACATCTGTATATCGTTTAATTGGCTCGTTAGAAGAAATGGAGTTCTTACAAAAAAACGAGAAGGGGAAATATCGTTTAGGGGTCGTATTTTTACGGTTCGGTCAACTTGTTTCACAAAGATTATCAGTAAGGAATATTGCGATCCCATATATGAAAGAGCTTAGAGATAGTTTAGGCCAGGCAGTTAATTTAATTATTCAAGATGGTAATGACGCGATTTATGCGGAAAAGATGGAAGGCGTTCAGCCTGTACGCGTGTATACGGCAGTTGGAAGAAGAGCGCCACTTTATGCGGGTGCATGTCCGAGAATTTTACTATCATATTTTTCTGAGGAAGAGAAACGGAAATACATAGAGGAAACGGATTTAAAACAGTTTGCAGATGGAACAATTGTGGATAAGGAACAATTGTTAGAAGTGTTGCAAATGGCGAAAAAGGAAGGACATACAATTAGCTACTCGGAGTTAGAAAATCATACAGCGGCTATAGCAGCGCCCATTTTCGCAAGCGATGGAACGGTTGTAGCGGGTATTAGTATTTCGGGATTAGCAATTGAGTACAGCGAAAGTAATATTTCATATTTTATCGCGAAGGTGAAAGAAACAGCGAATCGCATTTCGAAAGAACTCGGCTTTTTGGCATAGAAAGAGGGAGTGGGATGAAATTTTCTGCGTTAGGGGATCAAGCAATTATTGTTACATTTGGTGAAGAAATCGGGATGGATGTATACGGAAAAGTACAACGACTATTTCAAGCGTTGCAGCAACATCCATTTGCAGGAATGATTGAATGCGTTCCGTCGTTTACTTCATTAGCCGTTTACTACAATTTATATGAAGTATGGAAAGGAAATGATAGAAAGATAAGACCGTATGATTACGTATGCGAATACATAACAGGAATGTTCGATACGTATAAGGAAGAGTTGAAACGAGATGTGAAACATATTTCTATACCAGTTTGTTACGGAGGAGAATATGGACCTGATTTAGAAGAGCTCGCACATTATCACGGTTTGCAAGTAGAAGATGTCATTCGTATACATAGTGAAACAACATATTTTGTGTATATGTTAGGTTTTACACCAGGGTTCCCGTATTTAGGAGGACTATCAAAAGAACTAGCAACACCTAGAAAAGAAATACCGCGGTTACAAATCTCTCCTGGTTCAGTAGGTATTGGCGGAAATCAAACAGGTATTTACCCGCTTGAAACACCGGGTGGATGGAATATTATTGGCCGAACACCAATCTCCTTATTTAATCCGGAAGAAGAAACACCAACGTATACCCAAAGCGGTATGTATTTACGATTTATCCCAATAACGAAGGAAGAGTACATATCACTTGAGGGGGCTAAAGAATGGATGTAGAGGTTTTGCATGCAGGTATGTTTACAACAGTCCAAGATTTAGGGCGATCTCATTATCAGCAATACGGTGTACCTGTTGGCGGGGCTATGGATCAAAGTGCACTTCGGATAATCAATATGTTAGTTGGTAATGACGAGAATGAAGCGGGACTCGAAATGACGATCATGGGGCCTAAATTGTTAATAAAGAAAACGACGTTACTTGCGATTGGCGGTGCGGATATGGAACCGTTATTGAATGGAGAACGTATCCCGTTATGGCGTCCCATTTTAGCGGAAGAAGGTAGCATGCTTTGTTTTGGGAAAGTGAAAAGTGGTTGCAGAACGTATGTAACATTTGCAGGTGGTATACATATTGATCGTACGATGGGAAGCAAAAGTACTTACATACGTGCTGCGATTGGTGGTATTGAAGGAAGAATGCTGAAAAAAGGAGATTATTTTCAAATAGGTACCCACTCAGAAATAGCGAGTCGTTTCATTCAAGATTTACAAAAGGATGAGCGAATCAAAACGAAATGGGCAATTAGCAGCAGCATACTGCCAAAGTATAAGAAATACCCTAAGCTTCGCGTCATAACTGATTTTGAATATGATCAATTTACAGAAGAAAGTATACAGGCATTTTTTTCGAAAGAGTATAAAGTATCTAATCACGCTGACCGCATGGGCTATAGAGTTGAAGGAGAAGTTTTAAATAGAGTGGAAGAAAAAGAGATTTTATCGAGTCCCGTTACATTTGGGACCATTCAAGTTCCTAATGGAGGACAGCCGATTATATTAATGGCAGATAGGCAAACGACAGGTGGCTATCCGAGAATGGGGAATATTATTTCAGTAGATTTACCACTTCTTGCTCAGCTAAAACCGGGGGACTATGTTTCTTTTGAGAAAATTACGCTTGGAGAAGCGGAACAATTGTACATAGAACAAGAAATAAATATGAATCTATTAAAGAAATTCATCGCTTTACGAAGCTGACACTAGGAGGGAAATATCGTGACGACAATCGATTTAAACTGTGATTTGGGAGAAAGTTTTGGAGCTTATAAAATGGGGAATGATGATGAAATTCTTCCGTTCGTTTCCTCTATAAATGTTGCTTGCGGTTTTCATGCGGGTGATCCGGTTGTAATGAGGCAAACGGTTGGAAAAGCTCTGCAGCACAATGTAGCAATAGGCGCACATCCTGGTTTTCCAGATTTAATTGGATTTGGAAGAAGAAATATGAATGTGTCAGCGAGTGAAGTATACGATTATGTATTGTATCAAATTGGCGCATTAGACGCATTTGTGAAAGCGGCAGGCGGGAAAATGCAACATGTAAAGCCGCACGGTGCTCTATATAATATGGCGGCGACTAATCTGGAAATTGCAGATGCAATCGCAAAGGCAATGTATCGTATTAATCCAAGTCTATTACTTTACGGATTAGCAAATAGCGAGGCATTTATACAGGCTGCAGAAAAATACAATATAACTCTCGTACAAGAAGCTTTTGCAGATCGTACGTATAAGCAAGATGGAACATTAACGAGCCGGACAGAAGAGAATGCACTTATAAAAAATGAAGACGAAGCGATAAAGCAAGTGCTTCAAATGGTGAAAGAAGGCTATGTAAGAGCGGTGAGCGGAGAGAAAGTAGCAGTTCACGCACAGACGATTTGTTTACATGGTGATGGAGAGAAAGCAGTCCAATTTGCGAAAAAAATATACAGAACATTCGAAAATAATGGTATTTCTATTTGTGCACCGAAATGAAAAATGAGGGGAAGTGCTAGAAATGATTAAATTAATCGGGATATTACTTGTTGCAGTGGGTTTTTTATTTAGGCTAAATACACTGTTAGTCGTTATGGTCGCTGGTATTGTTACTGGTATGGTTTCAGGATTAAGTTTTTATGATGTGATCAGTATGTTCGGTAAATTTTTCATAGAAAACAGATATATGTCTATGCCAATTATATTAACTTTACCGGTAATCGGAATTTTAGAGCGTTACGGTTTAAAAGAAAGAGCAGAAGCACTTATAACGAAATCAAAAGGCGCAACAACTGGAAGAGTATTAATGTCGTATTTTACGATAAGAGAATCATCAGCAGCACTTGGACTGAATATTGGTGGTCATGCACAAACAGTAAGACCGCTCGTTGCACCGATGGCAGAAGGGGCTGCGCAAGGCAAATACGGTAAGCTCCCTGAAAAGTTAAGAGAAAAGATTAAAGCAAACGCAGCAGCTGCGGAAAATACAGCTTGGTTTTTCGGAGAAGATATTTTTATCGCAACTGGTGCGATTTTATTAATGAAAGGATTCTTTGATTCAGTAGGTATGCATGTCGGTGTGTGGGATATGGCGCTCTGGGGTATTCCAACCGCAATATCTGCACTTATTGTAAGCTGGATCAGATTTAGAAGATTTGATAAATATATAGCGAAAACGATGGAATCAAAAGAAAAAGAAGAGAAGGAGGCAATATAAAATGAACATTATCACAATGGATACAATTTATTACGTATTAGGTATAATCGTTGCCTTTATCGCTGTTCGTATTGCATTTGATCGTGAACATCCAAATCGATTTGGTTCTAGCTTATTTTGGGCGTTATTTGCAGTTACATTTTTATTTGGAAATGTAATCCCTTCGTTTTACGTTGGTTGTATCGTACTCGCTATGGTCGTGTTAGCTTCACTAAACAAAGTAACAAAATCAGAGGAGAAAGAAGTTCCAATACAAGAACGTGTGAAACATGCTGAGAAATTGAAAAATAAAATTTTTATGCCTGCACTATTAATTCCTATTTTTACGATTATCGGTACATTAACGTTAGGGAAAATCAAATGGGGAAATGTCTCACTTGTTGATCCAGATAAAGTAACGCTAGTAGCATTAGCACTAGGAGCATTACTTGCGTTCGTTGCGGCGATGCGTATTACAAAGTCGAAAATAACAACGCCTGTTCAAGAAGGAAGCAGACTATTACAAGCTGTCGGCTGGGCTGTAATTTTACCACAAATGTTAGCTGCACTTGGCGGGATTTTCGCGAAATCTGGCGTTGGACAAGTCGTTTCTGATTTAGTTGGACAAGTGTTACCGACAGAATATCCGTTCGTTGCTGTTATGGCATATTGTTTAGGAATGATGCTATTTACAGTCGTGATGGGAAATGCTTTCGCAGCGTTTGCAGTAATTACTGGCGGAATTGGCTTACCTCTAATTGTACAAATGCACGGCGGGAACCCAGCAATTATGGCAGCTCTCGGTATGTTTGCTGGATATTGCGGAACGCTGCTTACACCAATGGCAGCAAACTTTAATATCGTTCCAGCAATGCTTTTAGAATTGAAAGATAAAAATGCCGTTATTAAGGCTCAAGTACCAATTGCTCTTTCCATTTTCATTATCAATATGTTTATTATGTACGGCCTAGTATATCGTTTCTAATTAGGAGGGGAAAACTATGAAAACAGTATTATTAACAGGATTCGATCCGTTCGGCGGAGAAAGTATTAACCCAGCTTGGGAAGTCGCAAAAAGTTTACATGAAAAAACAATCGGAGAGTACAAGATTATTAGTAAACAGGTACCAACTGTATTTCATAAATCAATACAAGTTTTAAAAGAATATATAGAAGAACTAAATCCTGAAATGATTATATGCATTGGGCAAGCTGGGGGCAGACCAGATATTACGATAGAGCGTGTCGCAATTAATATTGATGATGCAAGGATTGCTGATAATGAAGGGAATCAGCCAGTAGATGTACCAGTTGTAGAAGAAGGACCGGCTGCCTATTGGTCTACGCTTCCGATGAAAGCAATTGTAAAAAGACTACAAGCAGAGGGCATACCAGCTTCCGTTTCACAATCAGCAGGTACATTCGTTTGTAATCATATATTCTACGGTCTCATGCATGAACTAGAAAAGCATGATAAGAAAATAAAAGGCGGATTTATTCATATTCCGTTTTTACCAGAACAAGCGAGTAACTATCCAGGTCAACCGAGTATGTCACTTTCTACTATTAGTAAGGGGATAGAGTTGGCAGTTGAGGTAATGACGACAGTTGAGGTAGATATTGTAGAAGTTGGGGGTACGACACATTAAGTAAGATTCTTAGGTAGTACCGAAGTGCGTATGTAGTTGTTATTTTTGTTTGGAGGAAGGATGTATCGTTAGCTTGATAATGATAGGATACATTGCACATTTCAAATTCTCCCATTTTCATGTATAATTATTTTAAAAATCGGAATTTTTAAAATTGAGGTGGGTATCTTGAAAAGTTTTGGTATGTTAGTAATCGCTACCGTGCTTTCAGCGGGCCTATTATATTATAATGCTCAATCCTTTTATAATAGGTTTGCCTCTGGAAATACATATTACTGGGTAAACGGTATCCTAGCAGTTATCTTCTTTGTATTTCTTTACAAAAATGCAAAAGATATCATTAAGAAAAACTATATAAAATAAGGAAGTTTAAAGAGTTCGTTATACAAAGACAACACCTCCTGTAAACAACTGGTATAATAAGTATAGCAATATACATAGAGGTGATTTTTGTGCAATTTGAAGAAGTACGTTCAATTTTAGAAAAAGCGAAGAAAATTACAGTGTTAACAGGTGCAGGAGCAAGTACGGAAAGCGGTATTCCAGATTTTCGTTCAGCAAATGGATTGTATGCTGATGCGAATGTGGAGATGTATTTATCAAGAGGGTACTATAACAGAAGCCCGAAAGAATTTTGGAAGCATTATAAAGAAATCTTTCAAATTAATACGTTTCATCAATATAAACCAAATCGCGGGCATCGCTTTTTAGCTGAATTAGAAGAACAAGGGAAAGATATTACGATTTTAACGCAAAATATTGACGGTTTACATCAATTAGGCGGTAGTAAGCATGTCATTGATTTACATGGAACACTTCAAACAGCACATTGTCCGAAGTGTAAAGTGGGATATGATTTGCAGTATATGATTGATCATGAAGTGCCTCGCTGCGAGAAGTGTAATTTTATTTTAAATCCAGACGTTGTTTTATACGGAGATACATTGCCGCAATATCAAAATGCGATAAAACGTTTATATGAAACAGATGTACTTATCGTTATGGGAACGTCATTAAAAGTGCAACCTGTCGCTTCATTCCCGCAAATCGCAAAGAGGGAAATCGGAGCAACGACCATTTTAGTAAATGAAGAGTTAACAGGGCAAGAATATAACTTTGATTTTGTTTTTCAAAATAAGATTGGTGAGTTTATTGACGGGGTATCGTCGGTTAAATAAGTTATTATTTTTATGAAAAACTGAGGTGTATAGAGAACACCTCAGTTTTTTGTTTGAATAACATTCATGTTATTCTTTAATAAGGGAATGGTAATAAATGGGATGTAAAATTAAAAAACTGAAAATTAAATCTTTTATTTCTTTAGTAATTAATATAAAATTCTATATATATCATATAAATAAATTTGATACATAATGATTCTATGTAGAAATGTTAATAGAATGAAGCGAGGGAGCGAAATGAGACAGAAAAAGGAGCAGAAGAAACAATCGAAAAAGAAAAAGACTCATATTCCATTTCGATTAAATGTACTATTTTTTATCGTCTTTCTTTTATTTTCAGCTATTATAATTCAATTAGGTAAAGTACAAATCATTGATGGAGAAACGTATAGAAATGAAGTAAACAAAAAGGAAGATGTAACGGTAAGCACTCCTGTTCCTAGAGGGAAAATGTTTGATCGGGTAGGTCAAGTTATTGTAAATAATAAACCGCTACGAACCGTTACATATACGAAAATGAAAGGAGCAGATTCGAAAGAAGTTTTACAAGTAGCAAAAAATTTAGCCCAGCTAATTGAAATGTCGCCAGAAGATATAAATAAGTTGACAGAAACAGATAAAAAAGATTTTTGGATGCAGTTAAATGAAAAACGAGCAGCAGAAAAAGTAACGAAAGAAGATGAGAGTGCATTTAGGAAGCAAGAGATAGAGGGGAAAGAATTAGATAAAAAAGTTGAAGAGTTGCGCCGTGAAAGAATTACGCAAGAAGAATTAAGCGAACTATCAAAAGAGGATCTAGAAGTACTAGCAATTAAAAGTAGGATGAATGCGGGATATAAAATGACGCCGCAAATTGTTAAAAAAGATGTAAGTCAAAACGAATATGCAATCGTAAGTGAAAGGTTGGCAAGTTTACCAGGAGTGGATACGACAGTGGATTGGGAACGTGAATACCCAAATGATAAAATACTTCGTTCTATCCTTGGTAGCGTTTCTACTGAAAATGAGGGTTTGCCAAGAGAGCAGTTAGATTATTATTTAGTGCGTGATTATAACCGAAATGATCGCATTGGTAAGAGCTACATCGAAAAACAATACGAAGATGCATTACATGGAACGAAAGAACAGTCTAAAAATATTACGGATAAAGCAGGGAATATTATTCGGACGGAAAAAGTGACTGAAGGAAAAAGCGGAAATAATTTAATGTTAACTGTTGATATGGAGTTACAGAAAAAAGTAGAGGAAAGTCTTGAAAAGAATTTACGAGCATTTCATTCTGCAGAGCCAATGATGGATCGTGCGTTCGTTGTAATGATGAACCCGAAAAACGGTCAAATTTTATCAATGGGTGGAAAGAAAATTGTAAATAAAGATGGCGGAATGCAGATAGAAGACTTTGCTTTAGGAACGATGACAAGTTCTTATGAGTTAGGGTCAACTGTGAAAGGCGCTACGTTATTAGCCGGATATCAAACTGAAACAATTAAGCCGTATACGCATTTCTTTGATGCACCGATGTATTTTAAAGGAAGTGTCAAGCCAAAGAAATCGTGGAAAGATTTTGGTGATATTGATGATTTAAGAGCTTTACAAGTTTCATCAAACGTTTATATGTTTAATACAGCATTAAAAATGGCAGGTGTAAATTATGTACCAAACAATCCGCTAGATATTAAAAAAGAGACATTTAATAAAATGCGCTACTATTTTAGACAGTTCGGATTAGGTGTACCGACTGGAATTGACTTGCCGAATGAATCGATTGGTCAAATGGGTAGAACAGATAACATACCTGGTTTTTTACTTGATTATGCGATTGGACAGTACGATACATATACGCCGCTGCAACTTGCTCAGTATATTTCAACAATTGCAAACGGCGGTTACCGAATGAAACCACAAATTGTACAAGAAGTGAGAGAGCAACCACATAGACCAGAGGATATTGGAAAAGTTGTTCGGTCTATAGAACCAGTTATTTTAAATCGAGTGGATATGGACACTTCATATATTAATCATGTAAAAGAAGGGTTTAGAAGAGTATTTCAAGAGACTGACGGGACAGGTACTGCAACGTTTAAAGGATTACCGTATAAACCAGCTGGAAAAACAGGAACAGCTGAAACCGTATATGGTGGGGAAAGTGATATTGGAAGAGATGAAAACAATAACAGAAAAAAATGTTATAATTTAACTCTTGCCGGTTATGCACCATATGATGCTGATCCGGAAGTAGCTTTCTCAGTTGTTGTACCATGGGTGAATGATGACAAATCAGGAATTAATTCCGCGATTGGTAAAGAGATTTTGGATGCGTATTTTGAATTGAAAGCGAAAAGAACGGGTGGAAATCCAGTCCCAGTAGAACAACCGAACAAGGCCCAGTAAAAATAGTATCACTGCATGGAGATATATTGTGCAGTGATCTATTTTTTGAGTTAAAAAGCGTTTAAATAAGGTGGGAATGGATATGAAACAGGAAATTAAAAGAGGCTGGGGGAAATACATACTCTTCGTGTTTGTTTTGGTAGTAGCCTATCATTCTTTTACTTTATGTAAAGTGGAAGGGAAATCGATGCAACCAACTTTATATGAAGAAGATTACGTATTTGTAAATAAAGCAGCAGTACATTTTTCTAATTTAGAGCACGGAGAAATTGTCATTATAAAGGAAGAGGATGAGTCGAAATATTATGTGAAACGAGTAATAGGACTTCCAGGTGACGTAATTAGCATAACGAATGGATCAGTATATGTGAATGATAAAAAGCAAGAAGAACCGTATACAAATAAAGATTTATTCAATAATACGCAGGTGTTTTACAACTTTCAAAAGACAAAAATCCCGCCAAATAAGTTATTTGTAATGGGAGATAATCGTGAACTTAGTAGAGATAGTCGAAATGGCCTAGGATATATTGAAGAAGATAACATAATAGGAAAAGTGGAGTTTGTATATTATCCTTTTTCAAAGATGAAGATCATAGAATAAGTGGGGATGAACAAAACCCCACTTATTAACGTTTCACTTTATTTTCTTTAAAAAACCTTTTGGATTAAATGATATGAAAAACTTATGTTTAGATTCATCGATTATGAAATTTTTATTTGTAGCTAAAAACTCTTCAACAGCTTCCATTGGACCAGGACCCCAATCAGGATAAACAGGATTTCCGTTAATAGATGTATCCTCTACAATAATATAACTGCCAGTCGTAACGATAGATTGATAAAGTAAAAGTTCTTTTGCTACATGCTCTTTACTATGGTCTGAATCTAAAATAACTAAAATTACATCAGCAGGTTTGCGCATATTTAATATAGTTTGAACGGCCTGTACAGAAACAGAAGAAGCTGTTACATACGTAATTCGGTCATGGGATGGACGATTTGGTTGAGGGAATATATCAATAGTAACAACGTGACCCTTCCCGATTAAATCTAATATAGAAGCTAAATACAATGCGCTACCACCATAACAAGTGCCGCATTCAATAATTAAATCGGGTTTTAATTCGTAAATAATTTCTTGATACAAAAAAAGATCAGAGGGAAGCTTGAGAATGGGGACCCCGAGCCAATGTGTATCATGTAACCAAACATTGCTGTCGTAATAAAGTTTTAGAAATTCATTGCTTATAGTATCGATGTTAATTCTCCTTTCTAAAAAGGATTCTTTCGCTTTACGTAAAGTGTTTACGTATGAAAGTTGTACTATATATTATGTAGTAAGGAATTGTAAGGCGAGTGTTTTTACTTAAAAATAAACTAAATAACTCATGTGTAAAGAAAGGTAATGGACGTATGTATAAGTACACAATTTGCTTCATTAGAAAAGGAAATGAAATACTCTTATTGAATAGAAATAAAAAGCCGAATGCCTTATAGGATTGGGCTTTTTGCAAGGGGAAAATTTTATTCTATATAATTTTTTTAATAGTATAGTGTTGTTTTACAATAAAATATGAAATTTGCATTTTTATATGAAAATTATTAAATTGTTCGGTTTTCCTGATAACTCTTGAGAAAAAAATAAAATGTGTATTTTTACCATTTCTTGTTGTGATATGAAGAAACGCTTACAAATATAGGGAAATGCGCTTATCACAAGGGATGGGAGTTGTTATGATGAAAGTCGCAAAGAAAAAAATAGTACCGTTGTTATTAGTAGGTGGAATACTTGCTGGGGGAGGTATTGTAGCTGAAACTGCGTATGGAGCTGAAACGGAAGTTTTTCAGCCAAAGTCAGTAGAGTATGAGATTCAGATGATGAAAGATAGTGGCATGACGTTGGAACAGGTAAAACAATTTGTTGAAATTTCTAAAGAAGGAAAAGAGTTTTTCGAAAAAGATGCGAAAATTAAAGCGGAAAACGATTTGAAAGAGATTGATGAGTTAAAAACAACACATCCAGAAGAAGCGAAAGAATTGTATTCTAAAATTGATGATCCTGCATATAGTCAAAATGAATTAAATGGTCTTGTTGCGTTAGCAGGATCTGCTTTAGGTACAAAAGGGATGTTTTAGTCAGTTATGAAATTAATTCTGGAAGTTCTTCTATCGGTGTAGGACACACAGCGATCGTATCAAAAGATAGTAGTCGTACAATAGAATCATTTGCAAAAAGTTGGAGTCCAACTGGAAAAGATGGAGTCCAATATTACCCTAATACATGGAAAGGACGTTCTAAAGTTTATGGTCTATGGGTGAAGGGAGCTAACAATACAAAATATTTAAATGCAGCTTCATATGCTCAGGGACAAATTGGAAAAGGTTATAATTGGTCATTCTTCGATAAAAATAGAACGGATAAGTTTTATTGTTCTCAATTGGCATGGCGTTCTTGGAAAAATCAAGGTATTGATATTGATAATGTTACTTGGGACACTGTTGTTACACCAATGGAATTAGTAAAATCATCAAATACTACTATTTTCTATTCTAATTGATAAACAATATTTTATAGAGCAATCGGCATTTAATTGTCGATTGCTTTCACTATATATGTGGGGTGATTACATGCTAAAGAAATATATTTTAATAGCTAAAGTTATAATATGTACAATGTTTCTTTTTGTAGGTTGTTCTAAAAATATTAATGACAATAAAGAACTTAAAAATATTCAAAAAGCAGATTATCTTGTTTCCTATTCAAATGCAATGAAAGACGGTGGTTACATATATGGATATGATAAGAAAGGAAATGAGATTAGTAAAATAGAGATAGATGGACAAAGTATGATGAGTAATGCAAAAGATGAAAAGGGGTACTATTTCTCATCAAATAGAAATAACAATCATTATGCTATTGATAAGATAGGCAAGATACAAGAGATAAATAGACCTAAAGAATTACAAGATGTAAACGCAGGGGCATATTTCATCCATGCAGAGCAAGGGTATGTATATTATGATGTAAATATTGGATTGGTGGACGAAAAGAAGGGATATACAAGTGAACTTGTATATTGGAAAGAGAGTGATAAAAAGCAAGAAAGTGTAGAACTAAAAGGAACGATTCAAGGGGCGCATATTATTCAGAATAACATGTACGCATTTTCACAAACGTTAGATAAAGTATATATTTCAGAAATAGATTTGGCGACAAATAAAAAGATAAACGAATTTGAAATTCCTAATGAAAATGTGTATTTTGCACCAACTGCTCAAAAAGTAATTTTTCAAAAGTATAAAGATAAATTATTACTCGTATTAAGTGATAATGTGAATCAAAAGTTACCACCTAAATTAATTATGGTAAATACGAAGACTAGAGTAGTAGAAAAAGAAACGATATTAGACGAAAAGCAATTCATACCTGTTCTAGTGCAGATAATTGATAATAAGGTGTATGTTTTAAATAATGATGAGAAAATGAAAGAATTAGATGAGAATTTGAACATCATACGCACATATTCATTACAAAGTGACAAAAATACAAAAATCAATAGAGAGGATAAAGGGATTTCAGATATACAAGTACATGGTAATAAGGTGTATATCTTATACAAAGATATGAATCCAAAGAGTAAAACGAAACAATTGGTAGCTGAGATTGAAGGATATGATGTGTTAACTGGAGCTAGTATTGAAAAGACTACTTTAAAATTAGATGAAAAATGGGATGATATTACTTTTCTCGTATTGAAAGAGTAAATAAAATGATGTGAAGGAGATAACTTAAATTATGGCATTCAATAGTGAGGAATAACTAAATGAAGCTATCCAAGAAGCTAAAGCAAGTCTAGCAATAGAGAGTATGATTATTACAAAAGAAATGGAAAAAATTATTAAAGCGAAGGTAACAGGAAAGATAACGCACAAGCAACTTATTACATTAGCTGATGCGATTGCAAGGCGTGAACTTACTTAACAATCTAGAAGGCACCACAAACTTTTGTTAAATAAACGGGAAAAAGTGATGGTAGACCCAACTCTCAGGCTGTAGATAAACTATTTTTGGAGAGTTCAGATGCTAAAAAATAGTTTGTCTCTTGCTGTATGGCGAATTTATCCAACAATATATATACGTAGTACGTTCTATGCTACAATTTACTATAAGTGAGGAAGGAAGGTGTCTTATGAAAATATCTGTTTATGTTGCAAGTGCATTTAGCAAGGATCATAAAGGCGGAAATAAAGCAGGAGTGGTATTTATGGAGAATACATTGACTACTACTCAAAAAATGGCAATAGCCAAACAACTGGGCTATGCGGAAACCGCATTTATATCAGAATCTGAAGTTGCTGATTATAAAATTGAGTATTTTACACCAAAAGAGGAAGTTGATTTATGTGGTCATGCCACAATTGGCTCTTTCGCGATACTGATGCATGTAAATAAACTTTTCAAGAATCGCTATACGATTGAAACGAACAGCGGTGTTCTTACTATTACCATAAAAGATGATATTATATTCATGGAACAAAACGAACCGATATTCTATGATGTTATATCTCCAAATGAGTTTATCGACTGCTTTGACATTGAAGATATAGACAATACATACCCAATTCAAATTGTCTCCACGGGCTTAAAAGATATTTTAGTTCCTATAAAAAGCGAAACACAATTACATACACTGCAACCTAATTTTGAAAAAATTAAAGAAATCAGCAAGTATTATAATGTTGTCGGGATGCATCTATATACTTTTAATGACAATCGAATTATATGCAGAAACTTTGCTCCACTATACGACATTAATGAAGAAGCAGCGACTGGAACTTCAAATGGTGCATTAGCTTGCTATCTTTATGAACAGCACTACTTACAAAAAGAAGTCTATGTATTTGAACAAGGTTATTCTTTACACTCGCCTTCCGAAATATTAGTTAAATTAGCAACCGATAGCGAGAATAAAATAGAAAAAGTTTATGTTGGTGGCAAAGGCTATTACTGTGAAACAAAGTGTTTAAATATAGAAAATATTGAGTGAAAATAAAAAAGAGATGGTATATCCATCTCTTTTTTACTTTCGAATCGCCTTAATCATAAATCGATGTTGCTTCACATCAAAATATCCCTTTTGCAAAATGATCTCATGTATACGATATAATTCCTCATAGTAACCCTCGACAGTAAAATCAGGAATTTGCCACGGAATTGCTTTTAAGTAATAGATGATAGCGCCAATGTCATAAAAGCGTTGAAAAGGGAACTCTTCTTTTTCTTCTAAAATAGTAAATCCATTTTCCTCTAACTCACTACATGCCGCTTCAAGCGACCAACTTGCAAATTCGCTATTTAGCGGTGAGCCAAACTGCTCATTAAGTTCAGCGCAATCAAGACCGCCAACTTGTTGTGTCAGAAAGGTTCCATTAGGAGAAAGGATTCTTTTTACTTCAGAAGCAGCATATGATTCATGTTGATTTAGGATTAGATTAAACTGACCATCTTGAAATGGCAATGCAGTATCATCGCTCACCTCTACAACAGTAATCCCTAAAGGCTCTAATTTCTTTCGAGCAATTGGCACGTTTGGAGCGTAGCCCTCAGTAGCATAAATAGTTGACGGGAACGGTTGTAACTTAGATAAAAACTCTCCGCCGCCAGTCCCCATATCGAGCGTTGATTCTGCATGCTGCATAAGCTGGAAAGCTGTACTGCCATATGACCACGATAAAGGCTCGCTCTTCATTCGACCCGTTTCTGAAATAAAAGAAAAATCCCAACCGCTAAAATTTGTATTAGCATTTTCTAATAAAGTTAAAAATAATGGATCACGTTTCATAATGGTATCCTCCTATTTTGTAAGTAAATGATATGGTGAGAAAAGAAAAAAGGAGGACCTCTTATGAAAGGGGAACGGTTTTACGTTTCGTGTTCGAATAGATGCATATAAATTCGCTCCTTGTGAGAATGGTAATTTATATATTCGGGATAACCGAGTGGAAATCCTTTGAAATTATGGGGGAAGATAGTTATTTAATGAAAGATTGGATGGAGTGTACAGAAAAAGGGTGCACTCAAACTTTAGAAAAGGTATTTAGTAAACTTAAATTTTCGCCCAGCCCTTTTATGAGATATGTGATATTTCTCACTACTATTAAGTAACAATAAAGTCGTACTGTTTATAAAAGACGTGACGTTGTTGTATCTCTTTGGATTTACTTATCTATGGGATAAGTAAAGAAGTAGACATATAAACTGAATATAAAAACGTTTTAATTCTTTGAAAACATTCCATAATTTAGTATTGTTATATATGGAATAATTTATTTGTACGAAAAGAGGAATAAGATGTTTATACAAAAGTATAAGGGTTTGATGCTAGGGATAGTTAGTAATATCCTTTGTTTACTTTAAAGATTTAGATTATATATAAGACGGGCCTTAAGTTATTATCTGTAACATTAATCATTATAGGTTGTGTTATTGCCTGTGATTCGACCTGTTTCTATAAAAAAGAGAATAATAATGTATAAGATTATTATTATATAAATTTAGCTTGTTGAGCATGGGGCATACTCCTCTTACAAACACGATAGTTGATTGACCACGCTATCTAAAAATTGCGATACCTTTTCTTTTGTTGTATCTGGCGAATGATACCCAATCGTAAATGTAAGTCTTCCATTATAAGAGCTTGCTCCCATTGTAAAGAATGGTGCATACATAATAGGTGATGTCATATACCCGTCTTGAGCCTGAACTTCACCAAACTTAATAGGTTCATCTGCTATCGATCCGAAATTAGTAAGTAACGGTAAAGCCATGCCCATTTGTAAAGCCCGTTCGTATTGCTGTTTATACATTTCCTTCACTTCAGATAGCTTTTTACTTGCCAGTAACTCCATTCCTGCGGCTGAAGAAAGACCTGGATTTTGAGATTTTATTATATCCATTGATTCTTTGACTCGAACTAGAGTTTGATTAAATGAATCATCATTTTCCATTTTAATCACTGGCATTTCCATCCCGGATAAGTTGCAAATTGAACCAGTTGTATGATTAGGGAGATATCGGCGTAAATCAATTGTTAAACCAACCATTTTTTTTGCGGTACGAGGTTCTGCATACACAGCGAAATGTGATAAAGAGCGGAAGTATGCAGTCAGGATTGCATCATTTAAGGTAGCTTGTTGTGCCTTTGTCCGCTGGATTAAACGTAGAGTTTGCTCACGGCTTAACCGTTGCACGGCCATTTCTGGATGAGCATTTTTGTTAGGTTGAGATGGAAAAGCCCATAACGCAGCTTGTTGTTCTTGGCTGGGACGATACGCACTTTTTATGTCTGTTATTCCAGTATATTTGAAAACAGGTGATTGATCGCGAAAACCCTCATTTTCTGCATTATATCTCATTATAATTTCATCCTTAGACTGTCCCATAGAAAGTTGAGTATAAATTGCTCCCAGCAAATGAATATATGCCTTGACTCCAGCGCCATCTGAACAAAGATGAGATAATTTCACAACTAACATATTTATTGAAGTACCTTGAAATAATTTTGTCTGAACCATAGGCCCCTGAATAGGATCTCCAGATTTCTTTATAAAATCTATTGCCATCATTTCAAGATTTTGATCATTTCCTTCTGCAAAAAAACAAATTGGTGAGTTAGAATTAGATGAATGTTCCTCCCAGTAAGGCATATCACTTTCTACAAAACGGCTGTTTAAAACGGGCTGTAATTGTAACGTTATTCTTACTGATTGTTCAAGTACCTTTTTTGATATACCTATAGGAAAATAAAGAACGGCATTAATTTGTTGGTTTGCGGAATAAAGACCTAGTATATAATTCATTCGATCTTGAGGTGTTACTGAATATTTCCTTTGTTCCATAATTTTCTCCCTCTTTTCAGGTTATTTTTTGTTACAATCTTGTTTTTTATAGGGTTGTGACTTTTTCAAGGATTCATAATGTTTTCTATTCAATTTTTTAGTAGTTCAATTATGAAAGTATGTTTTCTGTACTGATTCATGTTGTTATTGGTATTCATAATATTCATCACTTTCATTTGGAATTTGTGTAAGTTACTAGATGAATTTTGATTTCGTTTGGTTATATATAAACATTTTACATAAAAGTTTGCATAAAATCCACGAAAAATAATCGAGTCATTTTTATCTTTTTTCGACAGTATCTCCCATCTATTTCCTAGCGCTACCCAACCATCAAACAAATTAAGGAGGGAGTCTTCTGACATAGTTAGATAGGAGTCATTAACTTATGAAAAAATCTCATCTATAATTCAGATATAAACCATTTATTAAAGGAGTATTCTAATGAAAAGAATTATAAGTTATGCGGTAGTTATTGCTATTTTTATAGGAATAGGACTAGGAGTAAAACGTTTTGTACAAGGTCCAGGACAACCAGTCGATGGGATTCTAGTTAGTGGTACTGCAGCTGATGTAGAAAAAGTCAAACAAGAATTTAAAGATGATACTAAACAATCGATAGACTATAAAGTAAAGTATGTCACAACAACAAAAAGGATCCCATTATCAGAAGAAGATAAGAAACAAAATGATACAAATGAAGAATTTGAAATCAATACTACAGAATATACAGTTATTAATAGTTCTACCGCGGTAAAATTATTTAATAAGGGACTTCTAAGAGCTAGAAAAGATCCAAATTCAGCGTCTCTTATTTCTGAGATGGTGAAAGATAAAAATAAAGTATCTAGTGACCATAATCTATTATTTTCTTATGCGGGTGATAACTTTGAAAATAACCAGTTGAATTTGAACGGTAAGACGGTATCTGCCCAGTATGTGAAACAGCAAATTTGGATTGGGTATGACGCAATGGACCTTGTTATTCTAAAAGACCAAGACTATAATGCAATTTCTGAATCAGAGTCAATAATGAAATTAATTCAATTTAAAAAACGTGATTTTGATTATAAAAACAAACAAGAAGTAGATAAAGTTTTACAAGAGATTGATCAGGTCTCATCGAATAATCAGCATAAAATAAACTTTGTAGAGGTACAAGACTAACTTAAAATGATAAGAAGGTGATATAAATGGAAATCGTAAGAATAGAAAATGTAGTTAAAAGTTATGGTGAAGGAAATAGTAGGATAGATGCTTTGAAGGGCATAAATCTTTCTATACAGCAAGGGGAATTTGTTTCAATCGTAGGAGCTTCTGGCTCAGGTAAAAGTACATTACTGCATATTTTAGGAGGGTTGGACTGCCCAAGCTCAGGAAGTGTGTTTATTGGAGAGAATAATATTTATGATTATACAGATAATGAACTTTCGATATTTAGAAGAAGAAAAGTTGGTTTTATATTTCAGTTCTTCAATTTAATTCCTGTATTGAACGTGCAGGAGAATATAGCTTTACCTACTTTACTGGATAATGAATCTGTAGATAATCCTTATATGGACGAAATTATTGAAATTCTGGGACTTCATGAAAGAAAAAATCATTTACCATCTGAATTATCAGGAGGTCAGCAACAACGGGTTTCGATTGGGAGAGCACTTATAAATCGCCCACATTTGATTTTAGCTGATGAGCCTACAGGAAATCTGGATACTCAAAATACAAAAGAAGTCATGGATTTATTAAGATTGACAGCAAAGAAATATAATCAAACTATTGTATTGATTACCCACGATTTAAATATTGCATCAACTTCTGACCGTATTATTACAATTGAAGATGGCCAAATCATTTCCGATCAGTGGCTAGCTACGAATAAGCCTAAGACGGGAGGAAATTAATTTTGATTGGTCATTATAAACAATTAAGCAGGAGATACTTAAAGGGGAATATGAAACGAACAATTTTCACTTTGATCGGTATTATACTCTCTGTATCTTTAATTTCTACAATCGGCCTATTTATGAACGGTACTCAGATTTCTCAAATCGAGAACACGAAAAAGAATCAAGGGTATTCTTTTCATGCTGTTGTATTAAACTACGATGAATCGATATTGAAAAAAATTAAATATAACCCGCAAATTGAATCATTTGGTTTAATGTCACAGGGAGAAACAGTCCAAGTCGGAGAGGCTGCTGTACAAATGAATTTTGCTGATGATAATGCCTTGGAGTTTTTAAAATACAGCATTATTAAGGGGAGAGTGCCATCTAATGATCGAGAAGTTGCTGTGGATCCCTGGGTATTACCTTTTATAAAAGAAAATATCCAAATAGGTGATTCATTTGTATTAAATGGGAAAAAATACAAACTGGTTGGTTTTCTAAGTGATAGTGCATATACACAGGAAAATAAAGTGGGACGGGTACTAATCTACAAGCGTGAGTTTAGCGCTGGAGAAGGAAAAATATTAGTCGGAATTAACCCAAAAGCAAACTTTAATGAGGTTTTAGAGGGAATTAAGACCATTTCCGGAGAGAATAATATTAATATAAGCGAAAAATTAATTCAACTAGAGAAACCAGGTTACAATGATTCAATTATGGCTACGCTAATTATTACAATCAGCATTGTTGTGATAGCGACAGTTGTTGTGATTTACAACGCTTTTCAAATCAGTGTCGTGGAACGAACGAGGCAGTTTGGTTTGTTGAGAAGCATTGGTGCAACACGAAAGCAAATTAGACAAATTGTGCTGAGAGAAGCTACTTTTCTGGCTGCTATCGCTATACCCATTGGAATTATATGCAGCCTAATAGGGCTTGCCTCTCTTCAGTTTATTTTTTCACTTTTAATGGAAAATAGTAAAGAGGTCTCGATATTCCATGTTGATTGGAAGATTGTATTAATCAGTTCGATTATTACCTTCCTTTCTATAATAGCGTCAAGTTTGTACCCAGCTTATTTTGCAGGCAAAATTTCCCCATTATTAGCAATCAGCAGCAGGTTGTCAATTAAAAAGGAACAAATCAAAAAGCAAAAGAATTCCATGTTGAAAAAACCTTTATCTTTTCCTTTGAGCATGGCTATGAAAAATGTGAAGCGAAATAAAAATCGCTATACCATTACAATCTTATCAATTATTATAAGTAGTGTGTTATTTATTACTTTCTCTTATTTAATGAATGTTGCATTTGCATCTAAGTCTTTCAATGAATCATCTATTAAATCGGATATTACAATTAAGATAGAAGATAAGAATCCAGATTATTTAGCTGAAATTACACAAGTTTTGAATCAGTTAAAATCACTTGGAAATATATCTAATGCATACGAAAAGAAGGGCAATAAAATTGAAACTAAATTAAAGGATGTAACTCAATCTACCGCGACAGTTTTGGAAATAAAAAATACGATTGGAAAAAATCATACCATTACAATCGTAAATAATTATCAAGAAAATAAAACAAAAAAAGAAGAAAAACTTACTTTACAAGTGCTTGCATATGGTTTTATCACAGTCATTTCTTTAATTAGTAGTGTTAATATCTTTAATACTATAACTATAAGCATTATGACTAGACGAAAAGAACTGGCCGCGTTGAAATCCATTGGTATGTCACAAAAGGATTTGAAAAAAATGATTACCTATGAAGCTCTGATTTACGGTTTTTCTGGAAGTTTACAAGGAATCTTTTTTGGTTGTATATTGTCTTATATTATATATTTAGCTATATCTGATATGTTGAAAATGGCATGGACGATTCCCTATGAAGCTTGTATTATTACGTTTGTTTTAGCTTTAATAATTAGTTATGTATCAGTCTTAAATCCATTGAAAAAAATTCAACAAGATAATATCATTGATACTATCAGAGAAGAGTAATATTATAGGCCTGGCTAGATTATAGTCAGGCTATTCTGATTGGAAAATAAGCTAGGGGAAGAAAAAGGAGAGGACATACTTGAATAAAAAAATATTACTAGTTGAAGATGATGAAGCTCTTGGGCTAGCCATCGAATTTTCATTGAGGAATGAAGGTTATGAGGTGATTAGAGCGTCCAGTGTAAAAGAAGCTAAACACCAGTTTGTTCACAATACATTTGATTTGTCCATCCTTGATATCGGCCTACCAGATGGTAATGGTTATGACTTATGTTTGTATTTTAAAAAGCAAAACGAGAATTCGATTATTATTTTCTTAACTGCACTAGATGAAGAAGCAAATGTGGTAATGGGGCTTGATATAGGCGGTGATGATTATATAACCAAACCTTTCCGGGTTAGGGAACTCATGGCCAGAGTGAAAGTACAATTGCGTAAACAAGCGTCGCTAGAAACACCATCTCAAATTTTAAAATCTGAGAATATAAGAATCGATACGAACCTAGTCAAGGTTTATAAAAATTGTGAAAGTATTACATTGACGAATTTAGAATACAAACTGCTATTGAATTTCATGAAGAATTCTCACAAAGCATTAAAAAGAGATGAACTCCTACAACAAATAACAGAAGGAGATAATGTTTTTTTTGATGAAAACACGTTATCTGTATACATAAAGCGTTTAAGAGCTAAAGTTGAAGACAATCCTCAAAAACCACAGTTTATCGTTACCGAAAGAGGATATGGTTATCGTTGGAGCAAGGATGTGATTGGGTGAGCAAGATAATGAAAAATACCGAGTTAAAAAGCTATATGACGATACTGGCCGTCCTTTTATCTATATTTGTGATTTACCAATTTATTATTCAACAATTATTTTATGATCATTTGAAAAGAGACTCTATTGCAACATGGGGTGAAATTACAGCTAGGTTGGTAGAGCAGAATCCAGAAAATGAAGCGGAAATTATGAAAGTCTTATCAAGTCATTCGTCTCACTCAAGTGAATATCAGGAAAAAGGGACAGAGATCCTAAAGCAGTATGGATTATATGAAGACTTGGAATCAAAATTTTTTCCTCACTTAAATAATCTAATTATTAATCACAATCAATTTATGATGTGGGGATTGATTGCTTTTGGATTTTTACTTTTTGTTGCAAATTACATGCAACAAAAAATTATTTTCAATAAGATTAGCCAGCTTACTAGAGCTGCAAAAAAGATAATCGAGGGAGATTACTCGGTTGTCATCAATGAGAATAAAGAAGGGGATTTCGCGAAACTGGCGATTTCATTTCGTTCAATGAGGGATATCATTAGAAAAAATATGCATGATTTGCTTGAAGAGAAGCGGTTTTTAGGAGAAATGTTGCAGGATATATCTCATCAGTTAAAAACGCCGCTTTCAACTATTTCTATCTATAATGAAATGTTGTTAAATGAGAAACTATCCCGAGAGCAACAAGCTCAATTACTACAAAATAATGATACTCAGATTTCTAGAATGAATGTCTTAATTCAGAATTTGTTAAAAGTAGCAAAAATTGATGCAAAAGCGATTTCGTTTGATAAAGAGCCAGGGAATTTAGTAGATACGACTGAGGAAGTACTAAATCGCCTGCAAAGCATGATAAGTGATAAAAATATTTTGATTGATTGGAATGCACCAAGAGAAATAGTCGTTATTCACGACAAATTATGGATGCAGGAAGCTTTGTTAAACCTGTTGAAGAATGCAATCGAACATTCTAAACCCGGTGGTAAAATAATGATTCAGGCCAAAAATTCTCCAATCTATACAGAACTAGTAATCCAAGACTTTGGAGAGGGAATGTCAGCTGAAGAATTACCTCATATTTTTGAACGATTCTATAAATCAAGCAGTTCTAAAAAGCACGGCTCGACCGGAATTGGATTGGCACTTGTCAAAGCTATTATAGAGGCACATCACGCCTTAATTACAGTTGAAAGTGAAAAAAATGCTTATACAAAATTTACAATTATTTTTATGAAATTTTAATAACAGTTTGGTATATATTTTAATCTTTTTAATATAAAGGGGTTTTTTTTATGTTTAATAGATTGAAGTGTTTTCTTTTATCTGAGAAAGAAATAGTTGATACTGTGAAAAAATACAAGGAGGAAAAAATACACGTTTCCATAATAAAAGATTTTTTAGGAGATTTAATCTTAATAAGAACTTTTATATTTTTAATGTTTGTTCCAGTATCAACTTTTATTTTTTCAGTTATAATTTATGGAGCTGTTTTCTTTTTATCAGGCATTAAGATTACTGTTTGGGGCATCAATATAATGTTATTAGTTCCAATAACATTACTTTTCTATATGAATATAACTAATACATCAATTATTATTACTGGTTTAGTGAGAAAATTTTTAGTAACCATAAAATATCTAAATCCATTTTACTCAATAATAAATAAACCTTGGCTGTTTATTTTTGAATTATTATTTGGTTTTTTATATGTATTTCTGCTATCTTTATTTTCGATTTGGATAGTATTACATTCATTAGAAATAGATTTTTCTGAATTTAGTTCGGAGGACAATCGAAGTTTCCAATTTTCAATTATTATTTTACATACAGCAATTTATTTGTTTATAAGAGTTCATGGCCAGTATTGTAAGACAACTAAGCAAAAAATTAAAAAGCTGAAAATGAAATTTTATTTATGGTTTTGTTCTATGATTGCAAGTATTGTATATATATTTGAATCACTCTTTAATTATATGAATGGAATCCAAGCAATTTATTTTATTTTTGTTTTAATGATTGCTTTAGAAAGAACAGTGACACATTATAAGAAATTTATAGATTTTTTAGAATGTGAAAATTTGTATGAAAAATATTTTTAGAGGGAAAAGTCTTTTGAAATATAAAAAGTTATACCTACTAAGTACTGGACGAGTGAAAAAACGCTATTCTTTTTCTAGAATCATAGGAAAGGATAGCGTTTTTGTTTAAAATACTCAAAAAGAAAAATCTTTTGGCAAAGTACCACTTTTTATCATCGTTCTTAACCCATGTTTTATAATCCAAGGGTTAACCGGATGCTGTTTATCACGTAATTGTTGTAACCATTGCAAAACGAGTTCTTTATCTTCTTTCGTAATATCGTTAATATGATTGGCTACTGATTTTTGGACATATTTAGACGGATCATTCATTAATGGTTCAAGAAGCTGTAAATTGTTCTTAAAGTCACCTTTCAAAGCGCCCATTTTTTTAGCCCAAGGAAGTCTTGGTCTTGTACCCTCGGAAACTAATCTTCTAATGTGGCTGTTTTCGTCATGAATCCACTGTTGTAATATGTCTAGTGTGTCTTCATGGTATGTTTCAAGAAAAGGCCGAATGGCATATTCAGCAGTATTTCTTTTTGTTATTTCATACATGGCGTTGAAAGAGGATTCAAAATCGTTAAGCCCATATTTTTCAACGTATTTTGCGATAGGCATGTACATATATCCGTTTGTAAATGTGCCTACTTCTGTTGTATTTTCTGGTCCCAATGTTTTCAGTAATATATGTATAGCTGCATTAAAATCTTTTTGTAAAGCATTGTGTAATTCATCTGCCATTACTTCAATACGTTGCTTTAACTCTAAATTTTCAACTTTACATGTTACAGAATCTACAAAGATGCTTTTAGAGAAAGTAGGATTGTGTTTACAAATAGAATCAGCCATTTTTTCGGCTAATTCTTCATTAAATAAAAATTTTAACGGAACATATTTACCCATTTTTTCACCCCAATTGTCAGTTGAAAAAAATTTTATTTTTTAATCGACAACCCATAAACTAAAGTCTCACTTGGAGTCGTAATGCTAAAACCAGTCGTCTTATAATCAAGTTTCACCGTATCACCAGTGTAGTCTTTCGTAAATGAATCCATTTGTACGATAAAATCAGCATCTTCATATACAACGTCATCTGCATTATATGTATCCCAAATTAAATCCACATCAACGAAAATACTACAAGAGTTTGTCATTGTCCCTCTAATGCGAATGATCTTTTTGTCTTCGCGCTCTAATCTATGTATAGCTGCTTTTGTTTCATCAGTAATGCGAATGTTCATGATATCCCAACCTTTATGTATATTTCCTTTATTATTGCAAAAACAGGAGCAATAGGAAAGGGAGAAGCATCGAAATAAAAAAACGAGCAAACAAATTTGTTTGCTCGTTTCACTTTATTTCAATTCACATTTATCAAGAGGAATTACTTTCGTTTTCTTCGTAAATTTATATCCTAACCATAGTACTAAGAAGAGTGGTAAACCGATATAAGAAACGAGTACGCCGTTCCAATCGATTGCTTCGCCCATAAATGCGCCGTAGTTTTGACCTAAAATGACGATGACACAAAGTGCAAATGCGAAGATTGGACCGAATGGGAACCATTTTGCTCTATATGGTAAGTCTTTTAAATCTTTACCTTGTGCGATATATGCTTTACGGAAACGATAATGACTAATTGCAATTCCGACCCATGCGATAAAGCCAGACATTCCAGATGCGTTTAATAACCAAATGTATACAACACCGTCACCGAATAAAGAAGCAATGAAAGCGATACTACCGACAATCGATGTTACGATTAATGCGTTAACAGGTACACCGCGGCTATCTAATTTACCAAGAAACTTTGGTGCTTTTCCTTGGCGTGCTAAATCCCAAAGCATACGAGTTGAAGCATACATACCAGAGTTACCAGCAGATAGTACTGCCGTTAAAATAACAGCATTCATAACAGAAGCAGCAAAGGCAACGCCCGCTTTTTCAAAAATAAGTGTAAATGGACTTACTGTTACATCGCTTGCGGCAAGGCTTTCAGTTGTATAAGGAATTAATAAACCGATAACGAGAATCGCAAGGATATAGAATAAAAGAATACGCCAAAATATAGAACGAATTGCTTTTGGAATGTTACGCTCTGGATCAGCAGTTTCACCAGCGGCTACTCCTAATAATTCAGTTCCTTGGAAGGAGAAACCAGCAGCCATAAATACACCGATAATTGCCATAATGCCGCCATTAAATGGTGCATCTGCAACAGTGAAGTTTTTAAATCCAACAGATTCGCCGCCCATAATTCCAAATATCATCATGAAGCCGACAATTAAAAAGATAATAATAGTAACTACTTTAATAAGTGCGAACCAATATTCAGATTCACCAAACCCTTTAACAGATAAATAGTTTAAAAGGAAAATAATAGCTAAACATAATCCACTCCAAATAAGAGAAGGGGTATCTGGGAACCAAAATTTCATAATTAATGTTACAGCCGCTAGTTCAGCAGCAATCGTAATTGCCCAGTTATACCAATAGTTCCATCCAAGTGCAAAGCCAAGTGATGGATCAACAAATTTTGTTGCGTAGGTGCTAAAAGATCCAGTAACAGGCATGTAAGCAGCGAGTTCAGCTAAGCTCGTCATTAAAAAGTAAACCATAATTCCAATTGCGGCGTATGCAACTAATGCACCACCAGGTCCAGCTGAATGGATGACACCACCACTGGCAAGAAATAGTCCGGTACCAATTGTACCACCGAGAGAAATCATCGTAAGGTGTCTTGATTTTAAACTACGTTTTAGTTCACCTTTTCCTTTTGTAGTTTCTGTTTCAGAGGTAGTTTGATTCGTTGCGCTATTCATGTTCAACACTCCTTTTCTTGTAAGATAGGAAGGAGCGGGGGAGAAAAATACAAAAAACCGCCAAAGGAATTTGGCGGAACGTTTCACAAATAACCACCCCATCATACCCTTCCGTTAAGATAGCACCCCACGTTTACACGGTAATTTTGTAAACGTGACAGTTCTGTTCCTTTCGGAGACAGCCCCAGCTCATATTTCCAGAGAAGAAATAGAAACTTCGGCAACTTTTCCTTTTAAACGGAGTCGGTGACATTCTCTGTGTCTCGGCCGTTCTACTCTTAAAAGTTGCAACCTCTACCTCATCGGATTGATGAGGATTTGATATATTACTAAGATTTTTAATATATGGCAATTGTAATGACTTTCTGAATATATTGCAAGATATTTTGTTAGGAAAAGTCAAAAAATATCGGTTATTGTATAGGAAACGCTTGCATAACTCCACCCGAACCTACTATTATGTAGCAATAAGCAAAGAAAAAATTGTTATACAAATGTTTCGCAAAAAATATTGAAAAATCCTTTAAAATTAAAAGAAAATTCAGAAAATATAATTCGACATAACTATCAAAAGAGGATTATTCTTTAAATTCGTTTCAAAGAATAAGTATAAATCTGATAAAATTAAAGTGTTGTTTAATTGAAAAGGGGAAATCAATATGAAATTAGAAACAGAAAGACTCCATATAGTACCGTGTACAGAAGAAAGCGTGCACGTTGCTAGCGAGCAAGGATATAATAGTGGTCCACATATTGTAGGGCATGTAGAAACTGTAAAACAAGATGAGGCTTTATTACCTTGGGGAGCGTGGTATGTCATTCGAAAAGAAGATGGCATCGTTCTAGGTGATATAGGATTTAAAGGGAAACCAAATGAGGAACATACAGTAGAAATTGGGTACGGATTTATTGAGAAATATTGGAATAAAGGGTATGCGACAGAAGCTGTAAGAGAATTATTAAATTGGGCTTTTCAAACAGGAGAGGTAGAAACGATTATTGCAGAGACACTCCCTGAAAATAATAGTTCAATTCGTGTATTAGAGAAATTACATATGAAGAGAATTGGCACTACAGAAACGATAATTAATTGGAAAATAGAAAAATAAAAAATACCGCTCGAAGTATATTGGGCGGTATTTTTATCGTTATGGTAGCATTTGTTTTTGATCATTCGGATATCCGGCTGTCGATGCGTTAGAACGCTTGGAATGATTACGTACCGCAATGAAAATAGAAATAATAACGACAAGACCAACTGCCACGTAAGAAAGCGAAATAATAGTTGGATCCACTTTAAATGTAGTAAGCAGTGTACGAATATTTGTAAAGATAATAAGGCCACCAACTAATACGCCAAGTAAATGAGAAGGAACGATGCGTACTAGCCATGCAGCGATTGGTGCCGCAACGATACCACCAAGCATTAACGAAAATACCCAAACCCAGCTTACTTGTTCCCAGCCAAGTGAGATGAAGAAGCCAATTGTTGCAGCAAGTGAAACAGGAAATTCACTCGTATCTACAGATCCAATAACTTTTCTAGCTTCATTTCCTCTTGCAAGAAGTACAGGTGTTGTAATCGGTCCCCAGCCACCGCCACCAGTTGAATCAACGAATCCAGCGAATAAGCCAAGCGGAACAAGCTGTTTAGCAGACATACGTTTTTTTGAAGTGACAATTTGTTTTTGAATGAGGAATCGTAATAAAATATAAACCCCTAAAGTAAATAAAAATACGGAAATGTACGGTTTAATTACATCGCCAGGTAAATTACTTAAAAAACATGCCCCAATAAATGCGCCAACTGCTCCTGGTAATGTAAGCCTGGAAACGGTATATTTATCCACGTTTCCAAATTTGATGTGTGATGCGCCAGAAGCGGCAGTTGTAACGACTTCAGCTAAATGAACCGATGCGGAAGCTACAGCCGGTGCAATACCAAACATTAATAATAATGAAGTAGACGTTACCCCATACGCCATTCCAAGTGCTCCATCGATCAATTGAGCGAAAAATCCAATAATAGCAAAGACAATTAATTTCTGCATAAATAATCCCCCTGTAATAATAAATGAAAAAGACACTTTTCCCGTATGAGAAAAGTGCCTTTGGTTTTTCCAATCAGCAATAATTAAATTTGTTTCATTATAATACATATTAATCGTATAAATCAACTAGGTTTTAAAGATTTTGAATTGAATGAAAGAAAAATAAAATATACAATAAAAGGATGGAGAGAAAGGGGAGAAAGACATGTTACGATTTGATCATCTCGTTCACGCAGTTCATGGTACACCGAAGGAAGCGGCAAAACAAATGCAGGAACTTGGATTTCATACTGTATTAGGCGGAGAGCATACTACTTGGGGTACTTGGAATAGTTTAAGCTATTTTGACTTATCATATATAGAATTTCTGGCAGTTCAACATGAAGAAAAAGCGAAAGAAGCAGAAAATCCATTAGTACAAGAAACAGTGGTGAAACTACAAAATGGAGAAGGAATGCTACAAATCGCAATCCGAACAGATGCAATTGAGGAGCTAGCAGTTAACTTTAATAAGTACGGCTTACATACGATAGGGCCATTTGAAGGGAAACGCATGAGAAAAGATGGCCGACTTTTAGAATGGAAAATGTTATTTGTTAAGCAAGAAGAGAACGGACCGAAATTACCTTTCTTTATACAGTGGAATGAAACGGATGAAGAAAGAAGAAACGATTTACGTAACATAGGAACAATCACGGAACATAAAAACAAAGTAAAACAACTTGATACAATTCATTACGCAGTGAAAGACGTTCGAGAAACAGTGCGGAAATGGGAAGAAGTAATGGGGCTAACTGTAAGTTCAGTCGTAAAAAATGAAGAATGGAATGCGGAGTGTCAAAGTGTATCATTTGGTGACATTCATGTACAGTTTTGTGAACCAATTGGAGAAGGATTAGTGCTAGAACGTTTGAAGAATCATGGTGAATATCCATTTGCAGTCGAGTTTAAAGGGAAAAATAAACGAGAGTATGAAGTGTTAGGTAGTTTGTACATATATTAATAGAGGTGAACGTTGTGAAGGAAATGCTTAAAGAGGTAGAGAAAAAATTAGAATGGCCTCGTATTGTAAAGTGTACAGCTATTTCAAAAGGTTTTTCACATGAAGAGAAATATAAAATTGAATTAGAAAACGGAGTAACATATTTTGTGAAAGTATGTGATGCTGTTCATTTTGAACGTAAACAAGAAGAATATACGTATATGAAACAATTAGAGTTATTACATATTCCAACGCCCAAGTTAATTTATTTCATAAAACTTGAGGAATTAAATAAATGTGTTCAAGTATTTGAATGGGCTCAAGGTGTAAATGGTGAAGAAGGCTTAGGGAAGCTATCGGTGGAAGAACAGTATCATGCAGGAAGGAAAGCAGGAGAAATATTAAAAGGGATTCATTCGATAGAAAAAGAAAGCGCAAGTAGTAAATGGGAAACATCTAGATGGAATAAATACGAAAGATACATAGAGGCATTAGCAGATTACGAAGTGAATTTTCTAGATTTGAAGCCAGTATTAACCTTTGTAGAAAATCATAAAGACTTATTAAAAAATCGTCCAATCACATTTTTACACGATGACTTCCATCCAGCAAATAGTATGATTCATAATAAGGAATTTATCGTTATTGATTTTGGTGGATATGATTTTGGCGATCCAATACACGATTTTTATAACGTAGCGATTTTTACTACAAGGATAAGCAAACCATTTGCGGTTGGACAAGTTCACGGTTATTGCGAGGGAGAACCATCGCTTCATTTTTGGAAATTGTACACATTATATGCAGCAATGACATTCCCAGCTGATATCGTATGGACAAACCGAAGCACACCGCATTTAGTAGATGATATGAAGGAAAGATTGAACGGAATTTTAGAAGATCATAATCAATTTTCATCCTATATTCCAAAATGGTACCATTCAAGTGAATCTAATAAATAACGGAGGAAATTATATGGAAAAAATAGCAGTAATTTCAGATATACATGGTAATATTCCGGCTCTAGAATCTGTACTACAAGATATTAAATTGAGAGGAATCAAGCGCATCATTTGTCTTGGAGATTTAGTCGGAAAAGGACCTCATTCTAGTGAAGTGATTGAAATCGTTCGTAAAGAATGTGAAGTAGTCGTAATGGGAAACTGGGATGATTTTATTACAAAACCGACTGAATTTGAAGCGTTAAAATGGCATCAAAAACAATTAACGGAAGAACAAAATAACTATTTAAGAAGCTTACCATTTTCAATCGAATTTTTTATGAGCGGCAAACTGATTCGTATGTTCCACGCTTCACCGAGAAGTTTATATGAAAGAATTCAACCACATGCCTCAAGAGAAGAGCGTATTAGTATGTTCGAAAATAGTGAGCTCACAGAGAATATAGAAGGGGAAAGAAAACCCGATGTCGTTTGTTACGGTGACGTTCACCAAGCGTTCGTTCAAAATTTCAGAGGGAAAACGTTATGTAATGCTGGTAGTGTAGGCAATCCACTTGAAATTACACAAGCTTCCTATTTAATATTTGAAGGAACATATAATGAAAAAGAAGCAGCGAGCTTTTCCATTCAACTCGTACGTGTACCGTATGATATTGAATTAGCTATCAGACTAGCAGAAGAACTTGATATGCCAGGAATTGAAGAATACAAACAAGAATTACGGACTGCTTTGTATCGAGGGTTTAAGGGGAAATAAGGAAAATATAAATCAATAAAAATATCTCTATCGTAACTTTCAATATATCGACTTACCGACAAATAATGACACAAATTGTTACCTGTAATTATGTTATGTAAACTAATTGTAGGAGGAAATATCATGAACCGAATACAACGCATGAAAGAAATTGTAGATCATATTTTAAAATTAAACTTAAATTTAACCCATCCAACAAGAGTTGGAGTAAGTGGTATTACAGCTTCAGGAAAAACAACATTTGCAAACGAAATAGCTGAAGAAATAAAAAAACGAGGATTACCAGTAACACGCGCCAGCATTGATGATTTTCATAATCCGAGAGCGGTTCGCTATGCAAAAGGAAAAGAATCTGCAAGAGGGTATTACGAAGATGCACACGATTATAAAGCTTTTAAAGAAAGATTATTAAAGCCTTTAGAGCTTAACGGGAATTTACAGTATGAAACGATTTCTCATAACTTAATAACGGATATGCCTGTACATAATAAGCCACAAGTGGCCAAGCAAAATATGATATTAATAGTAGATGGAACGTTTCTATTGAAAAAAGATGTTGAGCATTTATTTGATTACAAAATCTTTGTAGATACAGATTTTGAGATGGCGAGAAAACGTGGTGCAAAGCGAGAGACTGAGACTTTTGGAAGTTATGAAGAAGCAGAGAAAATGTTTTTAAACAGATATCATGCGGCCTGTAAGATGTATATAGATGAGCATAATCCGAAAAGTTGTGCGGATGTTATATTTCGGAATAATAACTTTGATGATCCAGTAGTTGTGTTTAAAGAAATTTAATATTGTTTATACAGCAAAAAATTCGTGAAAGGAGATGTTTTGGATGGATAAAAAAGATAATCCAAACGATTGGCCTGTATGGGCGAATGAGTCAGTAGAGATAGTGAATGCAAATCCTGATTGGCAAGATAAAGGCCGATGTGAAGAGCAGCAACTATATGAACTGCTTGCTCCTCTCGGTATAAGCAAAGTAATACATATAGGAAGTACATCCATACCTGGTTTACCTGCGAAACCTATCATTGATCTAATGGCTGAAATAGACTCATTTGATAGAGTACTACATATTTCAGCGAAATTGGCCATATATAATTGGCATTATGTAAGCCCAGAATTAGATGAAAGACCGTGGAGAAGGTTCTTTGTGAAAGTTAAGAATAATAGACGTGTAGCGCACCTGCATTTGATGGTTAAAGGAACTGAGCGATGGGAGCATCAACTTTTATTTCGTAACCGTTTACGAGAAAATCCGCAATTAGTTTATGATTATTCAATTCTTAAGCAAGAGTTAGCTGAAAAGTTTAAACAAGATAGAGAAGCGTATACAAAAGCTAAAACAGAATTTATTAAACAAGTTCTAAAATGATGGGAATTTTGATTGTAACTGCGTTTGAATACAGATAAAAAAACTATATTTTATAACCTAAACATATATAAACTGCATGTAAATAAAGTGGGATATTTAGGTTGTTCAAAGTATTAGTGCAATGCCAATACTTATTTTATATGTATTTACTT
Organism: Bacillus sp. GbtcB14; assembly: GCF_019091205.1. Taxonomy (NCBI): domain Bacteria; kingdom Bacillati; phylum Bacillota; class Bacilli; order Caryophanales; family Bacillaceae; genus Bacillus; species Bacillus sp. GbtcB14. The sequence continues at coordinate 483,470 of NZ_JAGXJT010000005.1, forward strand.
TTATTTATTAGGATAAATTTTATATAATTGAATCAAGTTCATATAAGGATAGGTACTTAACCTATATTAAAACTCGAATTGATTTTATGAAAAAATCATAGGGGATAAGGGAAAATAAGTTAAAAAAGGTAAAAAGGGGATAAGAAATATAATGAATGAAGTACTAGAACTAAAAGAAGAACTACTACAAATTAAAAGTAACAATTATGCTGTACCAGAAGACGTAGATGCATATCCATATGCGCAGTGGATGCTAGATTATATCGGATCACCTGATGCTGAATTACGTGATGATTTAATTTATAGTACGCTTCACAAATGGATTACAAATGATGTGTTTAGACAAAAAGAGTTACGAGGATTAATGCTGCAAGCAATTAGCCCTGATTATTTATTTTATAAAATTGGTGAAAAGGGAACAGACTCTGTTTTTAAACGTGCATTCTCCGTATTAATTCCACCACTTATTTTATCTGTTCATGAAAGAGAACCACTGTTATCTGAAGAACAACTGTACAGTGTGGCAGAACAAGTGCTGGAATATGTATATTTAGAAGAAGATGTAAGAGGCTACGTAGAAGGAAAAGGATGGGCACACTCTACGGCGCATGCAGCGGATGCACTTGATGCTTTAGCACGTACAATACAAAATCGTGAGTTTTCATATGCGATCCTTGCGGCTGTTCGTCAGAAGGTTCGCTTGAGTGATTACGTATACGTACACTTTGAGGATGAAAGATTAGTAGCGCCAATTATGTCGTTACGACACCAAAATATTTTAATTGAAGAAGAGTGGAGCAATTGGCTACATAGCATAGCAACTGTTGAAGACATCCGGCATTCGCAGCATGCTATTTTAGTACAAAATATTAGAACTTTCCTAAGAAGTTTTTATTTCAGAGTTTTAGAGACAGAAGGTAGTACAGCCTTTACAGATGATATATTGGAGACTTTGAAGGGTTTGCGTAGGTATTAAAAATATGTTTTTTTAAGAGAAAAGTACATAAAACCACTACCTCCCAACCATACTAATAAAATGTGTTGGAGGTGCATTTTATGGATAAAAAAGACTTTGAAAAAGTTTATAATGATTACTTACATCAAGGAGATGAACGAGCTCAATTTGAAATAGGCCATGAAGTCAATTCAGGAGCAGAACAAATTGTTGCCGTTCGTAAAAATGATGATGGAGATTTAATTGCTTTTAAGACAAGTAGCGGGAGAGAGTTAGATTATATGACTGCTCTTAGTGAAGTGAAATCAGGGAAGTTAGCTCATGTGGATGTATTTCATAAGTATGGTAGAGATATTATACGTAGTGAACCGGATGGAATAAAAGAAAATAACTTAGATAATTTACCGTCATTTTAAAAGGGTAAACCTCAAGAAGAGAATGTTCATTCCAATATTCTCTTCTTTTTTTGCGAAGTTTTCCTTGCAAATAGACGGTTCATTTTTATAGTGTAATCATACTTTTAAAGAGCGCTCGAAATTTCTCTTTATCTTCTGCTGTAAATGGTTTTGGTCCCTTTGTACGCTTACCACTTTTTCGAACCATTGCACTTAAATATCGTGTTTGTAATAGTTGGTCAATATTTTCATTCGTATACTTATAGCCTTTATGGTGTAGGACGATACAGCCTTTTGCTAAAGCGAGCGAAGCAAGACCGTAATCTTGTGTAACGATTAAATCTTCTTTTTTGGCTAATTGCATAATCCGGTAATCCGCAGCATCTGCTCCAGAATCAACATAAATTGTTTCCACACCTTTTGGCTGCTCTGCATTAGAATAATGAGAAAAACTAGTAACGAGGGTTACAGGGATTTCTGCATTCGTAGCTTCAAAAATAATTACATCTTTTACAGGACAAGCATCTGCATCAACGTAGATTTTCATTTGTATCACTCCTATGACTAGGTTCGAGTTGATAATAATGGTAGATTTAGGTTTTGTCAAACGAAAAAGCTTTATCGCATGTTATTTCCCACAAACTAAAATAGCTTCTCGCAAACGAGAAATACCTTCCTCAATTTGATCAATATTCACTTTTCCATAAGATAAACGAATATAACCATCTTTCGCACCGAAAATACTACCGGGCATAAAGGCGATTTCTTGTTTTAAACTTTGCATAATAAGTTGTTTTTCGTTTATCGGTTCGTTTAATTTTCCCCATATGTATATACCACCGGTCGGGTTTGAAAAAGAGATTTTATCGTGAAGTTGCTCGTTTAGGGCGCGAACGATAACGTCTCTTTTTTCTGCTAATTGTTTTCGTAGCGGTACGATATGAGACTGAAATGGTACAGTTTCGAAAAATTGCTGCATAAGCCACTGCGGGAAAATGCTCATACCTAATTCCATTTGGTGCCTTGCGTCGGATAACCTTTCTACTACAGACTGCGGAGCGACAAGCCAGCCGACTCGTAAGCCTGGTGCAATCATTTTTGATAAGGAATGTACATAAATGACTGTTCCATTTTCATCAATTGATTTTAAAGTAGGGCAAGGTTGTTTCTTTTCTAACGTAAGTAAACTGGACGGATCATCTTCCACAATCGCAATTCGTAAATCTGCGCAAAGTGATAACAGTTTTTTTCTCCGGTTTGGATGAAGCATTGTGCCCGTAGGATTTTGGAAGTTTGGATTTAAAAAGATCATTTTAATACGATGTTTTCTATATAATTCTTGCACATCGTCTGGATTAATACCGTGTTCATCGACAGGTAATGGGAAAATACGAATACCTGCTGATTGGAATAACGGTAAGGAATAACAGTGTGAAGGACTTTCGAAAGCAACTGCATCACCGGGATTTAATAAACATTGCACGATAAGGTGAAGTGCTTGCTGTGCTCCAGATGTAATCATAATGGATTGTTCAGTCGCTTCAACTTTTAAATGTTCTTTCATATATTTTACGACCGCTTGTCTTAGCGGGAGATAGCCTTGCGGATGATCATAACTTAATGAATGCGTTAACGGTTGTTCTCGTAAAATCGTTTGTAGTTGATCGTGAGGATAGAGGTTACAACCGAGCTCCCCGTTTGCGAAATCAATGATGTTCTCATTTTGTTGTACTTCCGCACGAATATGGCGAAGTAAAGGTAAGTTTGGTAAAAACGTACCACCTTCTACGAAATTTCTCCAGTTCGGCGTTAATGTTGGAGAAACGCCCCACATATGTGTACTTACACGTGTACCTTTACCAGTCGTACTTTCTACAATTCCCATAGCACGTAGTTCATTATAAGCAGTCGTTACTGTACTACGATTTACATTTAACTGCGTAGCTAATTTCCGTTCAGAAGGGAGGAAGCTACCAGGTGGAAGTTCTCCGTATGTAATACGTTTTTCAATAAAGTCAACAACTTGCTGATAAATTGGGATTTTACTGTCGTTATCTAGCTTCCATTCCATACAAACGCCTCCGCATCTCTTATATACATTTAGTATAACAAATTGGCTGGGTAAAAAAACAGCCAATTGGACGGTGTTATATCCAGCCAATTTTACTATGCTAAATATGGAAGGGGAGATTCGGATGAAAAGATGGCAAATGGAATGGCTCCTAGTATCAGTAGCATTAGTATGGGGAGCAAATTATACAATAGGAAAGTATGGCGTGGCATATATGTCATCCATTCAATTTAATAGTTTACGATTTTTAGTAGCATCACCGGTATTATTACTTATTACATTTATGATGGAACGCTCATTACGTATTGAAAGAAAAGATTGGTTACGATTAGTAGCAGTCGGTATCGTTGGTACGGCGATGTATCAAACGATGTTTATGCTATCTGTGAAATATACTTCCGCAACGAATGCCTCATTATTAATTGCGATGTCACCTATATTTACAGGGATATTAGCAGTATTACACAAACAAGAACGTTTTTCGATGAAAGTACAAATTGGTTCAATAGTAGCGTTTATTGGTGCAGCATTCGTTCTATTAACAGGACATACAGGAGGAGCTACTTATGAATATGCGTGGCTTGGGAATGTAATTGGATTAGTCGCAGCAATTGCATGGGGATGGTATCCAATTTTAGCGCAACCTCTTATTACAAAATACTCCGCAATGAGAGTCACATCATGGTCTACTTTAATTGGAATTGTACCTCTCGTTATATACTGTTTATTCAACGTAAATTCTTTAACGTGGCCAGTAGATACGCCAAGCTGGGGATCACTAGCATATTCAATCATCTTTGCGACCATCTTCGGACTAGCAATGTGGTATGTCGGTATTAGTCAAATAGGCTCAACGAAAGTAATGGTTTATATGTATCTCGTACCATTGTTCGCGGTTATCTTTGCGGCAGTAACAATTGGAGAGCAAATTAATATGATGCAACTCGTTGGCGGACTTATTATCTTTATCGGTTTATATGTTGTAAAAAAAGGCGGAATCAAAAAGCCAGCTCTCAATTTGAAAAAAGTAAGTTAAGGGTAAAAATGATCTCTTTCATATAGAAGGAGATCATTTTTTATTTCGTAATAAAAGCGCTTGTTCAACCGCCCATTTTTGATGATCATGAATGAGAAGCTCTACAGCAAGTAAAGGAGACATCCATCGTAAAACATGATCCTCCTCACAATTTTCAGTTTGTTTCTGCACCATGTTCACAATATAAAAGAATCCATCATTCAAATAATATGTATCTTCTTTTTCTGCATAAAAATATCGAGCTGCATTACCGATATACTGATCAATTTCAATTGCCCATCCCAATTCCTCTAGTAGTTCACGGTGCAAACATTCTTCTTTTGTTTCATTACCTTCCATACCGCCACCAGGTAAAAAGTAACGGTCTCCTTTTTGGATAACAGCAATCATTGAAGAAGACGAATGGAAAATAATCGCATAACAACTAGGTCTTAATACATAATGAACGGTACGTTTTTTCGAGCCAAACGTGAGTTTTGAAATCATAAAACACGACCTTTCTCTATAAAATACATAAAAGGGATATTAAGGCAAATATAGAATTATATAAGTATAATCTTAATAGATTGGAGTGGTAACAACATGATAAATCGAAAATGTTCAAGATGTAAAGAAATAACGGGTACAATACACGGTGGTAAAAAAATTAAGGAAGAATTTTTATGTGAGGACTGTTTGCAAAAAGGAATTGCGAGCGGAGAAATCGAATTATCACAAGTGGAGCAAGAACAAACTTCGTATCTTTCTATAAAAATATTAAAAATAATGAGTGTGATTTATTTAATAGGATCAATTTTAATGGCTTTTTCAACTGGTCCATTTATACATAATATAGGATTTGATGAAATGTCCATTTCAGGCTCAGAATTAGGTTTAATAAGTATTGTTATGTTAGGTTCTATATTCCAGTCTGTTCTTGTATTTTGCGGGATTTGGGTATTCATCCTTTTAGTAGAAACAGTCATTAAAATATATGAAAAAATGAAGTGAGCGAGAGGGAGAAATATATGCGAGTAAGAAACATCCAAGGGGAAGATTATGTAAAGATTCATTCTGTTTTAAATGATTGGTGGGACGGGAGAGATATGGCTGCTATGCTGCCAAAATTGTTTTTCGTCCACTTTCAAGAAACGAGTTTTATCATTGAAGAAGATGGAGAAACGTTAGGTTTCTTATGTGGATTTTTTTCACAAACATATAAAGATGAAGCATACGTTCATTTTATCGGTGTAAATCCGAAGTATAGAAGAAGAGGAATCGCATCGACATTGTATTCTTATTTCTTTGATGCCGCTCGTGCAAATAACCGTAAAGTTGTAAAAGCAATTACGTCACCAATTAACAAAAAATCGATACAGTTTCATCAAGAAATCGGTTTTCGAATTGATGCCGGGGATGATGAGATAGAGGGTGTATCGGTACATACAAATTATGATGGGAACGGCGGTAGTAGAGTTTTGTTTTTGAAAGATGTGTAAATATTCTTCCTTACATACAAAACAATTAAATTTAAGATATAAAGGCGGTATGAAATCTCATATCGCTTTTATATATGGCATTTTACATAGAAAAAGATTTTGGAAAATAATTTAATGTCATTAAGTTAACTGGAAAATAAACGTAATGTAAAAAATTATTAATATTTCGTTTGTTTGATTTTAACCTCGATTTTTCTATGTATAATGAAGCCGCATACTAAAAATTATTTACATAAGGGGGATGAAGTGTATGAAAAACTAATTAAAAGTTTATGTACGTTTCATGATGACTTCGGGAAACGGAATAATATATTAAGTTTTTTGATAAGTGCAGCGTTTATCCCGCGTTAACGGACAGTAAAACTCCCACTTCAAAATTCAGTTGGAGCAAAGAAGTTAGGTGGGAGATCAACTGTCCGTAAACGTCCGATTGGTTCAACTAATAATCAGTGGGGGATGAACAAAACCCCCACTGATTAAAGTTTCACTTTATATGGAATTTGTCAAAAAGGATATTTATCTTTTTGACGTTTGGAGGGTATATGAATCTAATATTAAAAGAAATAGCAGTGAACAGAAAAATATTCATTATGTTATTTATTGGATTTACGTTAACAATTCTGCCCATACTTATAGCGATGTCGATTCGAGATGATTACGATGAATATTTTTATGAGCGAAAACATGGTTATTTTAAATATTACTATTCTGTTCAGCTTACTAGTTTTGGGGAATTGGATTTCAAAGCAATTCAAGAGTTAACAGAAAGCACTTTTAAGAACTCAAGTGTTATTACAAATAATATGAGAATTGGAATCCCCGGCATAGGGGAAGTAAGGATGATTGGACTTATAAATACGAATTGGTCTCCTCCATTAATAAAAGGTTCTCGAATGAAAGAGGGGGAAGAAAATAGTGTAATTGTCGGAAAGAACATTTATAAAGAATCTGAAACAATAAAACTGTTTAGTAAAGAATATAGAGTTAAAGGCGTGAACGGAGCGAAGGATGAACATGTTTATAATGACAATGTTTACATCGGTTTAAAGGATATGCCTGATGAGATAAAACGACGTATGAAAAATGAAACTACATTTGAAATGATAGTAAGGTCTAACGAAGATCCTAAACGAGAAATAGATACATTTATTCGGTATTTAAAGCAAAATAGAACTGATGCAAATGCGAAAGTAATAAATGAAAAAGAGAATTATGAGAAAGAAAAAAGCTCGAGTAAAGCTCGGAGAGAACAACTTGCTCTTCCGTATAGACTGCTTTTTATAGCTGTAATGAACTGTATAATTGCGAGTTATTTTTGGATTTATACGAAGAGGAAGAGTATTTCCTTAAGAAAAGCGTTGGGAGCAAGCAATTTGAAGTTATTTGTATTTATATTTAGCCAATTATTCATATGCGCAATCGCTGCAGCCGTTTGTGCCATATGTATGCAGTGGATTTTAAGTACAATGAACAAAAGTATAGTAGATTTACTTGGTTTTACCATTCGTATAGATGTTTTCAAAGTTATGATGAGTGTAGTAATTTCCTTGTCTATTTCGTTCATCACCGCTGTAATACCATTTTTCAAAACACTTAAAATTGAACCTGCTAAAGCCTTAAAGGAGTAAAAAAGATGAGAATAAAAAGTGCTCTTATGGCCCTGAAAAACAGATTGCTCATTTCCATATTTCTTTTAATACAATTCACGTTTGGATTAACGTCAATAACGATTTCAATTAATATGTATTATAACATGTACTATCTTGAAAATAGTTCCAACTCGTTGCTGGATGTAGAAAGTACATATTTTATCACTTATGACATGACTACTGATAGGTTGAAGGCAGATCAATTTAATAAAGGACAGATTGAAGAAATTTATAATAGAATTCATCAAAATAAAGATGTGATTTCGTATGGTACATACGAGAGGGAGATAATTGAATTAGAATCAAGTAATAGACCTCTTCAAAATAGTATGATTGATGATTTGAAACAAAAAACGTTTAAAATTGAAGAACCTACTATTAAAACAATTTCTGTAGATGAAAATTACTATAAATTGTTACATTTACCTTTACAAGCTAAAGAAGGCTTCTCTCATGAAGATTTTCAAAAAAAAAGAGAAGAGAAAACAAAAGTTTTAATGGGTGCTTACTTTAAGAAATATTTTCGTATAGGGGATACAATTAATGATCAATATACGATTATTGGATTTTTGCCGGCAAATAAATTCATTGTAAATAATCTCGGATCGAATGGGTACTTAAAGTTAGACAAGGCTATGATACTACCCATGCCGATTGATAGATACGAAAAGTATGAATTAATGTTTTTAAGATTACATCAAAGTACAATTATAAGCTTGCAAAAAGATGCTGATGTAAAAAAACTACAAGAAGCGATTCAACTTAAAGGAAACGACGTTACGTTATACCTGAAAAATTTAAGTGAGGAAATAAATGAAAATGTTATTAGTAATAAAGAATCTGAAATTATTGGCCTTATAGTAGGAGGTCTATTTATTTTATTTATAATAGCGGGCATTGTCGTAACGACAGTTGTTTCCATCATGATGAGAAAGAGGGAATTTGGTATTAAGATGGTCCTTGGAGAAAGTAAGTTTGGGATGTTCATTCAAATCGTTTTAGAAAACATATGTATTGCGATATTTGGTATGTTTTTATCGATAGTGTACTTTTTATGGAGATATGAGGATCATCTACAATTTTCGAAGGACTTTGATATGGCGTCTGTACTAGAGGTGAATTTAAATATGCCTATTTTATTATTTGTATTCCTATTCTTACTACTAATTATCATAGTTTCAAATCTCATTGTCTTCTTATTTATTAGAAAACTCGAACCGAAAACATTAATAGGTGGGATGGAATAATGAGGTTAATTGAACTAAAAGATATTAAAAAGGTGTATAGTAACAAGAATCAGAATATGTTCGCGTTAAACGGTATAAACTTAACGATAAATAAGGGCGAAATTATAGCGATAATGGGTCGATCAGGATCGGGGAAGAGTACGCTATTAAATGTTATTGGGCTAATTGATATGCCAAATGAGGGTGAATATACGTTAAATGGAAAAACATTACCTGAAATTAGAGAAAATAAAGTTCATAAAACAAGAAATGAAATGATTCTAGTAAGTAAAAGTAAAGTGTAACTTGTACTTAAAATAGTTATCATATTGGAAAAAAGAACCATCCTAAAAGTATTCTAGGATGGTTCTTTTTGTTGGGAGGAGGCAAAAATATGTAGAGTAAACAAAGGGGAAGTGGGTAATTACGACGCATTTATAAAGTGCAGAGTTATATAGAATTATGCATAAATGATTCACTTTCAATTGAAGAGTTAGCGGATGTAGCAGAATTTTCGAAGTATCATGTTTATAGAATGTTTAAAGGAATAGTAGATGAACCGTTATCTTGGTATGTAAATCGATTAAAACGAGAAAGGGAAACAAATCTTATTACATATCGCTCAGATATGACGATTACTAGCATAAGTTACCATTATATTTTTGCAGATTCAGCAGTTTTCTCCCACACATTTAAAAACTATTACATATATTACATAGTGAGTCGATTTCCATATCGAAACCACGATACTTGTATCCCACGTTTAAAGCCGGACTAAAGTCCTACGTGTGCTTTATCATATCGTAAACAGCATAAGAGGAAATTCCCAATACGATGAGTGAAGGAAAAGAAATTCTATCAAAATCAACATTGTTACTTATGTTGGTTACGAGAAGAAGAGGGTGTTTATTCATATTGTGAAATGGGAGAAGATCGGAATATGAATTACTGCGTACCAGAGAAAGAATTGTGAGGATGATTGCTTCTGAGGTTATTCAAAATGCAGGGAGGGTGGGTTTTGGAATTTAATATTAACTTGTTGTTTAATGACGGAAAGTTCACGGGATTGTAAGTTCTGTGTAAAAAAATGTAAATATTAGGATTTATTGATATTTTATTATTTTCTTTATGTATAATGAGGACAAGGCCTAAAAATACTTAAATATTTAAGTGAATATTTTAAAAAGGGAGATTAAGGATATATGAAAAGCTTACTTCAAAAAACTTTAGCTACTACAGGGATTACTGCTTGTTTATTAGGTATGGTTTCTTCCGCTTCATTTGCTTCAATTAGTTGGGATTCTTATGGGGAATGGGACGGAAGTGGAGGAAAGGCTACAGGATATGCCTACACTGCGCAAACAAATGAACCTCATTTTTACAAGATGACTGTAAGGGCCAGCTTTGATGATGGGTCTTCTAAAGAGGTAGAAAAGAATAATGCTAAAATTACAGATCGTGTGAACGTTAAAGTTTCATCCAGAGGGCCAATTACCACTGGCTATTCGGGTCATGAATGGGTAATGAAAGGGGATAGTGCCTATACCTCTAAGGAAATGGTAATTAGATAACAATCAACAAAAACCGTGAAAAAGGATAAATACCTTTTTCACGGTTTTTAAAATGAGGAGGATATATGAATCTAGTATTAAAAGAAATAGTGGTAAACAAAACCATATTCATTATGTTATTTATTGCGTTTGTATTGACAATATGGCCGATACTTATCGCAATGTCGACGAAAGATTATTATGATGAGAAATTTTATGATAGAAAAAATGGTTATTTTAATTATTATTATTCCGTTCAACTTACTAATATGGGGGAAATCAATTTCAAACAGTTTCAGACGTTAGTAGAATCTGATTTTAAAAATGCTAGTGTTATTACAAATGATATTCGTACTACTATTCCAGATATCGGCCGAGTAACAATGAATGGTCTCCTTAATAAAAATTGGTCTCCACCTTTGCTAAAAGGTTCTCCGATGGGACAAAATGAAGAAAATAGTGTAATAGTCGGGAAGAAAATTTATAAGGATATGGAAACAATAACATTATTTAATAAGGAATATACAGTTAAAGGCGTAGCTGGAGCAAATACTGGATATGAGTATAATATTAAAATTTACGTCTCTCTAAATGACATGCCAGATGAAGTGAAACAGATGATACAAAAAGATAATACATTCCAAATGATTGTTCGTTCTAACGAAAACCCTAAAGAAGAGATAGAAACTTTCATACAGCATATGAAACAGAACAATAAAGATATAAATGCCAAAGTGATTAGTGAAAAAGAGAACTATGAAAAAGAAAAAAACACAAGTAAAGCCGTGAAAGAGTTACTTAGTTTTCCATTTAGGCTTTTTTGTATAGCTTTAATTACCAGTATAATAGTAAGTTATTATTGGATTTATACGAAGAAAAAAAGTCTGTCGTTAAGGAAAGCTTTGGGAGCAAGTAATGAAAATCTGTTTATTTTTATATTTAGTCAATTATTTTTATGTGCAATCGCTGCATCAACCTGTGTAATATGCATACAATGGATTTTTAGCACTTTGAGTGAAAATATTGTAGAGTTTACAAGTTATAGCATTAGTTTACAGTCTACTCATATTATAATGTGTGTATTTTTTTCACTAACTATAGCTTTTATCCTCTCTGTAATACCATTTGTATATGTGCTTAAAAGTGAACCTGCTAAAGCATTAAAGGAGTAAAAATGATGAGAATAAAAAGTGCGTTCCTAGCATTAAAAAAGAGATTTCTATTTTCCGTACTTCTTCTAATACAGATTACATTTGGATTAGCAACTATAGCGAGTTCAATTAATGTATTTTATAATTTACACCATCTAAACGATAAATCCAGCTCAGCATTAAATGTGGATAAAACATATTTAGTTACTTTTGAAAGGACGACAGATAGGTTACAAAGCAATCAATTTAATAAAGAGCAAATTCAAGAGGTTTATAAAACAATTCATCAAAATAAAGATGTGATTTCGTATGGTACATACGAGGAGAGTTTAATTGAAATAGAATCAAGTAATAGGCAACTTCAAAATAGTATGATTGCTGATTTGAAACATAAAACGTTTCACGATGAAAGACCTACTGTTCAAACAATTGTTGTAGATGAAAATTACTATAAATTGTTAGGTTTATCTTTAAAACCTGAAGAGGGTTTCTTGCATGAAGATTTTCCAAAAAATAGTGAAGAAAAAACAAAAGTATTAATGGGTTCTTACTTTAAGAAATATTTTCAAGTTGGGGATACAATTAATAATCAATATACAATTATAGGCTTTTTACCAGAGAATAAATTTATCGTAGATAATAATACAACGAACGTTTATTTGAAGTTGGATTACGCAATGATAATGCCTATGTCATCTGATAGATATGAAAATTATGAAGGAATGTTTTTAAGACTGCATCAAAGTACAGTTTTACATTTACGAAAAGATGCAGATGTAAAGAAACTAGAAAAATCAATTCAACTTAAAGGAAACGGCGGTACGTTTTATTTAAAAAATTTAGGTGATGAAATAAATATAGATGTTACTCTTAACAGCTATTCTGAAATACCTCAACTTATAGTTGGAATATTATTCATTGTATTCTCGATCGTCGGAATTGTAGTAACGACTATTATTTCTATCTTGATGAGAAAGAGGGAATTTGGTATAAAAATAGTTTTTGGCGAAAGTAAATTTGGAATGTTTATTCAAATTGTTATAGAAAACATTATTGTAGCAATAGCTGGCTTAGGAATGTCAATAGCTTACTTTTCATGGAGATATGGGACTCTATTGCAAATGTCGAAGGATTTTAAAGCAGTATCGGCATTAGACTTTAAATTGGATATGCCTATATTATTTTTAGTATTTCTATTCTTATTATTGATCATAGTTGTCTCAAATGTAATTGTCTTCTTATTTATTAGAAAGCTTGAACCAAAAACATTAATAGGTGGGATGGAATAATGAGTTTAATTGTATTGAAAGACATTAAGAAGGTGTATAGTAACAAGAACCATAACACGTTCGCGTTAAACGGTATAAACTTAACGATAAATAAGGGCGAAATTATAGCGATAATGGGTCGGTCAGGCTCAGGGAAAAGTACGCTATTAAATGTTATAGGGTTAATTGATTTGCCAAATGAGGGTGAATATACGTTAAATGAAAAAACATTAACTGAAATTAGAGCAAATAAAGTTCATAAAACAAGAAATGAAATGATTGGATTTATATTTCAATATTTTGCATTGTTAAAAGAACATACTGTACTAGATAATGTAGCACTACCACTCACATATAGAAAGCTAAAGAAACGAGAAAGAGAAAATAAGGCGAAGTTCTATTTAGAAAAAGTAGGTTTAAAAGAACATATGCATAAAACACCGGACGAGCTTTCAGGTGGACAACAGCAGCGGGTCGCAATTGCTAGAGCATTAGTAGGTAAACCAGAAATAATTTTGGCTGATGAACCGACAGGGAATTTAGATAGAAAAACAGGAGAAGAAATTATGGATTTACTATTACAACTGAATGAAGAAGGACGAACGATTATTATTGTAACGCATGATATTGAAGTAGCGAATAAGTGTAATAGAATTATTGAGTTAGTTGATGGGGAAGTTGTGGGGAGTTAAGGAAAAGGGGATAATGCTATTCAGTTTCAGGAATAGAGAAATTTTTTGTAATGTATGGAGGCATTTCATACAGCCAATGTTAATCAGTACAAGAACGTGTTTGCTCTTGTGCTCATTGACATCCACTGGAGGATAATAAATCTGAACTCCAATGCCTGCTGTAAGCCTCATAATAAAGTTATATTACTTTTGATTGTGTATTCACTTTTTGTTTTTTCCTATGCATGGAAGCGAGGCTGGTAAATAAAGCTATTACTACTAGAATACCACCTATTACAGCATTCGCTTCAATGCCTAGACGTTCAATTGTAATACCTCCAATTGTCGAGCCAAATGCCATTCCTACATGGACTGCTGAGTTGTTTAGACTTTGCTGAATGTCCGATGTATGAGGAGCGGATACGATTAAATAGCTTTGAATAGCTGGTTGAAGTGCCCAGCTCAGCATACTCCAAACTATCATAACAATCAGGAAAAATACTGTATTGAATGTAGTAAAAGGAAGAATGAAAATGGATATTGCAAAAATGGGAATGATAGTAACAATCGTTTTCTTAGGACCTATACGATCTGACAACAATCCACCTACACCCCCGCCGATAATAGCGGCGATACCGACAATCAAATACATTACGCTTAGCCAGTTTCCATCCAAACCGAGTGCTCCTTGTAAGAATGGAGTAAGGTAGGCATATAGTGTTAAATGGCCTCCAAAAAATAAAACAGACGTAAGTTGAATGCGTATGATTTTTTTGTTTTTTAATGTTTGTAGTTGTGCTTGAATCGAAATACTTGGTTTCGGTTCCATTTTTCCTAATAATAATTGGATACATACAATTGAAATTGCAGTTAAAACGACAATAAAGATAAACGGAGCGCGCCAACCGAAAGCGTTACCTAGCATTAATCCAAAAGGAACACCTAAAACGAGAGAAGCACTAACACCCATTAATACTAAACTAATCGCACGAGCACGGTAAGCTTCTGAACTAATATTAGAAGCGATTGTTAAACAAAGGGAAATTAAAAGTGCTGCGCACATTGCCGAAATGATTCTGGTAACTAAAAGTAAAGTGTAACTTGTGCTTAAAACAGTTATCATATTGGCAAACAACGCCACAGATAAATTTAAAAGCATGAGTCGTTTTCGTTCCATCTTTGATGTTGCAGAAAGCAGTAAGGGGCCTGATATGGCAAAAGTTAAAGAAAAAACGGAAATTAACATACCTGCTTGCCCTAAGGAAATACCGAGATCATTTGCGACTAAAGGAAGAATACCGCCGAAAATCATCTCTACTAGGCCGACGACAAAAGAAACGATCGTCAGTAAATAAACACGTTTGTTCATAAAACACCTCTCTTTAATAATTCTTTAAAATGTACTTCAGTATGAAAGATTACCATTCTATTATTTAAAGCGCAAGCTCAATAATAAAAAAAGAATTCATAGTAATTTTATAAATTAAGAACTATCATTTTATTTCGAAAAAACAAATTATCCCGTAACTTTTAAGTGCAAAAAATCGTTTAACAAAAGAAAGGATTTTTAATCACGAATGGGGGAGAAGCATGAAGATTTTAATTCTAGGTGGTACACGATTTTTAGGAAGAGCTTTTGTAGAAGAGGCATTAAAAAGAGGGCATGAAGTTACATTATTTAATCGCGGAACAAATAAAGAAATTTTTCCAGAAGTAGAGCAGTTAATCGGTGACAGAAATGATGATGTCTCAAGTTTAATAAATAGAAAATGGGACGCGGTAGTCGACACGTGTGGGTTTTCTCCGCATCACATTAGAAATGTTGGAGAAGTACTTAAAGATAATATTGAACACTATATATTCATCTCAAGCCTTTCCGTATATAAAGATTGGATTCCGCATGACATAAAAGAAGACTATATATTACAACCTGAACCGACGGAAGAGCAAATAAAGGCTGTAGAGAATGGTGGAATATCTCCTTATGAGCATTATGGTGCACTGAAAGTATTATGTGAAAAAGAAGCAGAGAAGCATTGGCCGGGGCGTGTATTACACGTAAGAGCAGGACTTCTTTCAGGGATGTTTGATTATACAGATCGGCTTCCATACTGGATTGGTCGTGTAGCGAAGGGAGGAGAAGTGTTAGTTTCAGGGAGAAAAGACCGTCCAGTGCAGATAGTTGATATAAGAGACATCGCAAACTGGGGACTAAATATGACAGAAAACAATAAGACAGGCACATTTAATGTAACAGGTCCAAGTTATGAATTGACGATGGAAGAGCTATTAAATACTTGTAAAAAGGTTACGAATAGTGAGGTTGCATTCGTTTGGGTAGATGAATCGTTTTTGAATGAACATAAGGTGCAGCCTTGGACAGAGATGCCACTATGGCTTCCAGAAACATTTTCATTAGAAGGTGAGACGAAGCCGTGGAAAGGTGGTTTTTCTATTAGTATTGAAAGTGCTATTAAAGAAGGACTTACTTTTAGAAAGTTAGAACATACAGTTACAGATGTGTATGAGTGGATGAAGAGTATGGACGACTGGGAATTAAAAGCAGGTATTTCAGGAGAGAGGGAGAAAGAGTTGTTAGAAAAGTGGTATCAATAAATTTAGATGAGCCCTTTGAATATACTTGATTGCACATAAGGAGGAGAAAAGGTGATGTGGAAAAACACCATTCACAGTATCTCACCAAACTTAAGTTTGAAAAAAACAGCTATGATGGATGAACTAACTGATATACAAAACTGTTTACATGTGGAGTTACCGAATGAGTTATATCAATTATTACAGGAAACAAACGGTGTAGAAGGTGAATACGGGGACTTTATATGGTCTGCTTCAAAAATTAAAACTGAAAATATGAATATGAGAAATATAGTTGATTTCAAGGATTTATATATGCCTTTTGACTGTTTATTATTTTTTGCTGATGGTGGAAATGGTGATTTGTTTGGTTATTCCATTTTGAATGGAAAAGTGCAAAGAGATGATATATATGTATGGAATCATGAAAATGATAGTAGAACGTGGGTTGCTCCTTCCTTAAAGGTTTTTATGGAGTGGTGGGAGTGTGGAAAGATAACAATTTAAACATAGTATGAAGAAAAAACGCCTTGTTACTAAAGAAACTAGGCGTTTTTCGTATGTAAATTTATAACTCAATTGGTTCTTCCCCGTACATTTCCCACAGCTTAGAAAACATATTTTTCAGTCCTTCTTCGTCATCCTCATCCTAGTCTAACTTGATATCAACTTCCTTAAATTTTTCTTCTATTTCAAACTCTTTCTCTTTCACACTATCAGTTGTGCCGATTTTTCTGTAAAACACAACGAAGTCTTTATCGTGTATTAGCTAGTAGCAAGACCTCCACCTCAAAATCCAGCTAATACAAGGAAGGCCCGTATAAATAAGTTGTATTAATTACATTATTAGATTGTGTTTGTAACTATATTTTGGAAATTTTCTGTTGATTTAAAATATGCGATAGTATATATTGTATATAAAGTATATATACAATATTTTTCAAAAGAGGTATTTGCATGCAAATCATTATTAAGAACACTTCAAAGGAACCCATTTACGAACAAATTGGACTCCAAATAAAAAAACTTATTTTACTAGGTGATTTAAAACAAGGAGATGCCCTTCCTTCAATGCGTCAGTTAGCAAAAGATTTACGAGTAAGTATTATTACAACGAAAAGAGCATATGAAGAACTGGAAAAAGACGGTTTTATTAATTCAATTGTCGGAAGAGGGTCCTTTGTAGCAGAACAAAACATTGAAACTATGAAAGAAGAAAAATTAAAAACAGTTGAAGAAAAGTTATGTGAAGCGATTCAAAATGCTAAGCAAATGGATGTTTCTTTAAATGAGCTAAAAGAAATGCTTACAATTTTATACGAGGAGGAAAACTCTTGGAAAACGTAATAGAACTTCAAAATGTCAGTAAATCTTTTAAAGGGTTTCAAATAAACAATTTTTCGATGGAAGTAAAAAAAGGATTTGTTACGGGTTTTATTGGAGGAAATGGATCAGGTAAATCTACAACGATTAAAATGATTATGAATCTAATAAACCCGGATAGTGGAAACGTCTCCTTATTTGGCATGAACTATTCGACTGATGCGAAACGAATTAAAGAAAGAATTGGCTTCGTTTATGACGATAATGTGTTTTATGATGAACTCACATTAAAGGAAATTACTAAAATTATTGCGCCTGCTTATAAAAAATGGGATTTTAACCAATTTACATATTATAAAGATCTGTTCGAATTACCATTAAATAAAAAAATGAAAACATTCTCCAAAGGAATGAAAATGAAAGCCTCTCTCGCAATTGCCCTTTCACATCATGCTGAACTAATTATTATGGATGAACCTACATCTGGACTTGATCCTGTATTCAGAAGAGAATTATTGGATGTTCTACAAAATATTATGCAGGATGGAGAGAAAACTATCTTTTTCTCATCACATATTACAACGGATTTAGACCGCATTGCCGATTATATTACATTTATTCAAAATGGGAAGCATATTTTCACAAAAGATATTTATGCCATTGCAGAGGATTATGTTTTAGTCAAAGGACCACTAGATTTGTTAAAGTTTGATACTGAGCGTGAATTTATTTCTGTACGTAAGGCAAATACAGGTTTCGAGGGATTGATTGAAAATACACATTCTATCGAAAACTTATTTGATAAGGATGTGGTGATTGAAAAACCAAGTTTAGAGGATATTATGTATTTCATAAAAAAGGGGGATTCAAGATGCTTAATTTAATTAAAAAGGATTTGATTTTACAAAAAACTTTCTTGCCTGCTTATCTCTTATTTCTAGTTACCTATTTGTGGGCCGGCATGGATGTAGCATATGTCATAATCATTTGTAGTGCCGTTTTTGTAATTAACACATATCAATCTGATGATAAAGATAATGCTAATATTTTAGTAAACTCATTACCGTATACTAGGAAGGAAATTATAAGTTCAAAATACGTTGGAACCTTACTTTTTACAATAGTAATCATCCCATTTTGTTTAGTTGGAAAATATTTTATTTTAGACAGCATGGAGTTTCAACTTTCCTTAGAAAGTTACATACTAGGCTTCTTGGCAGTCATGTTGATAACAGCATTTTACATCCCATTTTTTGTTGCATTTAAAGTGAAAACACTTGTACCAGTTTTTATATTTTTATCTATTGGAGTTATATATTTAATGCGAAATACTCCATATTTATTAAATAAATATGCTAATGGCGTACTGGCTTTTTTAAAAGAGATTTCAGATTTGAAATTATTTCTTTTAGTTGCTGTCATAGCAGTGGGATGCTATGGGGTTTCATGGATATTATCTATTCGTATCTATCAGAACAAGGCTCTTTAATAGCAAGTTCTAAAAGGAGGATGGTTTAAATGACATCAAAAAAAGAGCGTCCTAGTCGAATACGAAATTGGCTGAAAACTATTGGAGCATTTTTCGTTATGCAACTAATTTTTATCATCCTTGATATGAATTCGTGGATACCGAACTTCAAGGAAGGAGGAGTTGGGGATCGTCTCGTTAATTCAGAGTTCTTTACGGAATGGTTCGCTCCTTATAAAACAAAGCAACTTAATGTACTAACGGCAGTTATGGCTATTTTATTATTCCTAAATGTAGTAACAAGTGCAATAAAAGACGCTTTTTCTAGGAAAAGAATTAATTAGCACATAAGTTGACCTTGCGTCTTTTTAATAATGTCTTAACTATATTTAAAAACAACAGGAAAAAGATAAAAACTCCACTTATTGATGTTTCACTTTATCTTTTATAATGATTTCTTGAAAAATATTTGATTTTTCAGTTTTGCATATTGATAGAGATGCATTCGTCCCCCATAATGCTTCCAAAGTGTGCGCAGTAATTGTGACATATGTATTTATACTTGTGATGACAAATGATGTGTATTGTTTTTGGAAAGTTCGAAAATTATTGGGCGAACTAGAGAAATTTAGTAATCTTATTTGTACAGTACATACATATTAGTTTTGTAATGGTTCGATATTTAAAAAATATGTAAGGGGGAATGGGTGTGGATCTTACGTTTAAAGTTGAGGAAACATGTTTTAATTACCGAGTCGGAGCAATTTGTAAACACGATAATAAAATACTCATCCTGCAAGGTAACGGTGAAGATTTTTGGTACGTACCGGGCGGTCGAGTGAAAATGCTAGAAAATAGTGAAGATGCGTTAAAACGGGAGCTGGCAGAAGAAATAGGTGTTCCTATTAAAGGGAAGAGATTAATATGGTCAGTAGAAAATTTCTTTACACTTTCTGAGCGAAAGTTTCATGAAATTAGTTTTTATTATGAAGTAGAGCTACATGAATTGCCTGCGAATGGAGCGGATCAATATATTTTGGAAGAAGAGGGAAGAACGTATTTATTTAAGTGGGTGCCGGTAGAAGAGCTACATGCATATAACTTACAGCCTGCGTTTATAAAAGAAAAAGTAAAGGATATAGCAGTTCATACAGAACATATCGTTTTGCAAAAATAAACGTATTCGGAGGGGAAAACGATGAAAGGGACTAAAAAAGAGATACATATAAATGACAAAGTAATTCATTACACACATATCGAAAAAGGTTCCAGTACGGTTTGCTTTATGTTCTCAGGTTCAGGATACAATTACGATAAGCCGTTATTTTATTATGCAACGATGTTAATGCTTGAACATAAAATTGATGTTGTACATATTCATTATTCCTTTGATGGACAATTAATGAATAAACCGATGGAAGAAGTAACGAAAGTAATGATGGATGATATTAATCCCGTAATAAATGCAGTGTTGAAAAATGGACACTATAGCAGTTCTATGTTTTTAGGGAAATCACTTGGAACAATTCCAATTGCGAATGATTTGATGAAGAGAGAAGAGTTTTTACAGTCGAAAATGATATTAATGACACCGTTACTGACGTTTGATACGATTTTTGATTCTATCTTGCATAGTAATCATAAAGGGCTTTTAGTAATTGGGGATAAAGATCATCAATACAATGCAGATCAAATTGATCAGTTATATAAAACGAATTTACAGATTGAAGTTGTCAAAAATGCAAATCATTCTGTAAATGTTGGGGAATTTGAAACAGAAAATTCAATTGAAGCTATAGCAAAAATAATAGAAAAGCTTAGAGAAATTATTAGGGAAAACTAACTTATCAATACATGCAAAAAGAGGTGCAATTTGCACCTCTTTTTTATTTAATAAGCCTTCAACACATGAAGTAAATAATCCTTACGATTCAGCGGATTATAATCAACACGTTTTCGAGTAGGGAAGGGAGCCTTCATTTTTGTAAAACCATCTGGTTTTGTTGTAAAGATGCCCTCACCTTCTGTAAAGGAATGGAGTATTCGCTTAAAATTCTCTGTTTTCGCAACAGGTAATGAGCCTGTTAACTGGTAAGAATTATTGTATAATTTAGGCTCGCTAAAATTTGCTGGAATAGCAGCTAATTTATACATTGCGGTACTAATTGCATGTTCTGGTACATTCAATTCAAACTCGTTTACTGGTTCATATACACACGATTCAGCTTGCTTTAAAGCATCCATTAAAACGAGTGGTGTTAAGTTTCTAAAGTCACTCGCTGTTGTAACAGGACTAGCATAACCTGTATTTGTTAACGTGACGATAATATCCGTAACTTCCCATCCGTACAAACCTTGTTTTAACGTTTGACATACAGTATCTTCAATCGCTTTATGAAATGCTAATGGAAGTGATCCAAGTTCAACACCTAACTTATACGTTATGCCAGAATTAAGTTCACCACGTTCCACTTTGAAGCCAATTGTTGCGTAAAATGGATTCGCTTTTTCGCCCATTTCTTCAACGCTATTCCCTACGCTAATTGGTTTCTCAATACATACAACTCGCGTATTTGAGAAAGTAACCTGCAAATGATACTTCTCATAAAGAGTTGTTTCAATAACCTCTTTTTGTACTTCACCGAAAAGGCGAATATATAGATCATTATGAACATCATCTTTCCACACTTTAATGAGCGGATCTTCTTCACATAGTTCCATAAGTGCAGCGTATAAATCATGAATTCGTTCTTTTGGTAATGCTTCAATAGCAGCTTCCATTTGTGGATCGGCAAAGTGAATATTTTTTATATAATCAGTCCGTTCACCGATAATATCACCAATTTTAATATCCTTCAGTCCCCACACTTTGCAAAATTCTCCGCTAGAAACGGTAGAAGCTTGAACCGCATTTCCGTTATGAAACATGCATATTTTCTTAATCTTTTCTTTATGTGCCAGAGCGTCATCACGTTGTATATCAACATATTTTCTAACTTGTAAATGACCAGAAAAAACTCTTACATATGCAATCTTTTCCCCAGAAGGTTCACGTTCAATTTTAAACACAACACCGGATAATGTTTCATTTTCTGCCGACTTTTTAGCTAGAAATAAGACTGAAATATTTTCTAGTAGTTCAGTTACACCCATGCCTGTCATGGCTGATCCGAAAAAGATTGGATACACATTTGCTTGCTGTATTTGTTGTTCTAGCTCTTTTCTTAATAATGCGTCTGGTATTATTTCGTTATTTACATATGATGCAAGCAATGATTCGTTATATGGTACTAATCGTTCTATGCAATCGTCATATGATTTGTATTCAATAATCCGGGCTTCTTTCGTTCCTTCGTTTAGAGCAGAGTAGAAGGGGAACGTTTCATTTGAAAGAACCTCTTTTATTTGTTTCATAACTTTTTTAGTGTTTGCGCCACTACGATCAATTTTATTAACGAATAAAATAGTTGGTATGTTTAGTTTCTGTAATGTTCGCATTAAAATTTTTGTTTGTGCTTGCACACCTTCTACGGCAGAAATAACTAAAATTGCACCGTCTAAAACGCGGAATGATCGCTCCACTTCAGCGATAAAATCAGCGTGTCCAGGTGTATCAATGACATTTACTTTTATATCATCAATAAAAAAAGAAACGACAGATGCTTTAATCGTAATTCCGCGCTGTCTTTCTAATTCCATTGAGTCAGTTTGCGTATTGCCACTATCTACTCGGCCAATTTCTTTAATCACATTCGTTTCATAAAGAATACGCTCAGTCAAACTCGTCTTGCCAGCGTCTACGTGCGCGACAATCCCTATATTTATTGTTGTCATATGTGAATATCCTCATTTCATTTTCCATTTTTATTTCCTCATTTCTATTTGTGTATTGCCGCATTACAATCACTCTCCAGTCATTTAAATTAGTACTATTATAGTGCAATTAACATTTTTTGTAACGCGACAAAGCGCCTTAATTTGGAAAAAATAAAATAAAAACAAAATGCTTGCATTCTAAATCGATATAGATTATATTAATTGACATATCAACTATTGATACATCAAACGTTTTTGATTTGGATGTAAAGGAGGATTAATATGACAAGTTCATGCTCAAAAGAAGCGATTATTTTATATAAATTACACTTTCTAAATAAAGAAGTAAGTTCGAAGTTTGAAGGGTGTACGGGTATGAGCCAGTCTCGATTAGAGCTTATACTTCAGTTATATGAAGTAGGTGAAATTAGTCAAAAAGCACTTCAGCAAGAAGTGAATATTGATAATGCTGCGATTACGAGACATTTAAAGCAGCTTGAGGCAAATGAAATGATTGTAAGACGTAAAAATCCAGATGATAACAGAATTACGTTAGTTTCTCTTACTGAAGAGGGACGAAATAAAATTCAAGCGTTTCAAGAGGAAAAAGAACGTTTTGCAGCATCTGCATTTAAAGGATTAAGTGAGGAAGAACGCGATAATCTTTTAAATATGTTAAATCACATTCAAGAAAATATAAAAGAATTATAAAAAAGGGAGACTTCAACTATGACTAACTCAGTAAAAACAAATAACTTTAACGAAATTTTAACAGGCCGCCGTTCAATTCGTAAATACGATCCTGCAGTAAAAATTAGCAAAGAAGAAATGACAGAAATTCTTACAGAAGCAACACTTGCACCATCTTCAGTAAACATGCAACCATGGAGATTCTTAGTAATTGAAAGTGACGAAGCAAAAGCAACACTTGCGCCACTTGCGAAATTCAATCAATCTCAAGTAGAAACATCTTCAGCAATGATCGCTGTGTTTGGTGACTTAAACAACTTTGATAACGCAGAAGAAATTTACGGTACAGCAGTTGAGCGTGGTTTAATGCCAGCTGAAGTAAAAGAAGATCAAATGAAAAAACTTTCAGGTTACTTCTCAATGGTTACACCAGAAGTAATGAAAGATACAGTACTAATTGACGGTGGTCTTGTAGCGATGCAATTTATGTTAGCGGCACGTGCTCACGGATATGACACTTGCCCAATTGGTGGATTTGAAAAAGACCAAATCGCAGAAGCGTTCGGATTAGATAAAGAGCGTCACGTACCAGTAATGTTAATTTCAATCGGAAAAACTGCTGACAGTGGTTACCAATCAGTACGTCTTCCAGTTGAAAAAGTTGCAGAGTGGAAATAATTTTATAAAAGAACTTCAATAAGTGAAAGATGAGAGGGGAAGCACCATGATTATAATTCACGCAATATTTCAAGTAGATCCAGCAAAACAACAATCATTTTTAGAAGAAATTCAGCCACTTATTCACGGTTCAAGAGAAGAAAGTGGAAATGTATCTTATGACTTATATAAAGATACAGAAAAAGAAAGTGTTTATACGATGGTAGAAGTATGGAAAGATGAAGCGGCAGTTGCGAGTCATAATACGAGTGAACACTTCACATCTTTCGTTAGTAAAGCAGCACAATTTTTAACTGCTCCACTTAATATAAAAGCTTATAATGGAGAGTTAGTGAAATAATAAGGTAGAAAAAGATGACTTTAGCGTATAGCTGAGGTCATCTTTTTTGTATAAGTAGAACCTACTTCCGACACAGTTATGTTGAAAGATAAGTGTTGTTCTTATCTTTAGTAACAGTGATGAATTATATGTTAAATTCGAACATTCGGTTTATTGGAATATTTTTCCGTGGTATAATTTTCTTGTAAATAAAAGGTAGAGGGGAGTAAGTGATGGGAGAATTTCAAAGTAATTTGCATAGGGCAACGCAACTTGCAACGAAAATGAGAAATGCTTCAGATAGAATGCAAAGTGCCACTAGTCGCTCTATAAATAAGGCAACGCGTACTACATTATCTGTGAACTTTAAAGCACAAGAAGCAAATCAACAAAATTTACAGATCACGAAACAATTTTGCGCTGCTTTTCAACAAACGATTGATAATATCCATTCCGTAGCAAATGAATTTGAAAAAATGGATACAGGACTTCAAAAGACTTTTCAATAATGTAACAGCCTACGTAAAGGGGAAAAGGTAGGGAGAAAAGATGAGTCAAGAAATTGAAACGAGAATGAGTCAATGTAATCAAAAATTACGAATTATATTTGAAGAACAAAATGAAAACCGAATTGCGCTGCAAAATCAAGAACGAGCTGAGGCTAGTTTTCAAGAATGGAAAAATAGAAGTAATCGTTTATTTAACCGAATACTAGAAACTTGGCATGGTGACAAAGAAGTATTTCGCCTTTTTACGAATATGCGGCAAGAGATCGGACAGTATGAAAGAAAACTTACATTCGAATTAGAAAACGAAAAAGAGACGTTGCTTAAAGAAAAACGGCATCTCAGTGAGAAAGAAAACGACCTTTCCTATGAACAGCAGCAACTACAAAGGGAGGTCAATACATGAGTTTAAACATGTATTTGGGAGAAGTACAAAGTCAAACTCAAAGTATGAACGCTATATGTAATGCTACGATTCAAAGTATGGAACAAGCCATTCAATCTATTGATGCATTTGCGGTAGATACAGTATTACAAGGACAAACATACAGTAGTGCAAAAGCCTACCTTGTCCAAACATTTCGGCCATTAGCGCACGGAATCATATGCTTATGTGAAGAATTAATTCGCCAAAACGAAGCATTCCCAAACGAGTTCCAAGCAAAAGTTGCTTCGACAGATGTGATCGAACATGAAATAAGACAACAAATACAGGAAATCAATCAATCGATTGCAAGTATAGAAGCAATAGAAGTACTTACACCGATGCCTGGAGTAGACGCAATTGTAACGGTATTAGGAGCAATGAGAAAAAAACTGGAAGAAAAACTAGAGCATTTATATGAATTCAATCATTCGTCCAGCAACAACTACAGCACCGCCCTCCAATTAGCAGCTAGCATCACAGCCGGACTCGCTGAAGTGCAAAGCGGGAAAGGATTTAGTCC